>CAJKGK010000024.1 GCA_905199445.1 uncultured Lachnospiraceae bacterium | reverse complement strand
AGCATATAGACCTTGGAGAGGGTCTATAAACACTACTACTTTATAATACGAGGAGATTTTTACTATGAAAAAGACTTATAAAATTGATGTAGACTGCGCAAACTGTGCAAATAAGATGGAGGATGCCGCCAAACATACTGCCGGGGTTAAAGATGCCACCGTTAATTTTATGACACTGAAAATGATTGTAGAATTTGAAGATGGTCAGGATCCTAAAACCGTTATGAAAGATGTTTTAAAGAACTGCAAAAAGGTTGAAGATGAATGTGAAATCTTCCTTTAATTTTAAAGCACCTGCAAAGCACCCGATCTTTTGCAGGTGCTTAAATCACAAGAAACAATTAAACATTTATTTAATTGATAGAGAGGTCAACAATGAATAAAAAGCAGAAAAAAATGTTGCTCCGAATTATTATTGCTGCTGTTTTAATGGTAATTCTGAGTTTTGTTCCGGTACAAGGTTATATCCGTTTTATACTTTATCTTGTTCCTTATCTGGTTATTGGCTATGATATTTTGAAAAAAGCCTTTAAGGGAATTTTAAACCGCCAGGTATTTGATGAAAATTTTCTGATGGCGGTTGCCACAATCGGCGCCATTGCCATTGCACTTTATGATAACGGGGATTACACTGAAGCCATTGGCGTTATGCTGTTTTATCAGATCGGTGAATTTTTCCAAAGCTATGCTGTCGGCAAAAGCCGCAGAAATATCAGCGCACTGATGGACATTCGCCCGGATTATGCCAATATTGAAAATGATGGTCAATTAGAACGTGTGGATCCGGATGAAATCCAAATAGGAACCATTATTGTCGTACAGCCCGGAGAAAAAATACCGATTGACGGCATCATTGTACAGGGTAATTCCAGTCTGAATACCAGCGCTCTCACCGGAGAAAGCCTTCCCCGCGAAGCTAAATGCGGTGATGAGGTCATCAGCGGCTGTATCAATATGACAGGTGTTCTAAAAATTCAGACAACAAAAGAATTCGGAGAATCCACAGTATCTAAAATTCTGGAACTTGTAGAAAATGCCAGCTCCAGAAAATCCAAATCCGAAAATTTTATTTCCAGATTTGCCAAATACTATACCCCCGCCGTATGCTACAGTGCCTTGGCACTGGCAGTTCTTCCGCCGGTTGTACGGATGCTCTTTATGGGGCTGCCGGCTGACTGGTACACATGGGTTTACCGGGCCCTGACCTTCCTTGTCATCAGTTGTCCATGCGCACTGGTCATCAGTATTCCTCTCAGCTTTTTTGCCGGAATCGGCGGTGCAAGTAAGGAAGGCATCCTTGTAAAAGGTTCCAATTATCTGGAAACCTTGTCTAAAACAAAATACGTTGTTTTCGATAAAACCGGCACACTGACCGAAGGTGTATTTGAAGTCAATGCGGTTCATCACAACATCATGGCGCAAAATCAGCTGATGGAATATGCGGCCCTGGCCGAGAGCGCCTCCTCACACCCCATCAGCAAAAGCCTGCAGCGGGCCTACGGTCATGAAATTGATCGTTCCAGAGTCAGCGATATCCAGGAAATCAGCGGCAACGGTGTGATTGCCAAGGTTGACGGCCATACGGTAGCCGCAGGCAATACAAAGCTGATGAAGCACCTTGGTATTGAATATAAAGACTGCCATCATGTGGGAACCATTATTCACATGGCCATTGACGGCAGCTATGCCGGCCATATTGTAATATCCGACATCATCAAGCCGCGTGCCAAACAAGCGGTTGCGGCCCTTAGATCCGCCGGTGTTTCAAAGTCTATTATGCTTACCGGAGATGCCAAAAAAGTCGCTGATCAGGTTGGGACCTCCCTGGGAATTGATGAAATTCACAGTGAACTGTTGCCTGCCGATAAAGTCACCTGGGTGGAAAAACTTCTTAAACAAAAGCCGGAAAACGGAAAACTGGCCTTTGTTGGGGACGGTATCAACGATGCCCCTGTCCTTTCCAGAGCAGACATTGGCATCGCCATGGGCGCCATGGGCTCTGACGCAGCAATCGAAGCCGCCGATGTGGTGCTTATGGATGATGATCCGATGAAAATCGCCAAGGCTATTAAAATATCCCGTAAATGTCTGCGAATTGTTTATGAAAATATTGGATTTGCTCTTGGTATTAAGTTCATCTGCCTGGTCCTTGGCGCCCTTGGCATTGCCAATATGTGGCTGGCCATCTTTGCCGATGTCGGCGTCATGATTATCGCCGTACTCAATGCCATCCGTGCCTTATTTGTAAGTAAACTATAATTATTCATAAAATAAACAAAGCCAGTATGTTTCCCGGCGCAGTCACTTAAGCGCTGAGAAACACACTGGCTTTTAACTCTTATCCGATTCAATCTTGAATCACTTATTTTTTAAGCACCATACTTTTCTGACTGCGCCGCAATCAGCTCTTTGTCCTCAAAATAATTAATCTTCATTGCCCGCTTTACATCGGCAAGGGTTGCAGCTGCCACAGCCTCCGCTTTTTTACTGCCTTCCTCAAGAATTCGATAAACCGCAGGAATATCTTTCTCAAATTCCTTTCTTCTCTGACGAATTGGCTCCAATTCTTCCTGAAGGACATTATTTAAAAACTTCTTAACCTTCACATCGCCAAGGCCACCTCTTGTATAGTGGGCTTTAAGCTCATCCAGATTTTTATAGTCCGGAAGATAACGTTCAAAATGTTCTTCACGGCAAAATGCATCCAGGTAGGTAAACACAGCATTGCCCTCAACCTGTCCCGGATCTTCCACACGCAGATGGTTCGGATCTGTAAACATGGACATCACCTTCTTGCGGACATCTTCTGCGGAATCAGAAAGATAAATACAGTTATTTAACGACTTACTCATCTTAGCCTTGCCGTCTGTGCCGGGAAGTCTTAAGCATGCCTTATTATTCGGGAGCAAGATTTCCGGTTCCACAAGTGTATCCCCGTAAACAGAGTTAAACTTACGTACAATCTCCTTTGTCTGTTCAAGCATAGGCAGCTGATCCTCACCAACAGGAACCGTTGTTGCCTTAAATGCCGTAATATCTGAAGCCTGGCTGATGGGATAAGTAAAAAATCCCACCGGAATACTGGCTTCAAAATTCCGCATCTGAATTTCAGATTTCACGGTTGGGTTTCTCTGAAGTCTGGACACAGTAACCAGATTCATATAATAATTGGTCAGCTCGCAAAGCTGAGGAATCTGAGATTGAATAAACATGGTTGTTTTTGAAGGATCCAGGCCGCAGGACAGATAGTCCAGTGCCACCTCGATTATATTCTGGCGAACCTTTTCAGGGTTATCTGCATTATCTGTCAGCGCCTGTGCGTCTGCAATCATAATAAATACTTCATCATATTCTCCGGAATTTTGTAATTCCACACGGCGCTTAAGGGAACCCACATAATGTCCTACATGAAGTCTTCCTGTCGGCCGGTCACCGGTCAAAATAATCTTCTTCATTTAAATACCTCCAGTATCAGTGCTGACTGCGCTTTTCTCCGCCCACCACTGACATTTAGTCACTTTTATTAAAAAGTATAGCATAATCTGATGCAGTGAACAATGTTTTCTGTAAATTTACCGGACCGACTTTATGTTGCCTTTATTTTACAGCAAACATTTTAAAGGGCTTATTCCCCTTTAAACGACGGACAGTCTCCCACAAAATTCAGCAAATGCGCCACAGCCTTTTCCAGTTGTTCCCGATTGACCCGGCCGGCTTCAAAACCTTTCTGGATCTGCTCAATCACTGGCGGACCTCCAGGCATTACCACGTCATTCCCGGCAGCTACGGCATCTGCACCGTCCACGACAATGTCCATATCACCCCAGTCGGTCACGACCACACCGTTAAAGCCCCATTCATCCCGGAGTATTTTCGTACATAAATCATAACTGCCTCCGGCAAATGTGCCGTTAATTTTATTAAAAGAGGTCATCAGCGTGGTCACCGGCGCATTTTTAAGAACCATCTCAAAAGGCTTCAAATATAATTCTCTGGCCACCCGTTCAGTGACAATCGTATCCACCGCATCAATGGATTTTCTGGAACTGCCCCGACGGTAAGTTTCCTGCTCATTCAGCGCAAAATGCTTTGGACAGCAGGTCACTTTGTTTTCCTCATAGGAACCCCGACAAATGTAAAGTCCACAGATTCCGGCCACATAAGGATCTTCCGAAAAATACTCAAAATTTCTGCCGCCAATAGGATTGCGGTGAAGATTCAATGCCGGTGCAAGCCAGCTGTCCACATTCTGGATCCGCGCTTCATAGCCACAGGCTGCCCCAAAAGCATAAAACAGATCTGTATTAAAACTGCAGGCCAGCGTCATACCAGTTGGCCATGCAGTCATGCCAACACCGGCCGGACCATCTTTATAAAATGCAGATGGAATACCGTACTCTAAAATTGCAGGGGACACATATCCCATATTTCCTGTCTTATGCGTATTGACCGTTAAATCCTGACCCTGATCATCCTGAATGGTACAGGGCAGCTTCATCCCCATTCCGCCAAAAGGCAGACCCGGGCCATACCCCACAGCCAGTGCCATCAGCTGTTGTGTGGTAAACCGGGACAAATACGTCTTCATAGAAACCCGTCCTGCCTTTACATCACACAAACGATACACAGAATCTGTGGAAAGACCTGGGGAAAAATCTGAGACATCATCTAAAACCGGTCTGCCGGCATCGGCCTGATCAAAGACTGCCGGCGCTTCGCCTGTACAGTCCTGGTCTGCAGATGCACACCTGCCGCCGATAACATCCTTTTTCGTCATTTTTACGGCAGGCGCATTTTCCATTTCTCCGGCTTCTCCGTCATATGTAATCGGACAGATCCCTTTGGCTGTCATAAAATTAATTTTATCCCGGTTGACCGGCTGAAGAGACAGCGCATTTTCCAGCTGTTCACAGATAATCTCGGCATCCGACACAAGGGCCCCTGCAATATGGGTATTTCTTGAACAATTTCCCACACGTATAAAATACTTTCCAGGTTCCAAAATCCAGGCGCCGCGCGCCTCATCATATGAAGCCATATCTTTAAGATCAAAACGGATGGTCACCGTCTCCTCGGCTCCCGGAGCAAGCGCACCGGTCTTGGCACAGCCAATATAAGACTGATACGGCTTTTCCAGACAGCCGTCTGGCGCAGAAATATAAACCTGGACAACCTCTTTACCGGAAAACCGCTCAGATACATTACGCACACAGGCCTTTACTACACACTGCCCCCAACGCCTGTCTGTACTTTCTAACCTTACACAAAGCTTGGAAATTTGAAAATCTGCATAAGACAGTCCGTAGCCAAAAGGATATAAAACCTTTTTTCCAAAAGAATCAAAATACCTGTACCCCATGTACAGCCCTTCCCGGTAAAGGGTCACCGGGCTTTTATCAAACCCCTCACTGCCATTAGCCATGGCATCCAGACCATAATCCTTATATTCTTTAATGCTTTCCGGAACATCCTTGTTATAACTAAACGTCTCCGCTGTGGGATAGGCCTCATAGGCATCTGCCACCGTAAAGGCCAGTTTGCCAGACGGAACCGCCTCCCCTGTAAGCAATCTGGCCACAGCCTCCGGCCCCTGCTCCCCGGCCGTCCCAATATACACAACCGCCTTAATGGATTCATAATCTGATATCCACGAAAAATCAGTGACGCCATTAATATTCATAAGAACAATGACCCGAGGGAAGGCCTGACAAATCTGATCAATCAGCTTTTTCTCGCTGTCCAGCAAATAATAGTCATCCTCAACCCTGCGGTCACACTCCTCACCGCCAGTATTTCTTCCAAATACAAACACTGCAGTATCTGTGCGGCGCGCTGCCGACTGAACCAGAATCTCTGGCACCGCATTCTCCGGAATCTGTGCATTATAACGACCGAAAATGTCATAAATAATACCGCTGGCCACCAGGTCGGTTCCGGATTCCATAAGCGCCTTAAACGGATCAAAAGGTTCTTCATGGTCAAAAATATCTTTGTAAAATCCATGGAGTCCTTCCTCAGGTATCAGTCCGGCCTTCTCACAGGCGCCATAAATTGTGGGCACTTCCTTGCCCTTAAAGGACATACCAGACCCCATACCCCCAAGATTTGGCCGATAACAGGCCCTTCCGAAAAAGGCGACGGTCTGCGGCGAAAGCGGCAGGCATTGATCCTCATTTTTAAGAAGCACCATCGATTCAGCTGCAATCTCCCCGGCCAGACGGATTCGGCTGGCTTCACACTCATACAAATACGTTTTGTTTTCCACAATAATACCTCCAACTTAAATTTAAAGGCCGAAGCTGGCACGCTCCGGCCTTTGACTACTTAATTATTATATAACAAATCTGTCCCGTTTTCATCCCCAAATGCGTAGTACTGAGCCTGAATATTAAACAGGGACGCATAAATCCCCTGTTTGGCCATCAACGTCTCGTGATCTCCCCGCTCCCTGATTTTTCCATGATCCAGTACAAGAATTTCATCGCAAAAGCGGCAGCTGCTCATTCTGTGGGAAATGTAAACGGCCGTCTTATTTCTGATCATATCATTAAAATGACTGTACACTTCTGCCTCCGCGATCGGGTCAAGGGCCGCTGTAGGTTCATCCAGAATTACAAACGGTGCATCCTTATACAAAGCCCTGGCTAAAGCCAGCTTCTGTGCCTCCCCGCCGGAGATATCCACACCTGTGCCGGTATAATTATACAAAATTGTGTCTGCACCATTTTCCATCTTTAAAACACGTGCCTGCATCCCGGCCTCATCCAATGCCTTCCACATCCGCTGCGTATCCACCCGGCTTCCTCCGGCAATATTTTCCCTCACAGGAAGAGAAAAAAGGTTAAAATCCTGAAATACAACCGAAAAAATATCCGTATACTCCTGATAATTATAATAACGGATATCCACGCCATTGAGGAGAATTCGACCTGAATCCGGCGCATACAGGCGGCAAAGTAACTTAATCAAGGTAGTCTTTCCTGCACCGTTTCTGCCAACCAAAGCAATTTTTTTACCAATCTCAAACCGCAGGCTGACATGATCAAGAACAGGTTCTGTTGTTCCTGGATATTTAAAACACACGTCTTCAAATTCAATTTCATATCTGGCATCATCCCTTTTTTCAACCGGAAGTGTGCCTTCATAATCCATGTCCGGAAGTTTCAAAAAATCCTGAACCTGACTAATGTAAGTGAGAATATATTGACATTCTCCAAATTGGGCAATACATTTTTGAATGGAATCTGAAAAACGGTTAATGGAACCTGCATATAAAAGCACCGAACCAACACCGATTGCACCGTAAATCGCTCTGCCGCCGACATAAATATAGGAGAATGCCGCACACAGCTGAATCAGCGCCGCCATAGCCGCCTGGCAGCCACCGTTTTTACACGCCCAACGAGTATAGCCGTTATCCTGAAAACGTTCAAAAATATTTTTAATCAAAGGATATAATTTAAAAATATGAATATCCTTGCTGTTTTCATAGTCAAATAATAACTGAGACACATAGGAAAAAGCCGTATTATTGCGCCGGTTCTTTTTCTGCATTTTCTGATAGCCCTGGTCACACAGCTTCTGAATAAAATAACAGCCAAGACAGCCCCCACCGATCAATACACCCAGACATGCAACTGCTGCCCAGGAATTTAAAAACCCTTTTTGTCCGGTTCCAATTTTTGTAAAAAGAATTACAATAAAAACAAGGGCATAAATACAGGTCCATATCTGAACAAGCAGACTGGCCATCCGATCCAGCAAAGCGCCGCTGCTTCCTGACGCCTGGATATTGCTTCTGATCTGGCGGATAAACTCCAGCGTTTCTGGGGACTGTGCTTTCTGATACTGGATGGAAAACATTTTATCCATCAGCTTTTCATTCAGATCATTGGAAAGTGTACCCACCCATACTTTAATCATCTGCCCGTTCAGTTTTGATACAATCCCCAAAATCAAAAGCAATGACAGCATCCACAAAACCCGCTTCCCCGCCATCTCAAAATCAGCGGCAATCACGTCATCCATAATAGCCGAAGAAAAAACCAGGCTGATAAAAGTCATTGTAGAAGCAGACAATCCATAAATACAAAGCGCTGGCAGCATATACTTATGGTCTTTGGAATGCAGTGCCACAAAGCGCCAAAGTTTTTTTACGTTTGAAAAGGGGCTCATACAGCTTCACCTCCCTGCTGATAGTACCGACTCTGAACCTCAAACATTTTTGCATATCCGCCGACCTGCTGCATCAGCTGATCGTGGGTCCCCCGCTGAACGATTCTTCCCTTTTCCAGGAACAGAATCTCATCACAAAAACGTGTCGATGCCAGTCGATGAGATATAAACAGTGTAGAAACATCCTTAAATACACTGCTGTAAAGTTCATATGTATCCTTTTCCGCAACAGCATCCATGGCAGCTGTAGGTTCATCCAGAAGAATCAACGATGCATTTTTATATAATGCCCTGGCCAATACCAGTTTCTGAAATTCTCCCCCGGAAAAATAAATCCCATTTTCATCTGTAGCGGTTCCGTAAGCAGTCATAATGCCATCCGGCAATGCCCTGACTTTATCATACAGCCCCGCTAATTTCAACGCCGTTTCACAGCGTTCCCGGTCAGCTTCATGGGCGGGCAGGCAGGAAACATTTTCGATAACCGATGTTTCCAACACTAATGGCTTTTGGAAAATTGCCGAAATCGCCTTCTGATAGCATTCCAGGGAAAGCGCACTTAAATCCGTACCATTGACAAGAATCCGCCCGGAGTCCGGATGATAAAGCCCGCATAACAGCTTGACAATGGTTGTTTTTCCTGCACCATTAGTCCCTACAAGGGCCATTTTTTTGCCCGGCTCTATTTTAAAGGATATATGATCCAATACTGGTTTATCGCTTCCTGGATATGAAAAACTTACATCTTCAAACACTACAGACATTTGTCCACAGTCTTTTAAATCTTTTTTTCCTTTATCCACAGTTTGCACACCATCTGTCCACCGTCTGTAATCGCTGATATCCAAATGACAGCCCCCTACCAGTGCCAGATTTTCTGAAATTTTTGAAAACCATACCGCAAATCCTGAAACGATCCCCAGATAAAATACAAACTGAGAAACAGACATTCCATTCATCAGACGGTTCAGTAAATAGCCATAGCAGACAAAATCCCGAAGAAAAGAAAGAATAACCCCTGTAAGATCATAAGCAAAATAAGCGCTTCGCTCCTTTGTAAGCAGCCGCCGTATCTGCTTCATCCGAACCTTGTAGCTGTCTGTCAGCCACGGTGCCAGATGAAAAAGCCGAACATCCTTCCCCGCCTCTACTTTATCGGTCACCCGTTCAAAATATTTGAGCTGCATCCAAAGACTGCCCTTTTCCTTTTTATGTTTTTCTTCATAAGACCTGGCTCCCGCATAGACAATCAGCTGCAATGCAGATACAGCCATTAAAAGTAAAATCACCACCGGCTGAATCGAGGCCGCCATACATATATAAACAATCAGATCGGCCACATTCACAGCCAGATCTGCATTATATATCCAGAAGCCTTCAAAACCATTCTCATTACCGTTTATCGCATTTTCGGCCCTGGATAATTTCTGCTGAACATCTTCACGCTCCAGCCACTGATAATCCGCATGTATCGATGATTCATACAGCATCATAACCGTGGTACTGCATCTCAAATCAATGTACCTGAACCGGGTACCCTCAAAAAAACCATTGATGCTATAAACAATAACGGCCAGACCAAAAATAACCATCATCGTCTTGACAAACATATCCATATCCGCGCCCTGTTCCAGGGCTCCGATCACCGCCGCAGGAATTAACACCCCCACAAGCGCTGCTGCCACCGAAAAGATGACCTTTCCCAAATCCATAAGCAGCAAATATCTTCTGTATTTCCATACAATTCCATAAGCATAGCAATAATTTGAAAACAGACTGTATCTTTTCTCCCTTTTGGAATCATTATTGTTTTCCCTTTTCATTGAATCACTCCTTTTCCCACCTGCATTTTATTATATACCTAAATCCCCGGAAAAGAAAAAACGTGCACGGAAAGTTATTTTCCGTGCACGAAATGTATAAAATTCAAGAATAGATACTTCATTATAGGGGAAGCATAATCTCGGTCACAAAAACACCGGGTTCATTCTGACGGTTAATATACCCGTCGTATTTATCCACAATACCATTAATACGTTTAAGCCCATGTCCATGGTTGCCCCGCTTTGTTGTGATATAGGCATCATCCAGACGCCGCACATACTCCCCCGTGGCATTGGATACATAAATATAAAGCTGTTTTTTCAAAACACCCATATAAAAATGAATGTATTTTTTCCCGCTCTCCATCTTCTGACAGGACTCCACGCCATTATCGATCAAGTTGCCGATCAGCACGCATAAATCCAAGTCTCGAACCGTCAGCTTTTGGGGAACCGCAACCTTATAATCCACCTCTATATTCTCCTGAATGGCAAGGGACAGCTTTGAATTTAAAATCGCATCCAGAGACACATTTCCGGTTTCAATCAGCTGATGAACCTGATTCAGATCATTTTCCAGGTTTGTAAGATAGATCTGAGCCTGAGCACTGTTCCCAGTCCCAAGATATGCTTTAAGCGCCTGAAGATGATTATGATAATCATGACGCCAGCCTCTCATATTCATATAAATATTCTGAACCTCACTCACCTGTCGTATCACAATTTTATTCTGATATTCAACCGCACGTTCCTCATAAGTCTGCCGGATAAATCGCTGTCCGCTTTCGCAAAGGGAAAAAATAACTGTAAGAAAAACACAGGTCATACCGGAAAGCAGTGCTCCGGACTCAGTGGAAAGCAGCAAAATACAGGCACCTAAAATCATACTCCCGCTAAACAACACATAGTAAAGCAGCGTCATACGAAATAAAAAGATTCTCCGAGCCACAAAAATTCCAGTCAAAATAGCAAGCAAGGTCAAATCCCCGGCTATAGAAAGATGTACAAAACAGGATAAAAAGGCCCAAAGGCCCGCGGAAACTAAAAGCAGAAACATTAGGGCCAAAAATTTAAAAAGGCGCCTGTGCGGTCGGCCGTGAAACGGCACTGCCCCACAGCCCCAGCCCACAGACACCGACAAGATACATAACGCCGGGCACAAACATTCCAGCCACTCATTCATAGCCACAAACCACCCTCCCGGGCCTTATAAAAACGTATAAAAGCATCATTAATCTCATTATAGCGCACACGGCTTATGGGAATTTCGTCTCCGTTGCCTAAAATGCAGGTATTCTTTCCGATACGGTCCACATACTTTAAATTAACCATATAGCTTCTGTGAATCGTCATAAAACACCAGCTTTCCACCGGCCCCTTCTCCCAGTCTCCGTTGGCAGCTGCCAGCCGCTGCCTTACAATAGAAAAACTGGTTTTTACTTTAAGACGCCGGGTTTGCAGGCTGCCATCAGACTTTATCCCTGTTCTTAAAACAAAAGTCACATAATGGCCCTCAGCCTCTATATAGACAATATCCGCCACCTCCAGCCGCTCCATTCCGTCAGTCCCGTTACAAATCATATATTGTTTCTGCACATTCATTTTCCCGGCCACAAAATCCAGCAGTTCAAAAACCTTTTCCGCCTGCAGAGGCTTCATCAGATATCTGGCGGCCAGCACCTCATAGCCCTGAAAAACATGCTCAGAAGAATTGGTCAAAAAAGCCAGTATAACCTGGGTATCAGACATTCTTATCTTTCTTGCCAACTCAATCCCGTCCATCTGATCCATCTGAATATCCAGCAGAATCACATCAAAAGGAAAATTCGTGGGGTTGTCAAATAAAAAAGCTTCCCCACTCTCATAATAGTCCAGAAATACCGGTTGATCCGGACAGTTTTTTACCCGCCATTTTTCCACAAGGTCTTGAAGAACCAATACCTGCGCCTCTTCATCATCACAAAATGCAATCCGCATACGCTCACTCCTATCATATTAAATATAGTAGCTGATAAAAACAGATATGGCAATGATTTTTCACGGTTAATGTGATAAAATAATTAAAGATGCAGCAATTTTGCCTGACAAAAAACTGCTCACGAAAAATATTTTTAAGGGGTGTTTTACACATGAAAATGAGCGAAGAAGAAAAAGAACTTTCCGGAAAAATTTTTAATGCCAAGCATCCGGAGCTGATCGCCATCAAGAGGGTGGCCCATAATCTTTGTACCGACTATAACCTGTCCTATGAACATGAGTCCGAAAAACGATCACAAATCCTCGCAAAGCTTCTGGGAAAATGCGGACACGGCGTTTACTTTCAGGGTCCTATCTATTTTAATTATGGCACCCACACAACGATTGGGGATCATTTTTTCGGAAATTACAATATTATGATTTCAGATGATGCCCCGGTCACCATCGGTGACCATGTAATGATCGGTCCGAATTGTACACTGGCAACGCCTGCACATCCCCTGATTCCGGAAGAACGCCGGTATATAGAGGATGAAAACGGCCAGCTTTTCGGTCCATGTATGGCAAAGCCTATTGTCATCGGAAATGATGTATGGCTGGCCGCCAATGTTACCGTGTGCGGCGGAGTCACCATCGGTGACGGAGCCGTCATCGGTGCCGGCAGCGTCGTTCTCCGGGATATTCCCCCCAGAGTTTTAGCCGCCGGAAATCCATGTAAAGTCATTCGGGAAATTACAGATACAGACAGTATTAAACACCGGCCTGAACTGTTTTAAATGGATTGTTATATTTATTGGTATTATTTTTATTTTTTTATCCAGCTCAGCGCAGTATAATTATATTATTCACAATCTTTATCCGTCAATATACTTCTTGTCTGCGGCGGATAAAAACATTTAATAGGGAGGTTTTCTTATGATTTATTATGTTTCCTGTAATGCAGTCCCCGGCGGCGATGGTTCGATTAAATTTCCGTTTAAAACAATCAGTGCGGCTGCCGCTGTCGCGGTCGCCGGCGATGAGGTCCTTGTAGCTCCGGGTATGTACCGTGAACATGTGAGTCCAATCAATGGCGGTACCGATGACAGTCATCGTATAACCTACCGTTCTCAGGTTCCGTACGGTGCAGTCATTTCAGGTGCCGAACCGGTAAAAAACTGGACATTACATAAAGGGAATGTATGGACCGCCAGAATTTCCAATGCCATATTCGGTACCTATAACCCCTATACAACCGTTATTTCAGGTGACTGGTACAATGCCCAGATTCCGGTTCATACCGGAGAAGTTTATCTGAATGGCAAATCCATGTACGAGGTTCCCTGCCTCAAACAGGTTGAAAATCCATGTATCAAACCAACATCCTGGGAACCGGAAGCATCTTTGTATCAATGGTTTACCACACAGGACGGAGAAGACACATTAATTTACGCCAACTTCGGCGGTGTGAACCCTAATGAAGCCGATGTCGAAATCAACGTCCGGCGCAACTGCTTTTACCCGGATAAAACCGGCGTCAACTACATCACTCTGTCCGGTTTTACAGTGAAGCAGGCCGCCACAACATGGGCACCGCCTACGGCTTATCAGGACGGTATGGTAGGCCCACACTGGTCCAAAGGCTGGATTATCGAGGACTGTGAAATTTCAGACTCCAGATGCAGCGGTATTACTCTGGGTAAATACCTTCAGCCCAACAATGAAAATAAATGGTCAACCCGTTTCTTCAAGGATGGTACACAGACAGAACGTGATGCAATCTGCCAGGCTCAGCTTGAAGGCTGGACAAAAGAAAATATTGGCTCCCATATCGTGCGTCGCTGTCATATCCATGACTGTGGACAAACCGGTATTGTAGGGCATTTAGGCGGTGTATTCTCTGTTATAGAGGATAACCATATCCATCACATTAACGTAAAGCAGGAACTGGCCGGCGCAGAAATCGGCGGTATCAAAATGCATGCTGCCATTGATGTCATTATCCGCAGAAATCATTTCCACCACTGTACCCGCGGACTATGGCTTGACTGGCAGGCACAGGGAACAAGAGTCACACAAAACCTATTCCACGATAATATTCCGCCTGAAAATACAGAATTCATAAACGGACTTGCACTTGGAGAAGATATCTTTGTAGAAGTATCCCACGGACCAACACTCATCGACAATAATCTGCTGCTGTCCCCATGCGCCGGCCGAATCAGCACCCAGGGCATTGCCTTTGTCCACAATCTGATTGCAGGCTCCTTTACCTGGGTCGGTCAGGGTACGGATAACGGCGGACACCGTCTGCCAACGCCAAGATATACCCCTTATCATGTGCCCCACCGCACAGAGGTTGCCGGTTTTATGACAATTCTTCACGGCGATGCACGTTTTTATAACAATATTTTTGTTCAACAGCCACTCCGTGAGGATCTGGTCAACTATGCCCGTTCCATGAAAGCCGATACGCCGGATCGGTGCACCTTTATATGCGGTACCCATCCTTACAATGGATATCCAGACGCTGACACATATTTTGGCCGCTTTAATGCCCAGAGTGCTGTGGATCATTTTGGAAAAGACATCTACTATGACCACCTCCCAGTATATACTGGCGGCAACATTTATTTCAACGGCGCCCAGCCATGCGACACGGACACCACCGCATTGACAGATACTGCCCATCCAATTACATTACAGCTTAAAGAAAACAACGGAAAATATACACTGCACACCAATCTCTATGATTTTCTTCCGGAAATGGAACTGCCACGGGTATGCACCGAAATGCTGGGGGAAGCCTTTGAGCCAGAACAGTGTTTTGAAAATCCTGACGGCACACCGATCTATTTTGAAAAAGACTACCTTGGGCATCCGCGCAAACAGTCCCTGACCGGCCCATTCGCGCAGCCGCTAAACAGAGACAGCGCCGAAGGTGCCTGCACTGTCTGGCCGTGTGAGGCTTAAACCTTGCACGTCTCCTTAAACAGGCAATAAATCAGATGCGGGATTAACCCCCCATTTTTCCCAGCACCTGCGCAACGGAGAAAATAATTTTCAAAATAAAAGGCTTTTCACCCACATCAAGACATGATATACTGTGACTTGCAGTGCAAAAATTCAGAATATATATCTGATCCGTATGAACCATTCATGTCACTGCTTTGTCGGTACACAAAAGCACAAGTCCATGATGATCTGCATACGCCTTACTGGATACCAGTAAAGCATATACAGATCCAGGGATTTGTGCTTTTTTATGCGCATTTTTCCCGAAAAAAAAGGCCATCAGGTGACCGACAGCATAAAAGGCAGCCATCTAACGGCCAGCCTGCTAAAATAACAAAATGAAAGAAGGTATGTCATGTCCAAAAGCATTACTCCACAAAACGTTGCAGAACAAAATATATCACAAAACAAAATGGGAACAGCGCCAATGTCCCGTCTGCTGCTGAAAATGGGAACACCCATGATTATTTCAATGGTCATTCAGGCATTTTATAACATTGTAGACAGCTATTTTATCAGCAATATGACCTCAGACCAAATTTCCAATATCGGTGACTATGCCATCAATGCATTAACACTGGCCTTCCCTGTTCAGGTTCTTATTATTGCCCTAAGTGTTGGGACCGGCGTTGGCGCCAATGCCCTTTTGTCTGCACTCCTTGGTGCCGGAAAGCATGAACAGGCAAATAAGGTTGCCGGAAATGCGATTTTTACCAGCCTGTGTACATATATTTTATTCCTTTTGTTCGGTCTTTTCGGTGTACGCCAGTTTTTACAGACTCAGACATCAAATGAACTGATCATTGAACTTGGAACAACCTACCTGTCTATATGCACTATTTTTTCCTTTGGTACAATTATCGCCATGATCTATGAAAAACTGCTGCAAAGTACAGGAAAAACAACTTTATCTACCATTGCCCAGCTGGCAGGTGCACTGACAAATATTATCCTGGATCCCATACTGATTTTTGGCTGCTTTGGATTCCCGGCACTGGGAATTGCCGGTGCGGCCTATGCAACCATCGCAGGGCAGATCCTGACCCTGATTCTGGATGCATGGTTCCACTATGCCTGGAATCATGAAATTAACGGCAGCCTCCGTTACCTTAAGCCGTGCGCTCAGACTATTATCAATATTTATCGTGTCGGTGCCCCTGCAATTTTAATGCAGGTTCTCATGTCCGTCATGTCCTATGGAATCAACATTATTTTCGGATTCGTCTGCGAAGCCGCCGTCACCGCTTTCGGTATATACTATAAAATACAGCAGTTTGTCTTTTTCGCCGCCTTTGGTATGAATAATGCTGTCATACCTGTAGTTGCCTTTAATTACGGAAAAGGTGATTTAAAACGGATAACTCAAGGCCTTAAATACGGCATGACTTATACGCTGATATTAATGTTCACAGGCGCCGTATTTCTCCAGCTTTTTGCAGCTCCGATATGCAGCATGTTTGCCCTTTCGCCGGAAGCGATGACCTTATGCATACGCGCCATACACATTGTCACACTGGGCTACCTTTTTGCAGGCGCCAACATTATTTTCCAGGGCGTCTTCCAGGCCTTGGGCTGCGGCATTAAATCACTGATTCTGTCTTTGATCAGACTGATTATTGTTCCCCTGCCTCTGACATGGATTCTGACACAGCTCCCCCAGTCACAGACATTCATCTGGACGGCCTTCCCTGCAGCCGAGGCCATTGGCCTGGTTGTTGCTGTTATTTTTATCAGAAATGTCTTTAACCACAGGTTGTCCGGACTGAAAAATCACGCATAATGATACTGCTTCCGCTTCAAAATAAAAAATAGAACCGTCACGAATAAAGCCAGTACTTCTGCAGCCACGACTGACAGCCATATACCATCAATCCCCATAAAAACAGGCAGAATTAAAACAGCACCAACCTGGAAAACCAATGTCCTCAAAAATGAAATCAAAGCTGAAACAAGACCATTATTCAGTGCCGTAAAGAAAGCAGATCCCCACATGTTCACACCACAGACAAGGAACATCAGTGAATACAGGTAAAAGCCTCTCAATGTGAGATCAAACAGTGTCTGATCATAACTGACAAAAATCTTTGTCAGTGGTACAGCCGACAATTCGGCTGCCGCTGTCAGAACAACACCTGCCACAGTATTTAAAATCAAACTTTTGCGAAACAGATTTTTCAGCTCACTATGATTTGCTGCGCCGTAATGGTAACTTATAATCGGTGCACTGCCGATAGAATATCCGATAAAAATAGCAATAAAAATAAAGTTTACATACATGATCACCCCATACGCGGCCACACCATCCTCACCGGCCAGATTCATCAACTGAATATTATAAAGAATGGTAACGATAGAGGAAGAAATATTGGTCATCAGCTCCGAGGAACCATTGGTACATGTTTTAAGCAAAATGCGGGGATAAAACTGTGTTGCCCCGAGGCGCAGCCAGCTGTCATTCTTTCGCGCAAAGTACACAAGTGGGATAATACCGCCCACAAACTGACCAATGGCCGTGGCCGCAGCCGCACCTGCGATTCCCCAGGAAAATACCACAATAAATAAAAAGTCCAACACCGCATTGGTCACTCCGGCTGCCACTGATATTTTCAGGCTCAATGACGGTTTCTCCGCTGCAATCAGAAAATTTTGAAAAACATTCTGAAGCATAAACACAGTCTGGGAAATAAGTAAAATCCTTCCGTAAACAACGCAGTAATCAATTAACGCTCCTGTGGCACCAAGCCAAACCGATATGGGCCGCATAAAAATAAAGCCAAAAATCGAGACAATAACGCCAAAACCAATGGTAAGATAAATCAGCATAGAGAAATAGCGATTCGCCAATTTCTGCTTCCCAGCTCCGTATGCACTTGAAATAATTGCCGAACCCCCGGCACCAACCATAAATCCAAAAGCGCCCAGTCCCATCATCAGCGGCATATAAAGATTAACCGCCGCAAAAGCCGTCTTTCCCACAAAATTAGAAACAAAAAACCCATCGATAATGCTGTACAACGAGGTACAAACCATCATTAATATCGGAGACACCGTAAATTGAAGCAATCTCCGATAAGTAAAGTGATCTGATAACTGTATTTTCATAGTGTCATCCCCTTATATCAATTTCGAAACCAATTCATTGAATTTTTTCCTTAGAATCACTTCATATTTTCTGGACAGATCAAGAAGTTCTTTAACTTCCTCCGGCGTCATTTCAGAAAATACACTGTTTTCAGCCTGCATTACAGGAATCATCCGCTCATTCACAAATCGGGTTCCATCTTCGGTCAGACAAATGTGCCTGTCACGGCCATGGCCCTTTTTTAACACAATAAAGCCCTGGGCCTCCAATTTCCGTACGGCAGAACTAATCGTCTGCTTACTGATTGAATAACGATTAGCGATGTCAATCTGCAAACATCCGCCTCCGCATTCCACAATCGTATAAAAGATAAGGAAAGCGCTGTCAGAAATCCCCAGCTTTAACGCAATTTCATGATATAAATCATCAATTTCTCTGTAAATTCGGTTAAAAGTTCGCAATTCATTAACCTGTATAAAATCCATAAACACCTCCGAGTACGATTTCGTATTTGCAACGAAACACATTATAGTATGATTTCGTACTTAAAGTCAAGAAAAAAATAAGACGCCATTTCCGCCTCAAACCAGGATCCGGAAAATCTTTTAATTTTTCTTGACAATACAAAGGGCCCACTATATGCTGTATTTTGAGAGGATTAATCTTGGATGAACTGAATGATCGATGAATGGCATACAGATGCCAAAGTTCAAAATAAAAATAAGAATAAAGGAGAACCAGATGATGAAACGATACATGAATATATCCTTGTTATATGCCATCCTTGCAATGGTAGGCGGTGTATTTTATCGGGAATTTACTAAATTTAACGGTTTTACCGGAAAAACTGCCCTTGGCGTCGTGCATACCCATTACTTTCTTCTGGGTATGATATTTTTCCTCCTGCTGATCCTGTTGGAAAAAAACTTTGCCTTTACCAACGCAAAGACCGGACGGATCCTGGCTGTCTATCACATTGGACTGAACCTGACCGCTGTAATGTTTGTCGTGCGGGGCATAATCCAAGTACTTGGTACCGCGCTTTCCTCTGGTATGAATGCGGCAATAGCCGGGATAGCCGGAATTGGCCATATACTGCTGGGGGTCAGTCTGATCCTGCTGTTGATCCAAATTAAACGCAGTATTTCAGCATAATCTATACCAACGCAATATTTCACTGCATAATCTATACCATAATATACAGACAAGCTATGCTGCCAATATATAAATAAAATGAGACACTTCCATATAAAGCCCCATCTTTTGAAAATCAATCCTGGGGTTTATGGAAGTGTCTCATTTTGATAGATCACAAATAAAAATCTGAAAATGCTACGCGGTGATAGACACGTAGCGTTCATTATTAAGAATTTCCATCATACATGTATATGGAGATAAATTCTCTCCAGCCACCATCGCAAAGATTCGTGGAGTTACACCGGATACCAATACTACCCCCTGTTCATTCATCGTCACAGGCTGCTGCCTGTTGCGGCTTGCCACATTCCAGAAAATGATTTCCGGAAGTTTATAACCGGCAGCCTCAAACCGGTCTTTTGCATTCTGAAAATTAACCGCCGATGCATTTCTTACGCAACAGTCAAACTCCATATCAGAAATAATAATAAGTTTATCCGGCAGTTCTTCCTGAGAAACATTTCCGTCCAATGCAGCTGCCAAAACCAGATCAAATACTGCTTCCAGATTAGTATTTGCCACCTCATCAAACGTAGATACATAACGTAATCGGTCTGCAAAGGTCTCCCCTTTTATTTCAATCAACTGCGGCCGCTTAGAAAACTCTATAAAACAATTAGTAAATTTTCCGGTATTGTGTTCTGCAAAATACAGTCCCAAAGACAAAGCAACAGCCGCAGGCACAGGCCGTGCCATATCACCGTCATACATCGAAGCAGAAGTGTCAATAACAGCGATCGCATTGTCATTTCCTCCAAAATCCGGAAGGCTGTCCCAGGTCGCATTCAAAACCTGTTTTTCCTCCTCAGAAATCTTCTTCATGAAGCACTCTCCATCCCAGTCAAAAAAATCTGTAGTTAAATAGGGCTCCACCAATTCATATGGTGAAATATTATCCCCATGAAGCACGGCCTCACCTCTGGAAACCTTTGACAAAAATTCTTTATATCTTTCGCCATCGTGCCTTAAGAAGGCTGACTTGTATTTAAACATGGCCCTGGAAGGCTGCTTTGCGTAATCAAAAGTATAATCCTTCATACGCAGATGATTCTCAATGATCCGGATGCTTGCACGAAGGGCAGTGACAGCTTTTCTATATGAAGCATCATTCATTCCAAATGCTTTTGCGATCTTTTTGGCATTCCGTTTGGTTTGTTCATTGGAAGCATTTACAGATGGCAGCCACTTTCCAAGCAAAGAAACAGCTTCTCCCCGCTTCATTGCCGTCAGATCTGCTTCAAACTGGCCTTTTAAATACGCCAGCATTTCTTTTTCACAGGCTGTATCTAAAAGTACAAGCAAATCATCATAACGGCCATATTCGGCAACATGTTCTATATTTTTCTTTACTGATGCCGGTTCATTTTCAGCCAACCAGGCAAAAATTGTACGGAATACACTTCGTTCTCCCAGTCCGCCTCTGATATCTCTTGCAAAAAACAAAATCTTCATCGCAATATCCGGATTTTCTGTATAAGCACGCACAAACCGGGCAATAATTTCTTCCCTGCACGCATGACGGAGCGCCCCTGCTGTCGCAAACAGATTCAGGCAGTCCGAGCCCGTTGACTCATATGTAACAGCACCATTTTCAGTCTGTGTCATGTTTGCCTCTTTTTTTATATATTCCAGCATCTTTCTCTCCTCCTGTGCAGTCATCTAAAAACAAGGCGCAAATTTTTATAACGGATGAATATCCGTCAGCTTTAATATAACCTGTTATTCAAAAAATAAATTGCTGTATGCGCCTTTATTATACAAAGCACCTTTATCAAACAAATATACCATATGCCTCCGAAAAAATTGCTGTTGGTGCTTTTAATGCTATTCTACACAGCTTATATCCGTTTATCATGGAAAAAAAGTTGCGAACAACTTATTGTCCCCAACTTTTTTGACTAATCAGCCTTTCCTTAATCAGATTTATAAAGTGAACCGGTGCAACAACCTTTACCATTGGCCCAAAGGACAAAATTCGAATGACCATTTCCGTTTCATCGTCTTTTTCATATTTTACGGTAACCCTGTAGCGGTCCGAATCCAGCCGTTTGGCCTGCTTTTCAAAATGGGCAAAATGGAGGAGCACCCGCTCCAGTGCATTTCTCTGATCAACCAATTCAAAAGTAACGGTCTGCCGTGCGGCCGTTAGCTTTGATGCTATTGACACATCGCCGTTGTTTTCACATCGTTTGCAGGAAATTATCCGCCCTAAATTCACAGTGCCGCCTAACCATCCGTCGGAACCGATCAGCCGAAATTTATCATCCTTTTCCGAATATTCAAGATATTCCGGCAATAACCGCAGGCTGATCGCCTTTCCCTTCCCGCTTTCCATCTCTATATCAAGCGGATACCGATTTTTTATAGCATCCAGAATCAGTCTAAAGCGGGCTATATAATCGGCATCCTCATACGGATCTCCGTCAGCATACTGATCAAATACATCATAATCGTCTTTTGTAAACAAAGGCTTTATATCCGGAAAATCAATCACTTTATCCTGAAACAGCCGGATTCGCGGATCCAGGGAAATGGCTTTCAGCCATCGCTTCTGAATGCGCGTCAGCGGCATTGTAGGGGCCTGCACAATCGGTGTTGTACCATCTGCCTTTAAAAGCTGCCATCGCCCTTCCTTCAGCGCTGGTTCTATATTCAAAATACTTTCCTCAAAAGCATGCCGTTTAATAATCTGCCGCAGCTCATTTTCCTGTAACGGGTGGTTCGCCGCCTCTTTCAAAATCTCAGCAACAGCATTATAATATACCCCATATATTTCGCTGAAAATCATTATCAATCACCCTCCACTCTATATAACCTGTACATTTCCTCAATATCTTTCTTAAATTGTGCCTCCAGTTTTTCGTCAGAAAAATGCACCTGCGTGATGCGGCAAATAAATGTCCTGATCCAGGGTACAACCTCGCTTGCATCAAACACATCCGCAAAAAATCTGCTTGTATTTTTATCAACCCGCTCCACCGTGCCGCAGCGTTTTTCACGCTCCAAACGGCGATGAATATGCTGTTCATTGTCATCATAGTGAACTGTAAACTCAACATGCTCCATTCGTTGACCAGATTTTCCCTTTGTACTGACGCCCCACATATGCGGCCGCATACCATTTAATTTCTCCCGAAGCAGGTCAAAGCAATCACTTTTTTCATCAGGCTTTACCGAAATAATATAATCTATTCTAAAGGACATCATTCGTTTAAATTGCGGTATGTAAGCCATAAGGTACTGTCTTCCGCTCTGCACACTGAGCATTATTCGAATAGGAACCCCACAGTACGTAAAGATTCGATCCTTATGACGATTAATCGTTTCCATGATGATCCTCCGTTTTTCACTCATCGCCAGAAACAACTGGTAAACAATCTCACTATCCATAGCACTGGTAATATAATGATGCTTGAATGCAAAATGTGCCTTATGAACTGCCTGCTTATCCAGAAGGTAGGATCCGATCACACCACAGGGGGCTATTTCTGAAAAAAAATCCAAAACGTCTGTATCATACACAGAATCATCCTTAGACCGTGTATAATATAATGCCCTGCCATGCTTTTCTGTAACTACAAGGCCCTCAGTTACATACTCTCTTAGCTTCTTACGTACCGTAGACTCATCAAACAGCCTTGGCCGGGAAAATACAGATAAATATCCATCGACCCGCTCCATGATTTCACCAATAGACAATACACGATCTGCCACAGTCAGAATATCCATCAAAATAAAATGAAGTGTAATGTCACCATCCGTAAAGCTTTTTGTTTTAAAGGCTTTATACAGCGGATTGTGATGAGACACACGGCTGTCAATAGACAGGAAAACATTCTTTCCGTCCGGCGTCTGTCGAAACTTCATATAATCCCCCAGCCAACTTTCCAGACGGCGGCGTTCATCGTCATAAGAGCGCGCGCTCTTTTTGGTATATTCATCACGGCTCTTAAAACCGTAAATATAAAACTCACGCATATAATCCCGTATACGATTGAAGTTTTTTACCAATTCATTATATGCCATTATCATACCTCCATTATCAATACTTTTATTGTAACATAATTTTTTATTTTGGGAGTTTCTCATTATTTAATTAATTATCCGATTTGTCTTTTTATTTTGCATGATTTAAAGTTAAATCCTTCATTTTATCCATTTTGATTATCATTTATTCATCCCAACAGATGAAATATATTAATAAAAAATTTTTATAACAACTTTCGTCTCCATATTCTGTCTGCACACAAATAAATTGTAATCGCAAGCCCCGGTCCTTGTTTTTAATTCTTGCTCATTTTATTAGTTTTTCTAATTTATTATGTTAATTTTTTAACAATTTTTGGGCGTGTTTTTCTTCTTTTTCCAGCATTAATTGTGTATATTTATTCATCACTATTTTCGATGTATATTTTTATTTTTAACATTGGCTGATGTATTTTTCAATACGCCTCTGCCCATTTATAAATTGAATGTGTATATGTAGAGATGTTTTTATATAAAGATATGTCCATTTGCAGATACACCAGATATACAATTATATGAAGATAAAAAAAGAGAGCATAGCATTGCTATCCTCTCAAAACACGTTCCCGAGGTGATTCGAACACCCGACCTACCGCTTAGGAGGCGGTCGCTCTATCCTGCTGAGCTACGGAAACAAAATTCGCTGCAGCCATCCATTGATATATCCGGCTACAGCTATATATTATATCAATAATACACAGGTTTGGCAACCATCTTTATTGTCAAACACTTAATTTTCAAACTCATTTTCAAAATCCACAATTCCCTGGAGCCATACAGAACCGCGAAATCTTCGCCCAACCTCCGGTTCTCCCATCAGATTTTCTTTATTTATACAAACATCAAAGACAAGGTCATTGCAATCCAGACACATCCGCCATACTTCTTCGCCCGTATAGACATTCTTCAGCAAATCCACACTTAAAATGTCTCCCATGACAGAATATTGATCATAGGCAATCCCATAGGGCATAAAATAAGATTCCACAATCGTCAGTATGTCTTCCGACTTTGCCCGCCTTGAAATCGTTGTATACAAGTCAATATCCTCCAAAGTCAGACTCTCAATAGCCTCCTGATCACCATTTCTGGCCGCAGCAATCATTTTATTACGATTTTTTGTATCCCGAATCCCCTGAGCCCTCTGCTGCTCATCCTTCATAACCGGCAGAATAATCTTTCCCGACACCGACAAACCTGAAAGGCGCACAGGCCATCGCCCCTGGCTATCCTTATGCCGCATCATATAATTCATATAATCCTTAACATTAAGCAGCTGAAAAATCAGAGAAACCCCCACATGCACCTCATCGCACACGCCGACATAAGCCTCTTTATCTGCCACTTTTTCGATACTCGTTTCCTCCGTTGTTGTTATTTGACGACCTTTGATATAAGGAAACTCATATTCCGGTTCCAAATCCGCATCCTGGGAAAACTCTCCCATAACCATAAGGCCAATCTGATCCGCATAAGCTTTGGAAATCCCGCCAAAAGCTGATTCCATGCCGCACGGCGTCATAAAAACTTCTGTAGGATCCTCGATTGCATCCTTAATCAAACGCCGCAAGTCCGATTTATTTTTTATACCCGCAAAGCCAATCGCACTCATAAAATCATGCATAGAATCACCTCCTGATATTTATATCAAAGCAAACAAATACAGCTCAAAAAGCTAAATTTCATTATATAATAGCTTAATCCAGTTTGCAAGCTTTTTAAAAACCGTATTTTTCCTTCCCAAATTCACACCTTCAAAAGCAACGCCAAAATATTAATCCGTAAAAATCCGGAGATTTTCAGCAAGCTGCCGAGCATCTGTGACACAGGGCATTCCTTTGCAGTCCTTCAAAAAGACGGTTTCCACTGCCGGATTATAGGTGCAAAACTCATCAAAAACCGCTCTGCAATGCTCGTTATCACCCCCAATAAGAATGATACTATGATCCAGATTGCGCACAGCAGTACCCACAAAAATGTCGGTAAAATGACTTCTCACACTGGCATACAGATAACGGGCGGACGGGCCTCCTAAATGAGCGGCTTCAACCATGCACTGTATCATTTCCCCATCCGGATCGCACAGCTGCTCGCCGTATATTCTGCGCAAATTGCGGCAAAAAGCCGTTTTACAGGATGACAGATTATAAATCAATGTACCAATCACAGGAAGTTCCACAACATATTTT
This sequence comes from uncultured Lachnospiraceae bacterium, assembly GCA_905199445.1. GTDB lineage: Bacteria > Bacillota > Clostridia > Lachnospirales > Lachnospiraceae > Catenibacillus. Next base: position 32,054 of record CAJKGK010000024.1, on the reverse strand, counting down.
AAGGCTTTATGATTAGCCTTAGGTACCCTGGCACTTTCTGCAATGCTCTGGGGCTCAACAAAAATCAAACGATGGTATAAACCCGGTTCTGCATAACAGGCCATTACGCCCAAAGAAGAGCTTTTTCCGGAAGTAACCATATCCGTTTTAGACTTTATAATATCTCTCACAAAATCATTGAGCAGTTGTACAAACAAATAATTGGTATAGGTGATTCGAGGTTTTTCTGATCTTCCGCATCCAATCAGATCAATCGTGTAAACCGTATGATTCTCAGTCAGCACCTCCATAACCTCCCGCCATTCTCTGGAAGAAGCTCCCCAATCCAGTCTGTGCACCAGAAGCACAGGACTCCCTTCGCCTTTTTTCGTATAGCAAACGCGGCCAAAACGCCATTCATATATATAATATTTATCTTCCGTCAAACGCTCTTTCATTGTGGCATAAGAAAAGATCATACGGTTGGCAAAATGCAGCCCGGCAGTAGCTGCTGCAGCTGCTGCAATCCCAATTCCCAGCCATTTCTTTTTAGAATCCAAGTTCAACGCAACCTCCTTTCAGGGTAATTTCTATGCGATTCATATGATACCAGAGATCAAAAGGCAAAAAGTCCGATAAAAGTCTGCCCGCAAAGGGATTTTTCATCCTGGAACCCGTAAAAACCAATCTGGTATCATTAGAGGGGGGAAATAACTTTTTGACCCCAACATCATTATATGTCAATCAGCCCGCTTATACAAACATTTTTTATCCGGAATAAGCCTCCTTTGCCCCGGATATCCCCCCAGACGCCAACATATACAGCAGCCGAAGAAGACAAAAATTTTCCGCCTGTTACATATGTATAATTATTCATTTTCACTCCATTTCCAATTAGGCATCTATAAGTTTAACTTATTTATATTTATGATCACCTTGCATTTATCAAAAAAATCCTTTTTAATTAACAACTTAAACGCCCAATAATTATTGCAAGAAACTCAGAATTATTCAAGATTTCAATCCCATTATCATTCTATTTTTTTATTAATCACGCTCTTTTTCTAAGATATACAACATCTTTTATTTTACACATTTTGAAATATTATCTTTAACTTCTTGCATTTTTACCATTTTTCTGCTTTGACTTTGCCAGACTGGCACATCAAATTTCAAGATCAAAGCATCGCATTACACACTAAATAGTACAGACCATTCAGCCAGAGCAATCGCAGATAAAAATCCCAAACCAAAGCATTCTATACATAATTGTCGGCACAGAAGCATCAATCCTTTTTTCTAAAATCAAAGCTTTTCCTCTGATCTTCTTATTTTCGGCATGGGTTTAAATTTTCTATGAATAATTAAAGACATTCGCTGCGTTTTATATTATAATATAATCTATATAGCAAACCTGTATACCGCCAGCCTGTGGCGCTATTATGGTAATTAACGAAGCTCTTTGCTTCAAAACATGTAAAGAAAGGATTTTAAAAAATATGAAAAACAAGATTGTCGATCTGCTCAGCGCGAATATCGAAGGTTTAGAGCGCGAAGAAATTCTTCCTCTTGTTGAAATTCCTCCCAAAACCGAACTGGGAGATTTTGCATTCCCATGCTTTCGTCTGGCCAAGGTTTATCGCAAGGCACCTCAAATGATAGCCCAGGAAATAAAAGAAAAAATCGGCGAAGTCGATTATCTAAGTAAAATCGAAGTTCAGGGAGGCTACCTTAACTTCTTTGTAGATAAAACCAAATTCGCCCGTCAAATTATTGAAACATATCTTCAGGCAAAAGAATATGGCAGCTCTGATGAAGGCTCCGGAAAAACTATTTGCATGGATTATTCCTCGCCCAATGTTGCAAAGAACTTCCATGTTGGTCATTTAAGAACAACAATTATCGGAAATTCGATTCACAAAATATACAAAAAACTGGGTTACAATGTTGTTCGCATTAACCATCTGGGGGATTGGGGAACTCAGTTTGGAAAATTAATCGTAGCCTACAAAAAATGGGGCAGCAAAGAAGCAATTGAAGAAAACGGAATTTCCGAACTCATGAGCATCTACGTAAAATTCCACGATGAGGCCGAAAAGGACCCGTCTCTTAATGACGAGGCACGTGCATGGTTTACAAAAATGGAACACGGCGACGAGGAAGCATTAAGTATTTGGAAGTGGTTCCTCGATATCAGCCTGAAAGAATTCATGCGTGTATACGACATTTTAGGAATAGACTTTGATTCCTACAACGGTGAAAGCTTTTACAACGATAAAATGCAGGCTGTAATTGAAGAATTAAAAGAAAAGGGGTTAATCACAGTAAGTGACGGCGCACAAATTGTTGATCTGGAAAAATATAATATGCCGCCCTGTCTGATCACAAAAAAAGATGGCAGTTCTTTATATGCCACCCGCGACATTTCAGCCGCTTTATATCGTCAGAATACGTACCATTTTGAAAAATGCCTTTATGTGACCGGAATGGAACAGAAACTTCATTTTGCCCAATGGTTTAAAGTCATTGAATTAATGGGCTATGACTGGTACAAAGGCCTGGTACACATCCCTTACGGCCTTGTAAGCCTCAAAAACGGCAAAATATCTACAAGAAAAGGCAACGTACTGTATGCTGAAGATATCCTGAATGAATCCATCCAGAAAATCCGTGATATCATCGAAGAAAAAAACCCTGAGCTTCCAGACAAAGAAACCGTTGCCAAACAGGTCGGCATTGGTGCTATATTATTCAATGATTTATACAATCAGAGAATCAAAGATGTTATCTTTGATTGGGATAAGCTTCTCAATTTTGATGGCGAAACAGGTCCATATGTACAGTATACGTATGCAAGAGCAGCCAGCGTAATCAGAAAAATCGGTGAAATCGCTCCAATATATGATTATGACATTCTTACAGACGAAGCTTCCATGGCATTACTTAAAGAAATTTCAAGATTTCCAGCCGTCATTAAGGATGCAGCTGAAAAATACGAACCATCGGTTGTTGCCCGTTACGCAGTTGCGTTGGCTCAGGCCTTCAACAAATTCTATCACGACTGCCAGATTAATGTAGAAGATGACAACACAAAATATACACGAGCCAATGTTGTCGTAATCACAAAAAACATTTTGAAAGACGCCTTAGCTCTGCTTGGCATCTCCTGCCCAGAGCAAATGTAAGATAAACAGCACAAACATATAGCTATCATCCGACTTTCAAGCGCAAGAATGTTTCACGTGAAACATTCTTGCGTATAATAAAATATTCGGAGGTTTCAATAAATCTTAAAGTACATAGTCAAAGTGGAAATCAGCATTTTTAGTAAAATGAATTTTCGCTCTCCAAAACTTTCATTTCAAAGTTACTCGACTATTTATATTTCCATAATCAAATGCATTTTATTCTTACATTCAATATCTGAAGCCGTTCCGCCAAAACTTTAATCGTTCAATATATTAGCATTACTTATATATTTTTATCTACAGATTTTTTCTTTCTTCTGAATAATAGCTATTTATATTAAATATATTTTTAATACCGATCCAGCAATACATCCCCAATGATTATTAAATATTTTTACTGTAAATCAAACATTTCAAAGGAACCTTACTTTAGGTATTGCCATAACAATTTCCTGCTCTTTTGTCGTTTTCTCGTAAAGTCTGGCACTGTCTTTAAAAAACTTTTTCAGGACGAAGTCACCCAATTTCACATAGGCCTTTTGTAATATACTTTGTTTCTTCCGCTTTTCACCTTTAATTTCGGCAAGCAAAACACCGGCAAATCCCCCTGCTGCATACGCAGCAAAAATCTGCGTTGCACGATTAATTTCAAGATACAAAAGTACCGGCCATAGGCATTTCATAAACCCTTAATACTTTAAATACCAATCAAAATGCATGCCCTTAATTGCAAATTCTATAGCTATTTATAATCTTGTTTCCCTAAATCTTTAATTTCTATTTCCAATTTAACACCTCACCCAATGACTTCTTGTCAAATACCTTTATTATATAAAGGGCTATCTTTTAAACTTGTAACAACAACACTTTTAACGATCTCAATCGCTTCAGGAGGCCAATTTGGAATCTCTTTCCCCGGCAGTTTCAATATTGTCTGAAACGCGTAAGATTATTTTTTCATATATTATTTTCCGAATCATATATTTTTTTGAAATTTGATATATACTGGCAATCCTCCGTTTTCTTGTTTAATATAATTTATCAAGCGTCCAAAAATTTTTAAATAATTTTTATTGCACTCATCTCTATTTATTCTATGTTTACTATTAATTATTTTGTACTTGTACACCCTATGAATGTTTCACGTGAAACATTATTATAGCTATTTTTTAAAAAACTTCAGTGGAAGTGACCTATTTTAAATTATTAAAAACCTGTTTATGCCAACCAGGTTTTCTTTCCGGTTTTACCTGATATACCATAGTTTATTATTTAAATTCACAGTACATTTTGAGTCCAGTGCCCATAACAATTCTTATCTTTTTCAGTTTATAATATTGGAACCAAAAGATGCCCAACAAATCCTTTCGTGCTACACCCTCCCGCAATGCCACCCCACTTTTATCCTCATATTGGGGCGGGTCATAAGCCACTTATGTGCAAGTACAACATGGTTTATGACCTTTTGGCCCTGGCATCAGTTATCGAATACAAAGTTATAAAATATCCCAACTTTCGCCGAATGATATAGGCAGGCATGAATGACTTTTACTCTCTTAAAGAAACAGACAGCCCGATCAGGTAAATGACACATATTTTAAGAATTTATCAAACACTACGTGTGGAGAAATCTGCACACCAGTAAAACAACTACAGACTCATGGTGATAATGAAAAATAAAGTGATGTGTAACAAGAACATTTACATCCATCTTCTACATATTATAATTATACTATAACTGTCATTTAGGGTCCTGTTCCCGTATTCCTATGACTCTATTATGTATATAAATACACGCCACACCTCTTTCATATTTTCCCCATGTTTAAATAAACCCACTTCCACAACCTACAAATTAAAAGAAAAGAATACTTTTTATCTCCTTTAAACCTATATCCATTATTTCACTGTTTTGCCTAATGTTTCACGTGAAACATTACAATTTTTATGATTCATTTCTATGGCACTTACATTGAAAAAATGTTATAATAAATTCAATTACGAGAAAGGATGGTTTTATGAGCAGAATCATTGCGATTGCAAACCAAAAAGGTGGTGTCGGCAAAACAACGACAGCCATTAATTTATCAGCATGTTTGGCAGAAAAAAACAAAAAGGTTCTTACAATTGATATAGATCCCCAAGGCAATACAACAAGTGGATTGGGTGTGGATAAAAACAACGCGGAAAACACAGTATATGAACTTTTCCTGGGTGAATGTACCCTAACCGAATGTATTGTGAACAGTGTTATGGAAAACCTACAGATCATACCTTCAAATATAAATCTTTCTGGTGCTGAAATTGAACTAATTTCTATGGAGAACAAAGAATTTTTACTTCGTGATCAACTCGAATCCATTCGCAATGATTATGACTTTATCATTATAGACTGTCCTCCATCATTAAATCTTTTAACTGTAAATGCTATGGCAGCATCTGACACAGTATTGGTTCCCATTCAATGTGAATATTATGCGCTCGAAGGTTTAACCCAATTAATGCATACAATTGATTTAATTACAGAGCGTTTAAACCCCAAACTGGAAATCGAAGGGGTCGTATTTACAATGTATGATGCCCGAACAAACTTATCCAATCAAGTTGTTCAAAATGTAAAAGATAATTTAAACAAAAAGATCTATAAAACAATAATTCCAAGAAATGTCCGACTTGCTGAAGCCCCAAGTTATGGTATGCCAATTAATATGTACGATGGTCGTTCCTCCGGTGCAGAGGCATACCGCTTTCTTGCAGAAGAAGTCATAGAAAGGGAAGATGACGAACAATGGCTGTAAATAAACGTGGCGGTCTTGGCCGCGGTCTTGATGCCTTGATTTCACCAGGTACAAGCGTTTCCAGGAGCCCTCAAAAAAATAGCGAAAAAATTATAGAAAAACGGGTAGAAGTTCCCGTTGAAAAGATTGTTGAAAAACGGGTGGAAGTTCCTGTTGAAAAGATCGTTGAAAAGCGGGTGGAAGTTCCTGTTGAAAAGATCGTTGAAAAGCGGGTGGAAGTTCCTGTTGAAAAGATCGTTGAAAAACGGGTAGAGGTTCCTGTCAATATATACTTAAAAATCGATGAAATTGAACCCAATCATCTTCAGCCCCGCCGTAATTTTGATGTAGATGCACTTCATGAATTAGCTGATTCCATCAAACAAGTTGGAATTATCCAGCCAATTGTTGTCCAGAAAAAAGATGAGTTTTACGAAATCATTGCCGGCGAGCGCCGTTGGCGTGCCGCCCGAATTGCAGGTCTGAAGGAAGTACCGGTAATCATCAAAGATTATGCACCGATGGAGTCCGTGGAAATTGCCTTAATTGAAAATATCCAAAGAGAAGACCTGAATCCCATTGAAGAAGCCCTTGCTTATCAGAGGCTTATTGAAGAATTTGGTTTAAAACAGGATGAGGCTGCTGAAAAAGTTTCAAAAAGCCGTACAGCTGTTACCAATGCTCTGCGCCTTTTAAAATTAGATGATCGGGTAAAACAAATGATCATTGATGATATGATATCCAGCGGTCACGGTCGTGCAATTTTATCCATAAGCGATCCCGAAGATCAATATCAATTAGCTATGAAAATCTTTGACAATAAGATGAGTGTTCGAGAAACAGAAAAGCTTGTAAAATCACTGACAAGAGAAAATAAACCGAAGGAACAAAGTAAAATTGATCCTGAAAATCAGCTTGTACTGCATTCTTTAGAAGAAAAAATCAAATCAATTATCGGAACAAAGGTTTCTATTAAAAGCAAAACAAATAACAAGGGAAAAATCGAAATAGAGTATTATTCCATGGATGAGCTGGAACGAATCATGGATCTGTTCGAAGCATTAAAATAAAAGGAGGTACATATGGAAGTCCAAAGCAAATTACTGTCAAATCTCTCATTTGATCCTGGCATTCTTATTTATATGTCATTAATTTTATTGCTTATTGCCTTTATCCTTGTTATCGTGCTTTTTGTCCGTCAAAATAAATTACTCCGTAAATATCGCAGCTTCATGCGTGGACGAGGCGGACGCAGTATTGAAGATCTTCTTAAAACACGGATTGATGAAATTGATACCTTAAAAGAAAATGATGCTTATATTTCCAAAAGACTAAAATCACTTGAGCATTCGGTTATCCGCTCATATCAGAAATGTGGCATAGTTAAATATGATGCATTTAAAGAAATGGGCGGTAAATTAAGTTTTGCCTATGCCCTGCTTAATGAAGAAGATTCGGGATATATTATCAATTCAATTCATAGCCGTGAAGGCTGCTATACTTATATCAAGGAAATTATAAAAGGTGAATCTTTCATTGCCCTGGGAGACGAAGAAGCCGAAGCACTTGAAATGGCAAAACAGGATGGTCTTGAAAAGTCTCTACAGGAAGAATTAAAAAACGCAGATGACGATAAATAAGTGTATGTCACAAAAAAATATCCATCTAAGATGGTATGCTCCCTGTCAAGAGGACAATAAAAAATAATAAATTTTTGTATCGTCAGCCATATTATTATGGCTGACGATATTTTATGCTGCTTTTATATATTGCTCATGCTATTCCATTGGTGTCATTATATGTAGTTTTCTTTGAATTCTTTGGTTATTGTAGTAATCTATGTAATTAACTATAGCATTAGCCAAAGAATGTCTATGATAGAAACAATTATACACCTTAATCCAATCGGAGAGTTGTTTGTGAGAACGAATTCCGTATTTTGTGCGGATGTCTTGAAAAGAACCTTTTCCGTTAAGCTAATCATTTACAGCAGACATTTTTAAAGCTTTTGAATAAGCTTTGTTTTTTGTTTGGTTAAGTAAGCCGGTAGGACCATCATGTTGATAAATGGAAATCCAGTTTCGAATAGTATAATGTTCAATTCCCGATTCCTTTTCAACCTGACATATACCAATCTCTCCATCAAGGTATCGTTCAACTATTTTTACCTTTTCTACCGGATCTATCTCACTCTTTCTGGACATACAAATACCCCCATATAGGACTTTTATATTTCATTGTCCTATATGAGGGTAGCATACCAGATGACAAGATCCTGGATGGATATTTTTTGCTTATTAATACATAGATTCATATTCTCATATTTCTGGCCACTTTTATGCCCTACCCGGTATGGTTCTGGCACGGACAAGCGTATTCCTTGATTTGCATCCTGTGCGCATATATTAATATCCACTGTTTTGGCTGCATTCGCAGCACTTATGCACATTTTGCATTGAATATATCATCTTTTTGTGTTCAATTCCTGCATCCATAATCAAGTTATTGCTTTCTACAGAAAATCCACATTTTTCATAAAAACCAATGGCCGAAAGCTGAGCATACAAATAGATCGATTCAGCACCCAGACTTCTGGCTTTTTCAATTAATGCCAGCATCAAAAATTCTGCATAGCCTTGATGCCGCCATGCCTTTAAAGTAGCCACACGGCCAATCTGATATTGAGTATCACTGATTTTAATCAAACGTCCCGTCGCTACAGGTACATCCTCCTCGTTATACACAATATAATGCCCGCATTGTTCATCAAGACCATCAAATTCTTCATCTTCTGTAATTTTCTGCTCTGCAACAAAAACTGATCTTCGTATTTCAAAGCACTGATCAAGCTTATCTTTTTTTCCGTCAAAATATTTTCCGCGAATCATACTAATGGTTCCTTTCCAGGTTTTCCGGCTTTGCGTGGATAAGTCTTTTTTGTAGATGTAACTTTATTTATTACAACAAAACTGCGGCTTATTTCAGAATCTGGCAATGTCATCTTCTCACACTGCATCAGCTGCCCCCCAAGGAGGCGAAACGCCTTCCCGGCCTGGGTAACTTCTTCATCCACTGCACCTGACTTATAGGATACAAAGCATCCGCCCACCTTCACAAAGGGCAGACAATACTCCGAAAGTGTAACCAGATTTGCTACAGCTCTTGACACGCACAAATCATACTTTTCACGATATAATACATCTCTTCCCAAATCCTCAGCCCTTCCGTGTATAGCTGAAATACCTGATAATTTCAGAGTTTCTATGACTTCCTGTAAGAATTTAATTCTTTTATTCAGGGAATCCGCTAAAGTAACCTGAAGTTTTGGAAAAGCAATTTTCAATGGGATTCCTGGAAATCCCGCACCTGTACCCATATCAATTACATCAATTTTTTGATTTAATTTCATAACCCTGGCAAGCATCAGACTGTCAATAAAATGCTTCTCCACAACCTGATCAAATTCTGTGATTGCGGTAAGATTCATGACTTTATTTTTCTCAACCAGTAATTCATAATAGGCCATAAACTGTTGAATCTGATTTTCATCCAAAGTCACCCCAAGCTGCTCCAGGCCCCTCTTAAATTTTGTCAAATCTCTCATACTTCACCATCCAATCTTTTCCGATGATTATATTCTTTCATAAAAATCAACAGTACGGACACATCCGCCGGTGTAACTCCGGCAATACGTGAAGCCTGTCCGATAGACACCGGTTTTATGGCATTAAGCTTCTGCCGTGCTTCAATGCGCAGGCCGCTAATCTCATTATAATCCAAATGCTCCGGCAGACGTTTATATTCCAATTTTTTAAACTGTTCCACCTGGTGAAGCTGTCGGGTAATATACCCCTCATATTTAATATTAATTTCAACCTGATCCGTAACCGATTTAGGCAGCTTCGGCCGCTGGGGATCCAATTCAGCCAGCATTTCATAATTTAATTCCGGCCGGCGAATCAATTCATCCAAAGTGGCGGCGGTTTTTAATGATGTACTCTCATGGTTTTCAAGAAATTCCTGAACCTTTTGATTGGCACCAATATGAACATCTCTAACCCTTTGAATTTCTGCCGCGATCATTTCCTCTTTTTCAATCAGCTGATGATAACGCGCATCATCAATAAGGCCTATTTCATGTCCAATCCCGGTGAGTCTCTGATCCGCATTATCCTGTCTGAGCAATAACCTGTATTCAGCCCTTGAAGTCATCATTCGATATGGTTCATGAATCTCCTTTGTTACCAGGTCATCAATCAAAACACCGATATAAGCTTCAGAACGTTTTAAAACAATCTGCTCCCTGCCTAAAGTTTTTAAGGCAGCATTAATGCCTGCCATTAACCCCTGAGCAGCCGCCTCCTCATAGCCGGAGCTTCCATTAAACTGTCCCCCTGAGAAAAGCCCTTCCACCTTTTTAAACTCTAATGTAGGTTTAAGCTGTGTTGCCGGTATACAATCATATTCAATCGCATATGCATTACGGACTATTTTTGCATTTTCCAGCCCCGCAACGGAACGATACATTTTATACTGCACATCCTCCGGCAGAGAACTTGACATACCGCCTACATACATTTCATTTGTATACAATCCTTCCGGCTCAATAAATACCTGATGTCTGTCTTTATCGGCAAATTTAACAACTTTATCCTCGATAGACGGACAATATCTGGGGCCGGTTCCTTCAATGACACCTGCATAAATCGGCGAACGATCCAGATTGGATTTTATAATTTCATGGGTCTGCTCATTGGTATAAGTCAGCCAGCAAGACACCTGAGCCTTCTGAATATCCTCAGGGTTTGTCGTAAATGAAAACGGAACAATTTCTTCATCACCCTTTTGTTCCGCCATTTTTGAAAAATCAATGGTCCGCCGGTCAATCCTGGCCGGTGTTCCTGTTTTAAATCTAACCAGTTCAATACCAAGGCGTTTGAGTGCATCTGTAAGCTGATTAGCCGCCTGAAGGCCATTTGGTCCTGTATATGTAATGGTTTCACCACAAAGGCATCTTGCCTTCAAATAAGTTCCTGTTGCCAGCACAACTGCCTTACACGGATAAATACCATCTGTATGTGTTTTTACACCACTGACATGGCCATCTTCTGTAAGAATATCAATAATTTCAGCCTGCTTTATTGTCAAATTTTCCTGATTTTCTAAAACCTGACGCATCACGCTGCTGTACTGTGCCTTATCCGCCTGGGCTCTCAGCGAATGCACTGCAGGGCCTTTGGAACGGTTAAGCATCTTGGACTGAATAAATGTCTCATCAATTGTTTTCCCCATCTGCCCCCCGAGTGCATCGATTTCTCTTACAAGATGGCCCTTAGAACTGCCCCCGATATTTGGGTTACACGGCATCAGCGCAATACTTTCCACGCTGACCGTAAAACAAATGGTGGAAAGACCGAGACGGGCGCAGGCCAGGGCCGCCTCACACCCCGCATGTCCGGCCCCAACGACTGCAATATCATAAGCTTCATAAATAAATGACATTTTCAAAACTCCATTTCCAGATAAATTTTGATTTTAACCACATTTAAAAGAGACAGAAAAATTCATCATAAAATAAATTTATTTTCCCATACAAAAATCGCTGAAAATCGTATCAATCAAGTCTTCTCCTGCGGCTTCTCCAGTAATACTGCCCAATGTTTCATAAGCATTCATCAGATCAATGGAAAAGAAATCTTCGGGCATCCCATCTTCTATACTCTGAAGTACAAGTTTCAGGCTTTCCAAAGCCTCAGAAAGTGCATTCTTATGACGCATATTTGTGATATAAACCTCATCATTAAAAGACAGATTTCCCTCAAAAAACATGTTTTTCAGACATGCTTCCAGTTCTTCCAGCCCCTGTTCTTCCCTGGCAGAAATTTCAATAACCGGATGATTCTGAATTTTTTCCAGATCTTCTTTTGTTGTGATAAGATTTAAATCAATTTTATTTAACAGCACAATCGCTTTTTTGTTTTCAATCATTTTTAAAATTTCATGATCGTTTTCGTCTAAAGCCGTTGTTCCATCTGCAACGTAAATAATCAGATCCGCATCCGATGCAAATGTCCTGGCTTTATTAACACCGATTTTTTCAACAACATCTTCTGTTTCACGAATACCTGCTGTATCAATAATATTTAAAGGTATACCATGAACAGTAATGGATTCTTCCAGAGTATCTCTTGTTGTTCCTGCAATATCCGTCACAATGGCCCGCTCATCACCGACAAGCGCATTAAGCAAAGATGACTTTCCAGCATTGGGTTTACCTACAATCACTGTTTTTATGCCCTCTTTAATCATTCGCCCATTATCGGCAGAATCCAAAAGCTTTTGTATATCCTTAATATTTTGTTTAACGCTGATCCCCAGCGTCTCACCGAAATGATCCGCATTAATATGTTCCGGGTCATCCATCGCGGCCTCGATAAATGCAATGTTGCCAATAATATTTTTTCTTATTTCCTTTATTTTGCCGAGAACATTCCCTTTAAGCTGTCTCACTGAGCTGCTGAGTGCATATTCATTTTTAGAATTAATAATATCAATAACGGCTTCAGCCTGTGTAAGGTCAATACGGCCATTTAAGAAAGCTCTTTTTGTAAATTCTCCCGGTTCTGCCGGCCGCGCACCATATTTGATTACTGTCTCCAGCAACTTTTTCATCACTACAACGCCGCCATGACAATCGATTTCCACCACATCTTCTGTTGTATAGGAATGAGGCCCTTTCATAATAAGAACAAGCACTTCGTCGATCAGTGTGTCCCCATCATAAATATAACCATAGTGTATTGTATGACTTGCAGCATCTGTTAAACGCTTTTTTCCGCCTGGACTTCTATAGATTTGATCTGCAATCGCAATTGCCGCATTACCGCTCATACGCACCTTCCCGATCCCTGAATTGGTCATTCCAGTGGATATGGCTGCTATTGTATCTTTAACCATCTGTTTTTTCCTTTCTAAACCTAATTTTTCAGATACTTTCGAATCCGTACATAGACTGCACTGTTACAACTTTCGGCTCTGATGTCCGCATTCGAAAATCCCTGAATCGAAAATTTCCCCCCATCGCACTGACGGGGGGAATATTTGATTATTTCACTTTAATATCTCTATTGTCTTTATGATCCTTGTTATATCTCTTTAATGTAACAATAACCTTTCTGTAAGGTTCTTCACCTTCACTGTGGGTTTCCACATAACGGTCATTCTGCAGCGCTGAATGAATAATCCGTCTGTCATTTGGGTTCATCGGTTCAAGGGAAACACTTCTGCGTGTGCGCTTTACCTTATAAGCAATATTTCTTGCCAAGGATTCCAATGTCTCCTTACGTCTTTCCCGATAATTTTCCGTATCTGTCTTAACACGGATATATGATTCGCTCTCTTTATTTACTACAAGGCTGATGATATACTGAAGTGAATCCAGTGTCTGTCCCCTTTTTCCAATGAGAATTCCCATTTCATCACCGCTGAATGTAATATCCATGGTTCGCTCATCGGCATTATAGTCAATTTCGGATTCCACTGTCATATTCATGGCATTGAATAAATCATTTAAGAAACCTTTCACATTATCAACAAGGTCAAACTTTTTACGGACTTTGATTACAGCCTGTTTAGCCCCAATTAACCCAAACAATCCTGTACTGCCTTTTTCGATAACTTCGTATTCGATTTTATCACTGGTTGTCTCCAATTTTAAAAGGGCTTCCGTAATAGCATCATCTACAGTTTTTGCACTAATTTCAATATAGTCACCCATGAGTAAATCCTCCCCCGATTCCTAGTCTTTCTTCTTCAGCATATTCGCATATGCAGCTATGCTGCCCTTACTGCCGCTGTCTTTATCCTTTGTAGCAGCTGTATAGTTATTCGCTTTTGATTTTTTAACATCATTGTCTGAAGAACTATCGGAATTTGAAGAGCTGCCGGCAACGGATGTATTTGCAAGCTCACTGATTGATTTGCGTTTCTTGGCAGCAAGCTCTGCTGCTTCAATATTACGCGTACTCTGTTTTGCATACTCCTCGAATTTCGAAGGCTTATCTCCCCGCTTCTCCGCTTTTTTCTTGGCTTTAGCCTGGCTTTCTGCAATGATCGCATCAATACCTTTTTTATCAAGAATCTTGTTTGCAATAACAGAGATAATGGTACGGAATACAGCACTGGCGATCCAGTAAAGTCCAAGACCAGTCTGAATTGAAAAACAGATAAATACAGAGAACAACGGCATGATCGTATTCATCATCTTCATGGAACCGTTCATTGGATTGTCCTGATTATTGTTATTCATCTGAGACTGTGTCTGTGCCGTTGAAATCTTTACGCTTAACCACTGTGTAAAACCGGAAAGCAGCGGAATCATAATACCCGGCCACCATCCATTCGCCATAGGCGTATCTGCAATATCCAGACCACCGATAAACCAGTTGATTTCTTTTAATTGAGGAACAACGGTATTGATCGCATCAGCTACAGCAGGTGTTCCTGAAAATGCCTGCGCAACCGCATCCCATCCTGTAGATTTAACATAGTAAAGCATATCAATGATCTTGGGAATCGTAAATGTAGTCTGATCAAATTCAGTTACCATACGAATACCCAGGTCAGAGATTAACGCATTTGCAGTCGCCATACCATCCGGTGAAGAAAGCATTGGCTCGGCAATCTGCTGATACAGCTCATATACAGGCTCAATATATGCCGGAATATGATAAATTACCTGAGACAGAGCAAATAAAATCGGCATCTGGATCAGAACCCAGAGACAGCCACCGGTCATACTTGTACCATATTTCTGATAAACAGCCTGTGTTTCAGCCTGCATTCTGCGCATAGACAATTCGTCTTTTTTGCCTTTGTATTTTGCCTGTATTTTCTGAATTTCCGGGTTGACAACAGCCGAAAGTTTTGTTGATTTCTGCTGCTTGAGTGTCAATGGTAATAAAACCAGGTTGACAAATAGTGTAAATAAGATAATTGCCAAACCGATATTTGGTATACCGATTTTTTCGAGGAATATATAAATATAATTAATAATCCAGCCAAGCACCGTTGCGAATGGACCTAGAATACCCCCCGTTTTTGTCAATAACAGTAATTCCAACGTGTAACCTCCTTGATTTATGGTACAGGATCATATCCTCCTTTTGAGAATGGATTGCACCTTAATATCCTCTTTATCGCTAAGAAGCCTCCTTTTAAAGCTCCGTATTTTTCAATCGCTTCAATCGCATATTGTGAACAGGTGGGATAATATTTACAGGTTGGACCTGACTTAAGCATGGATAAATAGTTTCTGTAAAAACGAATCATACCAATCATTACTTTCTTCAAAATCCCCATCATTATCCCATCACTCCACAATATTATGCAGGCCGGCCAGATGCATGAGCGCACTTTCAATCTCCCCACATCCGGTACCCTTTGCATTTACTCTTGCAATAACAACGATGTCCAGACCACATTTAAATCGTTCTTCATTCAGTCGGTAACTTTCCCGTACAAGCCGGGTAATCCGATGGCGGACAACGCTGTTGCCAACTTTCTTACTGACGGAAACGCCAAGTCTGTTCTTTTCTAATCCATTCTGTATCGTATACATAACCAGATACCGGTTTGCATACGATTTTCCTTGCTCATATACATGGCGAAAATCTTTATTTTTCTTTAAAGATTCCGAAAATTTCATTCGCACATCCTCGTTCTTTATTAATAATAAAGAAAAAGGTCACAAATATGCGACCTAAGCTGATAATTTATGTCTTCCTTTAGCTCTTCTTGCGGATAAAACTTTTCTTCCGTTAGCTGTGCTCATTCTCTTTCTGAAACCGTGAACTTTAGATCTCTGTCTCTTTTTGGGCTGGAATGTCATTTTCATCTCGTACGCACCTCCTTTATTCTGATAACACCATATGCAGCTGGTTATATAAAATCACCGCTGTATGCATATGTATGTTATTTTACTAACTATCTAAAATATCTCCTATATTATATTAGTTAAGTTACATTCCGTCAAGCAAAACTGCATTTTTTTTATACTTTTTTTACGCTTCCCCGATTACAGGCGCTGATCAAATCTGAACTTACATTGAATTTAATACCAAAAGCAAACGATTCACAGTCTCTTTTTATTCAGGCCCAAGCCCAAGCCAAATGAGATGCTATAATAATATAGAAGAGATTTTTTTAATCCACTTTTCCACAATCTGTATCTATCCACTATTTTGAGGCTTAACATAACTTTATCCACAAAATGTGGATAACTTGTGTATAACTTCTGGAAAAACTGTTTATAACTGGTTTTGTTTTTTCAAAAAATGACAAAAATCGTGTATTTTAAGCCTGTTTTAGTGATGTTGATAACTTGGAAAACTTATACACATTTTTTTAACCACAACATATTTTTTAAATTTACATGGATAAGTTATGGAAACCTGTGGATAACTGTCCACAAAATATTCGACAATTTATCCACAATATCAACTTATCCACTTTTCCACAGCGTAATTTTACTTTTTTCCTTGTTACTCCATTGTCAATTTGACAGATTTGTTATAAAATGATAGGTAACCAAATTTATAATTAGGGGGATTATGATGATAAACATAATTCAAGATAAATGGGACCAAATTTTAGAGAAAATGAAAATAGAGCATGAGATATCCGACGCGGCTTTTAAAACCTGGGTTCAGCCCCTGACCGTGGACTCCGTCATCGGAAATGTTGTCTATGTCTCCATTTCCGATGAGCTCGCATCCGGTGTCGGAATCGACTATATTATAAAAAAATATAAGCTGCCCCTTCAGGTTACAATCTCTGAAATGCTTGACTGCCAGCTTGATGTCGAAATCGTCACCCCGGATACAATCATTGAACGCAAAGCCCAGACTCAGCCCAAAGTCGAACAAAAACCTCAGTTAACCTATTCTCTGGATAATAATTTGAATCCCAAATACACCTTCGACACTTTTGTCGTTGGCAAAAATAATGAATTAGCCCACGCAACAGCGCTGGCCGTTGCCGAGGATCCCGGTGTTTATGGCAACCCACTGTTTATTTACGGCGGTGTTGGTCTTGGAAAGACACATTTAATGCATTCCATTGCCCATCATGTGCTTTCAAGGAATCCAAATCAAAACATTATTTATGTAACTTCCGAAGAATTTACAAATGAATTGATTTCTTCTATAAAAAATAACCGGATTGATGAATTTAAAAATAAGTATCGTCATGTGGACATGCTGCTTATTGATGATATCCAGTTTATTGTGGGCAAAGAAAGTACACAGGAAGAATTTTTCCATACGTTCAATACTTTATATGAAGGAAAAAAACAGATTATCATATCTTCCGATAAACCACCAAAAGATATTGAAAATCTGGAAGATCGACTGATTTCCCGATTCAAAGTCGGTTTAACGGTTGATGTACAACCGCCAAACTATGAAACAAGAATGGCCATTCTCAATAAAAGGGCTGAACTGGATAATATTAAAGTAGATCAGGACTGTATGCATTATATCGCAGATAATATTAAATCCAATATACGTGAACTTGAAGGTGCACTGAACCAGATTCACAATTTTTCAAGACTGAAAAATAAACCAATCACCCTGGAACTCGTGAAAGAAGCCCTGGAAAATATTATCACACCCGATCTGAACAAACCGGTAACACCGGAACTGATTATCGATATTGTTTCAGAGCACTTTAATATTACACCTCAGGATATCCGCGGCCAAAAAAGAAGCCGGGATATTGCCTACCCTCGCCAGATCTGTATGTACCTATGCAGAAAAATGACCGATAACTCACTGCAGTCCATTGGAACGCACCTTGGCAAGAAGGATCATACAACAATTATTCATGGTGCTGAAAAAATAGAAAAAGACTTACAAACAGACGAAGCATTAAAAAATACCATTGAGGTATTAACCAAAAAAATTAGTCCTAACCGTCAGTAAAAGTTATCCACATAAAGTTGTCCACAACGATTATGCGGTTGGTTATGCTATTTTTATGCCTTTTTGTTGATAAAATTAAGAAATTCACAATAAAATCCCAAAAGTATCCACAATTCGCGGATATGCGCATTTTTTTACACATTTTTTGTGGATAACTTTGTGTTTTTTATCTGGATATCCTTGGGATAACTTTTTTGGGCAAAAACCGTCATTTTCTGACTGTGGACAAAACATCATCCATCAACATATTTTTTAACATTTATACACACACATTTCCATTTCAGATTTTCTTGATTTTACACGGTTTGTAAGGGTTATCCACATATCCACGGCCCCTACTACTGCTACTGCTGAAAGTGAATAAATATCTATATATGAAAACGCACCCCGGAAGTTATGCACATTTTTTTGAAAACAACCCTCTTCCGGACTATAAAGGAGTATAATCAAAATGAAAATTATATGTAAGAAATCCGACTTACTCCAGGGAGTCAACATTGCACTAAAAGCTGTACCTGGAAAAACAACAATGCCCATTTTAGAATGTATTTTGATTGATACAACAAGTGGTGTTATTAAACTGACAGCCAATGACATGGAACTTGGAATCGAAACAATTATTGACGGCGAAGTTCTCAGCCAGGGAAAAATTGCTCTTGAGGCCAAACTCTTTTCAGAAATTGTCCGTAAACTTCCGGATAGTGAAGTAATCATAGAAACAGACGATCATTATAAAGCTTTCATTCGCTGCGAAAAAGCAAAATTCCATATTGCAGGAAAATCAGGCGAAGATTTTGCTTATCTTCCTGAAATAGAAAAAAATAAATGCGTATCATTGTCGCAATTTTCACTCAAAGAAGTTATTCGTCAGACAATTTTTTCTATCGCTGATAACGAAAGTAACAAATTGATGACCGGTGAATTGTTTGAAATTTCTGACAATGAGTTAAAAGTGGTTTCCCTGGACGGACACAGAATCTCTATTCGTAAACTGGAACTTAAAGAAAGCTATGACTCGATTAAAGTTGTTGTTCCTGGCAAGACTCTTAATGAAGTCAGTAAAATTTTATCCGGCGGCGTTGACGATCATGTGCATCTGTTTTTTACAGATCGTCATATTTTATTTGAATTTGACCAGACCGTTGTTGTCAGCCGCCTGATTGAAGGCGAATATTTCCGGATTAACCAGATGCTGTCCAGCGATTATGAAACTAAAATTACAATTAATAAAAAAGAACTTCAAAGTTGTATTGAACGTGCGTCTCTGCTGATTAAAGAAGGCGATAAAAAACCGATTATTATTAATATTACGGACGGTTCTTTGGAATTAAAGATCAATTCCTTTATTGGTTCCATGAATGAAGACATTGATATCCAGAAAGAAGGAAAGGATATCATGATCGGATTTAATCCAAAGTTTATTTTAGATGCACTTAGAGTTATTGATGATGAATCCATTGATATTTACCTGGTAAATCCAAAAGCACCGTGCTTTATTCGAGATGAGGAACAACGGTATATTTATCTTATTTTACCTGTAAATTTTAATGTCAGTGCCAATTAGTACGTCTCATGCGGACAGCAGCAGGTGCCGTTGTCCGCGCGGAACACACAGGGAGTGTATATTTATGCAAACTATTCAATTAAGAGAAGACTTTATAAAACTGGGACAGGCCTTAAAGGCTGCAGGGCTGGTGGGCTCAGGTATAGAGGCCAAGATTGTGATTCTGGATGGTCAGGTCAAGGTGAACGGACAGATCGAATGTCAAAGAGGCAAGAAACTGTATGATGGCGATCTTGTGGAGTTTGGCTCAGAAACAATTAAAATTATTAAATAAACAAGTAAAATGGTAAGCCGATTCGCCGGCATCCATGCTGTGAATGATAGATAGGTGTATAATTGTGATTATAAAGTCGCTGGAATTAGAGAATTACAGGAATTATCAGAATCTGTTCATTGAATTTAGTGAGGGAACAAATATTTTATACGGTAATAATGCCCAGGGAAAAACCAATATTCTGGAGGCTGTTTATGTCTGTGCGACAACGAAGTCTCACAGGGGCAGTAAAGACCGGGAAATTATTAATTTTAACCGTGAAGATGCACATATTTGCATGAAAATACAGAAAAAAAATGTTATACATAAGATTGATATGCATCTTAAGCGCTCGAAAACCAAAGGGGCAGCCATTGATGGCTTGATTGTAAAAAAGTCCAGTGACTTATTTGGTATTGTTAATGTGGTTTTTTTCTCACCGGAAGATTTGAGTATTATCAAAAACGGGCCGTCCCAGAGACGGCATTTTATCGATCTGGAATTATGCCAGCTTAATAAGGTTTATCTGTTTAATCTTACAAATTATAATAAAATTGTAAATCAGAGAAATAACCTGCTGAAGCAGATTCCTGCCAATCCCTCATTGAAAGAGACTCTGGATATATGGGATATGCAGTTGGTGAATTATGGGCGTCAGGTGATCGATCAGCGGCAGGCGTTTATAGAAGAACTCAATGGACTGATTGGTCCGATCCATGAAAAACTCACCGGCGGCAGAGAATCTCTGGAAGTCAAATATGAGCCAAGTGTGGAAATTTGGGATTTTGAACGTATGCTGCGCCAGAAAAGGGACAGTGATATCCGTTTGAAAACAACCAATATCGGTCCCCACAGAGACGATATCAGCTTTTTTGTGAAGGGTGTAGATATTCGCAAATTCGGTTCTCAGGGACAGCAAAGAACAGCGGCATTATCTCTAAAGCTGGCGGAAATTCAGCTTGTGAAGCAGATGATTCATGATACACCGGTTTTGCTTTTGGATGATGTTTTATCTGAGCTGGACAGCTTCAGACAAAACTATCTTCTGGACAGTATCCAGGATATCCAAACGATTATAACCTGCACCGGTCTGGATGAATTTGTAAACAACCGTTTTAATATAGACCGGGTTTTCAAGGTTGTTGAGGGTACTTTAGAGACGGTAAATGAGTGAAGATCATAGATTTTAGGAGGAACATTATGAGTCAGGAATACAATGCGAGTCAGATTCAGATTCTGGAAGGACTTGAAGCTGTAAGAAAAAGACCAGGCATGTATATCGGAAGTACGTCATCGAAAGGTCTGCACCATTTGGTATATGAGATCGTGGACAATGCGGTGGATGAAGCATTGGCCGGGTATTGCGATACAATTCGTGTGACGATTAATAAAGATAATTCCATAACCGTTGTTGATAACGGACGGGGAATTCCGGTTGATATTCAGAGAAAAGCCGGAAAATCGGCTCTGGAGGTTGTATTTACGATTCTTCATGCCGGTGGAAAGTTTGGCGGTGGCGGATATAAGGTGTCCGGAGGACTTCATGGTGTCGGTGCATCGGTTGTAAATGCACTTTCTGAATGGCTTGAGGTTACTGTCCATCATCAGGGAAAGAAATATTTCCAGCGCTATGAACGGGGGAAAGTTGTAACACCGGTTCAGGAGCATGGAGATACGACTCGGCGTGGAACAACGGTGACGTTCCTTCCGGATAAAGAGATTTTTGAAGAAACGGTGTTTGATTTTGATGTACTTAAACAGCGCTTGATGGAAATGGCCTTTTTGACTAAAGGTATAAAAATCGTTTTGACAGATGAACGTGAGGAGACCAAGAGGGAAAGAATTTTCCACTATGAGGGCGGTATTAAAGAGTATGTCGAATATTTAAATAAAAATAAAGAGCCATTATATGAAAATGTGATTTACTGTGAAGGTGAAAAAGATGGCGTCTATGTGGAAGTGGCCATGCAGCATAACAGTTCATATAATGAGAATTGCTATAGTTTTGTCAATAATATTACCACTCCGGAGGGCGGCACCCATCTTGCCGGATTTAAGAGTGCGCTGACAAAAACATTTAATGATTATGCAAGAAACGGAAAACTTCTTAAAGATAATGAACCCAATCTCAGTGGCGAAGATATCCGTGAAGGTCTGACTGCCATTGTCAGTGTTAAAATTGGCGAACCTCAGTTTGAGGGACAAACGAAGCAAAAACTGGGGAACAGTGAAGCCAGGGGGGCTGTGGATGGCCTTGTCAGCGATCGGCTGATGATTTTCCTGGAGCAGAATCCGGCAGTTGGAAAACTGATTGTAGAAAAAGCGGTGATGGCTCAGCGGGCCAGAGATGCAGCCAGAAAGGCAAGAGATCTGACCCGGCGTAAATCTGCCCTGGAAACTATGAGTCTTCCCGGGAAACTGGCAGACTGTTCGGACAAGGATCCGGCAAATTGTGAGATTTATATTGTTGAGGGTGATTCTGCCGGTGGTTCGGCAAAGACGGCACGTTCACGGGCAACTCAGGCGATACTTCCGCTGAGAGGAAAAATCTTAAATGTAGAGAAGGCAAGGCTGGATAAAATCCTTGTGAATAATGAAATTAAAGCGATGATTACAGCCTTTGGAACAGGTATTCATGATGATTTTGATATCTCAAAATTAAGATATCACAAAATTATTATTATGACTGATGCCGATGTGGACGGTGCCCATATCAGTACCCTGCTTCTGACCTTCCTTTACCGTTTTATGCCGGCGCTGATCGAGGGCGGTTATGTCTATCTGGCTCAGCCGCCGCTGTATAAAATTGAGAAAAATAAAAAAGTATGGTATGCTTATGATGATAAGCAGTTAGAACAGATTTTAACTGAAATCGGACGTGACCAGAATAATAAGATCCAGCGTTACAAAGGTCTGGGTGAGATGGATGCCGAACAGCTCTGGGAAACTACAATGGATCCTGAACGCCGTATTCTGCTGAAGGTGACCATTGATGATGCAGAACGTGCCACAATCGACCAGACATTCAATACTCTGATGGGTGATCAGGTTGAGCCTCGAAGAGAATTTATTGAGGCCAATGCAAAATATGTACGAAATCTGGATATCTGATATATCTGTCAACATAAATCCGAATGGAGGAAATGTCAATGGATGACAAAAGTAATATTTTCGATAAGGTTCATGAGGTCGATCTGCAAAAAACCATGGAGCAGTCCTATATCGATTATGCCATGAGCGTTATTTCATCCCGTGCCCTGCCTGATGTCAGGGACGGGTTAAAGCCTGTACAGCGCAGAATTTTATATGCCATGATTGAGTTAAACAACGGTCCGGATAAGCCGCACAGAAAATGTGCCCGTATCGTCGGTGATACCATGGGTAAATATCACCCCCATGGAGACAGCTCTATTTATGGAGCATTGGTAAATCTGGCTCAGGAATGGTCAACAAGATATCCTCTTGTAGACGGCCATGGAAACTTTGGTTCTGTAGATGGTGATGGCGCTGCTGCTATGCGATATACAGAAGCGCGTCTCAGCAGGATTTCCATGGAAATGACAGCAGATATCAATAAAGATACTGTGGATTTCAGATCAAACTTTGATGAGACTGAGAAGGAGCCTGTGGTTCTGCCTTCCAGGTTTCCTAATCTGCTTGTCAATGGAACAACCGGTATCGCTGTTGGTATGGCGACAAATATACCGCCGCATAACCTTAAAGAAACGATTAACGGTGTTTTGAAAATTATTGAAAATAAAGTTGAAAATGATCGGGAAACCGAGATTGAAGAACTTCTGGATATTATTAAAGGGCCGGATTTTCCTACCGGAGCGATGATTTTAGGACGTCGGGGGATTGAAGAATCTTACCGTACAGGCCGGGGAAAGATCAAAGTCCGTGCGGTAACCGATATTGAGCCCATGGCTAATGGCCGCCAGAGAATTGTAGTTACCGAGCTGCCATACCTTGTGAATAAGGCTAAATTAATTGAAAAAATTGCCGAACTGGTCAGAGATAAGCGTATTGATGGAATTTCTGATCTGCGGGATGAATCTGACAGACAGGGGATGCGTGTGGTTATCGAGCTGAAAAGGGATGCCAATGCCAATGTCGTGCTGAATCATTTATATAAACATACACAGCTTCAGGATTCATTTGGTGTAATTATGCTGGCACTTGTTAATGATGAGCCTATGATTCTCAATTTGAAACAGATGCTTGAGCTTTACCTGAAGCACCAGGAGGATGTGATTACAAGACGCTGCCGGTATGAACTGAATAAGGCAGAGGAAAGGGCCCATATTTTAGAGGGGCTGCTTAAAGCGCTTGATCATATTGATGAGGTTATTCAGATTATTCGTTCTTCAAAAAATGTAGCTGAAGCTAAAGAACGTCTGGTTGCCAGCTTCGGACTGACAGATGTTCAGGCTCAGGCGATTGTGGATATGCGTCTGAGAGCGCTGACAGGTCTGGAAAGAGAAAAGCTGGAAAATGAATATAAAGAGTTAATGGCCAGAATTGAGGAATTAAAGGCAATTTTAGGTAATGAAAAGCTGCTTCTTGGTGTGATTCGGGACGAAATTACAATCATTCGTGACAAATATGGCGATGACCGCCGAACATCCATCGGTATTGATGATGATGAAATTACCATCGAGGATCTGATCAAGAGAGAGAACACAGTGATTACGATGACACGTTTAGGTTATATTAAGCGGATGACTGTTGATAATTTCCGCAGTCAGAACCGGGGCGGCAAGGGTGTGAAGGGAATGTCCACCATTGATGATGATTTCATTGAAGATCTTTTGATGACATCCACACATCATTACATTATGTTTTTTACAAATAAAGGTAAAGTATACCGAATGAAGGCTTATGAAATTCCTGAGTCTTCCAGGACAGCCAGAGGGACTGCTCTTGTGAATTTACTTCAGCTGGAACCCGGGGAGCGGATTACAGCCATGATTCCTATTGAAACTTATAATGAGGATGCCTATCTGTTTATGGCGACAAAGAATGGTATGGTGAAAAAGACCTCTCTGACGGAATATCAGAATATTCGAAAATCCGGTCTTGCAGCCATTAATCTCCGGGAAGATGATGAGTTGATTGAGGTTAAATCCACAACCAATTCCAATGATATTTTTCTTGTTACGAAAAATGGTATGTGTATTCGGTTTAATGAAACCGATGTGCGCCCTACAGGACGGACATCTATGGGTGTGATCGGTATGAATCTGGATCTGGATGATGAGATTGTTGGTATGCAGTTGGATACCCAGGGAGAGGCTCTTCTTATTGTTTCTGAAAATGGCCTTGGAAAGCGTACGGCTTTGGAAGAATTTGTGGTTCAGAGACGTGGCGGAAAAGGTGTAAAGTGCTATAAAATTACCGAGAAAACGGGAAATGTGATCGGTGTGAAGGCGGTTGATCCCCATCGAGAAATTATGCTGATCACAACCGGCGGTATTATTATCCGTATGCCTGTAGACGGAATATCTATGCTGGGTCGGATCACTTCAGGGGTTAAACTGATTGACATGGATATCGAAAAGGATATAAAGGTTGCAAGTATTGCCAAAGTCCGTGAGGATGAGGAGATTGAGGAAACAGAAGAAGTCGATGAAACTGATCATGAAGAAGATAATGAATAAGCATCGCTGTTTTTAAATACGTCAGATAAAAGCTGCCGGAGCTGCGCTGTCACAGCCGATCCTGGCAGCTTTTATCTGTATAAGGCGTTTGAAGTCTATTTTGCATTGCGATCGATGAATTTGGTTCTGTATTTGGAATAAACGATTTTCTGTTCACTATAGAGCCCATAGTAGCCGGAAAGCATATAGCTGACGGAAACAGCAACAAGATAATAGGGCATGCCGTCAAAACCGAACAGTTCAAATCCAATCAGCAGCGATGTGATCGGGCAGTTCGTGACACCGCAGAATACGCCCAGCATACCACAGGCAGCACTTAGCTGGGCGGGAAGACCGACCAGCGGCCCTACAACACAACCAAAGGTGGCGCCGATAAAAAATGAAGGGACGATTTCGCCGCCCTTAAAGCCTGCGGCTAAGGCCAGGGATGTAAATACCATTTTAAAGAAAAAGTCCCATGGATCAGCGCCCTCACTGAAGGTGGCCTCAAGAATATTTGTACCTGCCCCCATATAATCCGAGGTGTGAAGCACAGCTGTTAAAAGAATGATAATCAGGCTGGCTACAGTAATCCGGATATAGGGATTTTTGAAGAATCTGGTGTAAAGCTTTGCTGCAGTGTGCAGCATAAAACAAAAAATAATACTCAGTGCGCCAAATAAGATGGCCATAAAAATCATTTTAAATAAATAGACCAGCGTAAATTCAGGGATAATCGGTACTCTGAAGGATTCACCGACAACACCGCAGGCTCTGGAAAGGGTGTGGGCGATCAGAGATGCAAATACACATGGAACAAGGGCGGAATAATGCATAATTCCAACGCTGATAACTTCCATTGCAAAAATAGCCGAGGCCATGGGAGTTCCAAAGATGGCTGAAAATCCGGCGCTCATGCCGCACATAATCACAATATGCCGATCTTCCTTATTGACATGCATCAGTTTGCCCAGCTGCGCTGAAATGCTGCCCCCCAGCTGCAGTGCCGCACCTTCCCGCCCTACAGATGCTCCAAAAAAGTGGGAAATAACAGTAGAAATAAAAATCAGCGGTGCCATACGTCCGGGAATGAGTTGTTCCGAGTGAATGGCCGAGAGTACAACGTTGGTGCCGCGGTCATTTTTTAAATAATGGTACAAAAAAACGATGATCAATCCGCCAATGGGCAATCCCAGAATAATCTGGGGATGGGTTTCGCGGAAACCGGCGGCAAATTGAAGGCAGTGATAAAAAAGTGTGCTGATACCGCCGACCACGACCCCGGTCAGGGTACCAAACAGAATCCATTTAAAAAGCACCCGCAGTGCAAAAACAGATGAAAGACAGATGTACTTGAGTTTGATCATTAATTTTTCCATATTGCTCCCTCTTAAGCTGCTGTGAACATAAAAATACAGCGTCAGACCAAAGGCCATCATAAAATATGCGATTTAAATCACAGCGATGAAATGATATTGATAAATTTATTATAATATGTGTCAATTCATTAGGGCAAGTATGGGATTAAAATTAATGGTTAGAAGAAGGAGGGAGATGGGGATGCCCCGGGCATCCCCGTATTATGAAAATGAAAAGATCTATAGTTAAAGTTAATAACAAATAAGGGAGGTTGTTTATTAACTATGGCCTTATTATAAAGGCTGAATGTGTTCAAACTGTGGCGATCTTCTAAAGTCCTTATAAATTAATTCTGAAGATAAATTAAAAAATGTTTATAAAATGTAAACATGAAAGTGTGATGCATAAGAGAAGTATATAAGGGGACGTATAGATGATGTTTGCCCGATCAGATGAAACAACAGGAGTGGTTGAGATGGACTTATTGCGAAAGAAAATTGTGGTTTATGGCCGGGTGCAGGGCGTGGGGTTTCGATATTTTGTGTGCGGTGCGGCAAAAAAATATAAGATTTCCGGCTATGTTGAGAATGCGTATGATGGCAGCGTATTGATTGAAGCAGAGGGTGAAAAAATATATTTAGAGGCATTTATAGATTGGATCAGACAGGGAGATCGATATATCGATGTCAGAAAAATGGATATATCGGATCTCCCTGTTTCAGGAAAAAAAGGCTTTATGGTTCGTTATTAAATTTTTATTCCAATTCCAGAGCGTCCTTGTATGCATCATACATGGTATCAGCGTCTGCGGCACCCTGAGATACATGGGTCACATAGCCTTCTTCATCAATTAAAATGGTATACGGAATACCATTGGCCGGATAAAGCTTTTGAACTGTATAATCGGGATCAAGTCCGATGGGGAAGGTGTATTCATTTTTTTCAATGAAAGAATTTACAGTCTGGGCATCTTCGGCGCAATTAACAGCCAAAATGGCTAAGGTGTCCGGGTATTCCTCGCTTAGCTTCTGAAAAGCCGGCATTTCGGCAACACATGGACCGCACCATGTTGCCCAGAAGTTGAGAATAACTTTTTTGCCCTGATAATCAGATAGCTTTACGGTTTCTCCGGTTGTCAGCTGTACTTCAAAGTCTGGGGCCAGAACTGGGTCAGCTGCTGTCTCTGTTTCCGCCAATGTTTCGTTTTTATCGTCAATGCTTTCATTGTCTGCGCTTGGGCTGTTTGAGACAGATTGGGATGGCGCTGTGGCGTCCCTGTCCGCACCGCCACAGGCAATGAGCTGAGCGGTCATTGCAGTGATTGCAGCTGTTAAAATAAATATTTTACCGATTTGCTTTAACTTCATATATTTTTTGATCTCCTTTTTTGTGTTTTATTTTTTTCCATGAAATCGCATCAAAATGACAGACCTCACGGCAGGAACCGCATTGAATACATTCCCGATCCCCTACTTTTTTTATGTCCATCATACAGTGATGGATGCATTGATTACAATGTGTACATTTACTTTCATCGACCTGAATTCCGAATACAGCGATTTTGGAAAACAGTGCGTATATGGCGCCAAGGGGACATATAAAGCGGCAGAAGCTGCGATAGATGAACATGGCACTGACAAGAATTATCAGCATTAGTGCTACTTTCCAGGAAAAAAGAAAACCTGCAAGAGATCTGAGGGAAGGATCTGCGATCAGGAGCGGGAGTCCGCCTTCAAGGGTACCTGCAGGACATATATATTTACAGAAACCGGGCAGGGGATAACCGTCACGGAAAGCATAAAATAATGGGATGTAAATCACAAAGATGACTAGAATGACATACTTTCCACAGGACAGAACGCGAGTTATCCGGTTTTTTTTAAGTTTTGGGACCGGAATTTTATGCAGTAATTCCTGAATCAACCCAAAGGGGCACAAAAAACCGCAGATGATCCGTCCAAGTAATAGACCGAACAGCAGCAGAATTCCAAAAATGTAATAGGGCATTCTGTAAGTAACGCCGCTTAAAGCGTTTTGCAGGCTTCCAAGAGGGCAGGAGGCTACAGCTCCGGGACAAGAATAACAGTTAAGCCCCGGTACACATAATCCTTTGAGATTCCCCTGATAAATCTGACCCTCAGTGAAACCTTTTAAATGGGCATTATAAAGAAGTGCGCTGGCCAGTTGAATCAGCCGGCGTTTAAAAGGAAGCTTCAATGTTGATCCGGCAGTCAGCCGATACCGATGCATTCCAGACAGATTCGAATGGCTTTATTCATAGTGATGCCGTAGCCGCCCTGAATCAGTCCGACGGTCACAAGAGCAATGCCCAAAACTCCAATGACAGCCCTGCAAATGTTTTTTTTAGTCATGGCTGTTTGTTTCCTTTCTGTAATGATTTTATATCCGAGGATGGATTCAGTTTACAGGAAGTGAAAACGTTTCGCAATAGTATTATATGTATATTTTTCGGATTTATAATGATCAAGGCTGTGGAAGATCTATGGTTCATCATTGTCAAGCCAGAAAAAATCATGTACAATAAAATACATGACAGACTCAGCTGTCACATGACAGGAGGAAAAATCATGCAGTGGATTGATATGACTACATGGGACAGAAAGCCTTTGGTTGATAAATATGCGTCATATGATTTGCCGTATATTAATTTAGGGGCAGATGTAGATGTGACTGGATTATACCAGTTTGCAAAAAGAGAAAATATTTCATTTTATTGTGCGGTGATTTATGCGGCAACTAAAATTGCGCTGGATATTAAAAATTTCAGATATCGTATGATCGATGGTAAGGGGATATATTGTGATAGAATGACCCCTGTTTTTACATATCTTCCAAAGGGACATGAACAGTTTTATCTTGTAACACAGCCATTTGAAGCGGATATACTTACATTTTGCCGTAAAGCAAGAGAAAATGCTGAAGCACTTAAAGACAGGGATGCACTGTCTTTGAAGCCTGAGGAAAATAATGTGGAAATTTTATATATGTCCTGTATACCTTGGGTGAAATACACACATTTTGTTCGTACAATTGAGCACGGAGGAAAAGATAATATTCCGCGTATTTCATGGGGAAAATTTGAGCCGGATTACAGGGGACATCTGAAAATGCCCTTATCTGTTCAGGTTCATCATGCCATGATGGATGGCTACCATGTAGGAATGTATTTTCAAAAAATACAGGAATATCTCGATTCATTCCCTGTTCATCAGGTGCTGTCAGAATGGGAAGGCATGTAAATTAAAGTGGATGATAAAAATATAAATGTGAGGGAGATGGAAAAATGCGGATAGTTGAATGCAGACAGATTACGGACAGTCTGAAAGAAATGTGTATCGAAGCTACCCATTTTCTTTCAGAAGATATGCGTGAAGCCTTAAACAGGGCCATTCAGGAGGAAAAATCGCCTCTGGGGAAAAAAGTTTTGGATTCACTGGAAGAAAATCTAAGTATTGCAGGTAATGATATGATACCAATATGCCAGGATACGGGAATGGCAGTTGTTTTTATGGAAATCGGTCAGGACGTCCACATTGTAGGAGGAAACCTTGAGGAGGCCGTCAATGAAGGTGTGCGTCAGGGATATGTGGAAGGATATCTTCGAAAATCTGTTGTTGAGGATCCAATTTACAGGAAAAATACCAATGATAATACCCCTGCAATTATTCATTATAGTATTGTCCCCGGAGAACATATTAAAATGACATTAGCACCCAAAGGATTTGGTAGTGAAAATATGAGCAGGGTGATTATGCTCAAGCCTTCCGATGGGATTGAGGGGGTAAAAAAGGCTGTACTAGATACTGTAGATGCTGCAGGACCGAATGCATGTCCGCCGCTGGTTGTCGGTATTGGTCTTGGTGGTGATTTTGAAAAGTGTGCGATTATGGCAAAACATGCGCTCACTCGTCCGGCGGGAAGTCATTCGGAAATTCCGTATGTGAGAGATCTTGAGATTGAATTGCTGAATAAAATTAATGATTTAGGCATTGGACCAGGGGGGCTTGGCGGAACAATAACAGCGTTGGCAGTGAATATTGAGACGTTTCCGACACATATTGCCGGGCTTCCGCTGGCTGTAAACATATGTTGCCATGTTAATCGCCATAGCGTTCGAGTGATATAGCAGACGGGAGGTTATTGGATGAATAAGGTGATACATGCGCCGATGATACAGGAAGAAATCGATCAGCTTCATGCCGGAGATTATGTATACATCAGCGGAAAGATTTATACGGCCAGGGATGCGGCACATTTGCGGATGTTTAATGCAATGACTGACGGTCAGGATATCCCAATGGTACTGAAGAATAACATTATTTATTATATGGGGCCATCTCCTGCAAGAGAAGGCAGGCCTATTGGTTCTGCTGGTCCAACAACTAGCAGCCGTATGGACAAATATACGCCTCTTCTTTTGGATCATGGTCTGAAAGGAATGATAGGCAAAGGTAAACGATCGAACGAAGTGATTGAGGCTATTGTCAGAAATAAGGCAGTTTATTTGGCGGCAGTAGGCGGTGCAGGTGCTCTTTTATCTAAAGCAATTGTATCATCCAAAGTGATTGCTTATGATGATCTGGGGACAGAAGCGATCCGGGAACTTGAAGTTGATGCGTTTCCTGCAATTGTTGTCGTAGATTCAAACGGCAGAAATCTATATGAGGAAGTGGTTGGAAAATATAGATTATAAGTAAGAATTTTCATCTGGAGCGGCATTTTAAACGATGCGTTCCAGATGAAAATAACTTATATCTGCAGGTTATAAATAAATTTAAGAAAATTTATAAAATCCCATTGACAAACGTCCGGGAATTAGCTATAATTGTCCATGCACTGAGTAAGTGCGGTAAAAATTAACAAAGTTTTTACAATTCGGAGAAATACTCAAGAGGCCGAAGAGGCGCCCCTGCTAAGGGTGTAGGTCGGGCAACCGGCGCGAGGGTTCAAATCCCTCTTTCTCCGTTTCTGCAATCACAGTAAAAAATAAAAATTAAAAAAACTGTTGACAAAGCAAATGAGATATGGTAATATATCAAAGCTGCTAAAACGCAGAAGATAAAGTTTTACAAGTTTCAACATTCAAAGTTAAGTTAAAAAAATAAAAAAAGTACTTGACAAATGAAATGAAACATGATAAACTAAACGAGTTGCTGCTGAGAAAAGAACAGCAACGAAAAATAGCGAACATTGATAATTAAACAATAAAACAATCCCGAAAATTCACGAATATTCGTACCTTGCAAATCAGAGATTTGTAAGATGCGGAAAGAGTAAATTTTCAAGAACAAAA
>CAJKGK010000023.1 GCA_905199445.1 uncultured Lachnospiraceae bacterium | reverse complement strand
ATTATTATTATAGGCGCCTCAACCGGTGACAACTGCACCATTGATAAGGGCATTATTGCCGAGGATGTTGTAATTGGTGATCATGTATCCATGGGCGTAGGTGAATTTGCGCCAAGTGTGCTTAATCCGAAGGTTTATGCCTTTGATCTTGTGACAATTGCGGAAGGTTCAGTGATCCCTTCAGATGTTCAGATTGGAAAGAACACAGCGATTGTCGGTGTGACAGCACCGGAAGATTATCCGGATGGTTTACTGGCCAGCGGACATGCAATAGTTAAGGCAGGTGAAATGTAATGAGAGCAATAGGTATCGTTTTAGCAGGTGGAGGCAGTAATAAAATGCAGGAGTTGTCTAAGCGCAGAGCTGTAGCAGCCATGCCGGTTGCCGGTAGTTACAGATGCGTTGACTTTGCTTTAAGCAACATGTCCAACTCCCATATTAAAAAGGTGGCAGTACTGACCCAGTATAATGCAAAATCACTGAATGAACATTTGAATTCCTCCAAATGGTGGGATTTTGGAAGAAAACAGGGAGGGCTGTATGTACTGACCCCGACCATTACTGATGAGAATAATTACTGGTACAGGGGTACAGCGGACGCTATTTATCAAAACCTTCAGTTTTTAAAGGAATGTCATGAGCCTTATGTGGTGATCAGCTCCGGTGACTGTGTGTATAAACTGGATTATAATAAGGTTCTTGAAGAACATATCGCCAAAAAGGCGGATATTACGGTTGTTTATAAAGAGATGAAGGCTGATGAGGATGATCTGACACGTTTTGGCGTTCTTAAGGTGGAAGAAGACGGGCGGATTGTTGAATTTGAGGAAAAACCTTTGGTGGCCAAAGAAAATATTGTTTCTGCAGGTATATATGTGATTCGGAGAAGACATCTGATCGAGCTGATTGAAAAATGTCATTCTGAAAACCGTTATGATCTTGTTAAAGATGTTTTTGTGCGTTACAGAGAACAGAAGCGTATTTACGGTTATCGTATGGAAGGCTACTGGAGAAATATTGCCACCTCGGAATCCTACTTCCGGTGCAACAAGGATTTCCTTAAAAAGGATGTAAGGGATTATTTCTTTAAAGAATCTCCGAGTATTTATTCCAAAATTGCAGATCTTCCGCCGGCAAAGTATAATCCGGGCGCGAATATCCGCAACAGCCTGATTTCCAGCGGCTGTATTATTAACGGCGAGGTGGATGATTCCATTCTCTTTAAAAAGGTTTATGTGGGTAATAACTGTGTGATCCGTAATTCCATTATTTTAAATGATGTTTATATTGGCGATAACACTGTAATTGAAAATTGTATTGTTGAAAGTCGGGATACGATCCGGGCGAATACATCTTATATCGGAGAAGAAGGAAAGATCAAGGTTGTCATTGAAGATAATGAGCGTTACATTATCTGACAGCGATGACCGGAATTGGCTATAACAGGTAAGGGGGACTAAAAATATGCAGATTACGGACGTGAGAGTAAGAAAAGTCAGCAAAGAGGGAAAAATGAAAGCCGTTGTTTCGATCACGATTGATAATGAATTTGTTGTTCATGATATTAAGGTGATTGAAGGTGAAAAAGGTCTTTTTATCGCCATGCCCAGCCGTAAGGCGGCCGATGGTGAATACCGTGATATTGCGCATCCGATTAATTCGGACACAAGAGAGAAGATTCAGAGCATTATTTTGGAAAAGTATGAAATTGCGGCTCTTGAAAGTGAACAGGATGACGAATAATTTTTTTAATGAGACAGCCATTACATTGTAACATGTCTGAATAAAAACGATCATATGGGATGGAAAAAAGGTTTTTGAAACCCTTGGCAAAGGGAAATTCAAAAACCTTTTTTGTTTCAGGGACAAACTGTATTAATAAATCGGGTGACGGCGGTATTTGTCCCTTCCTGCGGCCAATAGATGCACCAGTGAATATTTTTTTCCTTTTCCAGCGGGATGTAGGAAATATGCGCTTCGCTGAAAATACTGTCTTTATCCATAATTGCGAACCCTTTGCCCATGATCAGCCAGTTATATAAGGTCAGATAGTCGGGTGCATAATGGATATTTGCCGGTATAATACCATTGGCGTGGCATTGGTTAAGAATATAACTTGTTGCATTTGGAACAATGGACCATTTCACAAGAAGCAGATCATGACCGTTTAGTATTTGAATGTTCATGGGGGCATGATCAGTATGAATTTTTGACAGTGCAGCAGGATCGTTTTTTCCTACAAGTGCATAACTTTTTTTGGTTTCAATTATTTTATGGTTAATATTGGGATAAATGTTTCCCGGAAATTCCAAAGCAAAAGCCACATCCAGTTCGCCGCTGTTTAGCTGTTCAAATAGCCGGATATACGGGCAGTTAATAACATCAATTTGAATTGTTTGATTTTGCTGGCAAAAGGTGCTCAGAGCCGCCTTTAGGCCCGGTGTTATAAGATGGCCCTCTTGAATACCTATGGCAAGTCTCATATTAAGGCCACGGGAGGCGTTGCGTACTTTTTCATAAAGCTCATGCTCAGCTTTCTGGACAAGGGGGGTATTGATGAAGCAGTGCGATGCCGGCATCGGTCAGACGCACCTGATGTTTGGAACGTGTAAAAAGTCTCACACCAAACTGATGTTCTAATTTTGAAATACATTTGCTTAACGCTGGCTGGGTAATAAAAAGATTTTCTGCTGCCTGATTAAAATTAAGTGTTCTCGCAACTTCAAAAAAATATCGATATTCCATATCATTCATATTATTTTCCCTCCATAGTTCTGACGGCAGCACTGCTGACATGTGCTCTTTAAATATTCATTATATCATTAAATGGATATTATGTGTAAAAAATATGAGATTACTGATAACTTTTAGGGCATTATGTGATGAATAATAATCTATTTCCATTTATTTGTGTTTATTGCTACAATAAATACATGAAATATATTAAATATATTGGGGAGGTTTTAATTATGAGTACAACAATGTCACGGACTGTAAAGGATCGGAAAACAATGCACTTCTTTATTGCTATCTTTTTGGATATTGTAATCAGTGTATTTGTGCCGGCAACAAATGGTCTGACGCCGGTTGGTGTGCGGGCTATTGGAGCTGCTGTCGCTACAGTTTATTTGTGGACCTTTGTTGCAACAGACTGGACAAGTATTTTGAGTGTTTTATTATTTGCAGTTGCGGGAGTTATGCCTTTTGAAACACTGCTGAAAACCGGGGTAACGCCGGTGTTGCTGATCATAACAATGAGTGCAATTACCATTCCTTTAAGTCGTACCGGTTTCATTGCCAGAGTGATCAATTGGTTTATTACCCGAAAGATTGTCAAAGGAAGACCATGGCTGTTTTTTGCCCTGTATTTTGCAGCGATCTATCTTATTGGCTGTTTTCTGGATGTGGCTGCGGCCTGTTTGATCGCATTACCTGTTGCCAAAGAAATCTGCCATGAGTTGGGATATGAGGATGATTCCAAATTTGCCACAGTGATGTATTTGGGGATTATTTGGTATAGCATGTGGGGATATGCCGCAACACCGATTGCCCATACTGTAGCGATTATTGTCATGCAGCTTGTGGAAACTTACACAGGCGTAGCCATGTCCATGCTGGATTATATGGTGGTGGGAATTCCGGGTACGGTGATCCTTGGCATTTTAAGTTTTCTTGTATTTCGCTTTATTGTCAGACCGGATGTAAGTAAATTTATGAACTATGATCCGGAAAAGCGTTCTAAAACTTTCAGTAAAAAATTAAGTCGGGGCGAACGTAACGCAGTTATTATTTTTTGCCTGATTATTTTTATGTTCCTTTTGCCTGATATTTTTAGAAATATACTTCCAGAGGCTGCAGCTTTTATCTCAGGATTAACAATTAATGCTCCGGCAGTTGCCGGAATTGCGGCTATGTACATTATCAGAGACGAAAATAATGAGAGACTTTTAGATTTTTCCAAGGTGACGAATCAGATCCCCTGGGGGGCTGCACTCCTTGTTATGGGTATGTTTGTAGTGGCGCCATGTCTGACTGCGGATTCTACGGGGATTAAAACATGGTTTGCCAACATTTTAAGTCCAATCACAAATAATATGACAACATGGATTCTTCTTGCCCTTGTTGTTGCAATTTTCTGTGCGGTGTTTACAAATTTTATGTCATGTAATGCCATTGCTAATATTGCATTTTCTCTTGTTGCACCTATTGCTATAGGCCTTGCACCAGTTGTTAATGTGTATGCGCTGGCCCTTGTTGTTGCAATTGCCGCAAATATTGGCATTATGACACCAGCGGCATCAGCGGCTTCGGCTGTTGTTTTGGGGAGTGGAGCTTCCACAAAGTATGCGATGAAATACGGGGCAATGATGATTCCGATCGGTGTTGTGGTCTGCTTGTTTGTCGTTTATCCACTGGCTGCGTTGGTTTTTCCTATTTAAAAATTGTATTTATACGGTCTGTGGGATTTGGAAAATATTTAATATTATTTTTATATGTCAGGAGGCACAAAAATGAAGCAACTGTATTATTCTGAACCATCTGCAAATATTCCTGTTTATGATGAATGTGATATCCTTGTGGTCGGTGGAGGGGCTGCCGGACATTCGGCTGCTTTGGCCGCCGCAAGAGCAGGTGCCCAAAATATTATTCTCATGGAAAGATACGGTTATATGGGCGGAGATGCAACGGGGGCTTATGTGATTATGGTTCCCAATCTCAGCTGGTATGATAAGCCGTTTGTTCGTGGCATACAGGAGGAATGGTTTGACCGTCTTGAAAAAATTCCTGGGGCGGTGACAGGGCCGAAGCTTTGTGAAATTGGAAGCAAGGATCCGGCGAAGCTATATGCATGGGGTTCTTTTCTGGATTGCACAAGTCGAAGTGATTATGAAGGTGCGAAAGAAAAATGTCTTGTCCGCGCTGTTCATTATGAACCGAATGAATTGAAAATAGTTATGGATCAAATGCTTTACGAGGAACGAGATAAAATTCGTATCTGTTATCACAGCTGGGTAACAAAACCAATCGTTGAAAAGAATCAGGTTAAAGGTGTTATTTTTGAAAGTAAAGAAGGGCGCAAAGCCATTATGGCTAAAATTGTGATTGATGCCACTGGTGACGGTGATCTTTTCAGCCAGTCAGGGGCCCCTTATTCCAGTCTTGCTGACGGTACATGCCGTTCATCTACAACAGCACTTGTTTACCGAATCGGAGGTATATGTTGGGATGCTTATTATGAATGGCAGAAGGCACATCCAATCGAAGCTGCCGCTTTTGCTGCCGGACTGTCGAAAACAGCCGGTTTTAGAGTTGTTCCTTTTAAATCAAGCCGACAGGGCGTGTGCTGGATTGATAATTGGCATTCATCCATGGACTGTACGGTTATAAAAGATCAGACAGCCACAGAGATTCATACCCGACGGACGATTCATGACGTTATAGATTATATGAAGGAATGTGTCCCTTTGGCTTTTGCCAATGCTTATTTATATGATATAGCGCCCCAGCTTGGCTGCCGGTGCAGCCGCAGACTTAAGGGTGAATATACAATGACTGCTGCTGATTTTGCTTTTGCCAGACAGCATGAAGATGTGATCGCGTGGCATTCGACGATTTGTCAGCTTAATGACTGTGGTCCGGTAGAAATTCCTTATCGCGCAATACTGCCACAAAAAATTGATAATCTTCTTGCACCAGGCCGGCATTTATCTACAGATGATGTGGCGATAGACTGGCTGAATCTGATTCCTCAGTGTGTAGGAACCGGACAGGGGGCCGGTGTTGCAGCGGCTGTCGCTATTATGGATAAAACGACGACCCATGGGGTGAATATACAGAAGGTTCAGGATATCCTTGTGGATCAGAATGTGCCCATTCCAAGAAATGCCCGCTTTGAAGCAAAAGATCCATCATACAGAACACTGGTTGAAGAAAAACAGCATGGGCTTTATACGGCAGCTGCCAGACAGATTGGACAGCAGGCATCTGTAGATTCCGGGTGTAACGGGGTCACTTTCAGGCAGGATCATGACTATTCTAAAAAAGAGGATGACGGACAGCTTGTATAAATTTGAAATGTGAATAATTAAAAATGCAGGATAAGTTTTATTATCCCAAATAGATCTGGCGTTTGGCAGGTTATCGACCTAAATGACGTCAGATCTTTTTTGACTGTTAAAAGAATTGCAATCATAAAATTGATCTTGCAATCGTAAGTCAAACAACCTAAAATAGGTATGTCAGAAAACTGCCGGTTTTAAAGGCAGAATGAATGTTGAACAAAGAACATATTATAGTAGAAAGAGGAAAAATATATGTATATTATTGTCGGTCTGGGAAACCCGACGAAGACGTATGAGGGAACCCGCCATAATATTGGTTTTGAGGTCATTGACCATCTGGCCACAGCGTATGCCATTGATGTGTGTATGAAAAAACATAAGGCACTGTGCGGTAAGGGGATGATCGGAGGGCAGAAGGTTGTGCTGGCAAAGCCGCAGACCTATATGAATTTGTCCGGGGAGTCTGTCCGGGAGCTCATGGATTTTTACAAAGTCCAGCCAGATGAAATTATAGTGATTTATGATGATATCAGCCTGGAGCCGGGGCAGCTGCGGATCCGGGCTAAAGGCAGTGCCGGCGGTCATAACGGTATTAAAAATATTATTGCACATCTGAATACTCAGGATTTTCCCAGAGTTAAGGTGGGTGTGGGGGAAAAGCCTAAAGGATGGGATCTGGCGGATTATGTACTGTCCAGATTTTCGGCTGAGGACCGCAAAGTGATGGACGAGTCCGTCGCTGCGGCTGGGGAAGCCATTAAACTGATGCTTGAATCAGACATTAATGCTGCGATGAACAAATATAATACTAAAAAGAAATAACAGGGGAGGGGTATGCCGGTGAAAGCTTTTTTTGAACCATTGAAGGAAATGAGAGATTTTGAACAGATCAGGGAAGATATTAGCAATAATCGTCTTCCGGTTCATGTGGACGGCTGTATTGATTCCCAGAAAAGCCATTTCATTGCAGCCCTGTCTCAGGCGTATAAATATAAAATCATCGTGACCTATAGTGAGAACCGAGCCAGGGAGATTTATGAGGATTATCGTTTCTTTGATAAAAATACATTGATCTATCCTGCTAAAGACGTGATCTTTTATAATGCGGATATCCACGGAAACCTGATTATCAGTCAGCGCCTGGCTGTGATTCGGAAACTGCTGGATGGTGAGCCGGTGACCGTGATTACAACCCTGGATGCCCTGATGGACAGGATCTTGCCGCTTTCTCATGCCGCAAAATATATGCTGACCATTGGAGAAGGCGATGTGGTGGATCTGGATGCTGTTAAGGTCCGTCTGGTGAACATGGGATTTGAGCGGGTCGGACAGGTGGAACATCCGGGACAGTTTGCGATTCGTGGCGGGATTATTGACATATATAATATGTCTGATGAATGTCCGTACCGGATTGAGCTTTGGGATGATGAAGTGGACAGCATCCGCAGTTTTGACGTGGACAGCCAGCGTTCCATTGAGCGTTGTGAATCGTTTACCGTTTATCCGGCCTCAGAGTATATATTTAACGCTCCGGTGATTGAGGCCGGTCTGGCGGGCATGCGCCGGGAGCTTGAACAAACCGTTAAAACTATGAAAAAACAAGGGCAGGGGGAGGCTGCGGCTCACCTTGAACAGACCATTGCCCAGGTCAGTGAGGACCTTGAATCTTCCTTCGGACAGCGAAATATTGATAGCTTTATTGCGTATTTTTACGATGACACCTGCTCTTTTGTGGAATACTTTGATCCAAAGGACACCCTCTTTTTTTTGGATGAGCCTGTTCATCTTGAAGAAAAGGGGCGGGCTGTGGAGCTGGAATTTAGGGAAGGCATGACTGGCCGACTGGAAAAAGGCTATATTCTTCCGGGACAGATCAATATTTTATTTGAAACCAGACAGGTTTTTGCGGCTCTGTCCAATCAGAAACTGATTTTGCTCTCCACGATTGCCCAGAAAATCCGAGAAATTATTCCGGTAATGAATTATAATCTGACTGTGAAGTCCATTAATCCATACAACAGTAATTTTGAGATCCTTGTCAAAGATCTTAAACAGTGGAAGGCATCTAAATACAGAGTGATCCTTGTGTGCCGTTCAGCGACCAGAGCTCAGCGTTTGGCAGGGGATTTAAGAAATTATGAGCTCAATGCTTTTTATACCGAAGATGAGGGGCGATGTGTGGCTGAAGGGGAGATTATGATTGTCCACGGAGGTTTTCGCCGGGGGATGGAATATCCCCTTGTCAAATTTGTAATGATTGCGGAAACGGATATTTTCGGTGAAGAAAAGAAAAAACGGAAGAAACCCAAGCTGTATCAGGGAGAAAAAATCCGTGGATTCATGGATCTTAATATAGGAGATTATGTGGTTCACGAAAATCATGGTCTGGGGATTTACCGTGGGATTGAAAAGGTGGACGTGGATGGCGTTACAAAGGATTATATTAAGATTGAGTACGGTGGCGGAAGCAACCTGTATATTTTAGCGACTCAGCTGGAAATGATCCAGAAATATGCCGGTTCGGATGCCAGAAAGCCAAAGCTGAATAAGCTGGGAGGGCAGGAGTGGAACCGGACTCGGGCAAAGGTGCGGACAGCGGTTAAAGAACTGGCCCAGGATTTGATCCGTCTGTATGCGGCCAGAGAATCTAAGACCGGTTATCAGTATGGCCCGGATACGGTATGGCAGAATGAATTTGAGGAAATGTTTCCGTATGAAGAGACCGATGATCAGCTGACCGCCATTGAGGCAACAAAAAAGGATATGGAAAGTTCTAAAATTATGGATCGGCTTATTTGTGGTGATGTGGGATTCGGAAAAACAGAAATTGCCATCAGAGCTGCGTTTAAGGCTGTTCTGGAAGGAAAACAGGTCGTTGTTCTTGTGCCTACCACTATTTTGGCGCAGCAGCACTATAATACATTTGTGCAGCGAATGAAGGATTTTCCGGTCACTGTTGATCTGTTGTGCCGCTTCCGGACAAAGGCCCAGCAGACGAAAACGCTTCATGAGTTAAAGCGGGGAATGGTGGATATTATTGTGGGAACCCATCGTGTGCTTTCAAAAGATGTGGAATTTAAAGATCTGGGGCTGCTGATTGTGGACGAGGAACAGCGTTTTGGTGTGACACATAAAGAAAAAATCAAAAAAATGAAGGAAAGTGTGGATGTGCTGACACTGACGGCAACGCCTATTCCCCGAACTTTGCATATGAGTCTTGTAGGGATTCGAGATATGAGCGTACTGGAAGAACCGCCGACGGACCGTATGCCGATTCAGACCTATGTGATGGAATACAATGAGGAAATGGTCAGGGAGGCAATTCACCGTGAACTGGCCAGAGGCGGGCAGGTGTATTATGTGTTTAACCGGGTCAATGGTATTGCAGAAATGGCTCTGGCCATTCAAAAGCTGGTGCCTGATGCCCAGGTTGCCTTTGCTCATGGTCAGATGAGTGAGCGGGAACTGGAAAAAATCATGTATCGTTTTATCAACGGAGAGATTGATGTGCTTGTTTCTACAACGATTATAGAAACCGGTCTGGACATTTCCAATGTGAATACGATGATTATTCATGATGCAGATAAACTGGGACTTTCTCAGCTGTATCAGCTGCGGGGGCGGGTGGGCCGTTCCAACCGGACAGCGTATGCTTTTTTGCTGTATCGGAGAAATACGGTCCTCCGGGAAGTGGCTGAAAAGCGGCTGTCTGCGATCAGAGAGTTTACAGAACTGGGTTCTGGTTTTAAGATCGCCATGAGAGACCTGGAAATTCGTGGTGCAGGGAATCTTTTAGGACAGCAGCAAAGCGGTCATATGGAGGCCGTAGGGTATGATCTGTATTGCAAAATGCTTAATGAGGCTGTTAAATTGCAGAAGGGTGAAGCGGTGGACGAGGATTTTGAGACAACCATTGATTTGGATATTGATGCTTTTATTCCTGCCACCTATATCCGCAATGAATACCAGAAGCTGGAGATTTATAAGCGTATTGCGGCCATTTCCAATGAGGAAGAATATGAGGAAATGGCAGACGAGCTGATGGATCGTTACGGTGAACTGCCAAAGGCTGCGCAGAATCTTCTGGCGGTGGCCCTTTTAAAGGCCCAGGCGCATGAGGCTGGAATTACCCAGCTGATTCACAAAGACTGCGTGACAAAAATTATAATGAATCCTAAGGCTGGCGTTTATGGAGAACGGATTCCTGCACTGCTGGAAAAGTACAAAAATGCCATGAAATTTACACCGGCGGATCCACCTTATTTTACAGTACGGACAAAAAAGGGGCCTGGTTTTGATATTTTTAAATGTGAAAAAATTGTGATCAGAGATATAAAATCATTGATTGGTGAATGAAATTCCAGTATAATGGGTATTTGTATAAGGATGCCGCCGTCAGGCGGCATATCATTTGAAAAAACGGCTTCATGAAAATAAGGCACAGGCCATGGCTTTTGGCCTGATTTTATTTTGTACAGAGGCCTGAAAGGAAAAGAAAATGAAGAAAAATTTACTTTGTAAACGTGTGGCAGCATTGGTTTTATCTGCAGTGCTTATGGGGGGATCTCTGACGGCATGTCAGAATACAGATACAGCCGGGGCCGGTGAGAGCCAGAAAAATACAGGGGCATCGGCTCAGACAGAGACACCTGGTGAGAGCGGGGAAACAGCTGCTCCTGAGACGGAAGTCAAGACAGAAAATGAGCCGGTGGATCCGGATGCAGTGGCCATTGAAATCGGAGACACCAAGGTTAAGGCGTCAGAACTGTTCTACTATTATTATGTCTATAAAATGCAGAGTGAAATGGGTGGTGTGACTGACTGGGCTCTGGAAATGAGCGCAGGTGTGACCTATGGGGATTATCTGAAAATGATGACTGAAAATCAGGTGCTGCAGGCTGTCTTTTTAACTCAGAAGGCTGCCGAAAAAGGTATTGAAGTGGAAGTGACTTCAGATGATCAGGCTGATATTGATGATGCTGTTGCTTCATTTTTTGCAAATGTATCTCAGGATGACCAAAAGGCCTATGGCTTTACCGAGGATAATGTACGGGAAGTG
The DNA here is from genome assembly GCA_905199445.1 of uncultured Lachnospiraceae bacterium. GTDB lineage: Bacteria > Bacillota > Clostridia > Lachnospirales > Lachnospiraceae > Catenibacillus. The sequence goes on along the minus strand of CAJKGK010000023.1, from coordinate 46,937 downwards.
ATCACCAACAGCCTGAAGATCAGCAAGATTTTAAATGGTCTTGTGGAACAGGGGATGACTGAGCTGACACAGGAAGAACTGGATAGCTGTGTCTATCGTACGGTTCAGCATATCTTGTTTAAGACAAAAACTCCGGAAACCGGCGAATCCGGAGAAAGCGTGGATAATTCTGAGGTTGATGATTACAATGCCCAGCAGAAAGCCAAGGCCGAGGACGTTTTGGCAAGAGCCCAGAATGGAGAGGATTTTGAGACACTGGCCGAGGAATTTAACGAGGATGGCGGCTTTGAATATTCTCTGAATAAGGACGGACAGACTCCGGATGGTTCTGCCTTTGTTCAGGAATTTGTGGATGGTTCCAATGCTTTAAATGAAGGGGAATTTACACTGGTTCAGACCGAGTATGGTTATCACGTCATTAAATGTGTGACTGTAAACGATGAAGAAGCCGGACAGACAGCCAAGGAAAATCTGGTTTTAAGTAAGCTTCAGAGTGATTATGGGACCTGGCTTAATGAAAATACACAGGAATTTTATGATTTCTGGCAGAATTATGCGGTTCTTAATCCAACAGCCGATTTGACCCAGGATGAAACCGGGGACACAACTCAGGCAGAAACCGGTGAAACAATGCCAGCCTCTGAAACCGCTGCTGTGGATGAGATGGAATCTGATCAGAGTGAAGAAAAATCCCAGACCGCTGCAGATACAGAAAACACAGATGCCGAAACATCAGAAACAACAAATACAGAAACACAAAATCAGTAATCAAAAACTGCGTCCAGGCATTTGTCTGGGCGCAGTTTTTGATTACTGCAAACCACGGGTGTTGTCTGAATAATACAAAAAAATCTCAATCAGTTCGGAAAATTGATAAAAAAGGACGGAATATGCTCTTTTTTTATGTGGGTTTTTTTGATAAAATAAATAACAGTAAAGGTTTTTAGACCTTGATCATTGAGTTTTAGGAGGTATTAAATATGGCTAAGTATTATGCACCGACCTGCGGTGCTGTCAGCGAAAAAGAAAAAGCCCATATGGAGGCTATTCGGAAATTTGCTCCGGAATGTATAGTTTTACTTGAAAATGATGGGGTACTTCCATTAAAGAAAACAGGGAAACTGGCACTTTACGGTGCAGGTGCCCGCATGACCGTTAAAGGCGGTACAGGTTCAGGTGATGTGAATTCCCGTACAGTGATCAATATTGAACAGGGTCTTGAAGCTGCCGGTTTCGAAATCACAACAAAATCATGGATGGATGGTTACAGTGCCGATGTGGCCAAAGCAAAACAGGATTATTTTATGAACCTTAAAGCCCGGGCAGCCAAAGAAGGTGTAACTGAGTTTGCCCTGATGTTTTCCAATCCATTTAAAGAGCCGGATGGCGCAGCGATTACAGATGAACAGATTAAGGCTTCGGATACCGATACAGCTGTTTATGTCATTGCAAGAAATTCCGGTGAAGGCGCTGACCGCAGTATGGGCAGAGGCGACTATATGCTTACTGAAGCAGAACTGGAACATATTAAAAAACTGGCTGCTGCCTATAAGCATACAATTGTACTGTTAAATGTAGGCGGTGTGATTGATACAAGCGAGCTTAAAGGCATTGAAGGTGTGAATGCCATTGTCCTTGTAAGCCAGCTGGGAAATATCGGCGGCTACGCAGTTGCTGATGCACTTACAGGCAAAGCATCACCATCAGGTAAGCTGACAACCACATGGGCTGCCGCTTATAAAGATTATCCGTCTTCCGAGGAATTCAGCCATAATAACGGCGATACTGAAGATGGCTGGTATACAGAAGGCATTTATGTAGGATACCGCTATTTTGATACATTTAATGTAACACCAAACTATTGCTTTGGCTATGGACGTTCGTATACAGATTTTGATATTCAGGTTCAGAGTGTCTGTGCGGATGAAGAAAAGGTATCCGTTGAAGTTAAGGTGACAAACACAGGAAGTGAATATGCCGGCAAAGAGGTTGTTCAGGTTTACTATTCAGCACCTGAAGGCAACCTGGAAAAACCATATCAGGAACTGGCTGCTTTTGGCAAAACAAAATTACTGGCACCAGGGGAAAGTCAGGTAATGACCATTTCCTTTAAGACAGCTTCCATGGCCTCTTATTGTGAAAAATGTGCATCCTGGGTATTGGAAGCCGGAAAATACTATATCCGTGTGGGCAACAGTTCCAGGAATACAACGATTGCTGCTGCTGTGTGCATTGAAAATACAACAGCAACACAGGTACTTAAAAACCTGTTTAAGGACAGTGAAGCGCTCACAGAAATCAGCGCCAAAGGTCATGCGCCATATAGCTATGACGGTGAAGAGGCACAGAAAGAAAACGCTGTATGCCTTACAGTAGACTGTAGTAAAATCAAGGCGCATCAGGTAAGCTACCATGGTGAAAAGAAGATCCTGACACCGGTTGAAACTGAAAACAAGATAACGATGGATGATGTGATTGCCGGACGGGCTTCCCTGGATGATCTTGTATCTCAGCTGACGGCAGATGAGATGATCCAGCTGTGCGTAGGTACAGCCAGAGGTTTCGGTGAACAGACAATCGTTGGTGCTGCTTCTGCAAATGTTCCTGGCGCTGCCGGTGATACAACATCGATCATGCTTGAGGACAGAAATATCCGTAACATGATTTTGGCTGACGGCCCTGCGGGTCTTCGTCTGACACCGGAATTTAAGACAACTGCCGATGGACAGCTGCTCCAGACGGGGATGGTATTCGGTGATCTGAAAACAGGTGGTGCCGATGAGATTCCGGAGGACGCCGTGACCTATTACCAGTATTGTACAGCAATTCCGATCGGCACAGCGCTGGCTCAGTCCTGGGATGAAGAGCTGATTGAAGCCGTTGGAAGTATTGTTGGTGAGGAGATGGAACAGTTCCATGTTCATCTGTGGCTTGCACCTGCCATGAATATTCATCGTAATCCGTTATGCGGACGTAACTTTGAATATTATTCCGAAGATCCGCTGGTTGCCGGTATTTGTGCAGCCGCAGACACAAAAGGTGTACAGTCTCACTGCGGTGTTGGTACAACAATTAAGCATTTTGCGGCGAACAGCCAGGAAGATGACCGTTATTTTACCAATGCCCATGTCGGCGAACGTGCCATTCGTGAAATTTATTTGAAAGGCTTTGAAATTGCCATAAAGACATCTCAGCCGATGTCCATTATGTCATCTTATAACCTGTTAAATGGTGTGCATACAGCCAACAGTTATGATCTGCTCACTGCAGTGGCCAGAGATGAATGGGGCTTTGCCGGCCTTGTAATGACAGACTGGTTTACAACTCAGGATATGAGCTTTATTGCAGGTAATGTAAGCCATTTTAAATATGGAAAATCTTCACCGGCGATGTGTATTAAGGCGGGCAATGATCTGATTATGCCTGGCGGACAGAGTGATCTTGACGGTATTCTTGCTGCACTGGATGCAAAAGAAGGCGAAAGTATTACACTGGGAGACCTTCAGGCCTGTGCGAAAAATATTCTTAACATCATTATGAAATCATCCTGCTATGAAGGTTCAAAACCATATGGTGAACACTTCGAAAATATGGAATGGGCTGTAAAGGTTGAAAAATAATATAAAAAACGGCTGATTTAAACAGATGGATATAAACCGTTGATCTAAACAGGTTTTTGAGCTGCACATAGGGTGCGGCGTCAAAAACCTGTTTTTTTCGGCTCTTGCAATATCTCTTGTTTATATGTATTATAAAACTAGTACAGTGGATACTAGTTTTTGGCCGGATTTTTGACGGTTTTACAGGAAATTAACAAAGGAGGACGGTTGAATGTCAGGAAAATCGAGACGGAATAATAAAGGCACCCGTATTATTTTAAATGTGATTCTTGTTATAGCCATTCTTTGCTTTCTGGGCAGCGGCGGCTATTTGTTGAAATATTACTGGGATGGCTGGCAGGCCGAGAAAAAGGTTTCGGCTCTGGAGGATATGATTTTGGATGACCATATGACAGTTCCGGACGGCAGTGTGGGTCAGACAGGCGATGCGGGCGAAGGCACGGCTGATGGTCAGACTGAAACCGAGGAACCAGGGGGCCGGTACCGGAAATTGCTTGAGGCCAACAGTGATTTTATCGGATGGATTTCCATCGATGGGACAAAGCTTAATTATCCGGTAATGTTTACACCCCAGGATCCAGAGTATTATCTTCACAGAAATTTTGATAAAGTGTATGAATACAGCGGGCTTCCGTTTGTGGATGGCCGATGCAGCCTTAATCCGGCCAGCACCAATGTGATTATTTATGGCCATAACATGAAAAATGATACGATGTTTAGTGTGCTCCTTGAATATCAGGACAAGGAATGGTATGAACAGCACAAGAGGATTACATTTAATACGATTTATGGTGATGCCACATATGAGGTTGCGGCGGTTATTCTCTCCAAGGCATTCAACAAAGGTGAGGAGGGCTTCCGCTATTATGGCATGGTGGATGCGGCTGATCAGGCGGAATTTGATGACTATATGGCGAATATCCGGCGTATGCAGCTTTATGATACAGGGGTGGAGGTCAGCTATGGCGACAGTCTGATAACCCTGTCTACCTGTGAGTACTCACAGGAAAATGGCAGAATTGCAGTAATTGCCAAAAAAGTGGAATAGAACAAAGAATTAAAAAAAGTATAAAAAGGACAGGATAAAGGAGGATTTTTTGTATGAATGTATTAGTGATTAACTGTGGCAGCTCTTCTCTGAAATTTCAGTTGATTGATGCTGCATCGGAGGCGGTGCTTGCAAAAGGCTTGTGTGAGCGTATTGGTATTGAGGGGAGCCGTATTGTATACAAGCCGTCAGCAGGAGCAAAACAGGGGGAAAAGATAACGATTGAGTCGCCGATGCCGGATCATCATAAGGCAATTGAGCTTGTGCTGCAGTGTCTGACAAACGATGCATATGGTGTGATTGCTGATCTGGATGAGATTGGAGCTGTCGGCCATCGTGTGGGCCACGGCGGTGAGAAACTGACGTCTTCAGTGATTATTAATGATCAGGTTGTCGCAGACATTGAGGAATGCTGTGAACTGGCGCCTTTGCATAACCCGGCCAATCTTACAGGGATTACCGTATGCCATGGCCTGATGCCGCAGGTCCCTCAGGTTGCTGTGTTTGACACTGCTTTCCATCAGACGATGCCGGAAAAGGCTTACATTTACGGAATCCCTTACCGTTATTACACAGATTACAAAATACGCAGATATGGTTTTCACGGAACATCCCACAGCTATGTATCCAAAAAAGCTGCCCAGCTTTTGGGCCGTCCTTATGAACAGCTTAAAACCATTGTGTGTCATCTGGGCAATGGCGCCAGTATATGTGCTGTTAAAAACGGTAAATCAGTGGATACAAGTATGGGCTTTACCCCTGTAGCCGGCCTGGTGATGGGAACCCGCTGCGGCGACATCGATCCGGCTATTGTAGAATATCTTGTAACCAAAGAAGGCAAGGATGTACAGGAGATTAACAGAATACTCAATAAGGAGTCCGGGATGTATGGTCTTACCGGCGGGCTTACGGATTTTAGAGATATACGCTCCGGCTGTGCTCAGGGTGATCCGGAGTGCCTGAGAGCCATGGATATTTTTATGTACCATGTAGCCACCAGGGTGGGTGCTTATGTGGCAGCTATGAACGGCGTGGATGCCATTGTATTTACCGCAGGTATCGGTGAGAATGGTGTTCAAATGCGCAAGGACATCTGTGAACAGTATTTTGGCTATCTGGGTATTACCATTGATGATGAAAAGAATAATCTTTCCGGGGAAGATGTGATCATATCTACTCCGGATTCCCCGGTGAAGGTCATGGTCATCGGCACCAACGAGGAACTGATGATTGCCCGGGAGACGATGGCGCTTGTTAAATAGTTGTGAAGACAGACATGGGACATTCCCTGCGGGACATACAATAAAATAAAAGCCCGGGAGTGGAATTTGGTGAAAAAAAAGATCATTGCTTTTTTTGCGGCAGTATGTGCCTGTATCGGCTTCCCATGTCTGGTTACGCTGGTTTTAGAAGGGCTGTCAGATGAAACAGAGGGGGATTTAAATACCTCTGGAATTACGGTTTATATCAGCCAGGGAGAAACCGTGGAAGCCATGGATCTGGATGAATATACAATTGGGGTTCTGGCCGCTCAGATTGATCCGGCCAGCCATGAGGAAGCTTTGAAGGCTCAGGCGGTGATGGCCCGGACATGTATGATGAATGTGATCGGACAGTCGGAGCGGATTCCGGCCCAGGAGCTGAATCAGACATGGTATGATGATGAAAAGCTAAAGCGCATTTACGGTGGAAATTATGAATCATATAAAGCCCGGCTTAAAGCCGCTGTCACAGAGACTTCCCAGGAGGTTCTCAGCTATCAGGGCGGCGAAGTGATTCCTGTATTTTTTAAATGCAGCAGCGGCACAACAAGGAATGCCGCAGATATTTGGGGAAGTGAAATTCCATGGCTTACCGGTGTGGACAGCAGTATGGATCAGGACTGCCCGTTTTATGAGACAGAGCTTATTTTACCTATGGATGCGTGTGTGGAAAAGCTGCGGGATGCCTGTCCCGAGATTTTGACCGGGGATCATGGCTTAAAAGGCGAACTTCAGATTCTTTCCAGGGACAAAGCCGGTTATGTAACCCAGATTCAGGCAGGCAGCGAAACAATGACCGGGGAAGATTTTCGTGCGGCCCTTGATTTGCCTTCAGCAGCTTTTGAAATGAAAGTGAAAAGCCGTTTGATTTCCTTTACGGTTCGGGGATGGGGACACGGTGTCGGTTTAAGCCAGTGGGGGGCTGATGTTATGGCGCGGGAAGGAAAGGGGTATGAAGAAATTCTCGCCTATTATTTTCCGGGGACAAACATAGAAATTCTTTGAATTGTCTGTATAAAACCTTTAACGGATGGTGAGACTATGGTTAGAGGTGATTATGGTGAAAGACAATTTTTCAAAATTTATCAGAAGCAAAGGATTTTATCTTGCCATTGGTGTTTGCGCCTTGGCCATTCTCGCAGTAGCGGGTATTGTAAATTACCAGTCAAAACAGCAGGAACAGCAGCTGGCCGAAAATGCGGCAGGATTTGAAGATGCACCGGAGGAATCAAAAAACAGCAATGCAGTCGCAGACCATCGAACCAAAGATAATGACCATGATCTGGACTATACGGAAGGCTATAATGCAGATCAGATTCAGGATATTCTCAACAGCCTTGAGGAAAGCGCGGCGGCAGCTGCCAATGCTCAGGCTGTAGGAGAAAACCAGGCGCAGTCAGAGCGCGACACGACTCAGGAAACCGGCAGCAGTTGGGATCAGGCCAGTGAACAAACAGGAGATTCGGCAGCAGCTGGTTTTGATGAGCATCAGAAAATGAGCTGGCCTCTGCAGGGTGAAATTATTCTGGATTACAGTATGGATACAACGATCTATTATAAAACACTGGATCAGTATAAGTGTAATCCCGGGATTCTTATTGCTGCCGATGTAAATACACCGGTTAATGCGGCTTTTGACGGTACCGTTGTTTCTGTTGAAAATGACGCAAGCCTTGGAAATACGGTTACGGTTGATATGGGTAATGGCTATACCGCTGTTTATGGACAGTTAAAGGATGTTCCTGTCAAAGCGGGAGATGTTGTTGTCAAAGGACAGGCACTGGGCAGTATTGCTCAGCCAACCAAGTATTTTACACAGGAAGGTGCGCATCTGAATTTTCAGGTAAAAAAAGATGATCAGCCTATTGATCCAAAAGCTTACATGGAATAAAATATAAACGGGGCACATACCGGTAATCGGGACTGTGGCCCGTTTTCCTGCAGGCGTGTGCACCTATCGATCAGGGATGCATATATTGTTATTATCTATGAAAAGAGAAGCAGATGCCGGTAAAAGGTATTACATAAAAAATACGCGGCCGGCAAATTGCACTGCGGCATGAACTGCCGCCTGGTAATCTTAAATTTGGGCTGCTTTTCATAGATTCGCCCCGCCCTGCAGGAAGATTTCCTGAGGCCGGGGCTTTTGCTGTATACAGAGGAGAAATACGATTGGAAAATTACTATACATATATTGTGCGCTGTGCAGATGAGACACTCTACACTGGCTATACCACGGATTTAGAACGACGGGTCAGGATGCATAATCAGGGAAGCGGTGCCAAATATACCCGGGCACGGCGTCCGGTAGAACTGGTTTATTATGAATGTTACGAGACAAAACAGGCGGCCATGGCCAGAGAATATGCCCTCAAACAACTGCCAAGAGCCCGAAAGTTAAAACTTTGCGGGCTCCTGGAGTGAGTTTGCTGCAGATGTGATAAAAATGAATTTGATTTATATAAAATTAAGAATTTCCGTAAAGCCCATGGCTGCTAAGCTGTAGGCACCAATGACAAAGGGTTTTCCAAAGACAATGATTGCAGCAAACTTTTTCCAGGTCATTTTTGTAAGCCCGGCCAGAAAACATAAAATATCATCCGGGGCCACCGGAAAGAAAATGGCCAGTGTAAAGAAAATATCAAATTTTTTTCCACGTTCCAGCCAGCCGGAATATTTTTCATAATTTTTTTCACTGATAAATTTTTTAACAATATTTGTTCCGTATTTTCTGGCAAAATAAAAGGCGATCAGAGATCCCAGACAAATGCTGATATAACTATATAAAAAGCCTTCCAGAGGGCCGAAAATCAAAGGCCCTGCCACGCAGGTGACGACACCGGGCAGTATGGGAATAATGACCTGTACTGCCTGAAATGACAGAAATATTAATGGCCCCCAGATGCCGGTTTTTTCAATAAAATGCTGGAAGGTCTCAATGGATTCAAAAATTCCCAGCTGATAGCCGTAAACTGTAAAGGCACCGACGGCTGCGATGATGACGAATGTTGAGATTTTGGATATTATGGGAAGGTAGTTTTTCTTGGCTGTCATATGCGGCACTCCTTTAAAAAATTTTTTTCACTCGGTTAAAGCCGGATGTGTTGCTCTCTTTTCTGATGTATAAAAGGATACCGCACATATTTTAAGAAAATTGGAACAAAAGCCAAAGAAATTTTAAAATCTTGTTAAAAAATAAAAAATTGTCCAAAACCCATAAAACGCAGCATATTTTCAGTAAAATCAAGGCTTTCCGTGATTTGAAAGCAGTATATCTTTAGATATATCGCCGCTTCGGTGTTGGTCGCACCGGGACGGTGACACAATCTCAATATCACAGCAGAGCCAGTTAGGAAGGTATAGATGTGAATTTCGAGAAATAGAATGGGGTGGTGCTGATAGACAATAAAACCTTCAGAGGATGAGAGACTCTGAAGGTTTTTGACGTATATATACTTTATAAGAGTGTATAACGGATAATTTTACTTTAAACTCTATTGCAGGTGTTGAATTCTTTTCTTAATTTGTTGCCTGCGCTGATACATTTTAAGTGTAGTGCGGCAATCAGGATGATTGCGATGATGATCCCAACCCATGCGGGTATATAACCAATATTTTCGGATATGACTGCGATAAGTGGGACAGAAATAGATGCGCCGATCAGATAGAATGAATAGGTGAGGCCATATAGTGAGGCATAATCTTTTGTTCCCAGCGTATTCATAACTGCCTGTGAAGGAAACAGAACACCCATGTAGCAGCTCAATCCCAGCAGCAGTGCAAAAATGTATGCAAATACAGGATTATGTCTTCCGAGAATCAGACTGACGATCGCAAGGACTAACATTATACCACCCCAGATCACACCTTTTGTATAGCCTACTTTTTCAAGAAGAACACCTCCAAGAGAACTGCCTGCAACGCCGGCAAGTGTAAAAATAGTCATTACAGTACCTGCAGAAGTAATATCCCAACCAGACTTACAAAAATATGTTACGACATGATTTGTAACACCCGTAGTATAAATTCCTGTTAGAAACATTACAATACACAAAAAATAAAAACAGGGCTGTTTGAGTGCAGCTTTTTTTGTGATTCCGATCCATGTTCCTGAGGTGTTTTTTGCCGATTCATCTTTTTCATCAGCACCGTAAGGCTGCTTTCCATATTCTTCTGGACTGCGTTTGATTAAAAATATAACGGCAAAAAGTGCCATGACCAGCGATATCATACCGCCAAAAATGTAAGCGTTTTTCCATCCATATTCTGCAATAATCTGTGAAATGATGGCATTTCCTGCTGCGCCCCCAAGATTACTGCATGCCATGGCAATTCCTGTAAAGAGTGTCCTTTTTTTGACAAACCAGTTTGATATCAACATGGCTACAGGAACAAATGTAATCATATTAAAGCCAATATTATATAGGATTGCAAGGAGATAGAATTGCCATAATTGTGTGCATAGTCCCTGAGCTGCAAATCCCAGGCACACATCTGCAACAGAAACAGCCATAATGATTTTCATACTTTTTCTTTTTCCTTTAGAAAGAAATCCGACTAAAAAGGCACTCACAAGTGCATTTACGATCGAAGACAACGTGACTACAACAGAGTATGATGTAACTGAAAAACCAAATTCATCGCATATAGGATACATAAATAATCCTGTTGTATACGGTAATACACCGCCTGGAAAAATCATTAAGATTATACATCCGGCAAATACAGCCCAACTGGAACAAATTTTCTTTTTTTTCTTCATTGTGTTTCCTTTCCATAAAATCAGCGCGGCAAGCCAGAAAGCGCCGCGCTGTAAGATTACTCTGTTTGTTAAAATCAGATTTTTAAACCAACTTCATAGCCTTCTCTTGTGGCAGACATAGCATCACCGGCTTTACGGGCGCTGCCAATAACATAAACTTCCTTACAGTTGGCTTTTGCTATTTCTTCAAGAGGGTTATATGCACGATAGCCAAAGGCTGCGATTACGGTTGAGGCTGGAATCGTATAATCTGTATCATCCGGCTTTTTATAGGAAACTTTTCCGTCACTAAAGCTGGTTACTCTGGCGTCAGTGAGGATTTTTATATGTTTTTCCTCCATTCGTTCTAAAAGCTGGCATTTTGTATCCAGTACGTTCATTTCTTCCAGAATTTCCGGTTTCATTTCTAAAATGGTAACATCTGTATTTGTCTGTGCAATAAACTCAGCTGTTTCTGCGCCTACTTCGCCGCCACCGCAGATAACGACTGGACCCGCCTCTACTTCTGCGTTTCCGTAAAGAACATCTTCTGCTGTTAAGATATTTGCCTGTTCTTTTCCAGGGATACCAGGTACAAAGGGAACAGAACCTGTAGCAAGAACAATCGCATCGGGGGCTTCTTTTTGAATCAGAGCTTCTGTAACTTCCTGTCCCATGTGGAATTTAACCCCGAGTTCAAGGCATTGTTTGCGGTAACCGGATATAACAGTTGAAAGCTCGCCCTTGCCCATTGGATAAGCTGCTGCACGGAAAGCACCTCCAAAATGGGTATCTTTATCGTATACAGAAACCTGGTGTCCTCTTTGAGCCAGCGTTCTTGCTGCCATCAGCCCGGCAGGACCTGTTCCTGCGATCATGACATGTTTAGGTGCTGTAACCTTTTCGAGAGCATTAAGGTGTTCTTTTGCCAGACGTGGATTTACCAGACAGGTAAAGCCTTCGCCATCAGCCATTGCATTAATACATCCCTGTAAACATCCGATACAGTAGTTAATTTCTTCAAAACGGCCTTCCTGAGCTTTTTTGGGAAGGTATGGATCTGCCAGGGAACCTCTGCCCATGGCTATGAAATCTGCTTTTCCCATGACAAGTAATGTATCTGCCATTTTAGGGTCATTAATGCGGTTGGCAACCATGACAGGGCAGGAAACAAGTTTTTTTATTTCACCGGCCACATCCATATTAATGGCATGATCTGTAAACATAGCTGCAACCATTTTGTATTTATAATCAGCTGCATAAGCGCCGTTAGAAACACTTATGACATCTACACCTAATTCATCAAGATGGCGTGCCAATTCATAAGTTTCGGCCTCTGTTCGTCCACCAATTACATATTCATTTCCGGAAATTCTTACACTGATGGGGAAATCTGTACCGACTTTCTCCCGGATGGAGAAATAAATCTCATCAAGGAAACGGACACGATTTTCAAAGCAGCCGCCATACTGATCGGTTCTTTTATTTACAAAAGAGGACAAAAACTGTGCAATTAGATAGCCATGGCCAGCATGGATTTCTATGCCGTCAAATCCTGCTTCTTTTGCCCGTCTGGCGCTGTTCCCAAAAGCGTCCACTAACATTTTGATGTCTTCAATTGTCATTTCTCTGGGCTGAATTAAGGTGACAGTATCCTTAATTGCACTTGGCGCTATAGCTTTCCATGGAACATAAGGCAATGTTTGCTTTCCAGAATGGTAGATTTGACAAAAAATTTTGGAACCGTGTTTATGAACGGCTTCTGTGAGTTTTTTATTGCCCTCAATCTGGGCGTCATCCCAGAGTCCCGGGAGTTTTTGACAGTTTCCGGCTTCCGGCGTTACAATATAATCTTCCGTGATAATAAGTCCCCAGCCGCCTTTTGCTTTTTCTTCATGATATTTTACCATTGAATCAGGAACCATTCCATCCGAGCCACAAAGCATTGTTTCCATGGCAGGTACGACCAGACGGTTTGGAATTGTACAGTTTCCAATCTTATAGGGGGTAAAAAGCATATTCAGCATTATTTGATCTCCTTTCTTTCCGCTTTATCGGATGAACACATTATAGGAGATCAAATGATTGCAGGGTCAATAGAAAACTTGTATTTTTTCTTCATAAAAAATAGCCGGGGAAACGGGGCTTACCGGTATTGGATTTCATAAATGCGTTTATTGGATGATTGCTTTATGAACAATATGCACAAATTGGGTCTTATTCTTTCCTGCACAAGTCTGTAATACTTTTAAGCTTTTTCTACTGGGAGCTGAAGTTCCAGAAAATATTCTGACATTTCTAAGGACATACCGCCACATATAGAACCGTATACATCTCCATTTGGATGGTAGTTTCGCTGCGCTGCATAATCTTTCAGAGTTTTGCAGTTTTTTAAAGAAAAATCAGATGCTTTTATAATTGTATTTGCACTTATGAATGGTGGCAGCGCTTCCCTGCATTCAATGGGAAGATTCAAATAATCTCCGTATTCTTTAAGAATCATTAAACTCCACAGTTCATCCTGATCTTTTTCTTCTACAATAAAGTCACAAAAGGGAAGAATTTGTTCACTAAGCAATGTGTTCGTAATGGATTCTGGCAATAGACATTTAAAGTCTCCGCTTTTTTCAACATATAAAAAAGGGTAGCGATATTGCCCTGGGCGACGTTTTAACCAAAAATTTCCTTCGTTTAACAGAGCTGTATGATTCCGTTCAATGAGTTCATTCACTCGCATTAAAAGCCAGTTCCTATATTCAAGTTCTTTCACAAGGCGTTCACGAAAGGCAATAATATCGGTTAAGAATTCTTTTGTATATCTGTTTTCAGAAATTGTTCTAATGTGACGTATATCTTTTATTTTAAACTGAAAAGACTGCAGCTGCATAGCGGTAATGAGGAGAAGGACATCTCTGGATGAATAAATTCGATAATTACTTCCTTCCTGGCGATCAGGTTTGAACATTTCCATTTTTTCGTAGTAGCGGATCATTTCGCTGGATAGATTTAAAAGCCGGGCTAAATCCCCGATAAAATATTTCACGGAATGGATCTCCTTTCTGGTCTGGTATAAATTGTTAATAATCAGTGAGGTTATGTGGTATGTATAGATAAAAAGTCAAAGTCACGACCGCAGGTTTCCTCTGTGGTCGTGACTTTCTTTTGAGTTTTAATATTTATACATAGGTTGTTTAATTGTTACATGTTTTGTAAGAAATTCTCGATGTGCCTTAAGGCATCATCTTCATCCGTTCCGGATGTAAGCAGTGTTATCTTATCACCACTTTTCAGACATACACTTAAAACACTGACAATGCTTTTGACATTAATCTTCTGGTTATCCTTCTGTAAATAGATACTGCTGTCAAACTTCGTTGCTGTTTGAACCAGCAAAGAAATCGGCTTTGGGTACGCAACACCGGTAGTCCCAATCGTGATCTGCTTTTCCATAGGCACACCTCCTGTCCCTGCATAAAAAGCAAAGATAAAAGATAAACGGTAACCAATCTTATGATTATGTGGTGGACCTTAATGACCATAACCTCTGATTTACATTAAGTATACAATACTTTGGTAAAAAATACCAGAGATTTTTTGAATAAAATTTTAATGTTGTATAAGATTAATATGGAAAATAAAATAATAGGTAAAAATGCTGGATTTTTTGTGGATTAATGGTTGGTTTTGTCTAAAATATGATGGACTTTTGTCAGATTAAGGCCAGGGATTTCAGAAGAAACACCCAGAAGGTTAATGAGACAGAGGATAAAAGGGTGGCCATGACCACAATACTTGAAGAAAGGACTTCATCGTTTCCCATATTTTTAGCCATAATATAGCAGGTCACCGTTGTGGGGGATCCCAGCATAACTAAAATTGCAACAAGCTCACTTCCACGAAAACCCATCATCACCGCAAATGGAAAGAAAACGGCAGGCAGAATAAACAGCTTGATTATGGATGCTGTCAGTGTGGGACCCAGTTTTTGAATAGCCTTGCGTCCTTCGAAGCTGGCACCGACCACAAGAAGAGCAATGGGTGTGGCTGTAGCAGCCAGATTGCTGATGACTTTATAAGGAATATTTAATGCAGGGCCGGTAATGTCAATACCCAGCAGGGAAAAGGGCAGACCGGCGACAATCCCGATAATGATGGGATTTTTAAGAACATTGAGCACGGTTGTTTTAATCTGGCTGGCATTATTGTCTTTATTATTGGAATGAACAGTCAGAATAATTACCGAAAAAATATTATAAAGGGGAACTGCGGCTACAATCATCATAGGCGCCATTCCTGATGAACCGTAAATATTATTGACAAAAGCGATGCCCAAAACAGCTGCGCTTCCCCGGGCACTTCCCTGGACAAAGGCGCCGATAATGGATTTGTCCTTAATCAGCAGGTTGGCAAAAAACCATACCCCCAAAAACATCATACTTGTGGCGATCATGCAGAAAAAGAAAAATTTGGGGTCAAAATCACTTCGGATATCCGCTGTAGCAATATCTTTAAAAAGAACTGCAGGCAGGGCAACCTTAAAAACGTACTTATCCGCTGATGCGGTAAAAGCCTTGCTAAGAATTCCAAGGCGCATTAAAAACCAGCCCACAACGATCAGTAAAAAAATAGGAACCGTGGCATTAAGGCTGAAAATAAAATTATCCATAAAGCTTTCCTCACTTAAATAAAATGCCTAAACTGAAGGTATTATAGCACAGCTGAATATTTTTTTAAACAGCGAATATTTATATATAAAAGGCGATCAATGAGGCCGGATTTATGTCATTGAAAAAAGAGATTTTAAAAGGAACGGCAATTCTCACGGCAGCCGGACTTGTAACCAGATTTCTTGGGTTATACAACAGGGTTTTTTTAGCCAATGTGATCGGGGCCAGACAGATGGGAATTTATCAGCTGATTTTTCCTGTATTTATGGTTTGTATATCCATCTGCTGTTCAGGAATCGAAACCGCCCTTTCAAGGCTGGTAGCCGCCTGGTCTGTTGACGGCTGTCAGGGCAATGTACGCCGTCTGGTCAGAATTGCTGTTTCGGTATCTATGGGGATGGCAGCCATTCTCGGACTGGGCGTATATATATTTGCAGGGCCTGTGAGTGTGTGGATTTTGCAGGAACCGGAATGTGACGCCTGTCTTAGGATTATGTCCCCGGTAATTGTTTTTTCTACAGCCCATTCCTGTGTTCTCGGATATTTTTATGGCTTGAAACGTACGGCGGTTCCGGCCAGTGCCCAACTGCTGGAGCAGGTTTGCAGGGTTGGAATGATTTATGTACTGTCTGTTACTGTTTTTTCGGGAAATGATGCCACAGCAGTACTGGCAGTCTGGGGAATGCTGGCCGGTGACGGTATTTCCTGTATTTATACCTTGATCTGTTATAAGCTTCATGTGGCCAGGGAGGCACGCAGAAATTGCACGACTGCTGAAATGCGTAAAGGATGTACCAATGCGCCGGCTTCTTATAAGTTTCTTGCGCGTCAGCTTATGTGCCAGGCTGCGCCACTGACAGCAAATCGTCTGGCTCTGACTGCCCTTCAGAGTGTGGAATCGATATTGATTCCTTTTATGCTGAATCTGTATTATCACAATCAGAGTGAGGCTTTAAGTATATTTGGTGTAGTTACCGGTATGGCCATGCCTTTTATTACTTTTCCGACAACCATAACCAACGCTCTGGCCTCAATGCTGATGCCTACAGTTGCCCAGGCGGCTCAGAAGGATGATTATCCGCTGATTTGCCGGGCTGCATCTAAAAGCCTGCATTACTGCCTGCTGATTGGAATTGTCAGCATGGCTGTATTTTTTCTTTATGGGGATGCACTTGGTATTGTATTTTTTAAAAACCAGCTGGCCGGACGTTTTCTCACCTTATTTGCTATGCTGTGTCCGTTTATGTATGTTTCTGCCACTCTGGGCAGTGTACTTAACGGTCTGGGGAAAATGCAGCTTTTATTACTGCACAACGTTCTTTCTGTTGGCTGCCGCATCGGGTTTGTTGTGGTATGTGTCCCTAAAATGGGAATCAAAGGTTATTTATGGGGGATGCTGGTTGGTGCACTGATCCTTTTGGGACTGCATATCCGTCAGATTATAAAATGCTGTGGACTGACATTTAATCTGTGGCATTCTGTGATTTTACCTGGTCTGGCTGCTGTGGCTGGCAGTTTTGTATCTATTGGATTCTATAAATTTCTGCTGGGAACATTGGCCATGCCGCCTCTGATTTTACTTATCATTGCCTGTGGCATATTGGCTGTCATTTACGTGATGATTCTGGCCTTGTTTCACAAATAAATATTTCCCATTAATGATTAAAGGTGCTATACTATAGCTGTGCCGCAATGGAAAATTGATAGAAAGAGAGGTCATTGACAGAGATGAAAAAAAGATTAATTAGCTGCCTGTGTGTGCTGGCCATGGTGACATTGACGGCGTGCAGCAGTTCAGGCAATAACAGTGGAGATAGTGAGGCGCAGACCGGTACTTTGGCGCAGACTGGTCAGGTTCAGTCCGATGAACAGACAACTGCACAGACGGAAAGTACCACTGAAGCATCTGAAAGTATGTCTCAGTCTGAATCACAGATTGTCATTACAGATGGTGCTGCAGTCAAGGTGGGTTCCCTTAAAGGCCCTACATCTATGGGGCTTGTATCTCTGATGGATCAGAGTGAAAAGGGAGAGAGTATTCAGGATTATGATTTTACCATGGTGACAGCTGCCGACGAACTGGTGGCAGCGATTGCCGGAAAAACGGTGGATATTGCCACAGTGCCGGCCAACGTTGCTTCTGTTTTATATAATAAAACTCAGGGTGGGGTATCGGTCATTGATATTAATACCTTAGGTGTGCTTTACCTTGTAGAAGGTGCAGATACCATTCATTCTGTACAGGATTTGAAAGGAAGAACCATTTATCTGACAGGAAAGGGAACGACTCCGGATTATGTCCTGTCATATATTCTTTCGGCGAACGGGCTGACTACAGCGGATGTGACTCTGGAATATAAATCAGAAGCTACAGAGGTTGCCGCTATTTTAGCTTCGGACAGCAGTGCCGTAGGACTTCTGCCGGAACCCTTTGTGGCGGTTGCCTGTACCAAAAACCCAGATCTTAGACGGGCACTGGATCTGACCCAGGAGTGGGATAACGTTCAGGGCGAAGGGGAAAGCCAGCTTGTAACCGGCGTTACGATTGTACGTAATGAATTTCTTGAAGAAAACGAAGATATTGTGAATGCTTTTCTTGAGGAGCATGAAAAATCCACAGCCTTTACCAATGAAAATCCCGGAGAAGCGGCACAGCTGATTGCAAATCTTGGGATTGTGGAAAAGCCTCAGATTGCAGAAAAGGCGATTCCCACATGCAATATTACTTACATAGACGGAACACAGATGAAGCAGGCACTCAGCGGATATCTTCAGGTTTTGTATGATCAGAATCCTGAATCTGTAGGCGGAACGCTTCCTGGAGACGATTTCTACTATAATGCGCAGTAAAATATTAAAAAAAGCAGGGATTCTGCTTTTCTGGATTCTTTTGTGGCAGTTTGGTGCCACAGCATTAAATCAGCCAATCATATTGACAGGGCCCATCCAGGTTTTAGGGGCCCTGTCTTCCCTGGTTTTTGAGGGAGAGTTTTGGTTGAGTATCGGCCTTACATTGGGAAAGATTGCCTCAGGTTTTTTACTGGCACTGGCTGTGGGGGTTGTTCTGGGGATTTTATCCAGCCGATGGCGGCTTGTGTGTGATTTCATGGAACCGGTGATGCACCTGATGAAGGCCATTCCGGTTGCCTCTTTTGTAATTTTGGCTCTGCTCTGGGCCGGCTCCTCCATGCTGTCTGTGCTGATCAGCTTTCTTGTGGCCCTTCCGATTATTTATGTTCATACTCTGGCAGGGCTGCACAGCACAGATAAAAAACTTTTGGAGATGGCTCGTGTATTTGCCATGCCGTGGCAGTGTAAAATACGATATATTTACTGGGAAGCACTTAAGCCTCATTTGGCAGACGGCTTTCGGATTACATTGGGTTTTTGCTGGAAATCCGGCGTGGCCGCAGAGGTGATTGGTGTTCCGGCCCATTCAATCGGTGAAAAGCTTTATATGTCTAAAATATATCTGAGTACAGATCAGCTTCTGGCCTGGACGGTTGTGGTGATTATTTTAAGTACATTATTTGAAAAAATATGTCTCAAGCTGATAGGAGGTAAGTCTGGTGAAATTAATGATCCAGGGGCTGAAGAAGAGTTACAGCGGTAAAGTTTTGTTTGAAGGTTTGAATCTGGAAATGCATGCGCCGGATATTTATTGTCTCATGGGCATTTCCGGATGGGGAAAAACAACATTTTTAAGAATTGTGATGGGGTTGGAGCGGCCTGATCATGGTCAGGTTTTATGGCAGGGATCCCATACATCTGCAGGTACCTGGCCTAAAATGGGCTGTGTATTTCAGGAGGATCGTTTGTGCGAGGGATTTTCGGCCGTGGAGAACGTGGCCATGGTTTTGGATCGAAAGCTTAAGTGGGAAGTGCGTATGGAGAAGGCCCGCAGCCAACTTTTGGATGTGCTGGATGCAGACAGTCTGGGAAAAGCGGTTTCCAAACTGTCCGGAGGCATGCGGCGCCGGGTGGCGATTGTACGTGCCATGGCTTCAGATGCAGATGTGATTTTTATGGATGAGCCCTTTACTGGTCTGGATGTTTCCACAAGACAGCAGGTGATTGCGTATATATTAAAAAAACAGGAAGGCCGCTTGATGCTTATTGTTACGCATCAGCTCCAGGATGCACAGCTTTTGGGGGCCAGGGCGATTCAGATGGAAAACATGACCGTGTCAGAGTAAGGGTTCATATTGATTGTTCATGTGTGATACGTGAGAACAAGACAGTGCCGTAAAGCTCGGGGGTTTGCCTGGGATTTATGTAGGCCTGTCTTTTTTTGCCTTGTCTGGATATTAATTATCAGAAAATATATCAAAATATTAAATAATATATGAAATTAGTGAAATATATCAAAATATAAATTGATAAAATATAATTAAAACAAATATTAATAGTTAAATTTAAAAAAATGAAAAAATATATTGACAATTACAAAGGGATCAATTATAATAAAATCATCAAAAGAAATAAAAGATCTTACCCAAGATCTTAAGTAACCCGTTAAAATTTAGGAAAGAGAGGTACAGACCACCAAAACAGTAAGTTAAAACCCAGGAAAACAGATCTTATCATTGAAAAAGTAAAGCAGATGAATTTAGAGTAGGGTCTTTAAATGACAGCTTTATAGATTCGGAAAGATCGAAGATGTCTTACAAAAGCTCAAGCCATAAAAATCAGGAAAAAGGAGCACCAAAATGGCGGCATATACTTTTAAATGATTGGTAAGAAAGCTTGTAAGTACGAAAGAAAAGCGACTGTTGTAAAGAAAGCAGACGCATCATAAACAAAGTCATATAATAAGCGAAATTGAAGAAAGAGGTATAGTCCAATGGATAGCATAGTCTAAAGGGGCGTATGAATTAGATGTCAATCTGATGCATACGCTCCTTTTTTGATATAGGTGGGTAAGTTATATAAAGGTAATTGTGATAAATCATGAAGGCATTGCCCATGGTTGATCAGTCGTTATAGCTTTATGTCATATATTTATTTTGCGGAAATAATTTTATAGTAAACCCTGGCGGTCATCATGTAAATCATCGTATAAAATACCGCAAAGATCAGTGCTGTACAAATAAGACTGACGATAAATAAACGGGTGTTGCCCATACTCAGCATGGCCATAAGTTTGGAAACAATAGGAAAGGCGAAGGCTGTATGAATGCAGGCCACAACAAGGGGCATATAAAACACAGATAATACCTGGCTTTTAATGGATTTTTTTACTTCTGCATCACTCATGCCTACATTGCGCATAATGGCAAAGCGTTCTTTATCTTCATATCCTTCGGTAATCTGCTTATAGTAGATAATCAGTACAGTGGCCATAATGAACAGGAAGCCAAGGAAGAGTCCGATAAACAGCAGACCGCCATATAAAAGATGGAAATTCTGGGCTGTATCATTTTCAAAACGTATATTGGTAATGTAACCGCAGTCGTTCAGGGCTTTGGTTAATGTTTCCTGATAGGAGAGCTGTTCCTGCTTGTCCATATCCAGATTAAAATAAAATTCATAATAACCAGCAACCAGCAAAGCCGCCTCCGATGGCGCTTCATCAATAAGGGACTGGATAACATCATAATTTTTAACGATAACATAGTATTCTTTCATTAAACCATTCATTTCGCTGACTGTGAGACTTAGGTCATCCAGCGCATCCTGTACATGGAATTGATGGCTACCCACTGTCAGTGTCTGATTGGGATATTTCAGATTGTTCAGAGGATCATAAACGACGACATCAGATTCTGAATCCAATAAAATATCCTGTTCGTAAATATCATTATATTCATCCGCTGTTATAAAGTAAAAACAAGTAGAGTTTGAAGAATAGCTGTATCCGTCCGTGAGCCATTGATATGTGTCATCTTCCAGAGTTACCGGAAGAATGGTTTTATAAAAAGGCAGGGGGTCAACCGGGGATAATCCAATTTTGTCCAGGCTTTCCTCGATGTTGGCCTTGACCATATCCCTGTCTTTCCATTCGGTTCCGTGTATGGTTATGGTGACAGATCTGGGAAACTGAGCTTTGATCTGATCTCCGATGCCCACATACAGCAGTACTGTTGTGGACAGCATGACAAGAACCATGGTGGAAAGAATACATATATTTGCCAGTCCTACTGCATTTTGCCGCATACGGTAAAGCATTCCGGAAATAAAGGTAAAGTGTCTGGGGTGATAATAATAGCGTTTGTTTTTACGGAGTATTTTTAAAACAGCAATGCTTACTGAGGTAAACAGGCAGTAAGTACCGGCAATGACAAATATAACAGCAATAAAAAATAAAAGCGTGGCTGCAATAGGGTCTTCCACTTCGAGGGAAATATAGTAGCCGATGCCAAGAAAGATAATACCCAGAAGGGTGACAAAAATATTGGCTCTAGGTTCCCGCTCGCCGACCTGGCTGCCTTTAAGCAGTTCAATCGGGTTGGACAGATGAATCTGACGCAGTGTATTTAAATAGGTCAGTATAAAAATAATACCAAACAGTATCAGCGTATTTTTCACCGTTTCCAGTGATATATAAAAGCCTCCGATGACCGATGCACCAGTGATTTGGCATAAAAGCAGCTGGGCTGCCTTATAAAAAAGAATACCGATCATAAAACCAAAAGCAAAGCTGATCACTGAGGCGTAGAGGGTTTCAAAAAACAATATTTTAGAAATATGTTTCTTTTCCATGCCGAGAATATTATAAAGACCAAATTCTTTTTTTCGGCGCTTAATTAAAAAACTGTGGGTATAAAAAAGGAAAATCAGAGCAAAAAAGCCGATGACCCATTGACCATAAACAAGAAAGACTTTAATTTCACCGCCGCCAAAAAAGGTATCCAGATCCGGGCTTGTGACCAGGGCGGAAATAATGTAAAACATGGAAATTGTTAAAATACATGTAATGATATAGGAAATATAAGTTCTTTTATTTTTTATTATATTTTCCCAGGCAAGACGTGTATAAAAACCTTTATTCATGGAACTCACCGCCTGTCTCTTCCTCTGGTCCAAACGCTGATTGTGCTGCGGCCCTTTTGCTGCCGCCGGTAGCAATCAGTGTCAGAGTGTCTGAAATTTTTTGATACATGGTTTCATAGGTTTGTCCGGCACGATAAATCTGATGGAAAACTTCACCATCTTTAATGAAAAGTACCCGTTTGGCGTAGCATGCTGCCTTTGTACTGTGGGTAACCATCAGAATTGTCTGGCCGTCATTGTTGATGTCGCAGAACATATCCAGCAGGCTGTCCGCAGAACGGGAGTCCAGGGCTCCGGTTGGTTCATCGGCCAGAATCAGCTGTGGGTGGGTAATCAGTGCCCGGGCTGCTGCGGCTCTTTGCTTTTGTCCGCCGGATACTTCATAGGGGTATTTTTCCAGAATATCCTGGATCTCAAGTCTGGAAGCAATAGGTTTTAAGCGCTGCTCCATATCTTTGTAAGGGGTACGGGACAGGACAAGGGGGAGAAAGATATTGTCTTTTAAAGAAAATGTGTCCAGCAGGTTAAAGTCCTGAAATACAAAACCCAAATTGTCCCGACGGAAGGCGGAGATTTCTTTCTCGGGTATTTTCACAATGTTTTTGCTGTTAAGTAAAACTTCGCCGCTGGTGGGCTTGTCCAGCGATGCGAGTATATTTAAAAGGGTTGTTTTACCGGAACCGGATTCACCCATGATGGCCACAAATTCACCATCTTCCACGGAAAAGGATACGTTTTTCAGGGCCTGAATATGTTGGCCGCCAAAGCGGGTTGTATAAACTTTTTTCAGATTATTGACTTCAAGAATAGCCATATTAATGCCTCCTAATGTTTTTTGATGGATTAAGTATATCAAAAAGGAGAAATGTAATGCCATAATCGTGGCTTACATTTCTCCGCCAAAACTTACATTTTTGAAAGGATAGGACTTTTGTAGGCATCAAGCTCGAGCATAATCGTTGTTCCCTCTCCGGGTGCGGACTGGATGGTTATGGTGTGAGAAAGCTTATCCATAATCCGTTTGCACAGATATAGCCCCAGACCTGAGGACTTCTGATTACTGTGACCGTTGTAGCCTGTAAAGCCTTTTTCAAAGACACGGGGGAGATCATCGGCGCCAATGCCGATGCCCGTGTCAGAAATGAACAGTATTTTTTTCTCACTGTCTGCGGTGATTTTGATACCGCCGGATGGGGTATATTTCAGGGCATTGGACAGGAGCTGTTCAATGACAAAGGACAGCCATTTTTCGTCGGTGATTACGGTAAAATCCTGTAAATCAAAAGTGAGAGACAGCTTTTTCATAACAAAAATCCGGGCATATTTGCGGACTGCGTCTCTGGTAATTTTTTCAATGGAGCAGGGACGGATCACATAATCGGTTGTATTGCTGCCAAGCCGAAGATAGGATAAAACCATTTCCACATATTGTTCAATTTTAAAAAGCTGGGCCCACATGGCTGTATTGGCCGGGGTATCTTCCGCTTTAAGAAGAAGGCTCATGGCAGAAATCGGCGTTTTGATCTGATGGACCCACATGGTGTAATAGTCCAGCATATCGGCGCGTTCGCTGTCACTGGCTGCAATATATTCCATTTTACTGTCATTTAATATGCGCAGCAGCGCCTGATAATCCCTCTCAAAAAGTGTGGTCGGTTCAGGCAGATGGCTGGCATCGAGAATAATTGTTTTTTTCAGCATCTGAAGTTCCTGGTGTTTGGCCTTAAAACGAAAGTAGTCCCAGATTCCCAGAACAAGAATAAAAAACAGACTGAGCATAAGTCCATAAATTGCCGGTTCCATAGGCATCTGATAAAGATAAAAGGATACAAAAAAGGCCCCGATTACAAAAAACAGCATGATCAGTGTGCGGATGTGCTGTCTGAAATATTGTCTGATCATTGGATAATATACCCGATTCCTTTCTTTGTTTTAATAAAATCTTTCAGACCGTAGCTTTCCAGTTTTTTGCGGAGTCTGGTCACATTCACGGTCAAGGTGTTTTCATCTACATAACAGTCGGTTTCCCACAATTTAGTCATTAGTGTATCTCTGCTTACCACGCGACCTTTGTTTTCCATGAGCGTAAGCAGGATTCGATAGTCATTTTTGGTCAAGTCAATCGTTTTATCATTATAAGTGAGTGTGGCATTGCCTGTATTAAGAATGGCGCCGCCATGTTCAATCAGGCCCGATGAAGCGCCAAAATCGTAGGTGCGCCGGAGGATGGCCCAAACCTTGGCGACCAGGACATCCAGATCAAAGGGTTTGGTGATAAAGTCATCGCCGCCCATATTCATGGCCATAATAATATTGAAATTATCCGAAGCCGATGAAATAAATATAATAGGTACCTTGGAAAGTTTACGGATTTCTGTACACCAATGATAGCCATTAAAAAACGGAAGGGAAATATCCAGCAGAATGAGGGATGGATTCTGTTCGACAAAGTCGTTGATTACTCTGGAAAAATCTGTGACGCAGAACGTCTCACAGCCCCAATTTGAAAGCCTTGAGGCAATCGAGGCGCTGATGATGGCGTCGTCTTCAACAATCATTATTTTATGCATATCAGGTCGCTCCTATCTATGGTCGTGGTCGTATTATTGTTATATATATTTTGCCGGAAGCAGCAAAAAAACTCTGATGTAATCGTATCATATAATTAATTATTTGAAAACTGTCTTTTGAAAGCTATTGCGGCTGGCATGGCCGGATGGTATACTATTAAAAATAGATCTGAATACATAGGAAAAGATGGAGAAAATATGAAGATTCTGTTGACAGCAATTAATGCAAAGTATATCCATTCCAATCTGGCTGTGTACAGTCTGAAAGCATCTTCAGGCCGTTACAGAGATGACGTGGAAATTGCGGAATATACGATTAATAATTATATAGATGAAATTTTAAGCAGTATATATATAAAGAAGCCGGATTTGATTGCCTTTTCATGTTACATATGGAATATTGATATGGTTCTGGAACTGATTGATCTATTTCACAAGGTGGCTGGCGATGTGCCTGTCTGGGTCGGCGGTCCGGAAGTCTCCTATGATGCCCGGGCTGTGTTGGAGAAAAATCCGGGAATTACCGGGGTGATGTGCGGTGAGGGTGAGGCTACGTTTAGGGAGCTTCTGGCGTGCTATGAGGAGACTTTTGGCGGGGATTTACGTGCAGGTAACGTCATGGATTTTTGGAAGCGTCTGGAACAGGTGCAGGGACTGGTGTTTCGTTCCTGGGATCAGACCATTGTGGCGACTGGAGAACGGCCGCCGCTGGCGATGGATGATCTGCCCTTTCCCTATGAAGACCTTAAGGCTTTTGATCATAAGATTATTTATTATGAAAGCAGCCGAGGCTGTCCTTTTCGGTGCAGCTACTGTCTGTCATCCATAGATAAACGGGTGCGTTTTAGAAGTACGGAACTTGTAAAGAAAGAGCTGCAGCTGTTTTTAGATGCCCGTGTTGAACAGGTTAAGTTTGTAGACCGGACGTTTAATTGCAGCCATTCTCATACACTGGATATATGGCGTTTTATCCGTGACCATGATAATGGTGTAACTAATTTTCATTTTGAAATATCCGCAGATCTTTTAAATGAGGAAGAGCTAAAGCTTTTAGCTGATCTGCGTCCCGGGCTTGTTCAGCTGGAAATTGGTGTACAGTCTACGAATCGGCAAACCATAGAGGCGATTGACCGTACAATGGATTTTGAGGCACTTTCCGGGATTGTAAGTCGGATTCAGGAGGCGCATAATGTGCATCAGCATCTGGATTTGATTGCAGGCCTGCCTTATGAAGATTTGGAAAGCTTTAAAAAATCTTTTAGTGATGTTTACAGGCTTAGGCCACAGCAGCTTCAGATGGGGTTTCTTAAAGTTTTAAAAGGTTCTAAGATGCACAGGGTTCAAAAGTCATATGATCTGGTTTATCGAACAAAGCCGGTGTATGAGGTGATGTCTACCCGGTGGCTTTCCTTTGATGATGTTCTTGCTCTGAAGCAGATAGAGGAAATGGTAGAGATCTATTATAACAGTACCCAGTTTTTTAATACATTGGATTATTTCCTGCACTTTTTTAATACGCCATATGAAATGTTTGAGACGCTGGCCCACTGGTACAGCCGTACAACGACAGATGGCGCCAGTCATTCACGTTTGGCCAGATATGGTATTTTAGAGGAATTTGCCAAAACTGAGGGAAAACGGCGGGGAATAGATCCCAAGGCAGCCCGCAGTGTGCTTGTTTATGATCTTTATCTCAGGGAAAATGTAAAAAACAGACCGGATTGGGCCTGGAAAGAATCCGATTATAAAGATGATGTGGCGGCATTTTACAGCGATCCCGCAAAGCGGCAGCAGTATCTTTCGGGACATGACGGGGAGAGCTATCGGCAGGTTCGTCATCAGACCCATTTGGAGCGTTTTGAAATTGATGTGGCGGCTGCCGTAAAACGGGGAGAAACCCTTGATAAGGAACAGTGGATTTTGTTTGATTATACAAAACGGGATCCTCTGACTTATGAAGCATGGAGGCAGATCTTATGAAAACGATGACAAAGAAACAGAGAGTAAAGGCAATTCTTGATCTGCTGGATGAACATTATGGAACCGAGAAAATATGTTATCTCAATCATAACAGTCCGTGGCAGCTGCTGGTTGCGGTGATTTTAAGTGCGCAGTGTACAGATGCCAGGGTGAATATTGTGACGGGCCCTCTGTTTGAGCGTTATCCCAGTGTGGAAGCTCTGGCCGGGGCCAACCAGAAGGAACTGGAGGGCTATATTCATTCCGCCGGTTTTTATCAGACAAAGGCCAGAAATATTATCGCCTGCTGTCGGCGGCTTGTGGATGTGTTTGACGGGCAGGTGCCTGAGCGTATGGAAGATTTGACAAGTCTGGCCGGTGTGGGACGTAAAACTGCAAATGTGATTCGGGGCAATATTTATGATGACCCCAGTATCGTGGTGGATACCCATGTGAAGCGTATTTCTGCAAAGCTGGGATTTACAAAAGAAAAGGATCCGGAAAAAATAGAGTATGAGCTTATGAAGGTTTTGCCGAAAGATCACTGGATTTTATATAACATACAAATCATTACCCTGGGCCGCCAGATCTGCACGGCCAGAAATCCTAAGTGTGCTCAGTGTTTTTTGGGGCCGTACTGTCCTTCCTGTGAAGGGGATAGGACGAAGGCTTCCAAATCCGGTGAAGTGAGGAAATAGCAGATGTTAAAATCATATATTGCATTTGATGTGGAGACAACCGGGCTTTCGGTTGAGGAGAATTGTCTTATTGAGATTGGAGCCCTGAAGGTGAGAAATGGTGCTGTGGCACAGCGTTTTGCAACGTTTATACGCCCGGAGGAGGTTATTTCATCGAAAATCACAGAAATTACCGGAATTACGGAAGAAATGTGTGAAGATGCACCATGTATTGATACGGTTATTGAAAAGTTTGTGGATTTTTGTGAGGACGATGTGCTCATCGGACATAATGTTATGTTTGATTTTAGATTTGTCCGAAAATATGCGGCGCGCCTGGGATTGCCCTTTGAAAAGCAGGGGATTGATACATTAAAAATTGCCCGTACGGTCTGTACAGGTGTGGTGTCAAAAAGCCTGGGTTCTTTGTGTGATTATTATCATATTGTAAATTCTTCTGCGCACAGGGCGTATCATGACGCGCTGGCTACGGCAAAACTGTATCAGACTTTATGTTATTACCACGAAAGTGATAATCCGGGAATTTTTATGCCGGAGCCTTTGACATTTAAGGAAAAAAAGATTCAGCCGGCAACCCCCAGACAGATTGCCTACTTGAAAGAATTAATCAGGTATCATAAAATAGAATTTACCCAGGATATTGACCATATGTCCCGAAGTCAGATGTCCAAAACAATTGATCATATCATTTTAAATCATGGTATGATGCCAAATAAACGGGGAAAAATACAGAAAGAAGGATGAGTCATGTTTTATAATAAGAAGTCTAAAAGAATCGCATCCACAATTATTGTGGCTATTCTGATTCTGGCGATGCTTGCAGGTATTGTGGCAGCATTTTTCTGAATCGGTCCCTTTGTTCCCGGGGTTTTCCGGGGGGACTTTTTGATGAAATTATGCTGTGGCCTGTGTCTTTGAAAAGGAGATGCATATGAAAAAATTTTTAATAAAATTACTGATGGTACTGGCGGTGGCAGCGGGGGCTTTCGGCTTTTTTCCTGCCCATGCCATGGCGGCCCAGACTTACCGTATTCCTGACGGTGTGGAGGTTGAAGGGATTGATTTATCCGGTATGACTCAGGAAGAGGCCAGAGCTGCCCTTCAGACCTTTGTAGATCAGGTCAAATGTGGAACATTAAAGCTTACGGCCGGTGAGGATGTGGTGGAGATCCCTTTGGCTGAAATCGGATTTGATGTGGCGGATGCCAGCGTACTTGATAACCTGAGTAAAATCGGTTCCGGTGGGAATATTATACGGCGTTATAAGGAACTGACGGATGTTAAAAATCATAATGCCAGCTATAAAATTTCTTTTGTCTGTAATCGGGATCAGCTGACGGCGGCTATTAGTGCCAGGGCGGATCAGATTAACCGGCAGCCTCAGGACGCAACGATTGTCCGTCATGACGGTCAGCTTATCATTACAGAGGAGCTGATCGGACGGAATTTAAAAATCGAAGAAACTGCAGACAGTGTGATGAATACCCTGGCCGGAGAATGGGATAAAACAAATTTGACTGCAGCTGTGGTTATGGAAGAAACTCCTGCGGCCCATACTGCCGAGGAATTAAGTGTGATCCAGGATTGTCTGGCTACTTATACCACAAGTTATGGCGGTTCTGGTTCCAATCGTGTAGCCAATATTCAAAATGGTGCTGCAAAGATTGATGAAACGACGCTGTATCCTGGGGACACATTTTCCTTTACTCAGGCTGTGGTTCCGTTTACTTCTGAAAATGGCTATTATTTGGCCGGAGCCTATGCGTCTGGAAAAAGTGTAGACAGTATGGGCGGCGGTATCTGTCAGGTGTCATCCACTTTATATAATACGGTTTTAAGAGCAGAGCTGACCATTGTAGAGCGCACCAATCATATGATGACTGTCGGATATGTACCGTTGGCGGCGGACGCTACTATTGCGGAACCCACAATTGACTTTAAATTCAGAAATGACTATGATTTTCCGGTGTATATTGAAGCGTATACTTATAATGGCAGTGTGACTGTAGCTATTTACGGCAAAGAGACAAGACCGGCCAACCGAACTGTGGAGTTTGAAAGTGTAACAGAGCAGACCATTGCCCCGCCGGCAGATGTAGTTACAGAAGATCCGAATCAGCCTGAAGGGTATGAAGATGTCACACAAAGTGCGCATACAGGCTATGTGGCTGCTTTGTATAAGTGTGTTTATGTGGATGGTGTGCTTGAAAGCAGGGAGCTGGTGAATCGAAGCACCTATCAGGCCTATCCCCGCTATGTGACTAAAGGAACAAAACCGCCTGAGACAGAGCCGCCGGAAACACAGGCACCTCCGGTCGAAGTGCCTCCGACAGAAGAACCGCCCGCGCAGCCGCCTCAGACTTCGGACCCTGGAAATTCGGTGCCTCCTGACGGAAATGGCGGAGCCGGCACTCAGGTACCTTCAGATCAGACACCCTCCGTATAAATCGGGAAAGGGCTGTGCCCATTGTTTATCAAGAATTGATCATCGAAAGGAAAAGGTATGCAGATAGGTAAAATACAGGAAAATGTTTTAAAACGGTCGGTTTTAAAACCCCTTCACAGCAGCCGGCCGGAGGTTTGCTTTAGACCGGGTCCGGGAATGGGGTATACGGCGGTTAAGGGCAATGACGGAGAAACGATGGTTGTTACAACGAATGTGGTTGAGGGTACACCGTTTCAGGTGAGTGTGCTGACCGTTCCGAGAGCCTTAAACAGCCTGATATGTTCCGGGGCCAGACCGGTAGGAATCATGCTTGGTGTAATGCTTCCACAGTGGGTAAGCGAAGCCCAGTTAAAGGACATGATGACCGGTATCGATGCGGCGGCCCAGGCTCATGGCGTAGATGTTTTAGGCGGTCATACGCAGGTCTCTGACAGTGTTTCCTCTGTGATTGTGACAGTGACAGCGCTGGGTTTTTTACCGGAAAACGATGAAAGCAGGGGCGGTGAATCTTTGAAGCTGGCCGGTCAGGATATTGTGATGACCAAATGGGCCGGCTTGTCGGGAAGCTGGCTTCTGGAACAAAAGTATCACAATGAATTTACGGCGAAATATAATCAGGATCTTTCGGAAAGTATATCCGGGATGAGCCGGTGGTTTAGTGTGATTGGGGAGGCCAGAGTGGCTCTGGAATACGGCGCATCGGCCCTCTATGATCTGTCTGAAGGCGGTGTCTTTGGCGCTCTGTGGGAGATGGCCGTTTTGGGAAAAGCAGGTTTTTACGTGGATTTAAAGCGGATTCCCCTGAAACAGGAAACCGTGGAATTATGTGATTTTATTGATACCAACCCATATCAGCTGGTATCCATGGGATCTCTGCTTATTGCGGCCCATCACGGTGAGCACCTTGTTCGGGAACTGACGGCGGCCGGAATCAGTGCTGCAATGATCGGAACTTTTACGAATCAAAATGATCGGATTGTCATCAATGATGAAGAAGTTCGTTACCTGGAGCCGCCAAGAGCGCCTAAAATTATCTGACACAGGCAAGCCCTTATACGGCTGGACAAGACAGATGAATGACGGCATGACTATGAATGAAAGGATTTGGATTGGAGTATATGGATATGAAAGAAAAAATATTGTCCGTTATAGAGAAAAACAGTAAAATCAGTGTTGAGGAATTGGCTGTTGTCCTCGGAGAAAAAGAAGAAGATGTAGCCAAAGCTATCTATGAAATGGAGCGGGATAAGACAATCTGTGGCTATCATACATTAATTAACTGGGGCAACACAGAAAATGCCAAGGTTGTGGCATTGATTGAGGTCCGTGTCACTCCGCAGAGAGGCCAGGGCTTTGATAAAATTGCGGAGCGTATTTATAATTTCCCGGAAGTAGATTCTGTTTATCTGATTTCCGGCGGGTTTGACCTGATGGTTATGCTGGAAGGAAAAACACTTCAGGAGGTGGCCCATTTTGTATCTTCCAAGCTGGCACCGCTGGAGTACATATTAAGTACGGCCACACATTTTGTTCTTAAAAAATATAAGGATCATGGAACAATCATGGTTCCTGAGGAGAAAAAAGAAAGGATGCTGATTACACCTTGAGAAATCCATTATCTGATGTTATAACAACAATTAAACCATCCGGCATTCGTAAATTTTTTGATCTTGTGACTGAAATGAATGACCCGGAGGTTATTTCTCTGGGGGTAGGGGAGCCGGATTTTGATACCCCGTGGCATATCCGGGAGGAAGGGATTTATTCCCTGGAAAAGGGACGTACCTTTTATACATCCAATTCCGGGCTTATGGAGCTGCGGGAGGAAATCTGCAATTATCTTGCACGCCATTACGGTGTGTCTTACCAGCCAAAGGGCGAGGTCATCGTGACGGTGGGCGGTTCAGAGGCTATAGATATCGGTCTGCGGGCCATGCTTAATCCTGGGGATGAGGTTTTAATTCCTCAGCCCAGCTATGTGTCATATGAACCCTGTACCGTCCTTGCCGGCGGTGTCCCCGTGATTATTAATCTGAAAGAGGAAAATGAGTTCCGCCTGACAAAAGAAGAACTTCTGGCCGCGATTACCCCGAAAACAAAGGTGTTGATTTTACCTTTCCCTAACAATCCTACAGGGGCGATTATGACCCGCCGGGATTTGGAGGACATTGCCCAGGTATGTATTGAAAAGGATATTTTTGTAATGTCCGATGAAATTTACAGTGCACTGACTTATGGCGAACCTCATGTGACCATTGCGTCTTTACCTGGAATGAAGGAGCGGAC
Source organism: uncultured Lachnospiraceae bacterium (assembly GCA_905199445.1). GTDB lineage: Bacteria > Bacillota > Clostridia > Lachnospirales > Lachnospiraceae > Catenibacillus. The sequence continues at coordinate 14,647 of CAJKGK010000023.1, read as the reverse complement.
GATATTAATCAATGGTTTTTCGAAGGCTTATGCCATGACCGGCTGGCGTTTAGGTTATGCCTGCGGTCCTCGTGAAATTATTGAACAGATGACAAAGATTCATCAGTTTGCTATTATGTGTGCCCCCACAACCAGTCAGTATGCGGCTGTGGATGCTCTGCGAAACGGTGATGAGGATGTGGAAAAAATGCGGGAATCTTACGATCAGCGCCGTCGTTTTCTGATTCATACGTTCCGAAAAATGGGGCTGGAATGCTTTGAGCCTTTTGGTGCGTTTTATGTATTTCCCAGCATTAAAAGTCTGGGGATGACTTCCGATGAATTTGCACAGCAGCTTTTAAAGGCTGAAAAAGTGGCCGTTGTTCCCGGAACTGCTTTTGGGGACTGTGGCGAAGGCTTTCTTCGAATTTCCTATGCGTATTCTCTGGAAGAGCTGAAAACAGCCACGGACCGCATTGCCCGTTTTGTCAGCTGGATACGGGAAAAACGTTGGGATGGAGGGCAGGACATATGATGAATATTGTTCTTCTAGAACCTGAAATGCCGGCCAATACAGGTAATATCGGACGTACCTGTGTGGCGACAGGCACAAGGCTTCATCTGATTGAACCCATGGGATTTCGAATTAACGAAAAAACAGTGCGCCGGGCCGGCCTGGATTACTGGGAACATCTGGATGTGACAATTTATGACGATTTTCAGGATTTTCTTAACAAAAATCCTGAGGCAATTGGGAAACTTTATATGTTTACGACAAAGGCCAGACACGCATACTGCGATGTGACCTATCCGGAAGACGCTTACCTGATGTTTGGAAAGGAAAGTGCCGGTATACCTGAAGAAATTCTTGTGGAATATGAGCAGTACTGTGTGCGTATTCCTATGCTTGAACAAATTCGTTCCCTGAACCTGTCCAATTCGGTGGCCATCGGTCTTTATGAAGCGCTGCGTCAGCATGGCTTTAAGCAGATGGAAATGGCCGGAGATCTGCACAGACTCCATTGGCAGATGAAATAGAAAAATACTCTTTTTTAAGCGTCTATAAAAGCGTTTAAAAAAGAGTATTTTTTTGCCCAAATCTTTCATAAAATTAAAAAAATCTTTCGAATTATTTAAATAAAATGACGCCGCGGCCCGGCCGTGTTATAATGATAAAAAGCTATGGCTCAATGGAGGAAAGGAATGAAATGTAATGCTGAAAATTACAACGAAGTGGCTTCAGTACGATAACCGTATTGAACCTGTGACTGATGAAAAAAATTATGAACTGCGAATCAAAGCACTGCGTACATCTTTGAGAATTAAATACTCGATTGTTTTTTTGCTTGCTTTGTTTATTGTTCTGGTTATTTCCAATACCGCCGATAATCCCACGTTTGTGCAGCAGATTACCTTTGGCAGTACATTAGTATCGATGATTCTGGCTGTTTTGGCTATTTTTATCAGCGGCCGCAGAGAACTGAAGGCGGAGGTACTCAGAGATGAACTGGATCGGGCCATGCAGCGTCTGGATATGGTATCCCAAAAGCTGGAGGCCATGATGGATGAAAGGGAAAGCTCGCTTCCTTCGGTAGATGAGCGGAAAGCTTCGATTTCTTCAGTAGATGAGCGGAAAACTTCGATTTCTTCAGAGGAAAAAGAAGCTGATCAAAAGTCTGTGGAAAAAACAAAAACTGAGCCAAAAAAGGAGCCTGAGGAAGCGCCTGAAGTAAAAATGGACACAGAGCCGGATGAAGATGGCGATGATGACCTGGAAGACGATGACGACTTGGAAAGCTTGGAGAAGGAGACTGTTCCAGATGACCTTTTAGATGATTTATATTAGATTCCTATGGAAAGACTCTTATGGGGGCCGTGAGGCCCCCTTTTATTTTTTTCTTTATTTTAATAAGTCATCCATTTCATCGATGAGTTCCCCGAACAGTTTCAGTGCTTTTTCTATTGGTTCAGGAGAATTCATATCTACACCTGCACCGCGAAGCAGTGCGATCGGGTCTTTGGAGCAGCCACCGGACAGAAAGTTTTTATAATCAGTCACAGCCTGAGCCCCTTCGCTTAAAATACGCTGGGACAGAGCAATCGCTGCAGAAAATCCGGTTGCGTACTGGAATACATAGAAATTATAGTAGAAATGGGGAATACGCGCCCATTCCATATCAATTTCTTCGTCCACAACAACGTCCGGTCCATAATATTTGACGTTGAGATCATGATAAAGTTTTTTCAGATAATCTGCGGTCAGACCGGTGCCGTTTTCACTGGCTTCATTGATCAGCATTTCAAATTCGGCAAACATGGTCTGGCGGTAAAGTGTTGTGCGGAATTGTTCAAGGAAATAGTTGATCAGGTAGGCGCGTACACGTCGGTCATCGGTCTTTTTAAGGAGAGACTGCATCAGCAACGCTTCGTTGCAGGTGGAAGCCACCTCTGCCACAAAGATGACATATTCTGCATCCGGTGAAGGTTGATTTTTATTGGACAGATAGGAATGGATGGCATGTCCCATTTCATGGGCCAGCGTAAATTCAGAATCCAGTGTGTCCTTGTGATTTAACAGAACAAAAGGATGAACCTTGTGTCCTGCAGAGTAAGCACCAGAGCGTTTGCCTACGTTTTCATAAACATCAATCCAACGGTTGTCAAATCCTTCTTTTAAAATCGCCTGATAATCATCGCCGAGAACGGAAACCGCTGCCATCACATTTTTCTTGGCTTCTTCAAATGAAATTTCCACGTCCACATCAGCCACAATCGGTGTATAGAGATCATACATGTGAAGCTCATCCACACCGAGAAGCTTTTTGCGAAGCCCCATGTATTTATGGAGATAGTGCATGTTTTCATGAACGGTTTTAATCAGGTTTTTATAAACACTTACCGGAACATTGGTTACACTTAAAGCGGCTTCCAGTGTGGAAGTGTATTTACGAGCGCCGGCAAAAAATTTCAGCTGGTTTACCTGGGAAGCCAGAAGGGCGGCTGAAGTATTCTGGTGTTTTTCGTGGGTATGATAGAAGTTTTCAAAAGCCTCTTTACGCACATCACGGTCGCTGTTTTGAAGCAGAGATACAAAACTGCCGTTGGTCAGGGGCAGTTCTTCGCCGTCTTTTGTATGCACCGGAGGAAAAGCGGCATCTGCATTGTTCATCATGGAGAAAACATTTCCCGGCGTCTCGGAAATTTCACCGGCAGCGGCCAGAAGTTTTTCTTCTGCGGGTGAGAGAATGTGGTCTTTTAAACGGCGGATTTCATTAATACTGCGTCTGTATACATTAAGCTGGGGAACTTCTTTAAAAAATTCTTCCAGAGTACTGTCATCGATTGCCAGGATTTCAGGTCCGGAAAAAGCCAGTTTTCCGGAAATTTCCACGTAGACTGCCGTGGCACGGGAATTCATGGCCTGGTAAGTTCCATTTGTAGTATCCACATCATAACGGCGGCTGGCGTAACCGTAGATTTCATCAATTAACTCATTAATCTTTGTCTCTGTTGTACAGTAGTCGTAAAGATTTTTGGCGCTTTCTCCAAGATGGCCCTGATAGCGGGCAATATCATTCCCAAGGTCGATCACCTGAGCCACCGCCTCCGCCCATGCCTGATCAGACGGGAAAATGTCTTCAATCGCCCATGTATCAGCGGGATTGATTTCGCTGCGGGCAGGAATTTTGTTTTGTGCCATATTGATACACTCCTTTTATTGTAGTACATATTTTATTGTCATGCCTATGCCCTGTAAGGGCACAGGCTGCACATATCAGTTTTGAAATTCCACAATAGTTACGCCGGTTTCACCCTCGCCAAAGGTGCCAAGGCGATAGGATTTAATGTGTTTCATCCGTTTCAGTCTCTGATGAACGGCATTTTTCAGTGCTCCGGTTCCCCGGCCATGAATGATGGTCACCTGGGAAATGTGAGCCAGGTAGGCATCGTCCAGATATTTTTCAACCTCCGGCATAGCTTCGTCAACGGTTTTGCCGATAATATTCAGACTGGTGGAAATTGACGCAGATTTACTCATTTTAATCTTTCCGGCGCCGGTTTTCTGAAGCCCTGGGGCCTTGATAACCTCCTCATCCAGCAGTTCCAGATCGCTGAGGGCAATTCTTGATTTTAATATACCCATCTGAACGAGAACCATGCCTTTAGAATCGGGAAGGGCGGAAACCGTTCCCTTAATCCCCATACTTAAGACTTTAACACTGTCGCCCAGTTTTAAGTCGCCGGCTTTAAGATTGGTTTTTTTACCGTTGGCGGACAATGTCAGATTACCGCTGACCTTATTCAGTTTTTCACGGACTGCGGTTCTTTTTTTCTCCATGGCCTTTGACTCCATGGCGCCGGATGCCATTTTATTCATATCCCGGATAGTCTGATCTGCAAAATCTTTGGCATCCTGTAAAATCGAACGGGCCTGTTCATTAGCTTCGCGGAGAATCTTTTCTTTCCGGGCATCCAGGTTTTCCTGTTTGGTTTCCAGACGGGCCTTAAGATCAGCAACTTCGGCTTTATAGGTTTCGATTTCCTCCCGCTCCCGCTCAATCGTTTTACGGCTGGCTTCCAGGTCTGACAGAAGATCTTCAAAATCCTGGTCAGCGGCATCCAGGTTTTTGTGGGCATCATCAATGATAAATTGAGGCAGCCCCAGCTTTTGGGAAATGGCAAAAGCGTTACTTTTACCGGGGACCCCAATGAGCAGCTTATAAGTGGGACTTAATGTGGAGACATCAAATTCGCAGCAAGCATTGCAGGCGCCTTTTTGGGAAAGGGCAAAAACCTTCAGCTCGCTGTAATGGGTGGTAGCCATTGTCGTTACGCTGCGGATCAGGAAATTTTTTAAAATGGAAATGGCCAGCGCAGCACCTTCGGTAGGATCGGTACCGGCACACAGTTCGTCCAGAAGCACCAGACTTTTGTAATTGGATTCCGCCAGAATGCGAACAATATTGGTCATATGAGATGAAAATGTACTGAGACTTTGCTCGATACTCTGTTCATCTCCGATGTCGGCAAAAACATTTTCAAAAACCGAAAGCTCTGAATTGTCAAAGGCCGGAATATGCAGTCCAGCCTGTCCCATCAGGGTAAAAAGACCCACGGTTTTCAGAGAAACCGTTTTACCGCCTGTGTTGGGGCCGGTGACAATCAGAAGTTTAAAATCTTTGCCCATATGAATGTCAATGGGAACAACCTTCTTTTTATCCAGCAGGGGATGCCGGCCTTTTTTTATGTGAATCCAGCCGTTTTCATTAAAACGGGGCTGGGTTCCATTGTAGGAACGGGATAGGTTGGCTTTGGCAAAAATAAAATCCAGCTGGGTCAGAACAGCCACATTGGCAGATAAAACTTCATGATACTGAGCGGCCTGGCTGCTTAAGTCGGCCAAAATTTTTTCGATTTCTTCTTTTTCTTTAATTTCCAGTTCTCGAAGGTCGTTGTTAAGTTTGACAACAGCCATGGGCTCAATAAACAACGTGGAGCCAGAGGAGGACTGGTCATGGATCATGCCCTGAACCTGACTGCGGTATTCGGCTTTAACCGGCAGGCAGTAGCGGCCGTTTCGCATGGTAATAATATTATCCTGGAGCTTGGAACCTACGCTTTGTGAATTCACCATGGAGCTTAACTGGGTACGGATTCGATCATTGGTCAGCCGCATACTACGGCGGACGCTTTTTAAAGCCGGACTGGCATCATCTGCGATTTCTTCTTCGGAAATAATACAGCGTTTAATTTCATTATTTAAAGGACTTAAAGGCTCAATGGCCGAAAAGCTGGCGTCTAGAGAATCCTCACCATCCTGAGCGTTTTCTTTCCTTGAATAAGATTTGACTCTCAGCGCTACATCCAGAAGCCCTGAAATCTGTAAAAGCTCAACAATACTTAAGGTCGAACCGACTTTTAGGCGCAGCAGTGAGCCTCGTACATCTTTTAAGCCTGAAAAGGAAATACTTCCTTTGGCATAAATTCTTGCCAGGGCATCACTGGTTTCAGTCTGAGCCTGGCATATTTCTCCAAGATTGGAAGACGGCATAAGATTTTTACACAGTGCTTTGCCCATCTCAGAACCTGCATATTCTGTCAGCTTTTCGATGATCTTATGGTATTCCAGTACACGGAGTGCTTTTTCATTCAAAATCATTCACCTGCAATTCTTGTATAATGTTCTCAACAATCATAAAACGATAGTCTTTGATATTGAGATCAATGCTGATCATTATTATTTTAACTGATTATGAACAAAAAGGAAACAAAAAGTTTACGGTGGTCAAAGGCGCGGGGATAGAGTATAATGATACATGGAAATCACGGGGGGATGATATATTGATGAACGAGGCATCGTATACGTGGACAATAAAAAATGGTGCAAAACTGGTATTCCCTGTATTGCCGGAGACAGATAGTGATATCTGAAGCTTAGATAAAATAGTTATGCTGTCCGGAGTGTGGGAAGGTGCGGTATCAATAAGGAGGAGATATTTAATGGAAACAATGACACAGGAAAAACTTCAGGAGATTTTTGGAAGCTATATGGCATGGCGGCTGGATGCGCAAACCTGGATTATTCAATTTATGAATGGGACAGAATATATGTATCTTCTGGAAGGTAGTGAAAAGGCACTTTTGCTGGATACCGGCTATGGTGCAGGCAATCTGAGAGCATTTGTAGAGCAACTGACAGATAAGCCGGTGATTGTGGCCAATACCCATTATCATCCGGACCATGCCGGCGGCAACGGTGAATTTGAGAAAGTTTATATGAGTCAGGGATGGCTGCTGGACAGAGCGTCTGTGGAAGGCGAAGGCGCGGTTCCTTTCGACCTTTCCAAGCTTCCTCATCCGGATTATGAAAAATATATTGTGGGCAGCGGGGATGTCCTTGATCTGGGCGGACGTATTGTGGAGGTTATTGAGGCCAGACCGGCACACTGCAACAGTACGCTGTTTTTCCTTGACAGAACGCATAAGATGATCTTTACCGGCGATGAATATGAATCTGCTCAGACACTGATGTTTGATAATTCCGGCAATTCTCAGCTGAATTACGATGTCAAAGAGCGTCTGGACAATCTCTATGAAAATGCAAAAGATATTTATGAGCTGAGAGCCAGCTATACATATGTGCTTCCCAATCACAACGGGACACCGATCAGCATTAGTTACATTGAAGATTATATGGAGCTTGTGCAGGCTATTTACCGTGGAGAGGCTAAAATTGAAGATCAGCTGAATCATCCGTTTATTGAGATGGACCCCAAAGCATCCACATTGTGCAGAGTTCGCTGGAACAATGTCAGCATTTTTATTGTGAAGGAAGAACTGATGAAGGTTTACGGCAAAAAGGCATAATTGGTTGTGTTATTTAGACCTGTGAATCATTTTGGAGATTCACAGGTTTTTTGGTGTACAATCATCGTCGCTTGAATCAAGACATGGAAAAATAAAAAATATGGTCAAATCTTCCGGGATGAAGTATAATAGTAAAAGCACAGCTTTACCGGTTGTTGTTTATTTTCGGGGAGGCTGTAATTGACAGAAATGATCAAAGAATTAGAAAGAGGCTATATATTATGAAATTTATTGAGACATTCAGAGAAGGAGAAATGATTTCTGATATTTATCTGTGCAAAAATAAACAGACGCTTAAGACAAAGGCTGGAAAGAGCTATTATTCCATGATTCTGCAGGATAAAACAGGAACTATTGATGCAAAAATATGGGAAATTACCGGAGGAATCGAGCACTTTGAGTCATTGGATTTTATTAAAATCGAAGGTCAGGTCACAAGTTTTCAGAACTCCCTGCAGTTGAATATCCGTCGTGTCCGCCGTGTTCAGGAAATCGAGTATAATGTGGCTGATTATATGCCGGCCAGTATTTACAGTGTTGGAACAATGTATAAAGAATTGACTGATTTTATTGGCAGCATAAAGAATACTTATTTAAAAACCCTGGCTGAAAGTTATTTTGTGAAAGATAAGGCATTTATCGAAAACTTTGTCAAACATTCGGCGGCTAAAAGTGTTCACCATGGATTTATGGGCGGATTGCTGGAACATACATTGGGTGTGATGAAACTGTGTGATTTTTATTGTACACGTTATGAGATTTTAAATCGGGATCTGCTGATGACAGCGGCGCTGTTTCATGATATCGGAAAAACAAAGGAGCTGTCTTTATTCCCGGCCAATGATTATACCGATGAAGGTCAGCTGATTGGTCATATTGTGATCGGCGTTGAGATGATCCACGATCGGGTCAGGGAGATACCGGGATTTCCAGAGATTCTTGAGAACGAGCTGAAACACTGTATTGTGGCTCATCATGGTGAGTTTGAATACGGCTCTCCTAAAAAGCCGGCTTTGATTGAAGCCATGGCTTTAAATCTGGCGGACAATACAGATGCCAAGATGCAGACAATGACGGAATTGTTCCGCGGTACGCCAGATAATCTGGAATGGCTGGGCTTTAACCGTTTTCTGGATTCTAATATTCGAAAAACATCGAAATAATACTAAAGATGCCATGAGACATAAAAGCCGCTCTTTGTTTTGTGAAAAGTTTCCGGAACGTAAGAGAGGCTTTTATACGTAAGAGGGCTTTCTTGTATAAAAATAAATAAGCAGGCCAATGGATGACCAATGAGGAGTGAAGTGATGGATCAAAAAAAAGTCATACAGAAAAATGATGAATATGTAATAGAAATTACAGATCTAGGTTCTGACGGTGAGGGGATCGGAAAAATCCAAACCCGTACACAGCCATCAGAAGGTGCAGGTTATACCCTTTTTGTAAAAGATGCATTGATTGGCGATACAGTCAGAGTTAAGGTGATTAAGACAAAGAAGAATTATGGATATGGACGTTTGATTGAAGTCATAACCCCTTCACCGTACAGAACGGCACCCCGCTGCCCTCAGGCCAGAGCGTGCGGCGGCTGTCAGATCATGCATATGGATTATAAAAAGCAGCTGGAATTTAAAGAAAATAAGGTGAGAAATCTCCTGGAACGTGTGGGCGGCATTCAAAATTATGAAATGCTGCCGATTATCGGCATGCAAGAACCTTACTATTACAGAAATAAGGCCCAGTTTCCGGTAGGACGAGGCAAAGACGGAAAAATTGTGACTGGTTTTTATGCAGGGAGAACGCATTCAATTATCGATACAACCCACTGCTATATTCAGCATCCGCTGAATGAGCAGCTGGTTACCCGAATTCGCCATTGGATGGAGGAAAATAAAATACAGCCGTATGATGAGGTAACGGGACATGGGTTAGTGCGCCATATTTTAACCCGTATAGGAAAGACGACCGGTGAAGTCATGGTTTGTCTTGTGATTAATGGCAATCAAATACCGGCGCCGCAAGCACTGATTGATGTTTTAAAGGATATTCCCGGGATGACCAGCATCAGCATTAATATTAACAGAGAAAATACAAATGTGATTCTGGGCAGCCAGGTCAGAACCTTATGGGGAAAGGATTATATTACGGATTATATTGGAGATATCCGCTATCAGATTTCACCGCTTTCTTTTTATCAGGTTAATCCGGAGCAGACAAAAGTGTTGTATGGCAAAGCTCTGGAATTTGCCGATTTAAACGAGGGGGAAGTTGTCTGGGATTTATACTGCGGTATTGGAACCATTTCTTTGTTTCTGGCTCAAAAGGCTTCAAAAGTTTATGGTGTTGAAATTGTTCCCCAGGCGATCGACGATGCCCGGCGCAATGCCCGACTGAATCATATGGATAATGTGGAATTTTTTGTAGGAAAAGCCGAGGAAGTTCTTCCTGCAGAATATGAGAAAAATGGTATTTACGCAGATGTGATTGTCGTCGATCCGCCGCGTAAAGGCTGTGATGCAGCCCTTTTGGACTGCATGGTTAAAATGGAACCTAAAAGAATTGTATATGTCAGCTGTGATCCGGCAACCCTGGCCCGAGATCTGAAGGTGCTGGAAGGTTCGGGGTATAAGGTGGAAAAGGTACAGTGTGTGGATATGTTTGGACATAGTGTGCATGTTGAGACGGTAGTAATGCTTTCCCACAAAAAACCTGACAGCACAATCAGCGTAAAAGTGGAGTTTGGCGAGGGAGAGGGCAAAGTGCCGCTTGATAATATCGCTAAAAGAGCCGAGGCGTACAAGCCGAAAGAGCGAGTTACCTACAAAATGATAAAGGAATACATAGAAGCTAAATATGGCTTCAAGGTACATACTGCTTATATAGCGGAGGTAAAGAGAAGTTTGGGCTTGCCAATGTATGATGCCCCTAATGCGGTAGAAGAATTGAAACAGCCCAGGAAGCATCCGACAGCAGAGAAAGTGGAAGCGATAAAGGATGCCTTGAAACATTTTGAGGTGATTTAATGACAAAGCCGCTTGCTTATTGAATGGGTAAGCGGCTGCTTTATTATAATTAGTGTAATATAATAAAGCTTGTTCGAGAGTAAAGGGAGAGGATACGTATGAGAAGAACGTTATTCAGGTACAGGTCATTTAATACGGAAAAACTGAATGATTATAGCTATATTGATCAGAGGATAATTAACATTGAAAAATGGAAGTTTGAAGCTTTTGAAGGATTAGTATATCCATCATCACCACTTTATTTCAACGACCCCTATGATTGTGAATTTTGCTTTCAGTCAGATGCATTGGAAGGTGTACTTGATAGAGAAACATATATACATCTTTTGGAAAGAAGATTTTCACTTAAACAGGAAGAAAAAAATAGAATTCTTTATTCTGACAATATTGAAAGGGCGATGCAAATAGTTCTGCAGGCTCATGGAGGAAGGCTTTCTGACTCTTGGATGAATATTTTGCAAAATGGATTAAATGATTGTATGAGTACAATCAAGGATGCTGTAAGAGTTGTCTGTTTATCTGAGGTGTATGACTCTATGCTTATGTGGAGCCATTATGCTCAGAATCATACTGGATTTTGTATAGAGTATGATTTTAAAGAAAGTGATATGCTTTATAAACATTTATACCCAGTAATATATACAAAGGATAGATATGCTGTTTCTAAAGCAGATATGTTAAGTGAAAATACAGAATGGATTTATAAGACGACTTGTCGTAAATCCGATGTTTGGTCGTATGAGAAAGAATGGCGAATTGTGACGGCTAATTTCAATAAAGTAATGCCAGAAAAATTGAAATATCCAAATGGAAAATATGTTTTGGATTTGAAAGAAAATATAAAAGCGTTTTATTTAGGAGCGAAAATCTCTGAGAATTTTAAAGAAGAGATAATTCAATTTGGAAAAAAGAATAGTATTGATATTTATCAGATGGTTTTATCACCCAATACATATGAGCTAAATGCAAAGAAAATTATATGATTAATTATGGAATAATGGTATAATTTTCTTATTATACAAACAAGATGGATGGTGAAAGAACATATATGAAATTTGAAAAAGTAGTTATTAAAAAATTTAGAAATTTTGATAATGTTGAACTTGACTTATCAAATAAAAACATATTTTTTGGTCTAAATGATGTGGGGAAAACAAATTTCTTGTACGCTCTACGATATGTATTCGATAAAGATATTCGTAAACAAAACCTTTTAGATTCGGATTTTCATAATAAGCAGCTTGATAAACCAATTGAGATTGTTGTTACTATAGATATTAGTGATGTTGCTGACAGCGATTGTCAAAAACTCCGTGCACAGCTAAAAGGTGCATTGCTAAGTGAGCATAATAAGGTATATATAAAGCTTTTTGCAGAATATAGCAAAACAGAAATGCTCGCTCTACCGATATTATCGTGGGGTGGTGATATTAATCATCTTTACGAAATGAAGCAAAGAGGATATTTATATGAAATAGACTACGTATTTAATGTCATTTATATTGACTCTTATGTTGATTTGTATTCCCTATTTAAAAAGAATGTGAACCAGCTTGTTAGAAATGAAAAGGACGAAGATAAAGATATTCTGGCAAAAATTCAAAATACAGTTGACGATTTGAATGGTCATATTGCTTCTCTGTCTGGAATTAAAGAATTTGAGGATAAACTTACGCCAGAATATCAAAAATTCCATGATGAAGGGATATCTGTTTCAATAAAATCCGAAATCGCAGTAAAGGGATTGTACTCAAATATCATTCCATATATTAAACAAGATAATGATGATAATTTATATCCTACTGCTGGGGAAGGTAGGAAAAAGTTATTGGCATATTCAATATACGACATACTGTCAGATGAAAATGCGGAAAAGAAAATCAATTTGTTTTTAATTGAGGAGCCTGAAAACCATCTTCATAAGTCTATGCAGATTGCATTATCACAAATACTTTTTACCGATAGCAAATACACATACTTGTTTGTAACAACTCATTCGCCTTTTGTTCTTTATGAAATGGATAATGTAAATTTAGTTCGAATATATAGTGAGCGAAAAATCAATAGTATTAGCACATTTTATAAAGTGCCTGATGCTTATGAGAAAAACAGGAAAATGTTAAACCGTTGTTTGTCAGAAGCAATCTTTGCTAACAAAGTACTTTTGGTTGAAGGACCATCTGAATATATGCTATTTAGCAAAGTCCTTTCAGTAGTGCATCCTTTTTATGAAGTAGATGGAATATATATTTTACCAGTTGATGGTGTGGGATTTGAAACATATTTTTCTATCCTGGATGAACTTGAAATTTTTAATGTGGTAAAAACTGACAATGATTTGAGAGCGGTAACGGGAAAAGGTACATATAGCGTTTTAGGCTTTTCACGCTGTAATAATTATATTGGGGAAAAGCGTCTGCCTACTAAACAAATTCAAGAGAATTCTGTTTCTGCCAAGAGGAGTTTATATAATTCAAATATAAATACTTTAGATAAAATACGAAGTGACTTTCATATTTTCTTATCAAAAGTGGATTTAGAAAATGATTTAGACGAGTTTTTGCATGATAGATTATCAGTTTTATTGGATAATGATAATCCTGTTAAATATTTACAAGATGCAAAGCACTATCATATGGTGGAGTTGATTGAGAAACTTTCGGATACAGATTGCAGAACAATCTATAATCATTACAACTTTGCATGTTTGAAGGAGGTTGCCGAATGAAACTATCTCCAATTCAAGAGAAAATAGTAGAAACTCCCGGTAACTTAATAGTAAGGGCAAGTGCAGGAACAGGAAAAACCCATACAATGGTTAATAAAATTGCTAAGGAAATTGATGATAATCATACACATAAAGTTATTGCTGCAATTACTTTTACAATAAAAGCAGCACAAGAAATAAAGGATAGATTGTCTGTCGATGTAGTTCAACACTTCATTGGAACAAATAACAGTTTCGTTATTGAAGAAGTTATAAAGCCTTTTATGAAGGATGTCTATGGTGTTGATTTCGATTTGGACATGAGTACGGACTATTCAGTTAAAGTTGATACTTTTCAAGAAGCTATTGAAAAAATAAGGAATGAAGGTATCCTCTGCTCATATCGAGATAATAAAAGGAACTTTATTTTTGATTTGGCTCAAGAAATTGTAGAAAATTCTTCGGCTTGTAGACTTTATCTTCAAGCCAAATATTTTAAAATATATATCGATGAATATCAAGATTGCGACAAATCAATGCATAAATTCTTTATGTATTTATGTGATGAATTGAATATCGAAACCTTTGTTGTGGGAGATGAAAAACAATCGATTTATATATGGAGGGGGGCTTATCCAGAGGCTTTTAAAAGCATCTGGAACAAACCTAATTTTAAAAAGATATTTATGGGAGATAATTTTCGCTCTTGTCAACAAATACAGAATTATTCTAATCTATTATGTGATGAGACAAGAAGTCTTTACAATCCTACGGAAAATATAGATAATATTGTGTGGCTTTCTCCTACAAAGGCAAATTGGGCAACAGAAGTATTGTCTAATATTGTTCCCGATAAAAAGTCAGCATTATTGCGGTTTTCTAATGATAACGCACGAATAGGAGCAAGCGAATTAACAACAAACGGTTTAGAGTATGTTTATATCCCACAGACTCCTATTGCTGATATTACAACAGATACAGCGTGGCTTTATACAGCAATTGCTAAATACCTTATAATTGAAAAGTATTCTGCATATGATGTAATTTCGGAAATACCTGTTGAAGGAAATGAAAGTCGCAAAACAGTATCCACCGTAAAAAGATTACTCAAAAGAATTGAAGAGACTATAGATGATGAGCAGTCTTTCGGCTCGTGTGTCACGGCATTGGCTGAATATCTTGGATATGATACTCGCCCTGATCACATAAACAAATTATTCAAAACAATTTCTGATACCAGTTTTCATGTGGCATTTGAAGCGGATAAATACAAACACATCGCAATTACATTCCACTCTTCAAAGGGATTGGAGTTTGAACAGGTAATTGTATTTGCAGAGGATTATCGATTGTCTGATATGTCGAGCATATACAACCATTATGTAGCGGTTACACGTGCAAAAAGCAAATTGATTATCGTTAAGTTGAACAATTACAATGCGAATTGTTTTCAGAATAATTTACAAAAGATATTTTCTGAAAGCGGTCATAATATAGAAGATATCGTTTTATTTTGAACAAAATATGAAATTTATAAACCAATAATACAGGTAGCTATTACGAATAGGTA
>CAJKGK010000022.1 GCA_905199445.1 uncultured Lachnospiraceae bacterium | reverse complement strand
ATTTTTCCAGAAATACTTTGTCAAGGGTATTACCATGGGAGCTGTCAAAGGGTGACACAATTTTATAATATTATGTAAAATAAAAATGCCTTCAGTAGTCGGAATGGTGGAATAGCCGGATTGCTGAAGGCATTTTTGATAATTTATAGAATGTTAGTAATAACATATGGTGAGTCTGTATCATGGCTGTAAAACAGACGGTTGGTCAGGATATACTATTACTTCACGGAATCCCGCTGGATCACCGTTAATTGTGTATACTGACGCATTGGCAGTTCTTCGTTGTGAATCAGCCGCACAAGTCCGTCAAGGCACATGGCAGCCATGTGTTCAATGGGAATTTCGATGACGCTTAATGCAGGATTTGCAAAGGCGTCATATTGCGGCAAGCCATTGCCGACGGCTAAAAGTCCCAGATCAGAAGGAATGGAAATCCGGTTTTGGTAGCAGTAATGTTCAATTCCCAGGGCAATCGCATCACTGGATGCAAAAATACAGTCAAATTCTGAAAAATTAAGGTCAGATGCCAGTTCGAATCCTGCCTGAGCACTGTTTTCACGAACTTCTTTGATTTTGACGCTGCCGTGAAATTCTTCGACAAAGGAATTGGCCCGGGTATTCATTTCATCAAAAACAACCGGTGCCTGGACAAAAAGTGCTTGATTGTAATTTTTGAGAATACGGCTGGCCTGCCTTCCGATTTCCCGGTCATCGATATTGATACTGTGAAAAATCGGACTTTGACGGTTGTATAAAATAACCGGTGTCAATAGATTGATGGAATGGATATATGCCATATCTTCAGGGCTTGCATTGGCGATGATGGCACCATTGAAATCATTGACAGCCAGCAGTTTATTCGTTGATCGCAGACTCCCATTTTCATAAGGGTAAATAACAATTTCCACACAATCCCCTTTGGCCTGAATGTTTCTGATTTCATCCTGAAGCCCTTTCATAAAGCGGGCCAGCATGGCGCTTCTAAAGTCGGTCGTCCAAAACAGGGCAATGGTGATTGTAGAGCGATGGTTCCTGAGCTTTTTTGCGGATATATTTGGTTTATAATTTAATTCTTTCATAGCCTCCAGGACTTTTTTCTGAGTTTTTAAAGAAATTTTACGTTCCTCGCTTTTTCCGTTAATAATAATGGAAACTGTGCTGAAGGAAACACCGGCCAGAGCGGCTACATCTTTGATTGTTGGCATGACGATCCTCATTTCATGGCATATGGTTATATAATTCGTAGATTCCATGTATCTACAGTATAAAGGATTCATATATTTTTTTCAATGCCGCAGATGGCAGATATCACGCACTCAGTATATTTTGAACCATCTGAAGTTTTTTTGCGGCCCGCCTGCGTTAGGGAAAGTTTTTGAAAAAAAATTTAATACAGATATTGACACAAATTAAGTACAACGTTATACTTTAATTATAAAAATACAACGTTGTACTTAACTTTGCGAAGCATATTAAAAATCATGGTGCCAGAAGAAGCATCATGCCAGTCAGACCGGGAGGGATCTGTAATGAAACAAGTACGCATAGGATCCGGTGCCGGCTATGCCGGTGATCGGATTGAGCCTGCGGTGGATTTAATCCGCAGAGGAAATTTGGATTATATTATTTTTGAATGTCTGGCGGAACGCACCATATCCATTGCTCAGAAGAAAAAAAGAGAGAATCCGGATTTGGGATATAATGATTTATTTGAAGACCGTTTTGATGCTATTTTAGATGCCTGGAAGGTACGTCCGGTAAAGGTAATTACCAATATGGGGGCAGCCAATCCTGAGGCTGCGGCTAAAAAGTGCGGTGAAATGGCGGCGAAAAAAGGGATTAATAATATAAAAATTGCCTGGATTTTGGGTGATGATATTGGCGATCGGCTGGACCAATATATGGATGATACTGTTATAGAGACCAAAGGGCCGTTAAAAGATATCCATGCAGAGTTTTTATCAGCCAATGGTTATATTGGGGCCAGCGGGATTGTGGCGGCTTTAAAGGAAGGGGCTGACATTGTTATTACAGGGCGGGTTGCAGATCCGTCCCTTGTGGTAGGGCCGCTTGCCTATGAGTTTGGCTGGGCGTTTGATCAGTATGAAAAACTGGGAAAGGCGACTTTGGTCGGTCATTTGCTGGAATGTGCAGGCCAGGTAACAGGCGGATATTTTGCAGATCCAGGCTACAAGGATGTTCCCCAGTTATGGAATCTGGGTTTCCCTATCGCGATTGTGGATGAGAGCGGAGACGCAGTGATTACAAAATTGAATCAGACCGGGGGCATGGTGACAGAGGAGACAGTCAGGGAGCAGATGCTCTATGAAATTCAGGATCCGGCAAATTACTTTACACCGGATGTTATTGCGGATTTCAGCCATATTCAGGCTATACAGGATGGTAAAGACCGTGTCCGGGTATGTGGGGCATCCGGTAAGGCACCCAATGGTTTTTATAAAACAAGTGTAGGCTATCATGACTGCTATATCGGGGAAGGCCAGATTAGTTATGGGGGAACAAATGCGCTGCGCCGGGCTGAGCTGGCCAGAGAAATTCTGGAACATCGATTTGAGATCATTGGTCTGGAATACAGTGAACTGCGTTTTGATTATATTGGTGTGAATTCTTTGTACAAAGATCGCATTTCCCGGGAAATGGGAGGCTATGAGAAAGCCGGGGAAACAACGGCAGATCACACAGTAAGCCTGAATCCGTCTGAAAATTCATGGGGGAAGCTTCCCACGGAGGTTCGTCTGCGCGTGGCTGCCCGCTGCGCCACTCTTAAACAGGCTGAAAAGGTTGGAAATGAGGTAGAAGCACTTTATACAAACGGTCCCAGCGGCGGCGGTGGGGCGGTTAAGGCAGTGAAAGATATTATTTCCATTGCGTCCATTTTGATACCGGCAGAGGATTTTTCTATAAGCGTTCATATGCTTAGGTCAGGGGAGGAATTGAAATGAAGTTAAAAGAAATCGCCCATTCCAGAACAGGAGATAAAGGAAATATTTCGGTCATTTCCGTGATTGCATACAGACCGGAGGATTATCCATACATCAGGTCTCATGTGACGGCTCAACGACTGAAAACTTATTTTGGTGAAATTGTCCACGGGGAAATTACACGTTATGAAATAGAAAGTATTTATGCGCTGAACTTTGTGATGGAGGATGCTTTAGGCGGCGGGGTAACCCGTTCTCTGGCGCTGGACATGCATGGAAAAACATTGGGCAGTGCATTGCTGGAAATGGAGGTATAAACATGGGTAATACGGCAAAAACGGAGCATACGGACAGCAGGGAAAATGAAGAACAGCAGCCGTCAATGGAAGCGATTGCGGCGATGATGCGTCAACGGAAAATTCAGGAATATGAAGACAGCGGCTATGAGGAAATTTATGAGACATTCACGGAAGAAGATATGTTCGTGACCATGAGGGATGGTGTACGTCTGCATACGTATATTTTTAAGCCTGACGGTCCTGGTACAGATCAGGATTTTCCTGTGATTTTACAGCGCACCTGTTACCCGGCTCAGGACGCATTGTCGAAGCTTCACGGGGCATGTCTTGCAAAACGGGGGTACATTTTTGTATATCAGTACTGCAGAGGCATTGAGCAGTCTGAAGGGGCGTGGGTGCCAAACGTGAATGAGCGCTGTGACGGTATTGACACAGTGAACTGGCTGTATCAGCAGCCCTGGGCCGATGGAATCGGCTACTGGGGATGTTCATATTTATCTGCCACCGGATGGGCCATATCGGATGCAGTGACCGGAAAGGTCGTTTCCATGGTATTGACTCATTACGGTACAGATCGTTTTAAATCAGCCTATGAAAAGGGGATGTTTCGTCAGGACGTGCTGACTGCCTGGAGCATGCAAAACTGTGGGTGGGAGGTTCATGCAGATTATGATCAGGTCTGCCGTTATATGCCTCAGAAAGAAGTGGATACAGCGCTTTGGGGCGGTGAGGTGCCATGGTACAGAGCGTATGTGACAAATACAAAGAAACAGGATGCCTACTGGCAGCAGGGCTGGTGGAAGCAGTTGGATGAAATTCCCGAGAAAATACAGATTC
This sequence comes from uncultured Lachnospiraceae bacterium, assembly GCA_905199445.1. GTDB lineage: Bacteria > Bacillota > Clostridia > Lachnospirales > Lachnospiraceae > Catenibacillus. The sequence goes on along the minus strand of CAJKGK010000022.1, from coordinate 55,347 downwards.
CTATCCTTGTGGTAGAAGGCTGGTATGACCATCATCTGGGCAGCGCCATGAATTCCTGGGACAAACTCGGGGCTGCCTCAAAGGCGCACAGTCAGCTGGTGATCGGGCCGTGGAACCATGGTTTCCAGCCGTGTATTGAGGCGCAGGAAACGGATCATGTGGAAAACAGTGAAGTTAAAATGTATCTGGACTGGTTTGATCTGACGCTTAAACAGAAAAAGCTTCCGGAGAAAAAAGTGCGTACATATCAGATGAATGAAGACCGCTGGTATGAGACCGATTCCTGGGAAGACAAAACTACGGAACAAAAAACCATGTATCTGGATTTTTCACAAAACAGTCTTGCAGAGGATAAAGTAGATACACAAAGCCGTATTGCTTATGATTTTGATCCTGCAGATCCAGTCCATTCTCATGGCTCTGAATCCTGTCTGACATCGTGGGGGGTCAATGGGAGCCTTTCTCAGCCTGATCCTGGATGGCGTCCGGATGTGATCAGTGTGATGTCTGAGCCTCTTGACCGGGCGCTGCAGATTACAGGTAAAATCCAGGTGAAACTGTGGGTTTCCAGTGACTGCGAGGATACGGCTTTCACGGCAAAGCTTATGCGTGTTACACCGGATGGCCAGGCTTACAATATACGTTCATCCATAACAACAATCGGTCAGGGAAGTATTGCAGGGGAAAATTATAAACCTGAACAACAGACCCAGGTGACAATCGATATGTGGGACGTATGCTATACGGTTCGGGCCGGGGAGCGGATCCGTCTGGATATATCTTCCTCAGATTACCCTAATTTTCACGTTCACTGTAATTACAAAGGCATCTGGGGCGAACAGAAAAAACAGCGTATCGCACATCAGAACCTGTACAGTGGGGGTAGGACCTCTTCATCGGTAGAAATGGAGGTCCGTAGACAGCAGTAAAGGAAAACGTGCTGATCAGGCCATATTTTATTTAAGTAAGCAGAAAAAGTGCTTTCAGATCACATACACGTAAGTGATTTGAAAGCACTCTTTTTTTATTGATCCTGATCTTTATTTAATATATGAAGAATAAGTTCATTGGTAAAATCGGATGTTTTTCTGTCAATATCGTGGTCTACATTAAATTCCACAATATCCATGGCAACCACAGGAAGCTTACCTAAAAAGCCGTCAATCATTTGGTAAATGTCATCAATGTTAAAACCATCGGCTACAGGAACGGATACGCCCGGCATAAGTAATGGGTCCATGGAGTCTATATCAAAGCTTAAATGTACAGCGTTTAACCGGGACAGGTATTGGATCGTTTCCTGTATACAGGTATTTAATCCTTTCTGGATGATATCATCATATGTATAATATTTAATATTGAGATCTTTAAGGATGACTGCTTCCGGCGGATCAATATCACGCAGTCCCAGCATGACAATGTTTTCCGGTTTTAACTTGGGATTGGCTGAAAGAATTTTTGTCAGCGATTTTTCACCCATACCAAGAAGGGCAGCTACAGGCATTCCGTGAATATTACCGGAGACTGTTGTTTCATCTGTGTTAATATCCGGATGTGCGTCAATCCAGATCAGGCCAAGATTTTCATAGTTAACGGCGCTGCCGGAAATAGATCCGATGACAGAGCTGTGGTCGCCTGCGACGAATAAAGGGGTATCACCATGGGCAATAATGCGGTCGTGATACCTGGCAATCCCTGTACAGGTCGCAACGACACTGTTGAGATTTTTTAAATTGGGCAGATTTTCTTCTGCGACTGTAATTTCCGGGACAATGGGAATATTCAGATCATAATACTGATTTAAATAATCAAGGCTGTAAATAAGTCCTTCATCACCAACACCGTAGTGCATCGGACAACCATAAATACTGTACATAATAACCTCCCTTGGGAAACTGGTCTGCCGCCTGATGGCGGTATTACAAATAAGCCCGAACAAATCGGGAATTATGTTCGCATGGTACGTACATTCCCCAATATAGCACATTTTATTCCCGGAATCAATCTTTTTCGCTGGGGCGGAGAAAAGAGATGGGGATATGACTGCCGGTACCGTCCCTTTGTATTGACACATGCAAACCGGATATACTATAATCAATAATATTCGAAAGTGACTTTAAAACAGGGCAGATTAGGTTTTCTGACGCCGCAGATAATCCGGCGATGGTTCATTGTGAAAGGTAAAAAGGTACAATAATGATAAATTTTGGAAGATTAAAGACGCTGGGGGTGCTGGGCGGCCTGGGACCTCAGGCAACGGATTTTTTTTATAATGGCGTGATTGAACATACAGATGCTTCCTGTGATCAGGAACATATTGACATGATTATTCTCAGCCATGCAACAACCCCGGATCGTACAAAAGCTATTGAGACCGGTGATGACAGGGCATTAATTGAATCTCTGAAAAATGATGTGCGGATGCTGGAGCGTGCCGGTGCGGCAAATATTGCCATTCCATGTAATACATCCCATTATTTTTTTGAGCAGATGCAGTCAGCGGTGGATATTCCTATTATCCATATGGTTCGGGAAAGCGTGAATTACGCAAAGAGAAAGTACGGAAATGTAAAAAAAATTGGTATTATGGGGACTGACGGTACTATTCATACAGGACTTTATGACAGAGAGTGTGCATTGGCCGGTGTGCAGGCCGTACATCCAAGTCCGCAGCGGCAGAAGGATGTGATGCATATTATTTATGATGAGATTAAGGCCGGAGAACGGGGCAGCCGCCATCTGTTTAACGGTGTTGTGGAGGAGCTTCAGGAAATGGGCTGTGAGGTTATTATTCTGGCCTGTACAGAGCTTTCAGTATATAAACGTTTCCATAATGTGCCGGACTGCTGTCTGGATGCCATGGATGTTTTGATTCGGGAGGCGATTTTACGATCAGGAGCTGTTTACCAGTAAAGGGAGGAATTTTAAAATGAAGGAAATGTTAAGATATACATTAAAAGAGTATCTGAAACGGCTGGAAGAAGCCGGGGATCTTTTTGACCACGATCTTATGGGCCATGAAAACGAAACGGTTCTGAATCTTACATACAATTCAAAAAATGTGACAGAAAACACATTATTTATATGCAAAGGTGCGGCTTTTAAGGAAGCGTATCTGGAAGAGGCCGCCAAATCAGGAGCCTTTGCCTATATCAGTGAAAAAAAATATGATGTTAATCTGCCGTATATCATTGTCAGCGATATCCGTACAGCGATGCCTATACTGGCGGACCTTTATTTTTGCCGCCCATGGGAAGATCTTAATCTGATCGGTATTACAGGTACAAAGGGAAAGTCTACAACAGCTTATTATATTAAAGCCATTGTTGATGACTATATGGCTGCCGTGGGGGGGAAGGAGAGCGCCGTGATTTCTTCCATTGATGTGTATGACGGTGTTGAGAGAAAGGAATCTCATATTACAACCCCGGAAGTGGTAGAGCTTGAAGAACATTTTCGTCATGCGGTGGATTGCGGTATTTCCTGGCTTGAGATGGAAGTATCCAGCCAGGCTCTTAAATATGACCGGGTCGATGGGATTACTTTTGATGTCGGGGTTTTTCTTAATATTTCTGAAGACCATATCAGTCCTATTGAACATCCGGATTTTAATGATTATATGGAATCCAAGCTGCGTCTGTTTGCACAGACGAAAACAGCCTGTGTGAATCTGGATTCGGATGAAAGTGACCGTATTATGGAAGCAGCAAAAGCTGCAGGCCGAATTGTAACCTTTGGCACTCACCATCAGGCTGATATCCGGGGATATGGGATTCGTAAACAGGGGATGGACACGGTGTTCCATGCGGTCTGTGACCGGTTTGATGAAGAATTTGTACTGGAAATGCCGGGGCTTTTTAACGTAGAAAATGCACTGGCAGCTATTGCGATCGCTTATGTGATGAATATTCCTGTGGCATATATTCATTCCGGTTTGAAACGGGCCCGCTCCAGCGGCCGCATGGAGCTTTATCACAGCAAGGATCACAAGGTGGTCGCTATTGTGGACTATGCCCATAATAAGCTGAGCTTTGAAAAATTATTTGCCTCCACTATGGAAGAGTATAAAGGCCGGCGGATTATTACGATTTTTGGCTGCCCAGGGAAAAAAGCGTATATCCGGCGCAGAGATCTGGGAACGATTGCCGGAAAATATTCCTCTAAAGTATATCTTGTGGCGGAGGATCCGGGGTATGAGGCCGTGGAGGATATTTCCAGAGACATTGCCCAGTATGTCAGCGCCCAGAACTGCCCTTATGAGATGATTGAAGACCGGGGAGCGGCGATCAGAAAAGCTGTGATGGAAACAACAGAACCTACGGTTATTCTGATTACCGGCAAGGGCGGCGAGACCCGTCAGAAGTACGGCAGTGAATACATTGACTGTCCATCGGATGTGGCATATACAAAGAAATCTATAGAGGAATATGACCGTGAACATGAGTAATCACAGCCAGGATGCCGGTGGTCTGGTCAAAGCGCTGGAAGGCTACAGCCACAGCGGCAGTTATCCTTTTCATATGCCTGGACATAAACGGAATCCGGATTTTTTCAGGATGCCGCCGGTGGCAGATATTGATATTACAGAAATTGATGGATTTGACAACCTGCATCATGCGCAGGGAATAATCAAAGATGCTCAGGCGCGTGCGGCCCGCCTTTATGGTGCAGATCAGACCTGGTTTTTAGTCAATGGAAGTACCTGCGGGATTTTGTCTGCTGTGGCTGCAGTGATGCATCCCGGGGGCAGCCCCCCGGAGTATTGTGACTGTTTTGGCCCGGCGGCATATGGTTCTTATGGGACGGACAATGGTAACCGCAGCTGCCGTATTCTTGTGGCCAGAAATTGTCATAAGTCGGTGTATCACAGTATTTTTCTCAATCGTCTGGATCCGGTTTATGTGTATCCAAGGATTCATGAGCATTATGGAATCTGTGAAGCCATTGAGCCACAGGAAATTGCCCGGCTTTTGGAAAAGTATCCGGATATCCGGGCGGTGATCATGACCTCCCCGACCTATGAAGGTGTGGTGTCTGATATTGCTTCGATTGCCCGGATTGTCCATGAAAAAGGCCTGCCGCTTATTGTGGATGAAGCCCATGGCGCACATCTGGGGTTTGACCAGGGCTTTCCCAGATCAGCTTTGACTGAGGGGGCAGATTTGGTGATTCACAGCCTTCATAAAACATTGCCGTCCATGACGCAGACGGCGCTTCTTCATGTGAAAGGAAACCGGATTGACCGTGAACTGATTCAGATGTATCTTTCCATTTACCAGACAAGCAGTCCCTCTTATGTTATGATGGCCGGCATGGATCAGTGTATGGCACTGATTGAAAGCCATGGCGGTTTATTATTTTCCCGGTGGCTTTGGCGTCTGGAAAATTTCAGAAAAGCCTGCAGGCCGCTTCGCTGGATAACATTACCGGGAAGGGAAGCGCTGTGTCTGGGATCCGGCAGCTGTTTTGATCCGTCAAAGCTGATTATTTATGTCAACCTAAAAGCCGGTATGGGACCGTGGCTGGCACAGCGTCTGCGCCTTGACTGGAAGCTGGAGGTGGAAATGACTTCCGCTGACTATGTTCTGGCCATGACCAGCTTCTGCGATACAGATGAAGGCTTTGACCGGCTTAAAGAGGCTTTATTTGCGCTGGATGCCCAGCTGGATAAAATGGCTGATATCCGGGAAACAAAGCGCGATATCTGGGACTGTGGGGATCGGGTGGAAGTGCCTGCCATGAATATTTATCAGGCTTTGTCTTACCCGGCAAAAAAAGTAGGATTATCAGAGCAATCCCGTATCCTGGGACAAATCAGCGGGGGATATTTGTATGTTTATCCGCCGGGGATTCCCTTTCTTGCTCCTGGGGAGCCAATTACGAAATCGGTTTTAGAACAGATTCAAAGATACAGTGAGGCGGGCCTGGAAATTCTGGGACTGTCAGACGGAGAGGAAGGTGACGAAAATGGCAAGGCTGTTTTGTGTTATGGGAAAAAGTGCCTCCGGGAAGGACACGATATATAAAGCGCTGGCCGCAGACGAGTCACTGAAACTGCAAACGATCGTTCCTTATACAACCCGGCCGGTCAGAAGCGGCGAGACACAGGGTGTCGAATATTATTTTACAGATGAAGAAAATTATCAGAAGCTTAAGGCTGCGGGCCGGATTATTGAAGACCGGGCTTATGAAACGATTCATGGGCTGTGGCGGTATTTTACGGCAGATGACGGGCAGATTGATGTTTGTGATCCCCAGGCCAATTATATTGTAATCGGTACTTTGGAGGCGTATCGTCAGATGCTTGCGTGGTTCGGGCCTGATATTTTGATTCCGGTTTATGTGGAAGTGGAAGACGGATTAAGACTTGAACGGGCGCTTCGTCGGGAACGTTCTCAGGCAAATCCCCGCTATGCGGAAATGTGCCGGCGTTTCCTTGCGGACTGTGAGGATTTTTCAGAAGATAAAATAAAAGAGTGTTGTATTGGCAAAAGATATGATAATATAGACTTAAGCGAATGTTTGGAGCAGATCAGAGCGGATATTCGTCTGCAAAGCGGGCAAGACTGTAAATAACATAAAGTGAATACGCCGCCAGGCGGCAGGGCTGATCGATGAAAACGAGGTGACAGAAATGGCTGGATTTAAGGATGTTGTCGGACATGAACAGGTAATTGCGCATTTGAGTAATTCGTTAAAAAGTAAGAAAATTTCCCACGCGTATATATTCAACGGTGATCATGGCACGGGTAAAAAACTGTTGGCCGGACTGTTTGCAAAGGCGCTTCAGTGTGAAGCCGGCTATGGAGACTGCTGTGATATGTGCCGCTCCTGTATTCAGGCCAATTCGGGCAATCATCCGGATATTAAGTGGGTAACTCACGAAAAGCCGGGAAGTATCGGTGTTTCTGATGTGCGTGAACAGCTGAATAACGATATTGCCATAAAGCCATACAGCAGCAAATATAAAATATACATTATTGATGAGGCCGAAAAGATGACGGTTCAGGCCCAGAATGCAATTTTAAAAACCATAGAAGAGCCGCCCGATTATGCGGTGATTATGCTGCTTACAAGCAATGCCGGACAGCTGCTGCCAACAATTGCTTCACGGTGTGTGACCTTAAATATGAAAGGGGTCAGTACGGATAAAATCAGGGATTATCTGATCAATACGTATGAGGTTCCCGATTATAAGGCAAAGATCTGTGCGGCTTATGCACAGGGCAATATGGGCAAGGCGATTACCATGGCGACATCTGAGGGGTTTAATGAGCTTCATGAGGCTATTTTGCGTCTTGTTAAGACCATTGATGATATGGAGATTTATGAAGTCATGGACGCTGTCAGGACGCTGTCAGAGCACAAGGCCCAAATCTATGATATCATTGATATGATGATGATCTGGTACAGAGATGTGATGATGCTTAAGCTGACCAATGATCCCAATCTTCTGATTTATCCGGACGAATACGCGTCTCTGTCGAAGCAGGCATCAAAATCTACCTTTGAAGGGCTGGATGCGATGATCCAGGGCATGGAAAAAGCAAAGACCAGACTTCGCGCCAATGTTAATTTTGATACAGCCATAGAGATGATGCTGTTAACAATAAAGGAGAACTGAAAAATGGTAAATATAATCGGAGTGCGATTCCGCAATGCGGGCAAAATTTATTATTTTGATCCGCTGGATTTTGATATAGAGCGTGGAGACCATGTGATTGTGGAAACGGCCAGAGGCATTGAATATGGTGCTGTAATGACCGGACCGCGGCAGATCGAGGAGGACAAGGTTGTTCAGCCGCTAAAGCCGGTCATCCGTATTGCTACGCCTGAAGATGACGATATTGAGATGAAAAACAAGGAAAAGGAAAAGGAAGCCTATAAAATATGCCTTGAAAAAATCGCGAAACACAACCTTGAGATGAAGCTGATTGACGCAGAATATACATTTGACAATAATAAGGTACTGTTTTACTTTACTGCTGACGGACGTATCGATTTCCGTGAGCTGGTCAAGGATCTGGCTGCTGTATTTAAGACAAGAATAGAGCTGCGTCAGATCGGTGTCCGGGATGAGACGAAAATTATGGGCGGTATTGGTATTTGTGGGCGCTGCTTGTGCTGCCACAGTTATTTGTCGGAATTTGCGCCTGTATCCATTAAGATGGCTAAGGAGCAGAATTTATCTTTGAATCCTGCCAAAATTTCCGGTGTCTGCGGCCGTTTGATGTGCTGTCTGAAAAATGAGGAGGAGACTTATGAATATTTAAATAGTAAGCTCCCCGGCATCGGAGATTATGTGACTACAGATGATCGCCTTAAAGGTGAAGTGACAGATGTCAATGTTTTGCGTCAGCAGGTGAAGGTATTGGTGAATCTGGAAAATGATGAGAAGGAAATTCGCGAATACAAGGTTGATCAGCTTAAGTTTCGTCCAAAGCGCCGCAGAGAAAAGCTTAATATTAACGATGCTGAGCTTAAAAAGCTGGAGGCGCTGGAAAAGAAGGAAGGAAAATCTGCATTATAGGAAGGTGAGCGAATGATTGAATTAAAACCCGGAGAACGTTTTGATGATCTGGAACGCAACGGCTATAAAATCATTCAGACACCCAGTAAATTTTGCTTTGGGATGGATGCTGTGCTGCTGTCTGGTTTTGCACGGGTAAAGCCGGGGGAGACGGTGATTGATCTTGGGACAGGTACAGGTATTATCCCGATCCTTCTTGAGGCTAAAACAAAGGGCCGGCATTTTACAGGACTGGAGATTCAGGCAGAGAGTGCTGACATGGCCAAAAGAAGTGTGGCCTACAACCATCTGGAAGATAAAATTGACATTATTTGCGGTGATATCAAAGAGGCTGCACAGCTTTTTGGCCGTGCGGCCTTTGATGTTGTAACCTCCAATCCCCCTTATATGAATGATATGCATGGCATTAAAAACCCTGAAGAACCAAAGGCTATTGCCCGCCACGAGGTCTGCTGTACCCTGGAGGATGTGGTTGCCCAGGCTGGAGCTCTGCTAAAGCCGTGCGGCCGTTTTTACATGGTCCATCGTCCCTTCAGGCTGGTGGAAATTTTTACGGCTATGACAAAGTATCATCTGGAACCAAAGCGGATGCAGTTTGTTCATCCGTTTGTTGACCGAGAACCGAACATGGTGCTGATTGAGGCAATCAGAGACGCCCGTTCCATGATTAAAATTGAAAAACCACTGGTGGTTTACAAAGCTCCCGGGGTTTATATGCCGGAGATTCGGGAAATTTATGGGTACTGAGAGAAAACTTAACTTAAAAAGCGAGGTAGAGATATGATTTTATTTGTAGAATATCCAAAGTGCAGCACCTGCGTTAAAGCGAAAAAGTGGCTTCAGGCTTCGAAGATCGAATTCGAGGATAGACATATTGTGGAGCAGGCACCCACAGCGGAAGAACTGAAACTGTGGTTTTCTCAAAGCGGTTTGCCTTTGAAAAAATTTTTTAATACAAGCGGGAAAAAATATAAAGAATTGAATTTAAAAGAAAAACTCCCCGGTATGAGCGAGGAACAGCAGCTGGAGCTGCTGGCTTCGGATGGTATGCTGGTTAAACGTCCCATCGTTGTCGGTGATGGACTGGTCCTTGTTGGCTTTAACGAGGGACAGTGGACAGAAAAGCTGATGAAGTAAAAATAGAAGTGGCAGCCTTCAGACTATAGCATAAGCGATGATTTGTCTATAGTTTAAGGGCTGCCGCTTTTTAGTTTTTTATGTATGTTATAACCATGGGTTTACAGTTATAAGATCCACGGTGTTTGACTCATCTTCAAAATACTGTTCTTTGCCGTCAATGACAAGCCGGTAAAAATAAGCTTCATCCAGGCCGATTTCCCGTTCAACGACGGCAACTGTCTGGCCGTTCTCGGCGTATTTGTAATTTTGTTCGATTAAAATTACCTTATCATCTTCAACACGTTTAACAATGCCCACATGGGAATAAGTAAGATTCTGCATCATATCTCCCGGTTTGGGAATGTCAACGGTTTCCAGCCTGACATCATGACCTGATTTTGTAACAACAGGTTTTGTGCCATTCATGTTAATGTAATAAGCATCCACATCGTAAAGTTCTTTGTAAAATTTAATGACATACCCGGCACAGCAGTAGTCACCGGTATTGGAATTTCCGGTTCCGGTAATATAATTGGCATCAATTCCCTGAAAGGAATCTACAGTCATACCGTCAGAGGTTACAGGTACATTTTCTTGAGCATGTGCAGCTGTGGGGGCGGCAAAGCAAAGGGCGCCGCTCAGGGTAAGTGCTGCCATGGCTTTTACTAATAATTTCATTGAATCTCCTTTTGTAACAAATCAGCAACAACGCGTTCATAATATCATAATAAATAAAATAAATCAAGAGCTGCAAAAAGGGGCGGTCAGAAGGGTTGGCATGGTATAATTCTATTCTGTTTAAAAAAATTTCGGGGTGGATATTCCAGCAAAATACAATTCTGAATTTGGAAGATATGTTAAAATTAAAGACAATAACAGTCGTGGACGGCGGCTGGTATGGCGTTATTAGATTTTTGTGAGGAGGAGAATACGCATGAAAGAATTTATCAGCGATTTGCTGAATAATAGGGGCGGAAATTATATACTGCCGTTTTTCTGGCAGCATGGTGAGACAGAAGAAGTGCTTCGGACATATATGAAAGCCATCTATGACTGCGGAATCGGGGCCGTATGTGTGGAGGCACGTCCCCATCCGGATTTTGTTGGCCCTCAGTGGTGGCATGATATGGATATTATACTGGATGAAGCCAGAAAAAGAGGGATGAAGGTATGGATTTTGGATGATGCCCATTTCCCTACAGGTTTTGCTGCCGGAAAACTGACAGATGGGGATCCTCAGCTTTGCAAGCAGTACATAGCGGTTAACCGGACCGAGGTTTGTGGTCCTGTACCGGAAGCGACGCTGGATGTGGGGGCTATGGCCAAACACCGTCCAAATCCATTTGCGGGAAGTAATCCCTTTATAAGCGGTACGCCCAGAGAATTTGACGATGATGAATTATTTGCAGTTGTAGCGTCAAAGGTTGTAAACAGCGATACACTTAGCGGTGAAACAGTGGATTTAACGGATTGCGTAAAAGACGGCTTACTGGAATGGAATGTTCCGGACGGTGTATGGCGTATTTTTGTTGTTTACAAGACCCGCAATGGCGGCGGACGTACGGATTACATTAATATGCTGGATGAAGCTTCCTGCCGCGTTCAGATTGATGCGGTTTATGAACCCCATTATGCACACTATAAGGACGATTTTGGAAAAACGATTGCCGGATTCTTTTCTGACGAACCGGCTGTAGGCAATGTGGGCGGTTTTAACTTTGACGAATCCATTGGCCGTAAAAATATGCCGCTGCCATGGAATAAAGATATGAATCATATGCTTGAGGAACGTCTGGGCAAAGATTACAGAAAATACCTTCCTGCACTGTGGGCGCCTATGGATGATGAGGCGGTTACAGGAAAGGTACGTTATGGCTATATGGATGCCGCGACAAGACTGATTGCCCGGAATTTCAGTGAACAAATCGGGGGATGGTGCAAGGATCATGGTGTGGAATATATTGGCCATATTATCGAAGATTCAAACCAGCACAGCCGCCTGGGTTCCAGTATGGGACATTTCTTCAGAGCCATGCAGGGACAGCACATGTCAGGTATTGACGACATTGGAAATCAGGTTATTGTAGGCGGTGAGGACAGCCGCAGAATCAGCCCCTTCGGGCCTGGCGGGGAAGGCGAGTTCTTCCACTTTGAACTGGGAAAACTGGGATCCTCCTTTGCACACATTGATCCTAAAAAGCAGGGACGTGCCATGTGTGAAATTTACGGTGCCTATGGCTGGAATACCGGTGTCCGTACAATGAAGTATCTGACAGACCATTTCCTTGTAAGAGGAATTAATTATTATGTGCCCCATGCATTTTCACCGAAAGCCTTTCCGGATCCGGACTGTCCGCCTCATTTTTATGCACATGGGGAAAATCCTCAGTACCGCCACTTTGGTAAGCTGATGCGCTATCTGAATCGTATGTGCCATATTTTCAATAATGGCCTGAATGTAGCACCTGCAGCTGTGCTTTACCACGGAGAGGCTGAATGGAGCGGTGGGTATATGTTTGATCAGAAGGTTTCCAGACAGCTTTTGGAGCATCAGATTGATTTTGATATACTGCCGTCGGATTTATTTGCAGATATGGATGTATTTAATGCGTCATTTGACGGAAATCTCCATGTAAACGGCGTTACCTATCAGACGCTGATTGTACCTTATGCTCAGTTTGTGACCTCCGCTGTGGCTGAATTTGCGGGAAAAGCCGCCGCGGATGGTTTTAAAGTGATTTTTGTGGATCAGCTGCCTTCCGGAATTGTAGATTCCGGGGATAAAGCCGAAAATGACCGTTTAATGGCGGGATTGACCCGGTGCCAGGCTGTGCCCCTTGGGGACCTGGCCGACTGGCTTTTAACAGCCGGAGTTAATGAAATTACAGTATCCAAACCGTTCAGACGTCTGAGATATTATCACTATGTTCACGATGGTGCACATATCTATATGTTTTCCAATGAAGCGCCGTCAGAATGCTTTGAGGGTGCGGTGACTGTTCCTGTAACCGGACCGGTCTATGGTTATGATGCCATGGAAAATCAGATTTATGCGCCGGAAGTAAAGGCTGATGCACATGGTACACAGATTGATCTGCATCTGGGCGCCTATGAGAGTGCTGTGATTATTTTTGATGAACCTGTGGATAATATTGTGAAAATGCCTGAAGGCAGTGGACAATTATGCCCTCTGGAAGGTGGATGGACAGTGTCTGTATGTGAGACAAAAGAATATCCTGATTTTAAAAAAGCTGCCCAGATGGATACCCTGCATAATTTTGGAAAAATTATGCCTGATTTTTCCGGCTTTATCAGATATGAAAAGACATTTGAGTCCAAGGCCGCCGCAGGCGCTGTTCTTGAGATTGCCAATGCATATGAAGGTGTGGAGGTATGGATCAATGACTGTTATGCAGGTATGAAAATCTGCCCGCCGTATCGCTTTGATATTTCCGGATTGTTAAAGGACGGAACAAATACAGTGCGTATTGAAGTGGCCACCACGCTTTACCGCCGTGTGAAGAATATTGATCAAACACCGAACTTCTTTGGACCGCAGGCGATTGTTATGGAACCTACAGGTATTGTTGGTGATGTGGCAATCCGGACCTTTACCGACTGAAATCAATGCCGGCGCAATGATAAGATATCATCTTGACTGAAATATAGGCACTTATTAAAGGTAAATAAAAACAAAACGAAAAAGGATGGCGAATTCCGAACAGCCATCCTTTTTCTTTGGAGAAGGTATTTTGTTTCTTATGGGGTGTAACAAAAAACTATATAATGTATTGGGGGGTTTACGTCTATTATAATACCATAAGGCTATGAATAAGTGTTGCCAAAGAAGAAAAAAATCGGCTATGGTTACTATACAAAATGAAAGAGACTGGCTGGAAAGTATAGCCTGGACTTACAGTCAAAATATACAAAAGAGGGGGAAAAGTCGGGGGATGGTTTGGAAGCCCATGAATTATTTCCTGAAATTCTTAGAAATCATGGGGATTTGAGTGATTAAAGGGCATGAAAAAAGACGGCCAATTCCGAACAGCCGTCTTTTTCCTTTGGAGAAGGTATTTTTTGTTTCTTATGGGGTGTAACAAAAAACTATATAATGTATTGGGGGGTTTACGTCTATTATAATACCATAAGGCTATGAATAAGTGTTGCCAAAGAAGAAAAAAATATAACAGGGTTTGTGTACAAAATGAAAGGGGGTAATTGGGACATCCGGCAGATGCTTACGGTTAAAATAGACAAAAGAAGAGGAAAAGGCGGGGCACGGTTTGGAAGTCCATGAATTATTCCTGGAAATCAGGGGAGATCCGGAGGTTCAAAAGAGCATGAAAAAAGACGGCCAATTCCGAACGGCCGTCTTTTTCCTTTTGGAGAAGGTATTTTTTGTTTCTTATGGGGTGTAACAAAAAATTATATAATGTATTGGGGGGGGTTTACGTCTATTATAATACCATAAGGCCATCAATAAGTGTTGCCAAAGAAGAAAAAAATATAACAGGGTTTGTGTACAAAATGAAAGGGGGTAATTGGGACATCCGGCAGATGCTTACGGTTAAAATAGACAAAAGAAGAGGAAAAGGCGGGGCACGGTTTGGAAGTCCATGAATTATTCCTGGAAATCAGGGGAGATCCGGAGGTTCAAAAGGGCATGAAAAAAGACGGCCAATTCCGAACGGCCGTCTTTTTTCTTTTGGAGAAGGTATTTTTTGTTTCTTATGGGGTGTAACAAAAAACTATATATAATGTATTGGGGGGTTTACGTCTATTATAATACCATAGAGCTATAAATAAGTGTTGCCAAAGAAGTATTTTTTAATCGGATTTTTCTATGCAAAATATCAGATACTATATCTGGTACTTTCAAAATAGTTAGCATCAAAATGTACAAAAAAAGAGTAAAAATGGACAGATCATTTGAATGGTCTAAAAAGTCTGGTGTTGTTTTAAGGATGTTTCATAAATTTTTGACAAAACAGGATAAATATCTTACTATAAATAAAAGGGTGACTGCCGAGGCAGTAACTTTTGTGAAGGCCAGGCAGAGACAGGCTTTTACGGAAAAATAAAGCGGCCTGTATTGGCCCACGAATATTATACTAGGAGTGATAAAAATGACCAGCCAACAACAAATGGATGAACTTGTAAAGACACTTGAGACACTTGTCAATATTCCCAGCCCTTCGGGATATACGAAAGAAATCATGGCATATATTGAGGATGTGGCGAACAGTCTGGGATTTAAGACCGAATACAATAAAAAAGGCGGCGTTATTATTACAGTGCCCGGTCAAAAAGACGGTGAGGTGGTTGGCCTGGGCGCTCATGGCGATACTCTCGGGGCTATGGTTCGTTCAATTTCATCTTCCGGAACATTAAAAATTGTACCGGTTGGGGGGTATATGATGCAGACCATTGAGGGTGAATACTGTAAAATTCATTGTCGGAGAAACGGTAAAACGTATACCGGAACTGTGCTGACAACAATGCCGTCTGTTCATACGTATGACGATGCGCGTACCCAGGAACGCAAGGCATGTAATATGGAAATACGCCTGGATGAGATGGTGGCCGATGAAAATGATGTCAAAGCCCTTGGAATTGGTGCAGGAGATTTTATAAGTTTTGAACCGAGATTTGAGCATACAGTCAGCGGTTTTATTAAATCCCGGCATCTGGATGATAAAGCCAGTGTGGCCGTTTTGCTGACATGGCTTAAATATATTCATGAAACAGGCCAGCAGCCGGAATACACGGTGAAAATTATGATTACGAATTATGAGGAAATCGGTCATGGTGCCAGCTATATTCCATCCGATGTGACACAGCTGCTGGCCGTTGACATGGGGGCGCTGGGCGATGATCTGACCGGGGATGAAACCAAGGTTTCAATCTGTGCCATGGATTCTTCCGGTCCATATGATTATGAGATGACGAATCGCCTGATCCGGATTGGGGAAGATCTGAAGCTGGATTATGCAGTGGATATTTTTCCACATTATGGATCTGATGCTTCGGCTGCTTTAAGAGGCGGAAATAATATTTGTGCCGCTTTGATTGGACAGGGCGTCCATGCGTCTCATGGTATGGAACGTACCCATGAAAAAGGCTTGATGAATACTCTGGAGCTGGTCAAGGGTTTTACAGGTATTCATTAAATAATGAGGGAAGAAAAAAGCGAGGCCAAAGATGATTAAAGCTGTAATTTTTGATATGGATGGCGTTTTAATTGATACTGAAAAATATCTGGTCAAATACTGGTGTCAGGCCGGCCAGGAGGCCGGTTTTGACATGCGGCCGGAACATGGGCTGATGATCCGCAGTCTGGCAGCCAAGTTTGCCAAGCCTGCGCTTCAGGAAATTTTTGGCCCTGAGTTTGATTATGAAAAGATCCGAGCACGGAGAAAAGTGCTGATGGAAAAGCAGCTTAGCTGTTATGGGATTGAGAAAAAGCCTTTTGTGGATATAACTTTGGATCGGCTTCGGCAAATGGGGGTAAAAATGGCGGTGGCTACGGCTACCGACCAGGCGCGGGCGGTCCGGTATCTCAGGGAAATCGGTATTGACCACAAGTTTGACCGCATTGTGTGTGCATCTATGGTAGAAAACGGAAAACCCAAGCCGGATATTTATCTGTATGCCTGCAGTGCGATCGGAGAAAAGCCCTGTGACTGTATTGCTGTTGAAGATTCGCCAAATGGTATTGCTGCTGCGCTGGCTGCAGGGATGAAGGTTGTGATGGTTCCGGATCTGACACAGCCGGATGAAGCGCTGCGCCATAAGCTATACGCTGTTTTGGACACTCTGGAAACCTTGCCCCGACTGGCAGCACAAACATGATGTATGTGAGATGGATCTCAGATCAGACAATAAAAATATGGGAAAGAGAAAAGGCAGCCAACGTTCGGCTGCCTTTTCTTGGAGAAGGTATTTTTTGTTTCATATGGGGTGTAACAAAAAACTATATATAATGTATTGGGGGGGTTTACGTCTATTATAATACATGATTTGTTATGAAAAGTGTTCACAAAAATTCGATTTTAAGAAAAATTTTTTTGTGCAATTTGTGAAATCGATATCACAGAAGGATGATCATCGCAGGGCGGGGACGGTTACGGAAAATTTATAGGCCGCTATTTTCAATCTTATGGAAAAATTAAGATTTCCGTTTGAGCTTTGTGATAAACTATACAAAAGATGTTGGGGTCAAAAGGCTTTTGGACGCCAACGATATCAGATTGCTTATTTGAGGTGAAGAAAAGTGAATGTAAATATACTGGTTGTTGATGATGAACAGGAAATTGCAGATTTGGTGGAGTTATATTTGAAAAATGAAAATTATACGGTATTTAAGTTTTACTCTGCCCGGGAAGCCCTGCGCTGTATTGAGCGGGAGCGGATTGATCTGGCTGTTTTAGATGTGATGATGCCTGAGGTCAGTGGTTTTACGATTTGCAGAAAAATCAGGGAGAAATATACATATCCGGTGATTATGCTTACTGCAAAGGGTGAGGAACTGGATCAGATCAACGGACTTACACTGGGAGCGGATGATTACATTACAAAGCCTTTTCGCCCCCTGGAGCTGGTGGCCAGAGTAAAGGCTCAGCTGCGCAGGTATCTTAAATATAATACACCTGCCGAAAAACCGGAGCATACGGTCGAAGTCGGCGGATTGATCATGAATATCGATACCCATGAATGTTTGCTGGATGAGCGCCCCCTGGAGCTGACACCTACAGAGTTTTCCATTTTGCGGATTTTATGCCAGAAAAGAGGCTGTGTTGTCAGTGCTGAGGATTTGTTTCATGAGGTCTGGGGGGATGCGTATTACAGTAAAAGCAACAATACAATTACGGTGCATATCCGCCATCTTCGTGAAAAAATGGGGGATAGTGTGGAAAAGCCTAAATATATAAAAACAGTATGGGGGTGTGGGTATAAAATTGAAAAATAAGCGTAAAAAACCACTGAAAATGGCAGGGATTATATGTGCAGTCGTTGGGGGACTTTGGCTGTGTATTTTTCTTATGGATATATTTGCTGACGGAATGTTTGCGGATTGGTTCGAAAGTATGGTGCTGAATCCGTCTCTGATTTATGATTCCCAGTTGGACCGGTATATTTATGAAGGCTCGATGATCTGGTGGCGGACGAGGAAAATATTGACTTTTATGGTTATTATCGGTGGTGCGGTGCTAACCGCTACCGGCGTTTTGTGTACGTGGAGAGCGCAGCGACAGACAAAATCAGAGACAATTCAGGAGACTGTGCGCCTGATTCAGACACTGACCCAGGCAGCCGAGCCTGAATTCGTCCAGGTTCCTCAGGCGTATGCGGGTATTCAAAATGAAATGCTCAAAATCCGTGAAACAATGCATCGCAGTGAGACTGCGCTTAAAGATGAATCACGGAAGAAAAATGATTTGATTACCTATCTAGCGCATGACCTGAAAACCCCGCTGACTTCTGTGATCGGGTATTTAAGCCTGTTGGACGAGGCCGGAGATATGCCGACTCAGCAAAGAGACAAATATATAAAGATAACATTGGATAAAGCCTGCCGCCTGGAAAATCTTATTAATGAGTTTTTTGAAATTACACGTTATAACTTGTCCTCCATTATTTTGGAAAAAACAGAAATTGATCTGTACTTTATGCTTGTTCAGTTAAGCGATGAGTTTTATCCGATTCTGGAATCCGGTAAAAAACGAGTGGTTTTGCATGGTGACGAAAATGTAACGGTTTATGGAGATCCGGAAAAACTGGCCAGGGTTTTTAATAATATATTAAAAAATGCAGCGGCATACAGCTATGAGGGCAGTGATATTGATATTTTTATCCGCCCTTTGGAGGCGCGGGTGGAAATTTTGTTTAGAAATACAGGACGCCGGATACCTGAAAATCGTCTTCAGACGATTTTTGAGAAGTTTTTCAGAATGGATGAATCAAGGACAACGAACAGCGGCGGTGCAGGTCTGGGTCTGGCTATTGCAAAGGATATTGTGGAACTCCACGGGGGACATATTAAGGCCGACAGTGATGATCAGTACACCACATTTACGGTTTCACTTCCTAAAATAGGGCCGGATGTTAAGGTATAACTTTAAATTCTTAGGTTTTCTTAATAATATCTTAGCCTTTTAATTATATATTATTTATATACGGTCATGGCCGCTTTAATACAATAAAAGTATTAAGGCGGCCTTATTTGTTGCATCCGATCATAATGTTTATGACAAAAAAGTCACTGTCAAAGTCACTTTACGGTAAGATTTGGCCCATATAATCAAATTAAAGATCAACGGTGTCTGATGCCCATCATATTGGATAAGCAAATGGGGGCATCATTATTTGCACAAACAGGAGGAAAAACAGATGAAAAATATAGGTATTATTTTTGGCGGAAATTCAACGGAGCATGAAGTGTCTCTGCAGTCGGCACATGCGGTGATGACTTATATAGACCGATCTAAATACAGGCCGGTGCTTATAGGCATTACAAGGGATGGACGCTGGCTGTATTATGAAACCAGCCGGTCCTATGAAGCGGCGCTGGAAAAAATTGCAGATCATACATGGTTTACCCAGCCCTGCTGTTATCCGGCTGTTGTACCTCAGTCTGCAGATGAAAAATGTTTGTGGGTTTTGAGAAATGAGCGTGTGGAACGGATTCATCTGGATGGTGTTTTTCCGGTGCTTCATGGAAAAAACGGAGAGGATGGCACGGTTCAGGGGCTGTTTGAATTGGCGGGTATTCCGGTGATTGGCTGTAAGACTTTAAGTTCGGCGGTATGTATGCATAAGGATATGGCGCATCGTTTAGTTGAACATGCAGGGATTTTAGTGCCTAAAGCTTTGATGCTTAATCGGGAAGAATACCGGACATGTCGGGAAAGACTGGAAGAAATGCTGGCTCAAAAACAAATTGGTTTTCCCGTATTTGTAAAGCCGGTATGTGCGGGATCGTCCTTTGGCATTACAAAAGTGGAGGATGGCAGCTGTCTCAGCGCGGCCATCGAGGGCGCATTTGAACATGACCGTCAGGTTCTAATTGAGGAAAATGTGGACGGCTTTGAGGTGGGCTGCGCTGTGATGGGCAATGACACACTGACTGTCGGGGCGGTGGATGAGATTGAATTATCCCGGGGATTTTTTAACTATGAAGAAAAGTATACACTCAAGACATCTAATATTTATGTGCCGGCCAGAATTTCTCCCGAAAAAGCTGCCCAGATCAAAGAGACAGCCAAAAAAATCTACAGAATTCTGGGATGCACAGATTTTGCCAGAGTGGATATGTTCCTTACAAACGATGGACGTATTTATTTTAATGAGGTGAATACAATTCCAGGTTTTACACCACACAGCCGTTTTCCGGGAATGATGAAATGTGCGGGAATTTCATTTGAGGAGATTATTGAACGTCTGATTGCCATGGAGGTGGTGTTATGAGCCAGTTGATTCTTGTTAATCGCAGTCATCCCCTGGATTTTGAGAATGGAAAAACCGGTGGCGGATTCCCCGCTGTTTTAGTAGATGTGGCAGCTTTTATGCCGGTGATGGAAGGTGAAAAGGTGCTTTTAGAGCAGACGGCAGCACATGCACTGCAAAAGCTTCTGGCAGCGGTGTATGAGGCAGACCGTGAATGCGGCGGTGGTCAGACAATTGCGGCCGTCAGCGGCTGGCGGTCACAAAGGGAGCAAATTGAAATTTATGAAGATTCTTTAAAGGAAAACGGAGAAGCATTTACGAGAAAATATGTGGCATGGCCAGGATGCAGTGAGCACCAGACAGGACTGGCGATTGATGTGGGATTAAAGGCTGAGCATATGGATTTTATCCGGCCGGAATTTCCCTGGGAAGGAATTGGCCGGATTTTTCGCCGGCTGGCCCCAAAGTATGGGTTTGTTCAACGATATACAAAGGAAAAAGAGGCACTGACCGGCATAGCTGAGGAACCATGGCATTTCAGATACGTAGGCTGTCCTCATGCTCAGATTATGACAGAACGTGGCCTGTGTCTGGAGGAATATATAGATGAAAACAAAAAACTACGGACTTTTGGATGTGTGCCGGATTTTCGCGGCAATTCTGGTGATTGCTATTCATATCGGGCCCCTGGAGTTTTTAAATAAAACAGGGGATTACATATTTACAGGAATTATAGCCCGTATAGGGGTTCCGTTTTTTCTGATGATCACCGGTTATTTTGTGATTGCCCGCTTTGCCGGCATGAAGGCTGATTCGGGACGGTGGAAGACGGTTTGGCGGTTTATTAAAAAAACAGGTTTGCTGTACACAGCTGCGATGATTTTGTATTTACCTGTTAATATTTATGCAGGACAGCTGCCGCTGTGGACAGAACGTACGAATACACAGGCAGGATTGTGGATATTTAAGCTTTTTAAGTTTATTTTTGTGGATGGAACCTTTTATCATTTATGGTATTTTCCCGCAGTGATTTTTGGTGTGGCTTTTGTTTGCCTTCTGCTGGAAAAAATGTCAGTGAAAGCTGTCTTTGCCGTCAGTGTGGTGCTTTACGGAATCGGTCTTCTGGGGGACAGTTATTATGGGCTGGTTTCGTCAGTTCCCGTACTTGCCAGTATTTATGACGGGATTTTTACTGTGTGTGAATATACAAGAAACGGATTGTTTTATGTGCCTGTATTTCTGATGTTAGGCTGTATGCTGGCAGGAAAACGGGCCAATCTAAGACGAAACGGACTGGCTTTTGGACTGTCCATGGCGGCTATGATCACAGAGGGGCTGATTTTATATTTTCTCCGCTGGCAGCGCCATGACAGCATGTATATTTTTCTTATTCCGGCAGCTTACACCTGCTTTGGCTTTTTGCTGGCATCCTGCCGCAGGGTTGGGGTACCACCTGCTTTGGGACTCAGGATGAGAAATATAGCAATGCTTATGTATGTGCTGCACCCCCTTGTGTTGATTGGAGTAAGAGGGATGGATAAGATTTTAGGACTTCATGGCAGTCTGAATGGCAACGGGCTTATGATGTACGTTTTGGTGACATTGATTTCGGCGGCCGTTTCGTCTGTTATGGCTGTGTTCATGGGGAAAATTCAGAGGATATTCCAAAGGAGGCATTTTGATGGAAACAGGAGATTATAGACAATATGAAAAAGCCAGAGCATGGGCAGAAATTTCGATTCCTGCAATTGTTCATAATGCCCGGCTGTTTGAAGTTCGTTCCCGGGTGGGCATGATGGCTGTACTCAAAGCAGATGCCTACGGTCATGGCGCCATAAAACTGGGTCAGGAATTGGAGAAAAACGGCATCAGCCATTTTTGTGTAGCCAGTCTTTCAGAGGCTGTTTCCCTGAGAAAGGCTAAAGTGGAGGGAAGTATATTAATTTTAGGTTATACACCTCCTGAAATGGCTGGGCTTTTAAGCTTTTACAGGCTTTGCCAGGCTATTGTGGACGAAGATTACGCAGCCGCACTGCAGACATATGCGGGAAAGGAACCGGTGGAGGTCCATGTTGCTGTAGATACAGGGATGCACCGTCTGGGCATTTCCTGGCAGCAGCCGGAGAAAATTGAGGCTGTATTTCGAATGGATAAATTAAAGGTGACTGGCCTGTTTTCCCATTTGTGTGTGGCGGACAGCCGTGTGGAGTCTGACCGGATGTATACATTTTCTCAGTTTGAACGGTTTGATTCAGTTATTGAATGGCTGCACCAAAAAGGCTTTAGAGATTTTGCCGCACACATTCAGAGCAGCTATGGTGTCATCAATTATGGACAATTTAAATATGATTTTTCAAGAATCGGAATAGCGCTTTATGGGGTGGGCAGCCCATCTCTGGTACCGGCTATGACAATCAAGGCCCGGATTGCCAGAGTTTCACAGCTTGAGCCCGGGGACTGTGTGGGCTATGGCCGGGCTTTTACGGCGGTCGGGCCTATGCAGGTGGCCGTGGTAACGATCGGTTATGCCGATGGGCTTCCCAGAAACTTTACCCAGACCGGTCAGGCCGGGGTCCTGATTCACGGCCACTGGGCCCCGGTGATTGGACGAATCTGTATGGATCAGATGTTTGTGGATGTGACCGGAATACAGGCCGCCCCGGGGGATATGGCTGTAATTATGGGCAGTGATGGCGGACGGCGGATTGATGTGACGGATATTGCGCGATGGTGCGGCACGATTTCCAATGAAATTTTAAGCCGCCTTGGCAGACGGCTGGAACGGATTTATATATAGCTGGAGTGATTTTCATATGATTAGAAATGCTTTTATTTCATGCAGAAATCGGCCAGGTCATCCTTTAATGCGGCTCTGGCCGATTCCAGGTCTCCGTTTTTCAGGCCGTTTAAGATACGGCTGTGATTTTTAAGGTCATTGGGCATGGAGGCGCTGTTCCACTGGGACCAGTAAAACTGGGCATAGGCCAGTTTCAGAAAATGCATGGCCTGATCAAGCTGGCGGTAGATATATTCATTCTCGGCCAGGGCTGCCAGCTGAAGGTGAAATTCCGTATTCAGATTCCAGTGTTCCCATAAATCGCTGGATTCGGCTGTTCTATGGGCCACTGCTTCCAGGTGCTTCATGGCTGTATCATTGATGTGATGAAAGCTTTTGCAAAGTACATAATCTTCCAGTACGGAGCGAAACTCCATAATCGATCGTACATTGGAAATATTAAAGCTGATGACCTGATATCCATATCTTGGAATACTTGTTAAGATACCTTCGCTGGATAAAATGGTCAGCGCTTCCCTTACTGGCGATTTGCTTACATTATAACGTTTGACCAGCTCTTGTTCATTGAGGATCTGTCCGCCTTTGTATTCACCGCTGACAATACCGTCAATGATCTGATCATAAATTTTAAATTTCAGACTTTGAGTTGTTTTCATTCGTTCGTTTTCCTCCGAATATTAAAGGGGACCTTAGTCCCCTTTAACGGTCAATCAACGGGGCCTTTAGTCCCCAATCATCAATTTTACGATTTCTTTATCTGTTTCCTGCATACCCTCTGATGCCAGAAGGCCTACACAGCGAATGGTATTTTCCACATCTTTTTTGACAATACCGTCACCGCCTACAAATTCCTGGCCGTCTTTATACATAAAATAGCCCAGAATACCCGCATCTATGGCCGAGGCAATTTTTGCGGCGCAGGATGCTTTGGCGCCGTCGCAGATTGTACCGGATAAAATGGCCAGGCTGTTGACAAGCGTGTGGGCAATTTCTTCGTATCGGCCGCCGTGGAGCCAGGCAATACCTGCACCTGCACCGCAGCCTGCACCTACAGCACCGCAGTAGGCGGAAAGTCGGCCAATGCCTTCTTTGATATGAAGTGTAGAAAGATTGGATACAACAAGGGCTCGATAAAGGGTTTCCTGGGAAACTTTAAGTTCATTGGCGTATACAATGACGGGAACAGAGGCAGTGATTCCCTGGTTTCCGCTGCCGGAATTGATCACAACGGGAAGCTCACAGCCGTTCATCCGGGCGTCTGAGCCGGCGGCTGCCATGGCTTTGGCTTTGATTTTGGCGCTTTCGGTTCCGTAGGTATGCATCAGCACCTTACCGATATTGGCGCCGTAAGAATTTTTCATGCCTTCCATCGCAATGGCCATATTATAGCTGATCTGACGATCCAAAACCTCACGGACATCTTCAATATTGACGATGTCGGCAAATTCACAAATATCACGTATGGTTAAAAGGGATTTGTCGGCCATGGAGCTTTCTGTGCGGCCTGTGATTTCGCCGGATAAAAGAACCTGATCATTGCGGCGGATGGTCACAATGTTTGTGTGGTAGTCTACAATACGGACAAAGGCCTGATCTTCACCGTGATAAGCGGTTATACATATATCAAATATAAGATCCGATTTGGCAAAGTCAACATGAAGGCTGGCTTTGGCAAGATAGTCACGGGTCTGTCTGATCTGTTCTTCTGTGACAGAAGAAATGACTTCCAGCTGGGCTTTGGCGTCGCCGGCGACAATACCGATGGCCGCTGCAGCCTCAATACCCCGCAGTCCGCCTGTGTGGGGAACAATGACGCTTTTTACATTTTTAATAATGTTTCTGCTGACCTGGATTTCAACCCGCTCCGGAATATTTCCCAAAGTTTGTCTGACAACGGCACCGGCGTAGGCAACGGCGATGGGTTCTGTGCAGCCCATGGCCGGAAGAAGTTCATCCTTTAATACCTGCACATAAGTCTCGTAAAGTTCTTTTTTCATTTTATCCCTCTTTCCTGACCCTTTATCCAGACCATAATATGAGGCTCAAAACAGCTGTTTATGGGGCATGGGGCCAATTTCTTACGTAAAATATCCGCATTAATCATATTATTGATATTATCACCAATTTTAGCAGATGTCAATTTGTTTCCCTGAATTATGGATCGCTGAATCCGTCAAAATGTCCGCGATGTACGGTATAGTTGTATGTAAGAAAAAAACAGAAAATAATTGACAGCTAATCATAATAGTGATATTATTAGTTGCATAAAGCAAAGATGCGATATACTCTTTAAGTCATTGGCATCTTTTATTTTTTATACGCTGTTTTAGTGTGATAACGCATAAAAATTTTAAGGCTGTGTATAATGTCAACGGAAAACAGCACATATGTTAGGAGGAAATACCATGAAAACGAAAAAGATTTTTTCTCTGCTCCTGTCTGGGGCAATGGCGATTTCTATGCTGGCCGGATGCGGCGGCAGCGGATCATCAGGAACGGCTGATACAGGAAGCGGTGCTCAGTCTTCCGCTGAAAATTCTGCAGGAACAAATACGGAAACGACAGGACCGGCTGAGGGAGATACACAGGTATTAAATGTGAGAGCAGTTCATTTTGGTAATAATTATGATGTTCAGGACATGGGCTGGCGCTGGATGATGGCAGCCTGCTATTCTGGCCTTTATCGTAATATCGCTGATGAAGACGGCGAACATTTTGTTCTTGACGGCGCTGAGAGTGTGGACGTATCCGAGGACGGGACCGTGTATACTTTCCATTTAAGAAAGGATGCAAAGTGGTCTGACGGTCAGCCGGTGACAGCGCATGACTATGAGTATGGCTGGAAGCGTCTTCTGAATCCGGAATATGCATATGACTATGCTTCCTTTATTTTTAATGTAGTGGGTGCAGAAGAATACTATAACGGCGAAGGTTCCGCTGATGATGTTATGGCAGTAGCGGTAGATGATTATACTTTCCAGGTTACACTTAAAATGGCGGATCCTACATTTGAATCCAAGCTTGTAGCAACACCGCTGTATCCGACCCGTCAGGATCTGGCTGAAGCTGCCGGAGATCAGTGGGGTAAGGACTGGACGTTATGCGTTTATAACGGTCCTTATTGTATGAGTGATCTTGTTGAAGATAACCGTATGACATGGACAAAGAATGAAAATTACTGGGATAAAGATAATACACATCTTGAGCAGATTAACTGGTATCTCGTTGCCGAAGATTCCACGGCCGCAACGATGTTTGACAACGGCGAGCTGGATATCCTTCAGACTTCCGGCGACTATGCTCTGAAATATCAGGCAGAGGCAGAAGCTGGTAACCTTACGATGATCAATGCACCATATCCTGGTGTTGATGCGATTTCTTATGAATTTACAAATAATGGTCTTTCCGGTCTGATGGGAAATGAAAAAATCCGCAAGGCACTTTCTTACAGCATTAACCGTGAAGAACTTGTAGAAGTTGTATACGGCGGAAAATTCCAGCCGGCTTACGGTTATATCGCCCCTGCAATCAGCCTGGACGGCACATCTTACCGTGATCAGGTTGAAGAGCCGATGAAGGCTATGTATGATGAGTATGCCTTAGATACTGAAAAGCTTCAGGCGCTGTTCCAGGAAGGTTTGGATGAACTGGGCGTGGATACACCGCTTTCAGATATTACAATTACGTACCTCTCTCAGGGAAATACTGTAGAGCAGCAGGCACTGCGTGAGTACCTTCAGCAGGTATGGCAGGAAAATCTGGGAATTAAGGTTGAGCTGAATACAGTCGGTGATTCTTCCTTATTTATTGCAGAGAGAGAGGCTTGCAATTATGATGTATGTTCCTCCGGATGGTGGAGTGATTATAATGATCCGCTGGATGTCCTGTATACACTGTGCACAGGTATTTATACAAGCTTTGGCTACTACAGCAATCCGGAATACGATGCGTTGGCAGAATCCTTAGAGGGTGAAAATGACAATGCAAAGCGTCTTGAAATTTACAAGCAGATGGAACAGATAATTTTTGATGACAGTGCAATTATTCCAATCTGCTATGAAACAAAACAGTATTTTGTAAAGCCATGGGTGAAAGATTTCCGTTGGTCTTCCTTCGGAGCCAGCCAGGAATTTATTATGACTTACATCGAAGGCAGAGGCAACTGAGCATGACGCGGGACGAAGCTTAGACAGCCGCATGTGCTGATTTTTGTCCGACCAGCGTACAGATGAATACTGTCTGAATGAAAACAGATATAAGAAACCTGAGATGGGGAAGGGTCTGCAGTGCAGGCGCTTCCCCATATAAAACATGGGGGCATTATTATGGTAAAATACATTATCCGCCGCATACTTGAAATGATTTTAACACTTTTTATTATTGCGACGGCAACTTTTTTCCTCCTGGAGGCTGTTCCCGGGGATCCGCTTTCTCAGCGGGCCGAACGTCTGGCGCCTCAGGCTAAGGAGGCCTTGTATGAGCGCTACGGACTGGATAAGCCGGTTATGGAGCGTTATCTGACAACAATGAACAATATGCTGCATGGTAATTTCGGTGAGTCCTTTGTTTATGCCGGACAGACCGTCAGCGGGCTTTTATACACCCGTCTTCCTGTTTCCGCAAGGCTTGGTATACAGCAGATGCTGCTGGGTGTGGTGGTCGGCCTTTTACTTGGTATATTGGCTGCGGTCAAACGGGGAAAGTTTCCGGATTACTGTGTTGTGGGACTCTCGGTTCTTCTGATTTCCGTACCGCACCTTGTTTTTGGTCTTGTACTTCAGAAGATTTTTGCCGGTTCCCTTCAGTGGTTTCCCACCATTGGATGGCCGGAAGGTAAGGATTTGTGGTTTGGCGGCTGGGAGTATACGGTTTTGCCTACCCTGACCGGATGCTTTACCTACATCGCCACTTATGCCAGACTGCTTAAAACATCCATGCTGGACGTTATTAATCAGGATTATGTACTTACGGCCGAGTCCAAAGGCTTAAGCCGGGGACGGATTATCCGCAAACATATTTTACGTAACTCTTTTATTCCGGTTATGACTCAGCTGCCTATGTCGGTTGCTATGTGTATTACCGGTTCCTTCTTTATTGAAAGTATTTATTCCATTCCCGGAATCGGTCAGTATTTTGTAACATCGGTAAATAATCAGGATTTATCCATCGTTTTGGGACTGACTGTACTTTTGTCTATGCTGTATATTGTGGTTTTATTCATTACCGATATCTTGTATGTTGTTGTAGACCCGCGTATTGCCATGCCGGGAAGCAGTAAGTAGGAAGGAGTAGAAATTATGTTAAAGCCTGAACAATTTAAAATCATCGGCTACTCCCAGGAAGAAGCCAATCGGATTGACCGTCCTACGATTTCCTACTGGCAGGATGCCTGGCGGCGGCTTAGAAAAAATCCGGTGGCCATGGCCTCTTTATTTGCACTGGGACTTCTGATTATATTAGTTATTATCGGACCCCATATTCGCGGCTATGATTATGTATCCATGAATGTACTTGAAAAAAACCAGGGACCAAGCGCAAAGTACTGGTTCGGTACAGATAACCTGGGACGTGACCTGTTTTCAAGAATCTGGGTCGGTGCCAGAGCTTCTATTATTATTGCACTGGTAGCCACGGTGTTAAAGCTTGTGGTCGGAACCCTTTACGGGGCTGTTATGGCTCATTTCGGCGGATGGGTGGATGACCTTATGATGCGTGTGATCGAGGTTATAAACTCTTTGCCCCATCTTTTAATCACGATTCTGATTATGATGGTGCTGGGCAATAATCTTTTTGCCCTTTTGGTTGCTTTAAGTATTACCTCCTGGTGTGTAACGGCACGGCAGACCCGAGGTATGATCAAACAGCTTAAAGAATCCGAATATGTATATGCGGCCGAGGTTTTAGGCGCCAGTCCTCTGAGAATTATTGTTAAACATTATGTGCCCAATATGCTCAGTATCCTTTTGCTGGATGCCTCCACGGCAATTCCTCAGTTTATTTTTACCGAAGCCGGCTTAAGCTTTTTGGGTATCGGATTAACCGCACCGGAAATCAGCCTTGGTGTCCTCATTTCCCAGGGCCAGCAGACCATGGATTTTTATCCCAGCCAGCTGTTTTTCCCATGTGCGATCCTGTGTATCATTGTGATGGCCTTTAACCTTTTTGGTGATGGTTTGCGTGATGCGCTTGATCCGAAGCTGCGTAAGTAATCTCAAGCGGCCCAAAAGAAAAATCCAAGAAGAAAGGAAACAGACCTATGGATGAAAATAATCATATTCTGGAAGTGAAAAATCTCAGGGTTTCCTATCATACTTATGCCGGTGAGGTCAAGGCCGTCCGGGGGGTATCCTTTGATCTGGTCAGAGGCCAGGCTCTTGCCATTGTAGGAGAGTCCGGCTGTGGAAAGTCCGTTACTGCCAAGTCTATTATGGGGCTTATCAAAAAGCCTCAGGGTGAGATCAAAGAAGACAGTGAAATCCTATATAATAATGTAAATATTTTAAATTATAATAAAAAAGAATGGCAGGCCTATAAGGGCGGAGAATGTGCAATTATTTTCCAGGATGCTCTGGCTGCCCTGAATCCAACCATGCGCGTGGGAAAGCAGATTATGGAAAATCTCATGGCGCATAAGCATATGAATAAAAAAGAAGCTCAGAAGGAAGCTGTGGAAATGCTGCGCAGAGTCGGTATTCCTGAGCCTGAAAAACGGGTAAAGCAGTATCCCCATCAGTTTTCGGGCGGGATGCGCCAGAGAGTAATGATTGCCATTGCCTTTGCCTGTGACCCGAAGCTTTTAATTTGTGATGAGCCTACAACAGCTCTGGATGTGACGATTCAGAGTCAGATTCTGGATATTATCAAAGAACTTCAGCAAAAGCATAATACATCGGTTATTATGATTACCCATGACCTTGGGGTTGTGGCAAATATTGCTCAGGATATTGCTGTTATGTACTCGGGAATCATCGTGGAGCGGGGAAAATCCGAAGATATTTTTTATCGGCCAAGACATCCGTATACATGGGCACTGATTGAATCTGTACCCAGATTGGATCTTACAAATAAACAGAAACTGGCTTCCATTCCGGGAATTCCGCCGGATTTACTGAATCCGCCGGTGGGATGTCCGTTCTGTACCCGCTGCAAGTACTGTATGCCAATCTGTAAGGCGCAGATGCCGGAGCTGACAGATTTCGGAGACGGCCACACGGCAGCCTGCTGGCTTCATCATCCCATGGCTCCGGCCGTTGAAATGCCAAACCTGAAAGGAAGTGCGACATGAGTACTGAAAAAGAAGTTCTGCTTTCTGTGAAGCATTTAAAAAAATATTTTAATGTAGGAAAAAACGCCGTATTGAAAGCGGTTGATGATGTCTCCTTTGATATCTATAAAGGCGAGACACTGGGCATGGTGGGAGAGTCCGGCTGCGGAAAGACAACCTGTGGACGTACATGTATTGGTCTGTATTCCAAAACGGATGGACAGGTTTTGTATAAAGGCAAAGATGTCCACACTCTGTCCGGTAAAGAACGTCAGGCCTTTAAAAAAGAAGTACAGATGGTTTTCCAGGATCCTTATGGCTCTCTGGACCCCCGTATGACCGTTGCCGAGATCGTCGGTGAAGGTATTGACATCCATCGTCTTGCGAAAAATAAACAGGAGCGCCAGGATACTATTTTTAAATGTCTTGAAATGGTGGGGCTTAACCGGGAGCATGCCAACCGTTTTGTTCATGAATTTTCAGGGGGCCAGCGGCAGCGTATTGGTATTGCCAGAGCCCTGGCCGTGGCGCCGGAATTTATTGTGCTTGATGAGCCTATTTCAGCGCTGGATGTGTCCATTCAGGCGCAGGTTGTGAATCTTTTGATTGATCTTCAGAAAGAGATGGGTCTGACGTATTTATTTGTTGCCCATGATCTGTCCATGGTTAAACATATTTCTGACCGTGTGGCTGTGCTGTATTTAGGCTCTCTTGTGGAATTGGCACCTTCGGAGGAGCTTTTTGAAAATCCCCTTCATCCCTATACTCAGGCACTACTGTCGGCGATTCCTATTCCGGACCCTCAGGTTGAAAAAGCCAGAGAAGCCACAAAAATTCGGTTGGAGGGGGATGTGCCCAGCCCGATTAATCCGCCGGATGGCTGCCGTTTTAAGGGACGCTGTAAATATTGTTCACAGGAATGCCAGTCTGGCGTTCCCAAGCTGATCGATGTGGGCGGCGGTCATTTTGTTGCCTGCCATCATGTGCATAGCGGTCAGGAGCGGACAAAACATGAGTGAGTCCAAATCTTCGGTGTCTGTAAAGAATATTTTGATTGACCTTTTAAAGGCTTTGATGATTGGCCTGCTTGCAGGTGCTGCGATTGCCCTCCTGTTTTTGGCAGCGGGGATGATGATCGGTGGAGGTTCCCTGGCCGCAGGACTGGAAATGGCAAAAAATGTCCTCTTTTTTCTTACCGCTATGACCCTGTTTCTTGTTGCGGGGATGATTATGCTTAAAGGAAAAAAGCAGGAGCGTTTTCAGGGCGGCAATGGCTGGCACAGACATTTTAGGGTATTGGGACCAAAGCTGGTTATTGGCACAATCAGCGCAGCATTGATGATTCTGGCGTCGATTGTGGATTATGTGCTGCTGGGACTGGGAAAGTAAATGTCCGGCGTTATATTTTTTTAGGATGACAAATATAATAGTATATCTCTGTAAAATTGGAAAACAGAGATATACTATTTTTTTATGGCATCAGTGTCAAAAGACCATGAGATATGGTTTGCGTATGGGGGATGAACAATGGCTATTAAAAAAATCGGAATTGTGGGATATGAAGAAAAGTGTGGAAATTATATTCAGGCTTTAACGCAGGTCGGGGTTTCTGTGCGATTCTTAAAGGATGGGGACAGCGGCGCCAACCTGGACGGGCTGGTAATTCCCGGCGGTGGGGATATCAACCCGGCAAGATTTGGTCAGCCTGATTTAGGATCATCGGACGTTGATAATGATCTGGATGAAAAGCAGCTGAAAGCCGTTGATACTTTTGTGAGCGCGGGGCGGCCGATTTTGGGAATCTGTCGGGGAATGCAGGTTTTAAATGTTTATTTCGGAGGAACTCTGATCCAGCATTTGAAAAACTGGAAGCTTCATACATCGGAAAATCAGGATCTGATTCATGCCACAAAGGCTTTGCCCGGCAGTTGGCTGGAAAAACTGTACGGTCCTGATTTTTTTGTAAACAGCCGGCATCATCAGGCAGTGGGAAAACTGGGGAAAGGGCTTATGCCTGTTCAGTATGCTGTGAACAGGAGGGCAGACTTTTTTACCGATATATTAAACGATGGCATCTGTTCCGGTGAGATTGTTGTGGAAGGTTTGAAACATCAGACGCTTCCTGTGTATGGTGTTCAGTGGCATCCGGAGCGGATGTGCGGCCGATTTAAGCGCAGGGATACTGTGAATGGAATAGAAATTTTCAGATATTTTAAGGAAATTCTTTAAATAGATTGAAATTGTGTGAAAAAATAAAATTGTTCGAAAAATTCAGAAAAAAACTGACATAAAAAATGGGAAAAAACTAAGAAAAATATAAAAAATATATAAAAAAAGAGTAGACATCACTGTGTCACTCTGATATAATAAATCAATAACGCTGGACAGTGATTGTATACAATAAAAAAAGGGAGAGATTTAGTATGAAGATGAAAAAATTACTTGCTACATTGCTTGCATCCTCTATGGTGCTTTCCTTGGCGGCATGTGGCGGCGGCAATTCCGGCAACAGTGAAACAAAGACACCCGCAGGCGAAACTCAGGCAGCTGCTGAGACAGAAGCTGCAAGCGAGACACAAGCCGGTGAAGCTGATTCCGAAGCATCTGCAGACAACAGTCAGCCGGAAGGTGAAATTGAGGAAGGCGGTACTTTTGTAGTTTCCGTCGGCGGAGATCCTTCAAGCTTTAACCCGGACTACAAATCGGATGATAACCTGTGGCCGATTGCCCAGAATATGTATAACCGTTTGTTTAAACTGACAGCTGACAGTAAGATTGTTCCTGACCTGGCAACATCTTATGAATTTTCCGAAGATGGAAAGACACTGACCTGCCATCTGGCAGAAGGCGTGAAGTGGCATGACGGTGAACCGTTTACATCTGAAGATGTGAAGTGGACCTATGACACAGCCATTGAACAGAACTGGTTTAAAGCGACAAGCCTGTCTTCTGTAGAATCAATTG
Organism: uncultured Lachnospiraceae bacterium; assembly: GCA_905199445.1. Classification (GTDB taxonomy): domain Bacteria; phylum Bacillota; class Clostridia; order Lachnospirales; family Lachnospiraceae; genus Catenibacillus. The sequence continues at coordinate 22,224 of CAJKGK010000022.1, read as the reverse complement.
AATGTCCGGATGAAAATACAGTTGTATTTAACTTAAAGGCTGCAGACGTAACCATTGTTTCAAAACTTGGATGGTATGGCACATTTATTTTGCCAAAGCATCTTTATGAAGGACAGGATCCGGCAACCTGTGATGCAGCGCTTAAAAATCCTGTAGGTACAGGCCCATTCAAGTTTGAATCCTATGAAACAGGCGTTGGTGTAACACTGGTAAGAAATGATGATTTCTGGGGCGACAAACCACATCTGGACAAGGTTATCTTTGCTGTTTATGCTGATCCGGATTCTGCTTATCAGGCATTCTTAAATGGTGAAGTTGACTACCTTGGTACCGGTGTTCCGACAGCTAATGTTGGTGAGCTGGATGAAGATGAAAACTACCGTGTATTTAATGCACTTTGGATTAACAGAACTTATATTACATTCAACTTTGCTGATCCGGATTTCGGAAAACCAGAGGTACGTAAAGCTGTACAGCTGGCTGTAGACCGTCAGGGTATCTTTGATCGTGTCGGCGGTGCAGGTGCAAGATCAGATACATATGTTTCTCCGCTGCTGACCGATTATGTTGATGAAACTTATGTTCAGCCAGAAAGAAATGTAGAAGAAGCCATGAAGCTTATGGAAGAAGCGGGTTATACAAAGGATGCAGACGGATATTATCTGCATGCGACAATGGATGTATTTGAAAGCGGCAACTTCGGAGATATGGCTCAGATCATCAAAGCAAATCTGGCAGAAGCAGGTATTGACCTTACAATTAATATGATGGAATATGCGGCTTGGGTTGAAAAGGTAAATCAGAACCACAACTTTACAATCACAATGCTTGCCGGTTATCAGGGACCGGATGTATCCGGACTGGCCGGACGTATCCGTACTGGAGAATCCAGTAACGTTGGTGGATACAGTAATGCGCGTGTTGATGAATTGTTTGCATTAAGTGATTCTGAATCTGATACAGCAAAGCGGGCTGAGTACTACAGTGAAATTCAGAAGATCATGAGTGAAGAAGTTCCTATGGTATTATTACTTGATAATGGTACAAAATTCCCTGTACCGAATAACATTGTTGGTTCTCCTTATGATGTAACAGATAAGTGTGCATCCGAAGAATTTACTTATGTCGGTTTTTTGGCCCAGTAAAGGATTCGACACTGGAGCAGATTAAAATAATTTTCAGAAAAAGTCCGATAAATGTCGGGCTTTTTCTATAGAAAATTTTGAGTTTTGAAGGATAAAAATACATTGCAATGAAGTAACGCAAGGAGGTCATTTATGAAACGGTATATCGGAAAAAGAGTTCTGACCGGAATTGTTGTTGTGCTTATTTCGGTTTGTATTAACTTTGTATTGGTACGTTGCGCGCCTGGCGATCCGGTACGTATTCTGGCAGGTGTGGATAATCCGAACCCGGAGCAGATTGAGGCTCTGACGATTAAATACGGACTTGATAAATCTATACCTGAACAGTTTATTGATTTTTTGATTAATGTGTGCAAAGGTGATTTTGGCTATTCTTATACCAATGAACAGCCAGTTTTACAGCTGATTGCGGATAAGGTTTTCCCAACGATTCTTCTGTCCTTATCTGCATTAATTATTGCCGTTGTTGTGGGCACAGGTCTTGGCATCTATGCTGCCCGGAAAAACGGTGGCGTTTTTGATAAACTGATGTGTGTGTTATCTTATATTTTTGACTCGACCCCCAGTTTCTGGCTGGGCCTGATGATTATTTTAATTTTTGCATCCAACCTGGGATGGTTTCCCACCTCCGGTATGGAAAATATGAGAGCCGGGTACGAAGGTTTACAGCATGTGGGCGATGTGGCCTATCATTTGGTTCTTCCTGTAGCTACCCTTTCCCTTGTTCAGTTTCCTTATTATTTTCGTATTGCCCGTTCTTCGGTGCTTCAGGTTATGTCCGAAGACTTCATTACAACACTTCGGGCAACCGGCATGAAGGAAAATCGTATTTTCAATAAGTATGTTTTAAGAAATGCTCTGATCCCTACGGTTACAGTTCTTGGTACAAGCCTTGCGTTTTTGATTTCAGGTTCCGTTTATATTGAAACCGTATTTTCATGGCCGGGTATGGGCCGCCTGTTATTCTCGTCGATCGGTAAACGTGACTATCCGGTACTCACAGGAATTTACTTGATTATCGCCCTGACTGTGGCAATTATGATGATTCTTGTGGATGTTGTGTATAGTCTTATTGACCCGAGAATTAAGTATGATGACTAAGGAGGAGCATTATGAAAAAGAAATTAAAAAGATTCGGTAAAGAACTGCGTCAGAATTCTCAGCTTCGTACGGGTCTGATTCTGCTGGTCATTTTATTTACGGCAGCCATTGGTGCGCCTCTGTTTGCCACACATGATCCTTACCAGCTGTATGACAGTATTAAGGTAGCGCCAGGTACAGACGGGTTTATTTTCGGAACGGACGCCCTGGGGCGTGACATTTACAGCCAGATTTTATATGGTGCCCGGACATCTTTGAAAATCGGTATTATTGCAGCAGCGATTTCCGGTATTGTGGGAACACTCATCGGCGGTATTGCAGGATTTTTTGGCGGATGGGTAGACAAGGTGATTGTGGAATTTATTAATATTTTTGTAATGACACCGTCCTTTTTCCTGATTTTGATTATTGTTGCTATTTTTGGAAGTGACCTGCGTTATGTAATGATCGTGATCGGTCTCACCTCCTGGCCGGGGAATGCCCGACTGATGCGTGCTCAGGCGATTTCTCTGCGTCAGAGAACCTTTGTCAAGGCGGCTCAGGCCATGGGTGAGAGCAGAATCAGCATTATGTTTAAGCATATTATTCCAAATGGGATTTTCCCGATTATTGCCAACACGACCATGCAGATTTCCGGTGCCATTCTTACAGAGGCAGGCCTTTCCTTCCTGGGACTGGGAGATCCGAATATTGTCAGCTGGGGGCAGATGATTAACTCCGGAAAACAGTATCTTGTGAAATGTCCGTGGATTTCGGCGATACCGGGTATTTTTGTCGTTATTACCGTGCTGACATTCTTTATGATCGGCGAGGGCTTAAACCGCTTCATCTCTCCGAAAATGCAGAGTAACAAATAAGGGAGGAAAGAGTCATGGCATTATTAGAAGTCAAAAACTTTAATGTGACCTACAAGTTAAAAGATAAAGAAGTTTATGCTGTTCAGGATGCCTTCCTGGAAGTGGAAGAGCAGGATGCCATTGGTATTGTAGGTGAATCCGGTTCGGGAAAGTCCACCCTGGCCATGGGAATTTTAAGGCTCCTTCCGGAAAAGATCACCCAGGTTGACGGTGAAGCTATATTTGAAGGCAAAGACCTTTTAACGCTTTCAAAAGAAGAACTTTCAAAAGTGCGCTGGAATGATATTTCTGTTGTGTTCCAGAAATCCATGAATGCCCTCAGCCCTGTGCATAAAATCGGCAAGCAGCTGGAGGATGTGTATTTGATTCACCGTCCAAAGACATCCAAAAGCGAAATTAAAAAACGTATTTTCGAATTGTTTCGAATTGTTAATCTGTCTGACCGTGTTTATGAGCTTTATCCTCATGAGCTGTCAGGCGGTATGATGCAGCGTATTTCCATTGCCCTGAGTCTGATCTTTAATCCAAAGCTTCTTGTGATGGATGAGGCAACCACGGCGCTGGACGTTGTTACTCAGAGTCAGATTTTAAGAGAAATCATGCTTTTACAGGAAAGACTGAATCTGACCCGACTTATGATTACCCATGATGTGTCGGTTGTGTCTTCGACTTGTAATAAGGTTGTTGTGATGTATGCGGGAAGAATTATGGAAATGGGCTATGTGACAGATGTGCTTGTACATCCGAAGCATCCATACACACAGGGACTTTTAAAATCATTTCCATCATTTAAGGGTGAAAAAAGTGAACTGAGGGGGATTCCGGGATCTCTGCCGGATCTTTCTATTAAACCGACAGGCTGTGTATTTGCTCCCAGATGCCCATATGCGACAGAAAAATGTAAGACTTCACTGCCCCAAATGGAAAATGTGGGACGTCCGGAACAGAAGTGGCAGGTTGCATGTCATCTTACAGGAGGTGAGGAAGAATGAGCGTTGAAGAAAAAAAAGTCCAGGATGATCAGGAATATGTCATCCAGGTTGATAATGTAAAAAAATGGTATGTACAGAAAAAGGTACAGAAAAAAGACGGAAAAGTGAGCCGCAAACAGCATATTAAGGCCGTGGATGGTGTGAGCTTTAAACTTAAAAGAGGAGAAACACTGGGTGTGATCGGAGAATCCGGATGTGGAAAGTCTACCCTGGGAAGGCTGCTCATTCGTCTGGAGGATCCGTCTGGCGGTGACATTAAACTGTTTGGAGAATCCAGTGCCAGGATGCTGAAAAAGGAACCTTTGAAATTCCGTAAAAACTGTCAGATGATTTTCCAGAATCCTTTTGATACCTTTGATCCCAGATATACATTAAAAAAGATTCTCATGAGTCCTTTAAAACTTCATAAAATCGGGGGATCTGAGGAGGAACAGATGAAGATTGTGCTGGATATTCTGGAACAGAGCGGTCTTCGTCCGGCAAAAGACTATATTGACCGTCATCCCCATGAACTGTCCGGAGGCCAGCTGCAGCGTATTTCGATTCTGCGCTCCATGCTGCTTAACCCGACCTTTATGGTCGCCGATGAGCCGGTATCCATGCTGGATGTTTCGATCCGTGCGGATATTATCAATATGCTTGAAAATCTTGTAAAAGTTAAAAATACGGCCATGGTATTTATCAGCCATGATATTGCAACAACCCGCTATATTTCCGACAAGGTTGCGGTTATGTACCTGGGACGTGTGGTGGAAATGGGACCCACAGATGAAGTGCTTCACAATCCACAGCACCCGTATACAAAGGTTTTGATTTCCAACTGTGCATCCCTTGACCCTATGGAAAAACGGGAGGTTATCGAGATTCAGGGCGAGCCGCCGACACCGATTGATAATGGCCCTGGCTGCTACTTTGCGCCCAGATGCTATTGTGCCTGTGAACGCTGTTTTAAAGAATATCCGGAAACCGTGGATTTAGGCGGCAATCACAGTGCGGCCTGCTTTAGAATTCATGAACAGGAAGCGATTAGTAAAAATCAGAATGCATAAGGTCTAAATTAACGGATCTTATATCGTGAAACAGAAATGGGGGATTTTAATGGCCGATTTTGGCAAGTTAATTGAAAATGTACCGGATTATAAGGTGTTTCTCACTGTGGATGAGATGGATGCGCATACACTGGCTCTGGCTGAAGAATATCCGGATAAGGTGGAGGTTTTTAAGGCCGGTGTGTCTCGGGGCGGCCATCCTATTTATTGTATGAAAATCGGAAAGGGAAGCAAAAACGCCTTTATGTTTGGCTGTCCCCATCCCAATGAACCGATGGGCGCCATGATGCTTGAGTATTTTACAAGGGCTATTACAGAAGATGATGATCTTCGGGAATCCCTGGATTATACATGGTATATTATTAAGAGTATCGATGTAGATGGAACACAGCTGAATGAAAAATGGTTTAAGGGTCCGTTTACCCTGTCCAATTATGCGAGAAATTATTTCCGGCCTGCAGGATATGAGCAGGCGGAATGGACATTCCCGTTTAATTATAAAAACTATTCCTTTAATGATCCCATCCCTGAAACACAGGTATTAATGAAAATTATTGATGAAGTTCAACCGGTATTTATGTATTCGCTGCATAATTCAGGATTTGGCGGGACTTACTGGTACCTGACAAAAGATTTAAATCCCATTTGGGATAAACTTTACGCTGCCAGCAGGCGTCAGAATATTCCGATTCATCTGGGCGAGCCGGAGGTGAATTATATTACCCCTTATGCACCGGCGATTTTCCCCATGATTGAGCAGGAAGCGACCTATGATTATTATGAAAAATTTTCTGATGTACCTCCTGAAACTCTGATGAATGCCGGAGCAAGCAGCAGCAGTTATGCCAAAAAGTACGGTACAGTAACCCTTGTCACAGAGCTGCCTTACTTTTTCGAACAGCGGATTCAGAGTGATAAGGAAATGCCGTTTACCCGCCGTGAGGCTGCGCTTAAACGCAATGATTTTTATCATCAAAATTATCAGGACGTAAAGGTGTATTATAATCAGGTGAAGCATCTGATTTCTCCGGATAACCCTTTTGCCAAAATGGTTGAAGTGTCTATTCAATATGATGAGGGCAATTATGGTGCCGAAAAGGCTTTCATCGAAACCAATGAAGAATATGCTGTGCCATGTAAGGAATCAGAGGCCTTTGACAATCTGGATCTGCCTAAATTCTTTGCACTTTTCATGTGGACACTGACCATCCGTTCCTGTGAACATGAACTTGGGAAAAACCATGATGAAGCAGACAAGAAGCTGCTTGCTAAGGTTCATGATGAATGTGAAGCCGAGTTTGCCAAACGGGCACAGGTTGTTGAAGCGGATATTAACTATGAAGTGACACCAATTAAAAAGCTGGTAAGTATTCAGCTTGAAAGTGGTATGATTGTGGCTGATTATTTAAATACATTATCAAAAGGGGATCTTGAAAATGGCTGAACTTAAAAATTACTATACAGTTGTAGAAAACAGAAGCGGTGTTTGGATCGGTGATGATGAGATTGCCTATCTGAGCAACAAGAGTGGTGTGGATCAAATCTGGAAAATGTCTTTAAAAGACAAAAAACCAGAACAGCTGACTTTTTACAAGGAACGGATCTGGCGCCTTGCCGGAACGGCCAATCATAGGGATCTGCTTTTTGCTTCTGATTTTGGCGGAAATGAACAGGAGCAGATTTATATTCTCAGATACGGCGCACAAGAAGCTGTGGATCTTACCTGTGACGGAACCTCCCGTTTTTATCTGGGCGGTGCTGACAAAGATGTTAAAACTTTATATTTTTCCTGCAATCAGAGAAATAAGGCAAGTTTTGATATTTGCAAAATGAATATGGACACAAAGGTTGTGGAAACTGTCCTTGAAAATCATGACAATTATAATATGCCGGCCAGCGTTTCACCGGACGGCAGATATATGCTGTACAACAAATTAAAGGGTATGTCTGATAATCGTATGTACATTATTGACATGAATACCGGTGAAAGTCATGACCTTTATCCGGAAGGCACCTTTGCTCAGTATGAGTCAACGGCCTGGAAGTCTGACAGTACAGGATTTTATGTGACTACGGATGAAGATGACGAATTTCTTTATGTGGCATATTATGATGTGGCATCCCGCCGTATGACTCCGGTTTATCATGGAGACTGGGATGTGAGCGCCCTGGCTTTAAGCAGTGACGACCGTTATCTGGCCATGGTGATCAACAGGGATGGCTATGGTGATCTGAAGGTGATGGATACAAAAACAGGGGATTTCATCGCAACACCTTTGCCTCCAAAGGGTTTTATCTATACTTATGCGGGGATGGAATGGTCACCCAATGGACATAAGCTTCTGTTTTCCTTTACAAGCGGACGCCGTCCTACAGGACTGTGGATTCTGGATCTGGACGAGGACAGCATTTATGCGGTGACTGACAGTGCCATTGAAGGAATTTTGCCGGAAGAAATGGCTGAGCCGGAATTGAGAGACTTTAATTCCTACGACGGACTGCGTGTGCCTTATTGGTATTACCGGGCACCAGGATCTCCCAATAAGCCAGGCCCGGTTGTTCTGGAAATTCACGGCGGCCCGGAAGGTCAGGAATTTCCGATGTATACCCCGTTAATCCAGTATCTGGTGGGCCAGGGCTTTAATGTGGTTGCACCGAATATCCGGGGCAGTGTGGGTTATGGAAAGAAATATCATCATCTGGATGATGTGGAAAAGCGTCTGGACAGTGTTCACGATGTGGCCTGTCTGGTACAGCACCTTATAGATACCGGTATTGCGGATCCTAAATGTATTGCCGTTATGGGTGCCAGCTACGGTGGGTATATGACATTGGCCAGCATTACCAATTATCCGGATCTGTGGGCAGCGGCCGTGGATACGGTGGGGATGTCTGATCTGGAAACTTTCCTTGAAAACACTGCTGAGTACCGCCGTTCTCATCGGGAATCTGAATATGGAACACTGGCGCATGACAGAGAAACATTGCGTCGGGTTTCACCGATTCATAAGGTAGATCAGATTACGGCGCCTCTGATGGTGATCCATGGTGCCAACGACCCCCGTGTGCCTGTCAGTGAGGCAGATCAGATTGTGGCCAGCCTGGAAAACAGAGGTGTTCCCGTAAAGTACCTTCGGTATGCCGATGAAGGTCATGGTCTGAGCAAGCTGAAAAATAAACTGGACTGTTATCCTCAGGTTGTGGAATTTTTGAAAAAGCATTTAATGTCAGAGTGATAAAAAAGTCCGGATTTTGTTATTATTAAAGCCGGTCTCGTGCTTTAAGCCTGAGATTGTATTTGCTATAATAAGCACATACCCCTGCCAACCGTGGCATTCCCGGTTGGCAGTTTGTTTTTGGAGGTATGCTTGATTCTTAAGGTATGACAGGAGGTATATTTATGGGAAAAACAATTCAGGTTTATGAAACCAACATGGCGCAGGGTGTGCATTTAGAGCACAAGGCGGATCTTAATTTCAGAAAGGATAAGCCGGGCAATGACGGCAATGAGCTTAATATCCTCAACGTTTATGACCAGGTGGCGTATCAGAAAATCGAAGGCTTCGGCGGTGCTTTTACCCAGTCTTCAGCTGTAAATTTTAAAAAGCTGGATGATGAAAAGAAAAAGGAAGTTCTGGAAGCTTATTTTGACCGGGAAAAGGGAATTGGCTATAATTTCTGCCGGACAACGATTAACAGCTGCGATTTTTCCACGGATTTTTATTCTTATGATGATACGCCGGAAGATTATGAACTTGAGCATTTTTCTATTGAACGGGATTTTGAGGATGTGATCCCCATGATTAAGGGTGCAATGGCCCAGTCTGATGGTCTGGAAATTTTTGCATCACCATGGAGTCCGCCAGCATGGATGAAAACCAACGGCCGTATGGATAAGGGCGGCTTCCTGAAAAAAGAATGTCAGGATGTATGGGCCAGATATGTGGCCAGATATGTACAGGAATATGAAAAGGCGGGCATCAAACTGTGGGGGCTGACCGTGCAGAATGAGGCCAAGGCCGAGCAGGGCTGGGAATCCTGCCACTATGAGGCCGGTGAGGAGCGGGATTTTGTTACCGGATACCTGAAACCTGCATGCGAGCGGGCCGGTGTGGGAGACCGCAAAATTTTCTTCTGGGATCATAATAAGGAGCGGGTTGTGGACCGCAGCCTGGAGACACTGTGCAATGATCGTTCCAGAGCCGCTTTTGACGGTGTGGCCGTTCACTGGTATTCCGGTGATCATTTTGGTGCGCTGGATGCATTTCATCATTTATTCCCTGAAAAAATGATCATTGCCTCAGAGCAGTGTAAGGGACGGGATGAGCTTCCGTGGATTTCCGGTGAAACTTATGCCCATGACATTATCGGTGATATGAATAACTGGGTCAGTGCCTGGGTGGATTGGAACATGCTGCTGGATGAATGCGGCGGCCCGGATCACTGGCTGGATGAGCAGCTGCAGTGGGACTGCATTACAAAAAAACGGGAAGAACGCGGTGTGGAAATGGATTGGAAAGATCCACGTTTCCTGGAAATATTAAAGGAAGAGGGCATATGGTTTGGAGAATCGCCGGTGATGACCTTTCATGATCAGGACAAGATTGTTTATGCATCCTCCTATTATTATGTAGGACATTTCAGCAAATTTGTGCAAAGAGGAGCCAGACGAATCGGCTGTTCCTCCTATACACAGGATGTGGAAATGACTGCTTTCTCCAATCCAGACGGTACAAAGGTGCTGGTAGCCATGAATACTGCCGATGAGGCCCGCAAGGCTGTTATCCGTTTCCACGAGGAAATTGCAGACTATGAGCTGGCGCCGCACAGTATTGCGACCTTTGTGTTTTGATTTAAAGACGGTTAAGAGATTAAGAATGGTTAAACCGGATGGATGATATCTATCCGTGTGGTGAAAAAAGAAGGGATTTCTGTAAAATATTTATAGAAATCCCTTCTTTTTTTCTTGGAAATTTTACTGAAAATTGACATCGACTTCACGGAAAACGGGGAATTCATTTTTTATAATTCAGGATGTTAATGAAAGAATTGGTAAACGAACTCATGGAAGAAAGGAAGAATTTCATGCTGGAACTTAAACATGTTAAAAAATCGTATGATCATGTGACGATATTGGAAGATATTAATCTTAAAATTCAGGACGGGGAAATTGTATCCATATTAGGGCCTTCCGGATGCGGTAAAACAACGCTGTTGAATCTGATTTTAGGCCTCACCCCTGTGGATCAGGGGGAAATCCTGTTTGACGGAAAGGATATTACGGCAGCACCTATGGAAAGCAGAGGGTTTAACATTGTATTTCAGGATTATGCCCTGTTTCCTAATTTGAATGTGTATAAAAATATTACGTATGGCCTGAGAAATAAGCCGGGGGTTTCATCAAAGGAAGAGGTGGACGAGCTGATTCACCTGCTGGGACTGGAAAAACATCTGAATAAAAAAATTGAGCAGCTGTCCGGCGGTCAGAAACAGAGAGTGGCGCTGGCCAGAACAATGGTGATGAAACCCCGGATTTTATTGCTGGATGAGCCATTAAGCGCTCTGGACGGTGTGATTAAGGAGACCATTAAAGAAAAAATCAAGGAAATTGCCAGAGATTTTAACCTGACAACCATTATTGTTACCCACGACCCCGAGGAGGCGCTGACCCTGTCAGATAAGGTGCTGATTGTCAATCAGGGGCAGATTTCTCAGTATGGTGCTCCGGAAGAAATTATGACAGCGCCTGCCAATCGCTTTGTCAAAGAATTTATTCTTAATCAGCTGGAAATTAAAAGAAATAATATATATGCCCTGTTTGGCTCTCCGCTGATGAATAGTGCCTGGGCAGGTTGAGACAATGAAGATTAAGGAAAAAGAAATTAAGGTTATTTATATTTTGGTGCTGGCCATATTCGGTATATTTCTGGCGATACCCATTGTGAGACTTCTGGCGGAATCCTTTATGGAGGACGGAGGCTTTGGCATCAGTCACTATGTGGATGTACTTACCGGCAAAGGTTTTGTGACAGCCCTGGGAAACAGTGTGGTTGTCTCGGTGTGCAGCGCCTTGATTGCAACCGTATTGGCCTTTATCCTGGCATACAGTATACAATATACAAATCTTCCCGGAAAATTTAAACAATTGATCCGTATGCTGGCTGTTTTGCCTATGCTTTTGCCGACGATCACTTATGGGTTTGCCATTATTTATTCTTTTGGAAAGCAAGGACTGCTGACAAAGCTTTTCGGACGACAGATATTTGAAATTTATGGATTTAACGGACTTTTGTTTGGCTATGTCATTTACACGCTGCCCATATCGTTTATGCTGATTCTCAACACCATGGGATTTATTGACAAGAAATTTATGGTTGTCTCACAGGTGATGGGGGACGGAAAACTGCGCACCTTCTGGCAGACGGTTCTAAGACCCCTTCTGGGAACCCTGGCTGCATCCACGGTACAGTGTTTTTTTCTGTGCTTTACAGATTACGGAATTCCGGCCTCTGTGGGCGGTGAATATGATGTGGTGGCTACGGTTTTATATAATGAAATGCTGGGCAGCATTCCGGATTTTAACCGGGGTGCAGTTGTGGCCATGATGATGCTGGTGCCTTCCATTGTGAGTATTGCTGTTTTAAAATACCTGGAACGCTACAACATTCGATACAGTAAAATTTCTCAGATCGAATTAAAGCAAAGCCGTCTTCGGGACAGTCTGTGCGGGGTGGCCTCGATGGGAATCATTCTGTTCATTATGGCTGTTTTTGCGGTGATTTTTGTGGTTCCCTTTGTCAGAGAATGGCCTTATCAGACATCCTTTACCCTGGAACATATTCAGGATGTGTTAAGCGATCAAAGCCTTCTGGGGGTTTACAAAAATTCTATCTTTGTGGCCGTGTGTACTGCCCTTTTAGGACTTCTGGTTACCTACGGTGCAGCTCTGGCCACGGCCAGAAGCGGACTTAACGGGAAACTTAAATCAGTGATTGACGGTATTGCCCTTGTAACCAACACCATACCAGGTATGGTGATCGGTATTGCCTTTATGTTTATTTTTTCAGGAACTTCCCTGCAAAATACATTCTTACTCATCATTATATGCAATGTGGTTCATTTTTTCTCAACCCCGTATTTGATGATGAAAAATGCACTTTCCAAGCTAAACAGTTCATGGGAGACAACGGCATCGCTGATGGGAGATACATGGATGAAAACAATTATAAGAATTGTTACACCCAATATGACATCAACGATTTTGGAGGTTTTTAGCTACTATTTTGTCAATGCCATGGTGACGGTGAGTGCAGTGATTTTTATTGCCGGTGCCAGAACGATGGTCATTACAACAAAAATCAAGGAGCTTCAATATTATACAAAATATAATGAGGTTTTTGTGCTTTCGCTGTTTATTCTGTTTACCAATCTTTTGGTTAAGGGAATCTTAGGATATGCAGTTAAAGTTAAAGAAGATCATAAGAAAATCAGGAAAACAAGGAGAAAAACAATGAATTTAAAAAAAGTAGGTGCACTGATGATGGCAGCGGCCGTATTTACAGGCACAATGGCGATGACCGGATGTCAGGCCGGCGGATCGGGAAATGCCGATACCCAGGTTGTGATTTATTCCAATGCCGATGACGAGGCCGTTGAGGCAATGAAAAAAACATTGGATGCCAATGGTTATGAAGGTAAGTATATTTTTCAGACTTTCGGAACTTCAGAACTGGGAGGCAAGGTGATGGCCGAAGGAACAAATATCGAGGCTGACCTGCTGACTTTGAGTACATTTTATATTGACAGCGCTCAGGAAGAGAAGCAAATGTTCCAGGATCTTACTTTTGATTACACCTTACTGGACAGCCAGGCTCAGAAGACTTACTGTGCGCCTATAACATCCCAGGAGGGCACAATGATTTTTAATACTCAGGTCATGGAGGAAAATAATCTGGCTGTACCTACTTGCCTGAAGGATCTCACAAAACCAGAATATAAGGATTTGATTTCAGTGACAGATATTAAAAGTTCCTCCACGGCATGGCTGCTGATTCAGGCTTTGGTCAGTGCCTATGGCGATGACGGTGCCAAAGAGGTTCTGACAGGCATTTATGAGAATGCAGGTCCCCACATTGAATCTTCTGGTTCAGCACCCCTGAAAAAAGTCCGGGCCGGCGAGGTTGCCGTTGGCTTTGGCCTCCGCCAGCAGGCTGTCTCCGACAAAGCGCAGGGTTTACCTGTAGATTTTGCGGATCCTACGGAAGGAAATTTTTCTCTGACAGAATCTGTTGCAGTTGTGGACAAGGGAGAACAGACCAATCCTCTGGCTCAGGAAATGGCGGAATGTATCATTACAAAAGGCAGAAGTGAACTGCAAAAATATTATCCCAACGCCCTGTATGAGGGCGAAACGACCGATGCGGCCAATAGCTCGGCTTACCCGAAAATATTTGAACAGCCTTTGACACTGGAGCTTTTAGAGCAGCACCAGGAGCTTTCGGAGCGCTGTAAATAAATACGAGATCAGAGTTTGAAAAGGAGATTTAAAATGGCTTATTATAAATTACTCACACCGGGACCGCTGACAACGACGGATACTGTGAAAAATCAGATGCTGTTTGACCACTGCACATGGGATGATGATTATAAAATCATAACTCAGTCCATCCGGCAAAAACTGTTAAACCTGGCGCATGTATCGGAACCGGAATATACCACAGTGCTTATGCAGGGCAGCGGTACTTTTGGTGTGGAATCTGTTCTGACCAGCGTCATCGGCGCGGCTGATAATCTTTTAATCGTGGCCAACGGCGCTTACGGTGAGCGGATGGAGGATATTGCAGCACATGGAAAAATTCCGTACCATATTTACCATGAAGCTTATAACCAGGTGCCCAGCGGAGAAAAGATTGGGCAGATTCTTAAAGAACATCCGGAAATTACCCATGTTGCCATGGTTCATTGCGAGACGACTTCCGGTATTTTAAATGATATTGCAGACGTGGCCGGTGTTGTGAAAGGGGCCGGAAAAATCTTTATTGTAGATGCCATGTCCAGTTTTGGCGGTGTAGATATCCCTGTAGGTGATCTGGGGATTGACTTTATCATAAGCAGTGCCAACAAATGCATTCAGGGTGTCCCGGGATTTTCGTTTGTTATCTGTAAAAGAGATCGGCTTATAGAAAGCAAAGGAAAAGCCAGAAGCCTGTCTTTGGATTTGTATGATCAGTGGGAAACCATGAATAAAGACGGAAAGTGGCGTTTTACCTCCCCGACCCATGTGGTTCTGGCATTTGCTCAGGCTTTAAAAGAACTGGAACAGGAGGGCGGCATTGAAGCCAGAAATCACCGTTATTCCAATAATAACCGGGTACTCATTGAAAAGATGGCTCAGATGGGAATTGATACATATATTGGGCACGAGCATCAGAGCCCGATCATTACAACCTTTTTATATCCTCAGCACCATAATTTTTCCTTTAAGGATATGTACACTTATATTAAAGAACGCGGCTATGCCATTTATCCCGGAAAGGTGACAGATGCGGATACTTTTAGAGTTGGAAATATTGGGGAGATCTACGAAGCGGATATGGATCGGCTGTGTGGAATTATCCGGGAATTTCTGGAGACAAGATAATCGATAACAGGAAATTTTCAGAAACAGGAAGCAGATCATGGAGGATGATGCAATGAAATTTGATGGAATTATTTTTGACTGGGCAGGTACAACGGTGGATTACGGATGCTTTGCTCCGGTTAAGGCTTTTATCGAAGCTTTTCAGGAATTCGGCATGACACCGGAACTGGAAGAAGTGAGAAAACCGATGGGAATGCTTAAAATCGATCATGTGAGAGCTATGCTTTCTATGGATAGAATTTCCAGACTTTGGGAAGAAAAACAGGGCAGAAAATGGACAGAGGCGGATGTCCGGAAGGTTTATGAACTTAGTGAATGTAAAATTTTAAAAATTGTCAGGGATTATGCGAATCCCAAACCTTATGTGACGGAAACTGTAGATCAGCTCAGAGCCATGGGCCTGAAAATCGGATCAACGACCGGCTATACAGATGAAATGATGAACCTGGTTGTACCGGAAGCCGCAGCTGCAGGCTACAGTCCGGACTGCTGGTTCAGCCCGGATTCTACGGGACAAAAAGGCAGACCCTACCCATATATGATTTTCAGAAACATGGAAAAACTGGGACTTTTGTCTGTTTCCAGAGTTATGAAAGTGGGAGATACCGTTGCCGATATCAAAGAAGGCAAAAACGCCGGTATGGTATCTGTAGGTATTATTGAGGGCAGCTCGGTGATGGGACTGACAAAAGCGGAATACGAGGCACTGACCCTGGCGGAGAAAAAAGCCCGGGACGAAAGCGTGGCCAGAGTTTATCTGGAAGCAGGCGCAGATGCAGTGGTTCAGGATATCAGAGGAATTCTGGATTTGGTGGAGTAAGAAACAAAAAAATATAGTGTACCCCTTCTTTGGAAAGCAGCAGCCGGTATGGTTACTGCTTTTCGTGATTTGGGATCTAAAAAGTTTAATGTCCCCTATGATGGACGCTGCCCAAATTGGATAAAAATAAAACCATTTCAGCCATTTTTTCTGATAAAAAAACGCTTATAATTAAATATACAGATAAACTATTTATAGAGAAGGTGGGTATAAAATGATTGGAAGATTATTTAATGATGGCTGGACATTTGAAAAGGCTGCGGACGGAATGAGCTTTATGACCGGACAGAAACCGGACGCATTTCCGGTGATGCTGCCTCATGATGCCACAATCGGAGAAATGCGCAGTCCGGATGCTGTGGGCGGCCGTTCCATGGGTTTTTGGCCGTCAGGGGCTTATGTTTACAGGAAAAAGTTTGATGTGCCCGATGCCTGTGCAGGGAAGGAAATTGCGCTTCAATTTGAGGGCGTGTATCGGGAAGCAAAGGTTTACGTCAACGGCAGTTTTGCAGGCAGCCATTATAATGGGTATACAGAATTTACAGTGCCCATCGGCCATCTGCTGAAATACGGCGGGGAAAATGAAATTTCTGTCAACGTGCGGACCGGAAAAGACTCCCGCTGGTATGCAGGTGCCGGTATTTACCGCAATGTCAGATTATATGTGGGTGAAACCGCACATATATCGCCGGACGGCGTGCGGCTGACAACCGTTTCCTGTGACGAACAGGTGGCTGCTGTGACGGCTCAGGTAGAGATCGTCAATCGGGCAGCTGCAGACCGGTTTCTTGAAATGGAAATAATCATGACAGATGCTCATGGACAGACGGCCTGCCAGGATACCCAGGTGCTTCATATCAGGGGCAATGAAAGTGGCCAGTATATGGCCAGACTGTATATTAAAAATCCGCTGCTGTGGAATGTGGACACACCCTGGCTTTATACAGTAAACGTGCAGTTAAAGGAAAAGGGCAAAGTTTTGGATACTGCCAAAGTGGAAAGCTTTGGTATCCGTTGTCTCACTCTGGATCATGTGCGGGGGCTGGCCATCAACGGCAGGACAGTGAAGCTTTACGGCGGATGTATTCATCACGATAATGGGGTGATTGGTGCGGCAACGATTGAACGTGCCGAAGAACGGCGGATTCGTCTGCTTAAGGCGGCCGGATATAATGCGGTGCGTTCCGCGCATCATCCCATGAGCCGTGCTCTGCTGAATGCCTGTGATAAATATGGCGTTCTTGTGATGGATGAATTGACGGATATGTGGAATGATCCGAAAAATCCGGATGATTACAGCACCCATTTTCAGGCTTGCTGGAGAGCGGATCTGGCCAGCATGGTGAGAAAGGACTATAATCATCCATCTGTAGTCATGTATTCCTGCGGCAATGAAATTACTGAGGTGGGAACTGCGGCAGGCGCGGCTACCATGCGCCGGTTAAGCCAGGAGTTCCATCGCCTGGATGCCACCCGTTACACAACGGCAGGTACCAATAACCTGCTGGCCTGTATGGACCATATGCAGGAAATCATGCAGACACTTATGGCAGGACAGGCAGATGCAGATGGCGGCAGCGGTCGGACGGAATCAGAGGCTATACCCGGGGAAATTAACACGGCCATGGCTGATATGGGTGAGATGATGAAGCTGGCTCAGACACTGCCTCAGGTAATGGAGGCTACCAATGAATCTTATGAAGCCCTTGATGTGGCCGGCTATAATTATGCGGAAACCCGTTATGCGACAGACCGCAAGAAGTATACAAACTGGATCAGTGTGGGCAGTGAAACTTTCCCTAAGGATCTGGCGGCCAACTGGAAACTGTGTCTTGAAAATTCTGATGTCATCGGCGATTTTTCATGGACCTCCTGGGACTATCTTGGGGAAGCGGGCATTGGCAAGTATGCTTTCAAGGACAGCAAAATGGAGGATAACGGCATCTACGGCGGCTATCCGTACCGCCTGGCCTGGGATGCGGATTTTGATATTACGGGAGAAAAAACACCCCAGGGTTATTACAGGGAAATTGTGATCGGCAACAGAACACAGCCTTTTATCGGGGTTCAGGATCCTGGATTGTATGAGCGCCAGCCAGTGATCAGTTCATGGAGCTGGACAAGCCATGTTTCTTCATGGACATGGAAAGGTTTTGAGGGCAAACCCATTAGAGTTGAAGTATACAGCAAGGCAGATGAAGTTGAACTGCTGATTAACGGACGATCCGTTGGCAGGCAGGCTGTGCCCAGGGAGACAGCCAACGGTGTTTTGGCATATTTTAATGTGTTTGATACCATTTATGAACCCGGCAAGGCAGAAGCCATCGTTTATACAAATGGAGCCGAAACCGGCAGATACGAGATTCATACAGCTTCTGAAGATGTTCATGTTGCTCCTCAGGCTGACCGCTGCAGGCTGGCATCTGACGGAAGGGATCTGGCCTATATTGATATTTATTTAAAGGATGAAAATGATCGGATAAATACAGACAGTGACCGAAAGGTTTGGGTCACTGTTGAAGGACCTGGAGTCCTTTTAGGTCTGGGAACCGGTGCGCCTGACAGCGAAGAAAGCTTCTGTACAGGTGCGTGTACAACCTTTGCCGGTCATGCCCTTGCAGTTATCCGTCCCATGGCGCCGGGAACACTTCGTGTCACCATCGGCGGCGAGGGATGTCCGGAACAGGTTATTTTGCTAAATGCAGAAGATATTTGAGACGGACCGAGAGATTATGGTGGTAAAAGAAATTTATCGGGAAAATATCCACGAATGCATGGTATAATTTGTATTGTGTCAGAAGTCTGATATTGGAAAAATCAGCCGGGGCCTGAGCCTGCGGCTGATTTTTTTTGTGAAGGTGCGGATCGATGACAAAATAAAGGCAGGTAACCTGTATGAAATCGCATTCTTTTGCTTTCATGGTATAAAAATCCACTGTTTACAGATAATAGTACTGCGATTATTTTTTATGCCTATTGTTTTTGGCAGATGGAGGAAAATTTTATGAAAGCAACCGGAATTGTTAGACGTATTGATGACCTTGGCAGAGTTGTTGTGCCCAAAGAAATTCGCCGTACATTAAGAATCCGTGAGGGTGATCCTCTGGAAATATTTACAGACCGTGAAGGTGAGATTATTTTAAAAAAATATTCGCCTATCGGAGAATTGAGCGCTTTTTCCAGGCAGTATGCGGATGCGCTGGCTCAAAGCAGCGGTCATATTGTCAGTATTACAGACAGAGATCAGCATATTGCTGTATCCGGACCGGCCAAAAAGGATCTTTTAAACCAGTCCTTATCAAAAGAACTGGAAGAATTGATTCATCGGCGTGAGGTAAGGAATGCGGTCGCTGGAGAACGGCATTTTATTCCTATTTCCAACCAGAATAATGAAGGATTTACGGCTCAGGTGATTTGTCCGATTATTTCCGAGGGCGATGTGATTGGGTCTGTGATTATGACCAGCCGCACCGAAAATGCAAGGATGGGAGAGGTAGAAGTGAAGCTGGCTCAGGCTGCTGCCGGTTTCCTTGGAAGACAGTTGGAACAATAAAAGATGTTTTGATCGACCGTCCTCTGTACACCCAGGATCTGATGTGCTAATATAAAAACAAATCAGTGCCGCCTTTTTGCTGTGCAGTAATGGCGGACCGGGCAAAAGACCAGGAGGAAAAGTCATGGAAAAGAAATACACATATGAGGAATTTCTGCAGATTATCAAGCGCCTGAGGGCAGAAGACGGTTGTCCCTGGGACAGAGCGCAAACCCATGAGAGCCTAAAACCGTGTATGCTGGAGGAGGCCTATGAGGTTGTTGAGGCTATTGATCAAAAGGATGAGGAAAACTTAAAAGAAGAGCTGGGTGATGTACTTTTACAGGTTGTCATGCATGCACAGATTGCAGAAGAGGAAAATTGGTTTGATATGGCCGATATTGTTGACGGCATTGCATCCAAAATGGTCAGCCGCCATCCCCATATTTTCGGAGATGCATCCGTGACGACTTCAGAGGAGGTTTTGGATCAATGGGAAGCCATTAAAAAGAAGGAAAAACATGAGACAACGATTTATGAAAGTTTGAAGCGGGTTCCAAAAGCTCTTCCGGCCAATATCAGGGCTGCAAAGGTACAGAAAAAGGCCGCGGTTACCGGATATGAATTTGCCGATATTCATCAGGTTTGGGACAAGGTCCGGGAGGAGCTTGAAGAGCTTGAAAATGCTGTATTAGAAGGCAATCAGGCCCATATTGATGATGAATTCGGAGACGTTATGTTCAGCCTTATTAATTATTCCAGGTTTTTGGGGGTAAATGCCGAAAATAGCTTGACAAATGCTATAGAAAAGTTTATAAATAGACTTGGAAGTGTTGAAAACCTAGCAAAATCAAAGGGTTTGGAGCTTTCGGCCTTAGACCCGGAGCAACTTGATCAGCTGTGGGAATTAAATAAGAAACTAAGCCGCCAGTAAGCGGATGCAGAGACATTTTAGGAGGATTTATACAATGAACAAAACAGAATTAGTTGCAGCTATTGCTGAAAAAGCAGAATTATCCAAAAAAGATTCCGAAAAAGCTTTAAAAGCTTTTATCGATGTTGTTACAGATGAATTAGTTAAAGGCGAAAAGGTTCAGTTAGTAGGTTTTGGTACATTTGAAGTATCCGAAAGACCTGCAAGAGAAGGCAGAAACCCACAGACAGGCGAAACAATGCCGATCGCTGCTTCCAAGGCTCCGAAATTCAAAGCCGGAAAAGCATTAAAGGACGTTGTAAACGCATAATTTAAACGTATAGTTATTGTACTTAAGAAATTGTCAGACAGGTGCCGCAAGCGGAAGTTTCCCTTGGGCACCTTTTTTACGATGAAAGCTCTGCTTTCATTAATTGGCAGATCGCGTGGATATGCCAATTGATAACTGATGAAGGAGAGAAAAGGATGAGACTGGATAAATATCTTAAAGTTTCACGGCTGATTAAACGCAGAACCGTGGCCAACGAAGCCTGTGATGCCGGACGTGTACTTATTAACGGCAAGGTAGCCAAAGCCTCGGTGAATGTTAAAGCCGGAGATATTATTGAAATCGGCTTCGGTACCAGAGCGGTGAAGGTTGAAGTTTTAAGCGTGGCTGAAACCGTGAAAAAGGACGAAGCTAAAGAATTATTCCGTTATATCTGAGATGAATGTGAAATTTGAGATTGATTTTAAATCTGAGATGGAATTTGTGTATCACAATTAATGGTGTCCGACCCTTCCTGCAGATGGATGCATAATTATCATTTTATTTTAATATGATGAATTAAGCAGACTGTAATCCATTTGTAAGGAGGGGTTTTTTATGGAAGATGGCAGCGGTACGAATAATCATATGCTTACACTGCGAGACCGGCGATTTATACAGCTGACCGGAGTCTCGGATGTGATTTCCTTTGACGCCGGGGAGATTATTTTGGAAACAGCTCTGGGGCTTTTGATGATTAAAGGAAATGAACTTCATATGAGTCATTTGACATTGGAAAAAGGCGAAATTAACGTGGATGGTAATATTGACAGCCTCACGTATTCAGAATCTCAAAAAGCTTCCAAGCAGGCGGAAAAAATATGGGGGCGGCTTTTTAGATAAATGGAAATCAGCCCGTCTGTTCTTCACCAGATCCGCCTTTTTTGCGCAGCAATGGCATGGGGAGCTGCCGTTGTTGTGGCATATGACTGCCTGCGTATATTCAGACGGCTGATTTCACAGCCTGTCTGGCTGTGCTCGGTACAGGATGCGATCTTTTGGATCGCCGAGGCTTTCTTCATTTATCGCCTTATGTTTCGTTATGACAGCGGTGCCATCCGAAGCTATACCATGCTGGGAATGCTTGCCGGTATGGGCCTGTATTTACTGCTTCTGGATAAGATTGTTGTACGCACGGTAACGTGGCTGCTGAAAAAATTGCTGAATATATTTATAAAGCCTTTTAAGGTGATGATGACCATATTCAGGAAAATACGGAACTTTTTTCGCAGATTGTTAAAAAAATTTCTTAAGTCTTTGGCAAAAATGTTGAAAAAAAATGTAAAAACAGGTAGAATGGGAATAACAAGTAATCAATCAGATTGTAAATAGGTGGTATAATGTCATTAAAGCAGAAAAAGGGCAGACCCAAAAAAAAGAAGACAGGGATGCTCATGATCACGATGGTTGTCATGGTTCTGGGTGTTATTTTACTATATAACAGTATTGGTATGAAGCAGCAGATTCGTGAATATGCTCAGGTAGAACAGGAGCTCTTAGGCCAGATTGAAGAACAAAAGGAACTGAGTGAAGACCTGGCCCGTCAGAGTGAGTATATTCAAAGTGATGAATATATTGAGCAGATTGCCAGAGATAAGCTGGGTCTTGTCAAGGACGGAGATATTGTATTTAAAAAACAGAAAAGCAGCAGTCAGCAGTAAGCAGGCCGTTTATAATCCCCGGGACATATAGAGATGTCTGCGGGGATTTTTTGTGAAGTGTCATCATAAAAAAAATTAAAATTAGGTGTTGACATTTATTTCCCTGTCGGTTATAATAATCATCGTTGGTGCGGCGGAATAGCTCAGTTGGCTAGAGCACACGGTTCATACCCGTGGTGTCGCTGG
>CAJKGK010000021.1 GCA_905199445.1 uncultured Lachnospiraceae bacterium | reverse complement strand
CGCCCTTCATTATCATAGAAGAATCTTATTTACAGACTTTTTCTCACAGTCTCTTTGTTTTTGGGTAAACTTCAACTCGAAGCCTGTCATCTGCTCTGCCATCGCCATACGAACGTAATTTATCAAATGTTTTTTCTGCCACTCGGATTTTTATTTTCTTACCGTCAGTACGATAACCTTGGATTGAATATTCTGTTCCTAATTCACGAAGTATTGTACTTCTTCCAAACTTAACTTTAGATAATATAATCAACTGAGTTGTTCCACAAAAAAGATCTGTCAAAGCTTTTGAAAGATCATTAAACATAATAATGATACAAATTATTGTCAGCAAAATAAATAATGGGATTGTTGTCGAACGCCATCCTAATAATGGAAATTTAACATGGACTACAAAAAAAGTTAAAAATCCCTCTATTCCAAAAATAATTCCACGAACGATACGCATTTTAAGTGCTGCTATATTTTCTATTGGAAAAAACATTGTTGCTACTGCCAAGATAATACCTGCAGTTACTAAAAACGGTATATGGTTTGCCATTGATTTACCTTCTCTCTTGCTTTTTTAATATTATTTCGTCTTAATTATATAATTCTATTAACTGATAAATCTGCTTATCAAAGTATATGCTGTAGCTGTATAGACAAAAATTGCTACACCTACAAATATCATAGCATTTTTCTTCGTCCCTTTATCATAACAATCCTTTGTAGTTGTTAGGAGCCTTAATCCCATAAAGACAAATATAATTGGTATTATTATATTATAAGACATTATGTTCATCAATCCAAGAGAAGAAAAGATAAGCGTTAAAACGGTAAAAATTGCTTTTGAATGAGGAAAATGAAAAAAATTCTGAAAATCTCTTGACCTGTACGCAGCGTACATACTTATACTATCATTACAAGGAGGTGTTTCCGATGTTATTGAATGAAATTGTAAATGAAGTCGGAATGACAAAGCGTGCAGTTAAGTATTATGAAGAAAAAGGATTGCTGTCAGTAGATAAAGATAGCAATGGTTATCGCAACTACTCTGTGAAAGATGTTGAAATTTTAAAAAAGATTTCAGTATATAGAAAGCTCGGTATTGGTATTAAAGACATACAGAGTCTTTTGGAGCGTGGTGATAAAAGCATTCTTCTTCGTATTTATCAAGAAAAATTGCAGGAAAAAGTTTTACAAGATTCAGAACTTGAAGCTTTGAAGCAATTCATAGATGATGGCAATGCAGACAAAGCAAATGAGTTACTTGATTACCAAACTGTCGAAAATGCAATTGAGTCTTTGTTGCCGGGCAAAGAATGGGGCGATTACTTAAAAAGTCACTTCAAACCATTTCTTAATGTCAGATTACGGACTCCAGAGCAGAAGCAAGCCCTGCGGAATATATTAGAGTATTGTGATGAAACTACATTAAAAGTTCCTTTTATTATGGGAATAGGTGTGAAGATGGCAGGCGGAATTGCTCAAGAAACAAGAACCGCAGACGAGATGATAGCCTATTATCGTGATATGAGTGAAAGCGAATACGAAAGATTAAAAGAAATGGTGTGGAAAGGGGTTAAAATGAAAACTGGTATTATGAAATACCATCCGTCATTTGTTGCACAGAGAAAAATGCAGAAAGAGTTGCAAGATAAAGGCTATAATGATATATTCATTCCTAACTTGATGGTTCTGTCTCCGCAGTATGCAGAATATAAGAAAGCCTTAGATAAGGTGAACGATAGAATATGCAGAGCGCTTGGAATGCACTATGATAGCAACTACAATTTAGTTATAAAAAAGCTTGAGTGAATATGTTATAATAGTTTTACTGTTGGCGATGGTGTTTTAGAGGAACATTATGAATCAAAATAAAATGAGCGGGGAAAGTTAATGAACGAATTTGAACAGAATAAAAGTATATATGAAAATGCCTGGAGAGGCACATATTTAATTATACCGGTTAAAGTGCGTGAGAAAAAAACGTTTTATTTATCGAACTGGAGGTGTATTCCGTTCGATGAAACAGACGAAATGTCAGATAAATCGGATCTTCTTAAACGAAGGTGTGAGGCTGGTTATGTAAAGAAGTTTATGCCAAATGATGAAAAACAGATGATTCAATTTACGGGAAACGAAAAGATACGATTTTCAAATCAACAAATATATCTATTTGAAAATGGCATCGGATTTTTAACATTGTTTGTTTTTTGCCACAATAATGATATTGAATCCGTTTATAAGCTTGTAAACAATGGGTATATAGGGGCATATAAGGGAAAAGATACATATGAAATTTTATATGATGAAATTACAAGGGTGATTGATCCTTTAAATTTGGAGATTTTCACGAAGGATAAATCCTTGCTGTTAAATGAATCCTATGTACATAATGTCGCTTTTGTGGAAAAAAGATTTCAGAATCTGGAGACATTAGAGCAGATTACTTTAAATGCGCACAAGCAGATCAGACTGGAAACAGTTTTTAGAGATCAATCAGAGAAAGATATTTGGTACACGTTTGGTGCGCGTGATGTAATAAAAGAAACATATCGCTGGGGATGCTGCATTTCTACGTTAGATATTTCTTTTGTATATCAGGACGATATTTTAGAAAAAACGATGGATCCGGAAGATATTCGTAAAAAAATGATCTTAATATCGGCAGGTGATTTATTACTAACGGTTCTTGTATTGATTCAAAAATATACGTGTATGCAGCTCAATGGCGAGATGCACAATGAACTCTATGAAAGCGGAAACAAAAAGAAAAAAAGCGAAAGAAGAAAAAAGATTAAGCAATTAAAGAAGAAAGCGTTAGATTTTCGGGCATTTGGAACACTGGCGCCTTCTCAGGTTTCCAGATGGAACAATGTATGTGAAACATATCGTGGGCTTTTGGAAGTTCACGGAATCGATGAAGCGCTGGTAGAGATTGAACAAAAGATAGATTCATTAAGCGCCGAACAGGAACAGCAGGCTGCGGAAAAGCAAAATTTGATTACTACGGTAATCACAGTTTTTGGTTTTGTATCTATTGTTGCATCAATCATGACGATTATAGATTTGATATTGAGCGGCGGCACGATAATGGCAATAGCAGGAATCGTGTCAACATTGTCTTTATTAATTTTGGCGATAGGCTGGGTAAAAATATTTGCAAGAAAGTAATTATGAGGGGGGAGTAAAAGAAAATGCTTAGAGGAAATGCAAATTTATATGTTATACAAAAAAATATGTCAGGTGCATCGAATCAGTTTATGCTGAAATTGAATAGAGAGCAAAAAACACTGGATTTGTATGTGCGAATAAACGAAGAAAATCTGCGCAGGTTTTATACGTTACGGGAAGATTTTGATTTATCAGAGTATGTGATTTTTGAAAAGAAACAATCTTTTTCCTGCCTGTACGGGAGAGAGGAATCACCGACACCGTTTGGGCTGTTTCAAATTCAAAAGGTAGCAGCAGAGGCGTATGTCAGCGGATATTATGCAAAATATGATAAAGTAAAATTTTTTGGATATTTGGTGATATTTGAAGACTATTTTATTCACAGCGATTTGTATCTGGCGGATGTGACAGAAGCTGATATGAGAGAAGGACGGGCAAAATCAGTTAGCAAGGCAGATCAAGGGACGTCAGGGTGTATTCGGGTGTCGCAGGAAGTTGTCGATTGGCTGATTGAAAATGTAGAAGAAGGAAGTTTGGTTTATTTGTAGGAGCAAAAAGAGATGGGAGAAAACGTAAATATTAGTAAAGTGATTGAATTTTATTCAAACATAACGGAAGAAAATTA
Organism: uncultured Lachnospiraceae bacterium; assembly: GCA_905199445.1. Classification (GTDB taxonomy): domain Bacteria; phylum Bacillota; class Clostridia; order Lachnospirales; family Lachnospiraceae; genus Catenibacillus. The sequence goes on along the minus strand of CAJKGK010000021.1, from coordinate 57,373 downwards.
TAAAGAAAGATTTCCGGTTACTTATAAATTTTTAAATGAAAATCCAGGAAGTGGACCATATTATAAATTAGCAGAGCTGTTTGTTTCAGATGGAAGGAACGTGACAGATGATCCCTATGATTTGAAATTTTATGAGCATCTGAAAATGTTAAATTTAAGGGACAGATATATATTTAAAGCAGATGCACTTGTGGCAAAGGTTGCTGTTTTTGAACCATTTGTTGATAAAGAGAAAACAATAGTTAGTCAAAAGTGGCATTTGCTAATATCGCTTTATGCATATTTAGATTTTGTGAATAATAAATTTAAATTTGAAGACTCGAAAATATATAAAAAAAATAGAAAAGATGGCATTAATTTTGAGGAGATAATAACAGGGACAGAAAAAAATTGGAATTTGATTAAAGGAACCGGATATCATTATGATGCATTAAAACTTTGGATGGCAGAGGCCGCAGGTGTAGAAAATGTACATCAATATATACATTTAGAAAATAAAAAAGGGTGGCAGGTGGAGATAAAATGGGGCATAGTAGAAGATAAAATAAGGTGTAATTATAAGCAAATTTAATAAAACGATGAGCGTCGGATTGAAATCTGCTTATTTTGGCAGGAGCAGTCGGAGAAAATAATGGAACATAAGAAAAAAATAGTACATGATTTTGATTTTATCGGAAGAATATTAGAAATATTAAAAATTTTACAAGAAGAAACGGATGAGTACACAACAATTTCTCAAACTGAGATTTTGGGATTAATGAGGGAACGTGATCATCCTTGTTCTGAACGAACATTAACGGATTATTTAAAGGTAATGATGAAAGAATTAAATCCAGAAGAAGCGGATGGTTTTGTTGACAACAGGTTTACGATTGCCGACTACAAGATTATCCCAAAAGGATTGGAAGATAAGTTACATGCGCGTGATGTCGGATTAAAGAAAGAAGGTTCAAAGAAGCTTCAATTGAGAGGGCTTCGATACAATCAATTATTTTCATTTGAAGAATTGAATCAGATTGTAGAGGCTGTATTATTTTTGAAAAATATTGATTCAGAGACAAAGAAGAAATTAATCAAAAAGCTGCAATCTTTATCCAGTGTAAACTATCCTAAATATTCTCCTTTTATCAGTGAGACAACAGGAAAGATTAGTAACAGTATTTCAAGTGTATTCGAGGATTCCAGAGTTGATGAGGCACTGGTCAGAGAAAATTTAAGGCGTATTCGAAATGCGATTGAAGCAGATCATGGAAGAGGAAAGAAAATTTCATTCCACTTTAATGGATATAATGAGAAAAAGGAACTTGTTCCAAGAAGGAATAGATCCGGTGAAAAAATGACATATGTAGCCAATCCGTATTATGTGATTTTGTATAACGGGAAGCATTATCTGATCTGCAGCGTGGAACCTTACGATAACGTTGCATTTTACAGAATCGATCTGATGTCTGATATTACAGATAAAACGAAGATATCTGTATTAGATAATGAAACGGCTGTTTCAGAGATAAGAAAACCAAAACGTCAGGTAAAAGGGCTCCCGACAGAATGGAATGATAAAGTTGCATCTCAATTTCAGTCAGAGCATCTGTATATGTTTTTTGGAGATCCGTGTCAGATAAGGCTGAAACTGGACAAGGAAAGATATACACTTTTACATGACTATTTTGGTGACAGATATACGTTTATTCAGCACATTGATAATCGATGGGATGAAGTGGAAGTGATCTGCGTTCCAAAGGCAATGGAATCATGGGCAATGCAGTGCGCGGATTACGTGGAAATATTAAAACCTATAGAATTAAGAAACAGTATTATAGAAAAGTGTAAGAAAATTTTGAAACGTTGTGGACAATAAGTTCGCAACGTTTTTTTAGATAAAAAGGCAGCGAAACATTATAAATAAGTTCATAAGTTGAAAATCGCAGCTATTTTTATAAACTGCAATATGTTGCGGGTTTGTGCGGTTATAATAAAGACATACTTCTGACAAACAGATTACTTAGATGAGGAGGATCATGGATTATGAGATATTATGGTTTTGTACTTCATGCAAAGGCTGAGGAAATCAAGGAAAATGCAAGAATTAATCTTAAAGCGTATGCCTATGAAAATCCTATTTCAGCTATGAATAATTATTTGTATAAAAGTATGAAAAATGATATATGCTTTTTGGCGTACAGAGAAGAAGAACATTCGATTTTTGCAGTATTTTCTTATGATGAAAAAAAAGGATTGTTTCAAGAGGCTTATGATTATATTTTAGGAATGTTAAATGATAATTTTAACATCAGAAGAATCAGGGAGAACCCCCATGAAATAACAATGTTTCAATTCCTTGAGTGCTTTCTTGAATCAAAGCGAAGAGATTACTCGACTTTTTCAAGCAGGTTTATTGAGGATACGAATTTATGGATCTATAATTATTATCATGATGAATCAAAATCATTTCATTATGACTTTAAGGAGTATGTTATTTCAGAAAAGAAAACAAAAAACAATCCAATATATGATCCTAAATTTGTAGATGAATTATCAAACATAGAAGCCCATGAGAATGTTTCGGGATACAGTGGAAATATGGTTCATTATATCATATCAGGTCGTAGTGTGGCTGCGGCAAAAGATATGACGGAAACACTGATGCAGCGTTTACTGAAGGCAAATAGAATTAGCAGCAGGCGTATGGAAATTATCAGTGAGATAGCGCCGGATATATTTAAAATAAATAATCACCTGGAAGAGATTATAGAGAATAATTATGGGGGCGTCATTGTTTTTGATCTGTCGGAAAAGTTTGGATATGACCCTGTAGACTATGCAATGACAAGTCAATATTTAGAAAAATTATTGAAGAAATACCGCAATCATTGTTTATTCGTCTTTACATATAATATGGAACATCCTGGTTTTTCATATTTTCTTTTACCCCAAATAAAAAAATATGTGATTCCAATTAAGTTAAGAGAAGGTGTTGGCGACAGAAAAGCAGCTGTGTGCTATATGAAAGCGTTGATAAAAGGGTCAGAATATGCAAAGTATGCGGATCAGGCAGGCGAGTTTATGGCGCAGTTCCCGGGAACGAAATTTTCTCAGACAGACGTGCTTATGGCTTACGAACAGTTTGAAGCGTGGTGTTTGAATAAGAATATACTGCAGGCCTATCATTATGACATTTCTGAAGAATTTATGCTGGATAGAGATGCGCATGGGGAATCTTTTTATGATAAGTTAAAGAAACTGGTTGGTTTGAAAATTGTTAAGGAACAGATTGACAATATTATTGCAGCGGATATTGTTGAAAAAGAAAGGAAACAAAGGAAAGGTAAAGATTATCAGGCAAGTTCTATGCACATGATTTTTAGTGGCAATCCCGGTACGGCGAAGACAACCGTTGCAAAATTATTTGCCGGAATTGCAAAAGAAAAAGGAATTCTCAAAAGTGGTGCATTTGTAGAGCGTGGCGGAATGGATCTGGATGACTTTGGCAGCGCTATGACAATCAGAGAATCTTTTCTGGCAGCAAAAGGCGGTGTTTTGTTTATAGATGAAGCATATTCTCTAAAGAGCGATACTGCTATTACGGTACTTCTTCAGGAAATGGAAAACCAAAGAGACAGCGTCATTGTTATTCTTGCAGGTTACAATGAAAGAATACAGGCATTTATGGAAAAAAATGAAGGACTAAAAAGCAGAATCCCTTATTGGATTGAGTTTCCGGATTATACTGCTCAAGAGCTGACCGATATTTTTAGGCTGATGCTGAAAGCGCGTGGTTTTAACGCCTCGGAGGATGCAATCATGGAGGCGCATTACATATTTGAAAAAGTAAGACATACAGACAACTTTGGAAATGGAAGATATGTCCGTCATCTGATGGAACGTGCGGCACAAAATCAGGCGGTAAGATTACTTTCTGAAAGTGAAAGTGCAAGCCATATCCCAAAAGAGAAATTGTTTCAGATTACAAAAGCAGATATCCGCCTGTTGAATGAAGGAACGAAAGAAGAAAGAGCAGCCGGGACTGCCAAAAAGGAATTAGAGGAACTGATCGGTCTTTCGTCTGCAAAAAAAATCATTCACAAGGCAATCGCAAATTATAAACTGAAAAAACTGTGTATGGAGAGAGGCATTCAGAAAGAAAGTGTTTCTTTACATATGGTGTTCACTGGAAATCCGGGTACAGCAAAGACAACAGCTGCCAGATTGTTTGCCGAAATTATGAAGGATGAAAAAGTGCTGCCGACTGGAAAATTTGTAGAAGCAGGACGTGCAGACCTTGTTGGTGATTATGTGGGATTGACGGCGCCTCTGGTCAGACGGAAGTTTAAGGAGGCTCAGGGCGGCGTTTTGTTTATAGATGAAGCGTATGCGCTGTGCGACAGTTATGAAAATGGATTTGGCGATGAAGCAATTCATACAATTGTTCAGGAGATGGAAAATCACAGGGATAACGTGATTGTTATTTTTGCAGGATATCCAGAACCTATGAAACAATTTCTTGACAGAAATCCCGGTATGCGATCGAGAATAGCATTTCATGTGGAATTTCAGGATTATTCAACTGATGAACTTTGTGATATTACAGAGTTAATGCTTAAAAAGAAACAAATGAAAATCACAGATGCTGCGATGAAAAAGCTGAGACAGAATTATGAAACTGTGAGAGAAACCATCGATTATGGAAATGGTCGATATGTAAGAAAAATTCTGGAAGAGGCAGAAATGAATCTGGCAGAAAGATTACTGGAACTGGAAGAATCAGAGATTACTACAGAACTGGCAATGACGATTGAAGCGCGTGATATTCCAGAATCAGGAACAGGGAAATTACCTGCGAAAAAACAGATCGGTTTTGTGTGTTAATTTTGTTTTCAATTAAGCTGTTGTGTATTTGTATCTGTATACTGTAAAGCGTAAACAAGGAGACGTAAAGATTATGAAAAATGAAATTCAAACATCAATTCAAACAGTTTATGGCATGCTCTGGGAAGTACTGGCATTGTATGAAAAGACGGATGGTTATAACAGGATTCCGGAAGGCGAGAAAGCAGGGGATATCTGGGCGTATATGAGTGGTCGTTTGCTTGAGGTTAGAAAGTGTATAGATAAGCTGTTTTTGGGAGAGCGGGCGCTTTGTGAAAAATTACATAACATAGTGGATGAGACAGAATATTTTGTAAGGGCTTATGAAGTACCTGGTGTAGTAAAGCGGTGGAAACGGATGAATCCTCAAATATTATTCTTTGACTGTGCCTTTGAGCTTATGGAAAATTACCCGGATATATATAAAGAGATCAGCTGGGGATTGACAGATTTAAACCTTGCATGTTATCCGGATGAAACACTTACAGAAGCAAGAAAAAAATATTTTGCCTCAGCAAAGAAGAAAATTGAAGAAAATAATTTAAGATACACAAAGGAAAGGGTATTTCAGAATGAGTTATTAAGAACATTGACGTTTGTATTTGAGCATGATTTCAAGGCGTATCTTTAAATAAAATTTTTAAGAAGTTGGCAGTTGTTTTTGTAAGATAAAAGGACCTGGGATGTGGGATTGATATGAAGGAGCGTGTGAATGAATTTATGCAAATATGTCCCTGTTTTATTGACATATATTTGATTTGGTGTTAACCTCTATGTAATTTGCAAGAAACAAGGAGGAGAGCAAAATGAAAAAAAGATTAAAAACTGTTTTTACAATTCTTTTTGCTCTTATATTCAGTATATTTTTTCCTTCCTTTGGTTTGTGTGGCAATGAAGGTATTTTGGTGCAAAACCCTGGTTTGGATATTCGGGCAGAAGTAGAATATACGGATGATTCGGATCACGGGATTTTGCATCATAGTTTTATGTGCATGGAGGGCCAGAAGGGGCTCTTCTGGGCGCAGAATTTTGAACAGCCCAAGCCGATCTGCAGATTCTCTATTGAACTTTTTGGCATTTTTGTACTGTTTTCATGTATACTTTTGATTTATTTGTCATACATTCAGTTCTGTTCATCTCATTTTGAACGTTTCCTGTGGGAGCATGACATACTACTGGAAAAAGATGGAAAAAAGCGAGACATTGTTTTTAAAATTAAAAAAATACAGGATGTTATAAAGAAAGTGAGAAAAAATGAAAATTTTGATTTCAATGTTTCAGGGAATGCTCATTGGCCTGGGTTCAGTTCTTCCGGGAATTTCAGGCGGTGTTTTATGTGTGATTTTTGGTATATATAAGCCGGTGATGGAATTGCTGTCCAATCCCAGAAAGTACTTTTGGGTGCATATTCGTCAATTGTTTCCGGTGATTTTGGGCATTGGTGCTGGATTTCTCGGGGTTGCTAATCTATTGGCTTTTTTTCTGGAAAAATATCCGGCTCCATCGGTGTGCCTTTTTGTGGGGCTGATTGCAGGCATGCTGCCGTCTCTTATGCGGGAAGCTGGAAAAGAAGGCAGAACAAAAGGTTCCTGGATGGCGATGATGATTTCAGCCGTGGTGATTTTTGCTGTATTGACAGCGATGGAGATTTTGTCCGTGAAGCTTGTTCCCAATATGGGATGGTATGTTTTTTGCGGGGTATGTCTGGCTTTAAGTGTGATTGTTCCAGGAATGAGTTTTTCTACACTGCTGATGCCATTGGGGCTGTATACACCATTTATTGAAGGATTGGGACATCTGGATCTGAGTGTCATTCTTCCCGGGGGAATTGGTGCTTTGGCGACCATCGTATGTGCTGCAAAATTGATGGATATCCTTTTAAAAAAATACTATTCTTATGTATTTCATGCCATTGTAGGCGTTGTAATCGCGGCAACAGTTATGATTATACCATTTGGAAGCTTTGCCCTGTCCCTGGGCAGTATGATGATAAATATTCTTTGTCTGGCGATAGGAATGATATGCGCGCTTCTCATAAATAAAATGAATTTAAATCAGTGAACTTACGGATAAAAGTTTGGCATGCAGAATTATTTCCTTGCAGGAAGCTGACGGTTGTTTTTTGATGAACTATTGACATTTTGGGCGTTTAATAGTAATCTCTTTGTGGAAGAAAAAATTAAACAACGATTGTATGATTTTGTATTTTGAAGCAACGGTATTTTTTACCGTTGCTCTGCTTTCAAATAAGAGTTAGATAATACTAATACATCAGGAGGAAATAGAAAATGAAGCTAAGTGAATTGAGCATTGGCAAGACTGCTACGATACAGTCTGTGGGTGGTTCCGGTGCTTTGCGTCAGCATTTTCTGGATATGGGATTGATTCAGGGAACCGAGGTGACGGTTGTCAAATATGCACCTATGGGCGATCCTATTGAATTGAGAATTCATGGATATGAGTTGACGATTCGTCTGGAGGATGCCAGAAATATCGAAATTGGAGAGCCGCACAAGCCAATGGCGGTTAAAAAGAAAACTCTGAAACCTGAAAAGCATCACCCAGGATATGGAGAAGGCGGAAAATTTCATAACCGTAAAGATGAGAATCCGCTTCCGGATAATGAAATACTCACATTTGCCCTTGTAGGCAACCAAAATTGTGGTAAAACAACATTATTTAATCAGCTTACAGGTTCCAAACAGCATGTCGGCAATTTTCCAGGTGTTACCGTAGACAGAAAGGACGGTGTGATCAAGGGACATGAGAACACGTTGATTACAGATTTGCCGGGAATTTATTCCATGTCTCCTTACAGCAGTGAGGAAATCGTGACAAGGGAGTTTGTAATCAGGGAAAAACCAAAAGGAATTATTAACATTGTTGATGCAACAAATATTGAACGTAACCTTTACCTGACCATGCAGCTTTTGGAATTGGGTTTTCCGATGGTTGTGGCCCTGAATATGATGGACGAGCTTAGAGAGAATGACGGATCCGTTATGGTAAATGAGATGGAGGCGGCTCTCGGCGTTCCGGTTGTGCCGATTTCTGCTGCAAAGGGGGAGGGGATTGAGGAGTTAATTCGCCATGCAATCCATGTGGCTAAATATCAGGAACGTCCGTTGGAAACGGATTTTTGCAAAAGCGAAGAGGGAATCCACCGGGGAATTCACGCGGTGATGCATTTAATCGAGGATCACGCAAAGCGTGTGCAGATTCCGGTGCGCTTTGCTGCCAGTAAGGTTTTGGAAGGTGACACAAAAATTCTTGAACAGTTAAAGCTGACTGCAAATGAGATTCATATTCTGGAGGAAATTTCCGGACAGACGGAAGAAGAAACCGGTATGGATCGGTCTGCGGCTGTAGCTCAGATGCGTTTTGATTACATTGAAGATATTTGCGCAGAGGCGGTTATAAAACCTAAAGAGAGTAAGGAACGGGTCAGAAGTCGTAAAATTGATCAGTTTTTAACCGGTAAATATACGGGGATTCCTGCATTTATCGGGATCATGGGGATCGTATTCTGGCTGACCTTTAATGTGATCGGTGCATTTTTGCAGGGGATTTTGGATTACGGAATCACTGCGCTTACTGAAGTGGTGGATATGGCCATGCAGGCTGCGCATGTAAACACAGTTGTGCAGTCCCTTGTGATTGACGGTATATTTAATGGCGTTGGCGGGGTATTAAGTTTTCTGCCGATTATTGTAACCTTGTTTTTCTTTTTATCTTTATTGGAAGACAGTGGCTATATGGCAAGAGTTGCATTCATCATGGACAAATTGCTGCGTAAACTGGGGCTTTCAGGACGAAGTATTGTGCCTATGCTGATCGGTTTTGGCTGTACGGTTCCCGGGGTTATGGCAAGTCGGACGCTGCCGTCAGAACGTGACCGTAAAATGACAATACTTTTGACTCCGTTTATGAGCTGCACGGCAAAGCTGCCTATTTATGCATTCTTTACGGCAGCATTTTTCCCGAAGCATCGCGCCCTTGTTATGATTAGCCTGTATGTTTTTGGCATTGTGATGGGCATTTTAATGGCTCTGATTTTTAAGAAAACAGCGTTTAAGGGAGAGGCTGTACCATTTGTTATGGAGCTGCCCAATTATCGAATGCCTGGCGCAAAAAATGTAATGCATCTGTTATGGGATAAGGCAAAGGATTTTCTTCAGCGAGCATTTACGGTTATTTTTATTGCAACCATTGTGATTTGGTTCCTTCAGAATTTTGACACTGGTCTGAATATGGTAGCGGATTCTCAAAATAGTATTCTTGCCATGGTTGCCGGTGTGATTGCTCCGGTATTTACTCCGGTAGGGTTTGGAGACTGGAGAATTACAACTGCATTGATTTCAGGATTTATGGCAAAAGAAAGCGTTGTCTCTTCATTGACCGTGCTTTTTGGAAGTACGGCAATTTTGCAGGAAACCCTGACAACGATAGGAGCGGCGGCACTTCTTGTATTCTGCCTTCTCTATACACCCTGTGTGGCGGCCATTGCTTCTGTTAAGCGGGAGCTTGGTGGTAAATGGGCGGTTGTGATGGTGGTTGGCCAGTGTGTGATTGCCTGGATTGCGGCATTTGCAGTTTATCATATCGGAATGCTGTTTTAGGGGCGGACTGTTTTTGCCGGACATGCATTGGAAGTATGACCGACCATGCGTTATAAGTATTTGCAAAGTGAAGGCTGCTGTGTCAGAATAAGGGCATAATAATTGTGTAAAATATGGGAGGAACCGGTATGAATTATACAAAATTAGGCATGTCTGAATTAAATGTTTCCCGGATTTGTTTAGGCTGTATGGGTTTTGGGGATGCCCAAAAAGGACAGCACACATGGACCGTTGATGAGGATATTTCCCGTGGGATTATTCGCAGGGCGATCGATAGGGGAATTAATTTTTTTGATACCGCAATCGCCTATCAGGGTGGAACAAGTGAACAGTATCTGGGCAGAGCACTGAAAGCTTATGCAAAACGCACGGATGTGATTGTAGCCACTAAATTTCTTCCCAGAACGGAAGCGGAAATCCAGGCTGGAATTACTGGGCAGCAGCATATTGAACAGATGATTGATAAGAGTCTGAAAAATCTTGAGATGGATTATGTGGATCTTTATATTTATCATATGTGGGATTATAAGACACCCCTTTATGACATTATGGAAGGTCTGAACCGTGTTGTAAAAGCAGGCAAAGCCAGATATATCGGTATTTCCAACTGCTATGCTTATCAGCTGGCAAAGGCTAATGCACTGGCACAGAGAGAGGGGTTTGCACAATTTGTATCCGTGCAGGGACATTATAATCTGATTTTCAGAGAGGCAGAAAGAGAGATGGCCCGGTTGTGCCAGGAAGATCAGATTGCCATGACACCTTATAGTGCCCTTGCCGGCGGACGATTATCAAAAGCACCAGGCGAAACGTCCAAACGGCTTCAGGAGGATGTCTATGCAAAATCCAAATATGATGCCATGGAAGAACCGGACCGTGCGATTATTGAAAGGGTGGAGAAACTGGCGTTAAAACGGGGGGTATCCATGACTGAGATCGCCCTGGCGTGGCTGCTTACAAAGGCAACAGCGCCTGTTGTGGGCGCAACGAAGCTTCACCATGTGGACGGCGCTGTTAAAGCTGCAGAATTGTCTTTGAATGGTGAAGAAATAAAGTATTTGGAAGAACCCTATATTCCCCATCCGCTTGTGGGGGTTATGGCACAAAACAACCGGTGAGATGATTTTTTTAAAATAAATTTGGATAGGAATCTTACCGATGATACAAGAAAATCATGAATTTACAAAACCCGTGTCCCGGACTGCATGCATCAGTGCAGCCTGGGACACGGGTTTTTGTAAAGGCTAAATTATGAAGTTTCAGGCGTTATAAAACGTCTTTTCGTTTAATATAGCCTGGCTTTTCCGGAGGGGCGATCACTTCTTTAACATGAATCAGTCTGGCGCCTTTATCGATCACGTAGTTTTCCACATAAACGTTTTCACCGACCAGCGTATTGGGCAGTAAAACACTGTTTTTAATAACGGCGCCCTTTTTTATGATACAGCCTCGGCCGATTACAGAATTTTCTACGGTGCCTTCAATCAGGCAGCTGTTGGATACGACAGACTTTTTAACATCAGCGGTTTCGAAGTACTGTGTCGGACAGGAATCATTGGTCCTTGTATAGATTGGCCAGTCATCATCAAAAAGTGTTGTGGCTGTTTTAAAATCGATAAGCGAGATATTGGCATCATAATAGCTTTTAAAATCGGTAATCGAGGCGAAAAATCCTTTGTGAGCCACGCCCCGGATATCCAGCTCTTCACATTCGGCGCCCACAATGTCGGCCAGGGTATACATGGACGATGTTTTATGGGCTTTTTGAACAAGCTGGATAAAAAGTTCTTTGGTCATTACATATGTATCCATGAAAATATTTCTGTTTTTCGCATTGCCCCGGTTTGGTTCAAGAGAGAGAATTCCTTTCTGCCGGTTCAGATTGACAACGCTGCAGTTGAAAAATTTTTCATTGGCATTATCTACAGCGTGGTATAAAAGGGTAATATCGGCACCGGAGTCTATATGTGTCTGAAGAAGCTGATCGAAATCCATGGAATAAATCATATAGCTTGGTGCAATTACCACATAAGGACATTGCGTATGCTCAATACACTCCATGTTTTCAATAAAAGCGGCAACATCTGTATTGTAAAGATCATTGTCCAGGTTGGATTCTGAATAGAGAATACGCAGTTTGCCCCGCTTTGAATTAATGTTGTAATGACGCCCTGTTCCCAGGTGTTCTGTGAGCGAACGTGGTTTTCTTCGAATGTAAACCTGAATCTGATCAATTTCACTGTTGCTCATATTTGAGATTGGAAAGTCGATCACCCGATAACGGCCAAGGAAGGAAAAGGCACCAATCGGGCGGTAAGGCTGGAGTCCGTTGACATATACATGATTTCCGGAAAAATTGACAATACCAAATGCTTTACTCATATTATTCTTCCCCCTTTACACGCTTGGCTATAAGCTGGATGTGTTCACTGTCCGGATCTCCCACAACGGCATTTTTGCCGATGGTAATACCATCAGCCACAAGTGCACGCTGAATTATAGCCCCTTCTTCCACGGTGACACCGGGCATAAGTACACTGTCAATAATTTGAGCGCGTTCGCCTACTTTGACACCGGTAAACAGTACGGAATTTTTGACCGATCCGGAAATCACACAGCCCTGATTAATAAAGGCACGCTTAATATTGGCGTTGGGACCGATATAATGCGGAAGCGTGGTCGCATCTTCGGTGTAAATTTTCCAGCTGGGGTCATTAAGATCCAGCGCATTATTTTTATCCAGAAGATCCATATTGGCTTCCCACAGGGAATCAATAGTTCCCACATCTTTCCAGTAACCGTTAAATTTATAGGCAAAAAGGTTCTTATCGTCGTTTAAAAGCTGAGGAATAATATCTTTACCGAAATCGTGATTGGAGGAATCGTTTTTCATATCTGCAAGCAACAGCTTGCGCAGCAGCTTCCAATTGAAAATATAGATGCCCATCGAAGCCAGATTACTTTTTGGTTTTTCCGGCTTTTCTTCAAATTCTATAATGCGTTCGTTTTCGTCTGTATTCATAATACCAAAACGACTGGCTTCTTTAATAGGTACTTCAATGACGGCAATGGTGGCATCTGCATCATGCGCTTTGTGGGCAGCCAGCATTTTAGCATAATTCATTTTATAAATGTGATCTCCGGAGAGGATGAGAATGTATTCCGGAGAAAATGTATCAATAAAATCGATATTTTGGGAAATAGCATCAGCGGTTCCTCGGTACACATTCAGATCAGTTTCAGCGGTTTCACGGGGCGGAAGAACATAGACACCACTGTCCTTGGCATCCAGTCCCCAACGTCTTCCGGCAGCAACATAGCTGTTGAGCAAAATGGATTCATACTGAGTCAGTACACCTACAACGTCAATGCCGCTGTTTGCACAGTTACTCAGCGGGAAGTCAATGATCCGGTATTTACCGCCATATGAAACGGCCGGCTTGGCCACCTTTTTGGTCAATTCATGAAGTCTGGAACCTCGTCCGCCGGCTAAAATCATTGCTAGCATATTGTTTTGTTTCATAATAAGCCCTCACTTTCATATTGATGCTGTAATATATTATACAATTTTTTGGAGAATTTTGCCATAATTTTGTGCAAAAAATCGATATTATTTAAGAAAAAATATTGTAAAGGATTCTTAAAAAAACAGCATCCGGTATTTTTAGGGCAGACTGTAATCAAATTTCTTAAATTTTTTTAAAAGATTTTGAAATTGCAGGTATAGTGTGGTATAATAGCACAAAAAGCTTTAATAATGATAAAATAGCTTTAATTGTGTGAGAGGTAGATATATGCTTAATGAAAAGAAAATTCGGCTGATGACCCGCACAGCAATTTATGAAAAACGTGAAGGTAAAGAAGATTTGAAAGTTAATTCCTATTGTGGCAGTGACTATGTCCGGTTTAATATGCTGAAAACGCTGATCGGTGTTACAATAGCTGTTTTTTTGTGCAGCTGTATTTATGTCCTGTATTCTTCCCAGGATCTTCTTCAGATGATTTTCAAGGTGGATCTGCTGGCTCTGGCAAAGCTTCTGATTACGGCCTACGTACTTTCACTGATTGTGTATGTTATTATCAGCGTTATGTTTTACCAGTATAAGTACAGCCGTGCTAAGAAACGTCTGAAACATTTTAATCATAATCTCAGCCTGATTGATCAGTATTCCCAGGATCTTTCCGTAAACGAAGAGACAGGAGGTAAATCAAAACATGACTAATTTTTTTGTCTATAAAGCCAAGATTACCAGGTTTTATAAAGAATTTGAGGCTTATTTTCAAATCGCCTTCAAGTTTATCATCGCATTTTGGGTATTCGGCTATGTGAATTCAAATCTGGGTTTTTACAAGGTACTTGACAACCTGGGAATCCAGACCGTTCTTTCATTGATCAGTGCGATTGTACCGTCTTCGGTTTTCGTGCTTCTGGTAGCCATTCTGTCCATTCTGCATTTATATAAGCTGTCCATGATTATGATGGTGCTGGCGCTTGTTGTATTTATTGTTTTTTATTTTTTGTATTTAAAGTTTGCCCCTGAACATGGCATTTTAATGATGGTAATTCCGGTGCTTATGCCCCTTAATCTCCACTTTATTGTGCCCTTGATTGCGGGACTTTTCTTTACACCGTTTACGCTGATCCCGATTGGCTGCAGTTTTATAATGATCAAGTTTGTTCATTATATTATAGAAGCTGCTCCTATGCTGGGAGAGAATACGCTGGATATTACGGCTATTGCACAGGCCTACCAGTATGTGATTGATCATGTTCTGGAGGACCGGGAGATGCTGTTATATATTTGTATTTTTGCAATTGTGATTGTGCTGACCTATGTGATTTCCAGACTGCCTTTTGATTATGCCTGGTATGTGGGTATTGGTGTGGGAACCATTGCTAGTATTGTAGGCATGCTTATCGGAAGCGGAATGCTGGATGCACAGATTTCCAACGGCGGTGTGATTCTGGGCTCCGTGATCGGTGGATTGGTGGCAGCGCTGATTCAGTTTATGCGTTGTACGGTTTCTTATTCGAGAAAAGAATATGTGCAGTTTGAAGATGATGATTATTATTACTATGTAAAGGCTGTACCTAAGATTTATGTTTCAAATCCCGAGAAAAATGTCCGTACCTTTGATGATGTATTTCTCAAGGATGCGTCATCTGAAACAATCCGCGAAATTGAACATGAAGGCCCTTCGGCGCCTGTGAAAGGTACGAAAAAGCCTTCAAAGCGCAGACGAATGGAGATCCTTCAGAAAATTCGGGAAGGAAGCGGTGCGGCTTCCGGGGAAGATGACTGGGATGATTTTTCTGATACATCTCAGCCTCCTGAAATGCCGGTTCAACCGGTAAGCGAAGAAAAGACACATGCGCCAAAAACAACGGTTAAACCGGAAGTAAAAACAGCCGACAGGCCGAATCAGGAGATAAAGGCAGCCGACAGCGGTTATGACCCATTGGATTACGGCGCCGACAGCAGCTATGATGACTTTTCCTATGATGATTTAGAGTAGCTGCCTATTTAAAATGATTCAAGATTGAGAAAACAGTACAGCATTATCTTATAGAGTTGCTATTGTTTCTGAGGGAAGGTGGCATATTGTTTGACAAAATTTTAGATTCAATAAAAGAGAGCTTTTCTTGGTTGTCGCTGCCGACCTGGGATTCGTTTGGCATCAGTTCATTTATTGAGATTTTAATACTGGCATTTTTAATTTACCAGTTAATTATGTGGATTAAAAATACGCGGGCCTGGACATTGTTTAAGGGGATTGTGGTTGTCATTATTTTTGCGATTGTTGCTTATCTGCTGAAGCTGACAACAATTCTCTGGATTTTCACAAAGACGTTTAATGTGATTGTCATTTCTATCTTTATTCTGTTTCAGCCGGAGCTGCGCCGTGCGCTGGAGCAGCTGGGACGGAAGAACATTGTGTCATCCATTTTTGGCACAAGTAATACCGAGGAAAAAGTTGGAAAGAACATGGACAAGTGTCATAATGAGATTGTCAAGGCTGTTTTTGAGATGGCCAAAGTCAGAACAGGGGCATTGATTGTCATGGAAAAACAGGTGCTGCTTAATGAGTATGAGCGTACCGGTATTGCCATTGATTCGCTGGTATCCAGTCAGCTGCTGATTAACATATTTGAAAAAAATACACCGCTTCATGACGGAGCTGTATTTATCAGAGATAACCGCGTGGTGGCAGCAACCTGTTATCTGCCTTTGTCAGACAACGAGGAACTGAGTAAGGCGCTGGGAACAAGACACCGGGCCGCTGTGGGAATCAGTGAGGTGTCAGACAGTGTGACTATTGTCGTTTCAGAGGAAACCGGAAGTGTATCTGTAGCCAAAGATGGGCGGCTGTACCGCAGCCTCAGTGCGGAGGAGCTTAAAAAAGAACTGGCAGCACTGCATCGGCCGAATACAACCACAAAGACTTTGAAATTAAAACGTTTGAAAGGGATCATCAAAAATGAGAAAAAAACTAACAGATAATCTTGGAATGAAGCTGGGGGCTCTGGCTTTGGCTGTAATCATCTGGTTAGTTATTCAGAGCGTTGCTGACCCGGTAAAGACGGTAACAATTTCTAATGTACCTGTAGAAGTGCGTAACACGGAAGTATTGACAAAAGACGGAGAAAATTATACGTATACGGTGATTGACGGCGGTACAGCCAGTTTTAAAATTGAAGGAAAAAGTTCGATTGTTAATCGGCTGTCTGCATCTGATTTCTCTGCTTATGCAGATCTGGGAAAGATGTCCCAGGTTGGAGCGGTGCCTGTGGATATTGTAGCTAAACGTTATGCGACACAGGTGGAGATTCTTCCAAATACAAATACGCTTCAGATTGAACTGGATAAATATGTGGAGATGGGGGTTAAAGTCAATGTCTATACAACCGGTACGCCTGCACAGGGCTATGCGGTTGGCAATACTTACTGCGAGCCGAATATGATTAAGGTACAGGGACCGGAGAAGCTTCTGAATACAGCAAAGGAGCTGGCTGTTTATGTGAATGTCAGCGGTCAGAGCTCGGATATAACAACTTATCAGGCACCAAAGCTTTATGATAATAACGGTGAGGAAATCGATGAGAGCAATGTGGCTGTGGATACATCCGTGACGCCGGAAATTACTGTTGAGATTTTTCCCACAAAGACCATTGCCATAGAGGTGGACGTGATGGGTGCACCTGCAGAAGGCTATGCCGTTGTCGGTGATGTGGAATATTCTCCACAGCAGATTATTGTAGCCGGCCGGCCGGAAGATCTGGCAACCCTTTCCGACAGTCTGAATAAAACGGTGGAGTTGGACGGAGAATCTGAAACAAAGAGCGGCACTTTTTCCGTCAGCGAGTATTTCGATGAAAGTAAATTCAAGCTTGTGGAGGGGGATGACGGAATTGCCTATAAGATTAATATTGAGAAAAAGGTAACAGCGGTTTTAAATGTTCCGTTTGATCAGATTACACTGAAAAATAAAATTGAAGGTTTTGAATACGAACTGCAGGGGGATTCCGGTGTTTCTGTGAATATATCCGGTGTTTCTGCCGATCTGGATCAGCTTAAAAAGAATGAGGAAAGCTATGGATTTACCCTTGATGTGGGCGGCATTACTCAGGCCGGGGAATATTCGGTAAAACTGGAGGCTGTTTTGCCCGATGGTATCGGTCTGGCGACAGATCAATATGTGACCATTGTTGTCACTGCACCAACAGAAGCAGGTTTGGACTCTGAGTCCCAGTCTGCCAAGTAATATACATCAAATGAAACAGATACAGGGGGAGAGTCAGTATGTTAAGTGATAAAGTTGTCGTGAACAATCCGTCAGGTTTGCATTTGCGCCCTGCTGGATTGTTATGCAAGGAGGCAATGAAGTTTAAATCTCATATTACCTTTGGGGCAAAAGGCAGCGTGGCAAATGCGAAAAGCGTGCTGAGTGTGCTTGGAGCCAGTGTGAAATGCGGCGATGAAATCGAGCTTGTCTGTGAAGGTGATGATGAAGAAGCAGCTATGACAACCATTAAAGCGCTGATTGAAAAAGGATTGAAGGAGTGATTCCTTCAATCCTTTTCTTGACATTACAACTTTTATCTGATAAAGTATTATAAAAATAAAATCTCACTAAAAAGAATGGCGAGGTGCGAGATATGTTAAATTATAAAAAATATAAAAAAGTTCCGGTTGTGAATTACCCACAGCGTCAGTGGCCGGGAAAACAGATTGAGAAGGCACCGATCTGGTGCAGTGTTGATTTACGTGACGGTAATCAGGCATTGGTTGATCCGATGGTTGTGGAAGAGAAGATGGAGTTTTTCAGCCTGCTGGTCAAGTTGGGCTTTAAGGAAATCGAGATCGGATTCCCATCGGCTTCACAAATTGAGTATGATTTTTTAAGAATGCTCGTGGATAAGCATATGATTCCTGACGATGTTCGTGTACAGGTTTTGACCCAGTGCCGTCCACATTTAATTGAGAAAACTTTTGAGGCCATCGAAGGTATTCAAAATGTTATTGTACATATTTATAATTCCACCTCTACTCTTCAGCGGGATGTGGTATTTCATATGGACCGCGAGGAAATAAAGCAGATTGCTGTTGATGGAACCCGCATGGTTAAAGAATATGCCAAAAATTTTAAGGGGAATCTTTGGCTGGAGTACTCACCTGAAAGTTTTACAGGCACTGAACTGGATTTTGCCCTGGATGTGTGTGAAGCCGTGAAGAATGAGTGGCAGCCTACAAAAGATATGCCTATGATCATTAACCTTCCGGCTACTGTGGAGATGACGACACCGAATGTTTATGCGGATCAGATTGAATGGATGGATACCCATCTGACGGATCGTGAAACGGTCATTCTTAGTGTACACCCGCATAATGACCGGGGATGCGGTGTGGCTTCTGCAGAACTGGCTTTGCTGGCTGGTGCAGATCGTATTGAGGGTACATTGTTCGGCAACGGTGAACGGACCGGGAATGTGGATATTCTGACGATTGCCTATAATATGTTTTCCCAGGGAATTAATCCAAAGCTGGATATTGAAAATATTAATGAAATTATTGATGTCTATGAAAGATGCTGTAAAATGGATATCCATCCACGCCATCCGTATGCTGGAAAGCTGGTCTTTACTGCATTTTCAGGATCTCATCAGGATGCCATCAATAAAGGAATTAAGGCTATGCATGACCGACAGTCTCAGATATGGGAGGTACCTTATCTTCCTATAGACCCGTCCGATCTGGGAAGAAACTACGAGCCTATTGTACGTATTAACAGCCAGTCCGGAAAGGGCGGCGTGGCCTTTATTATGGATCAGTATTTTGGCTACAAGCTTCCAAAGGAAATGCACAAGGACTTTGCGGATGCAATTCAAAAGATTTCCGAAAAGCAGGGCGAGGTTACGCCGGAGCAGATTATGCATGCGTTTACAGATATGTATATCGAGGCCAAGGAGCCGCTGCACTTTATGCGCATTAAGATTGAGGATATCAGTGAACAGCATGATGTTTATGATACAAAGGTTCTTCTTACCTTTACAGATCACGGTGATCAAAAGACGATCGAAGGCTTTGGCAATGGTCCGATTGATGCGGTTAAACACAGTCTTTGTGAACAGTGTGGCTATAATATCCGTCTCACATTGTACAGTGAACATGCGCTGACTAAAGGTTCTGATTCCAAAGCGGCCAGCTATATTGAACTTATGGATGAAAATACAGGGCATACGGCATTTGGTGTGGGTGTGAGCTCCAATATTACCCGTTCGTCAATTCGTGCTATTTTCAGTGCGATGAACCGTCTGTTTTTCAATGCGTAGGCGATGCATATGGTGATTGCAAAAACACAGCATCTGGTGATTCGCGAGTTTACGACAGAAGACATTGATTCCTTATATGAACTTTATGATTCCTGGGCAAAAGGCCCGGGAATCTGTTTTCTGGAAGAAATGTGTCCGGGGATGGAGGGACTTTGCGATGATCCGGATGCGGAGTATGAAAAAATGAAAAGCTATATTCAATGGATGTATGGCTTTTATGGCGTGGGGCTGTATGCAGTTATAGAGGCAGACAGCGGCAGGCTGATCGGTCGCTGCGGCGCCTGGCCGGCAGAGCATGAAGATCTGTGGCTGCTTGAACTGGGGTATTTGATTCATTATGATTATGTCCGAAAGGGCTATGCAAAAGAAGCAATGCGTGCTATACTGGATTACATCCGCGAAGAAACAGAGTTTGAAAAGGCTGCGGCACAGATTTATGAAAAAAATGTGGCGTCAAGGCGAATTGCAGAGTCTTTGGGGATGCAGCTTTTCAGGGTTAAGCAACGGAATCAGAAAAATATATGTCTATATATGATGGATATTCACTGAGACTGCAGATTCGTGGATTGCAGTCTCGTTTTTTATTTGCTCTGAATTTCCCGCTTTTGGGGGGCATGCAGGGTAATTAAAATGCAGGAGGTCGCGAAAAATGTTGGTTTCTGTTATTGTTCCATGCTTCAATGAAAGTGCGGTCATTGATGAAACATGGAAAACATTGTCAAAGGTTATGGGGGAGGATGCAGGCAGAAGGAATTATGATTATGAACTGATTTTTGTGGATGACGGCAGTTCGGATGACACCCTTGCCAGACTTAAGCGGGCAGCGCACGCCTGCTCTCAAATTCGCTATATTTCTTTTAGCCGGAATTTTGGCAAGGAGTCGGCTATGATTGCTGGGCTTGAGTATGCCGGTGGTGACTGTGTGGTGATTATGGATGCCGACCTTCAGCATCCGCCTCAGATGATCCCGGAAATGATCACCTATTACCAGGAAGGTTATGACCAGGTGATTGCGAAACGTAACCGGAAAGGGGATAAAAAGCGGGCCACGTTGATGGCCAGATTATATTATAAGGTTGTTAATCACATTGTGGATGTGAAGATGGTGGACGGTGTGGGGGACTTTAGATTATTAAGTCGGAAAGCGGTCAATGCACTGCTGTCTATGAGAGAATATAATCGTTTTTCCAAAGGACTTTTTTCCTGGATCGGATTTAAGGAAAAAATTCTGGAATACGAAAATCAGCAGCGGGCAGCCGGGGAAACAAAGTGGTCATTTAAGCGGCTTTTGTCCTACGGTATAGACGGACTGATTTCCTTTAATAATAAACCCCTGCGCATCTGCTTTATATTTGGCGGCATTCTGGTGTTTATCAGCTTTATTTATATTCTTATTACTTTTATACAGATTCTCTGTCAGGGGATCGATGTGCCCGGATATTTTACGACCATATGCGCGATTTTAATTATAGGCGGTGTTCAGCTGATCTCGGTAGGGGTCCTCGGCGAATATATCGGCCGGATTTACTATGAGGTTAAACAACGTCCCCATTATCTGGTGGCAGATACCAATGCCCAAAAATATGAGGAGTGTCATCAACAATTAAAAACTGAAACCAGTGATGAAACGGAGAAATACCATGATTGAAAAAGCGATGAAACTATATAAAAAATACGAAGAACTGATTCTTTATGTATTTTTTGGAGGCCTGACAACGGTTGTGAATATTGTTGTTTATGGTGTGTGCGCGGATCTGATCGGGATCCATTATCTTGTTTCAAACGGAATTGCCTGGATACTGTCTGTACTTTTTGCTTATGTGACCAACCGTAAATGGGTGTTTAAAAGTAAAAAAACAGGTGCGGCTATTTTTAAGGAATTTGGCCTGTTCGTGGGCGGACGGATCATGTCTGGACTGGGTGATATGCTGATTATGTTTGTATGTGTGGATGTGATCGGTCTGTGGGGAATGGTGGCCAAGATTTTATCCAATATTTTTGTTGTGATTTTTAACTATATTTTCAGCAAGTTAATTATTTTCAGAAAATCAGGAAAATAAGTGGTTCGTTGAAACGGCAGGCAGACATTGGGGGTCTGGCTGCCTTTCATAATAATGCTTTCAATTTTTTTTAACATTGTCTTCACAACTAAAACACATTTCACTGATAAAATAAAATCATCAAAAAGAGGAAACAGTATAAAACGAACAGTCTTTGATTTTTTCGGCTGGGGCCGATTCAAAGTATGGATAGAGAAAAGAAAGGTGAATGAGTATGAATAATGAATTTGATCATATGAATCCGGAAAATAATATGAATCCGGAAAACGATTCCAACATGGGCGGTGTCGGTTCTGTGCAGTCTGATCAGGCGCAGTCCGATGCCGTTGGGCCTGATCAGGCACAGCCGGAAAGTGATCCGGGTGTAAGCGGCAGTCAGTACCGCATGAAGTTTAATGGTCATAGCGACGGCTATAATGGTGGCCCCTATAACGGTAATGCCTATAATGGCAATGCTTATAACAGTAATGCCTATAATAGCAATGCCGGCAGGGGAGGCAATGGCTGGGAGAACGGCGGGCGGGCAAACGAACGCTTTAACGAATACAGCTATTATCAGAATAACAGTCAGAATGGTCAAGGCGGCGGATATAATTATCAGACTTTTGATGGTGGTCAGGTGCCTCCAAAGCCCAGCAGAAAGAAGAATAAAACAGCCAGACAGTTTGTGAAGGTTGTCTGCTTTGGCCTGGCTTTTGGTGTGATTGCAGGCGGTGCCATGTGGGGAATAAATACCCTGGGAAATCGTGTGACTCAAAATGATGCTCAGCCGGACTTTACGATTGGTGTTGTAAAAACATCTTCCACCGATGTGGAAACCATTGAAGGCCAGGATGTTTCAGATATTGTTACACAGGCTCAGCCTTCGATCGTGGCCGTGACGACTGAGATTGTCAAAACAACTCAGGATTTCTTTGGCAGACAGTACTCTCAGGAAGGTCAGGGCGCAGGATCCGGGATTATATTCAGTGAAGATACAGAAAATAATCTGATGTATATTGTGACAAACAATCACGTTGTGGCAGATTCCCAGCAAATCAGCGTGACCTTTAATGATGGAAGTTCGGCATCGGCCGAGATTAAAGGCTATGACGTGCGGGCAGATATCGCGGTTCTTACGGTGGATATGAATGATTTAAGTGATGAGACAAAGGCTGCTGTAAAAATTGCAGTGCTTGGGGATTCCGATAAGCTTCTTCCCGGAAACGGTGCAATTGCCATCGGGAATGCTCTGGGCTATGGCCAGTCCACCACAACCGGTACAATCAGTGCTGTCAACCGTGAAGTGCAGACTGAGGACGGTGCTATGAATGTGATCCAGACAGATGCAGCCATCAATCCGGGCAACAGCGGCGGCGCTCTTTTAAATACAAAGGGCGAGGTGATCGGCATTAATACAATGAAGTCGGCGGAATCCAATGTGGAAGGCATGGGATTTGCGATTCCGATCAACAGTGCCCTTGAAACAATTAATGATATTGTCAGCGGCAAGCTGATTAACAGAACCGCTGAAAATACAGCCTGCCTTGGCATTACCGGTGCGACGATTGATGATCAGATGGCAAGCATCTATAACTGGCCTGTCGGCGTAATGGTTGCTTCGGTGCTTCCTGAATCAGCTGCCGAAAATGCAGGAATTGAAGCCGGATACATTATTACAGGATTTAATGATCAGGAAATCAAGAAAATGGAAGAATTGCAGGATATGCTGGAAGACTTTAACCCTGGGGATAAGATTTCTCTGAACGTGAAGATTCCAAAGGGCAATGGTGTTTATGAGGATCAGACGATTGAGGTTAAACTGATTTCTATTGCAGATACACCAGGATATGAGGCATCTGAACAATAACTTTAATAAATACGAATGGGGCTGCCCCGCAGGAGAAAGCATAGTGTTATGCTGCTGCTGCGGGGCGGTTTTTTTGAAAATGGACGGAGTGCATGATAAAAAGTTACCAAAAATTTTATAAACGTTTAAGTTGATTGAACACATTAGATGGACTATAATAAATACAGTGGTAAACACAGGAGGAATAGCGATGAGCGATGAAAGAGAAAAGGATGAAGTCATAAAGGCTTCGGATGATGATAAAAAAGATACGAAAAAGGATCACAGCAAGGATCATGAATATGAGGATATATGCTATGTGTGCCGTCGGCCGGAAAGCAAGGCGGGCAAGATGATTCATCTTCCTATGAACAGCAATATATGTATCTGTTCGGATTGTATGCAAAAAAGTTTTGATGCCATGAATAACAGCAATTTTAATTATTCGGACATGATGAATCAGATGAATATGCAGGATATGTTCAATATGCCGCCAATGATGAATATGTTTGGCGATGATCCTGTTCCAAAGTCCCAGAAAATTAAAAAGAAAAAGCCAAAGGATAAAGATGAGCCGGTGCTGGATATTAAAAATATTCCGCCGCCCCATCGGATTAAAAGTCAGCTGGATGATTATATTATCGGACAGGATTATGCGAAAAAGGTGATGTCTGTGGCTGTTTATAATCATTATAAACGGGTGGCGACCAATACGATGGATGAAATTGAAATCGAAAAATCCAACATGCTGATGATTGGGCCCACTGGCTGCGGAAAAACGTATCTTGTTCGTACATTGGCCCGTTTGCTGGATGTGCCTCTGGCGATTACAGATGCCACATCCCTGACTGAAGCCGGGTATATTGGAGATGATGTGGAAAGCGTTGTATCCAAACTGCTGGCAGCTGCAGATAATGATGTGGAAAAAGCGGAGCGGGGCATTATTTTTATTGATGAAATTGATAAGATTGCAAAGAAGAAAAATACAACCAGCCGCGATGTCAGCGGTGAATCTGTACAGCAGGGGCTTTTAAAACTTCTGGAAGGCAGTGACGTGGAGGTTCCGGTTGGTGCCAGCAGTAAGAATGCCATGGTGCCTTTGGTTACTGTTAATACAAGAAATATTCTTTTTATTTGCGGCGGCGCATTCCCTGATCTGGAAAATATTATTAAGGAACGGCTGAATCAGAAAAGTTCCATGGGCTTTGGTGCTGATCTCAGTGATAAATATGATCATGAAGAAAATCTGGTGTCAAAGGTGACCATTGAGGATTTGAGAGATTTTGGTATGATTCCGGAATTTATCGGCCGTCTGCCCATTATTTTTACCTTGCAGGGCCTGACAAAGGACATGCTTGTAAAGATTTTGAAAGAACCTAAAAATGCGATTTTAAAACAGTATCAGAAACTTCTGGCACTGGATGAGGTAGATCTTCGTTTTGATGACAGTGCTATTGATGCCATTGCGGAAAAGGCAATCAGCAAAAAGACCGGTGCCAGAGCACTGCGATCGATTATAGAAGAATTTATGCTGGATATTATGTATGAAATTCCAAAAGACGATAATATCGGCAGAGTGACCATTACCAGAGATTATATTGAAAAAACCGGAGGTCCGGTGATTGAGATGCGAGGGGTTCTGGCACTGGAAGGTTAAACTGCATATACTAAAAAGTAATCAGTAAAAAGGCCGGTGAGGCTATGGCGGATTGTTATGCTCAAATCGTTTCCCAGGCATATGCCGATTACATTGTGGCGTATGGCGGTGTTCTGGAAAATGTCCGCAAAATTTACAATACAGAGTGTGTCTGGCCCGTGAATGAACGTTATGCGGTATGTCATCTTCCGGTTGACAGTATGCGTGAGGCGGTGAATCGGTTCAGCTATAATTCTATTCCAAAACTGTTTGGACTCATGGATACCTCCTCTATGGACAGCTCGGGGATTACCCCTTTACATCGACAGCCTTATCTGGGGCTGACCGGAAAGGATATCATTGTTGGTATCATTGACACGGGAATTGACTATACCAATCCTTTGTTTCGATATTCGGACGGCAGGAGCCGGATTTTACAGATATGGGACCAGGGAGAAGTCTATACAGATACCCAGATTGCACAGGGGGAAAATGGACGGCCGGGAACCATCGGAGATTTTTCTGTCAATTATGGACGCAATTACAGTCAGGACGAGATTAATCGGGCCCTCACAGCACAAAATCCATATGAACTTGTACCGACCAGAGATGTGTTGGGACATGGCACTTTTATGGCCGGCATTGCTGCCGGAGGCCGGGATGAGGTCAATGAATTTACCGGTGCGGCCCCGGATGCAGATCTTGTTGTGGTGAAGCTAAAACCTGCAAAAGAATACCTGAAGCAGTTTTATTTGATTCGGGAAGATGTACCGGTTTATCAGGAAAATGATATAATGATGGCCATTGCTTTTGTTCTTGAGATGGCACGCTTATATAATAAACCGGTTTCCATTTTCTTAGGGCTGGGCAGTAATACGGGAAGCCATAATGGAGATGCCTATGTGAGCCAGTATATGGATATGGTTGGCACTTTATCGGGTGTGAGCATCAGCGTTGCCGCAGGCAATGAATCCAATCGTGGATGCCATTATCTGGGGCGTCTGGATATGGATGAGAATATGAGGGAAGTCGAGCTTAGGGTGGGTGAGGATGAAAATGGTTTTATTGCGGAATTGTGGGGGTTTGCTCCGGATATTTATTCCGTAGGCTTTGTCTCACCTTACGGGGAGCAGATTCAGCGGATTGTTCCTAAATTTTCTCAGACACAGGAGTTTAATTTCCTTTTGTCGCCTACCAGGATTTTTATTAATCACAGAGCAGTGGATTCAACATCAGGTGCGCAGGTCATTTTAATGCGTTTTGAAGCGCCGTCTGCAGGTATCTGGAGAATTCGTGTTTACGGCACCAATCTTTTGTACGGCCGCTTTCATATATGGCTTCCTATAGAAGGGTTTATCAGTCCGGACACCTATTTTTTGCAGCCTCAGCCGGATAATACGGTGACAGCGCCGGGGGATTCTGCGATTGCCATGAGTGTGGCCGCATACAATCATTTTAATAACAGCATTTATCTGTATTCTGGCCGGGGCTTTACAACCGGCGGACGGGTTGTGCCTGATTTTGCGGCTCCAGGGGTCAATGTATATGGGCCCGGGCTAAACGGCCGCTTTACATCCAGAAGCGGAACAAGTGTGGCCGCGGCCCATGGAGCCGGTGCTGCGGCGCTGCTATTGGAGTGGGGCATTTATGGAGGGAATGCATTCCAGATGTCCACGGTTCAGATCAAACAGTATCTGATTCGAGGCGCACGGCGTCAGGAGGATGTGATCTATCCCAGCCGGATCTGGGGATATGGGATTTTAGATGTATATCATGCATTTGAAATATTTGTTACATAATGACAAAGCCTGACAGCCGCCACCCGGCGGTGTCATCATGAATAACAGGAGGAAAAACATATGGCTTTATTTGATGAATTAAAGAAAAATGCAGCGGGTTTTACAGAGAATATGGCAAAGAAGACTTCAACAGTGATTGAAACTCAGAAGTTGAAAATGAAAAAAACATCGCTGGAAAGTGATCTCAGAGACTGTTATGTGATGCTTGGCACAATTTATGCCAAATACCTGGATGCGATGCAGGATGATCAGCTTAAAGGCTATGATATTTTGTCAAAGGTAAAATCGATCCGTAAAGAACTGGAGCATATTTCCGATGAATTATTAAAGGCTAAAGGTGCCGTGCGCTGCCCCAAATGCGGCAATGAGTTTTCGGAAACTTTTGATTTCTGCCCCAAATGCGGTGAAAAGATGAAGGCGGACACCCTCTGGGATGATGTGGAAACTGTGACCGTTGAGGTGGAAGATGATATGGACGGCCAGACAGATATGCCGCAAGACGATATTGCACAGGATGATGTTGCACAGGATGATGCGGTACAGGAATCTGTACCCGAGGAGAATGAATCAGAAGGTACAGATGACGGTGAGGACAAAACCGACGCCTGCAATGGGGATATGGAAGCGTGACAGACTGTTTTAGGACGCTGCATTATGGATGAAAGCCGGCGGCCTGAATTGGCTTCCGGCTTTAAATAAATCAAATTAAAAGAGGTAGAGCTATGAAAAACAAGACATCAGAGGAACTGTTAAGTAAACTGGAATATACAAATGAAAGTGCCTGGGATACATACGGTTCAAAGAAAAAAGACAAAATCTTTGATTTTGCTGAAGGCTATAAGAAATTTTTAAATGACGGCAAAACAGAGCGGGAATGTGTGCTTGCTTCGGTTAAGCTGCTGGAAAAAGCTGGTTTTGAAAATATCAGCAATAAAACGGAGCTTACGGCCGGAGACAAAATTTATAAGGTGATTCGCAACAAGGGGCTGATTGCGGCTGTCGTTGGAACAGAACCGATTTTGGATGGTATGAATATCCTTGGTGCGCATATTGATTCCCCACGAATTGACTTAAAGCCCATGCCTCTTTATGAGGATGCAGATATGGCTCTGTTAAAGACCCATTACTATGGCGGTATCAAGAAATATCAGTGGACAACAATCCAGCTGGCCATTCATGGTGTGCTTTACAACAGAGACGGTGAGAAAATCTCTGTATGTATCGGTGAAGATGATGCGGATCCGGTATTTACAATTAATGAGCTGCTTGTTCATTTAAGCCAGGAGCAGATGGCAAGAAAAGCGGCAGAGGCAGTTAAGGGCGAGGAATTAAACGTTCTTGTAGGCGGTCTGCCGGTGGATGATAAGGATGCAAAAAACAGAGTCAAACTGGCAATCCTTAAGCTTTTAAATGAAAAATACGGCATTACGGAGCGGGATTTCATTACCGCTGAGTTTGTGCTTGTTCCGGCCAATAAAGCCAGAGACATTGGCTTTGATCGTGCCTTTATCGGCTCATATGGACAGGATGACCGGGTATGTGCCTATACAGCGCTGTCTGCGGTGTTGAAAGTTAAAAATCCGGAGCGTACAAGCGTGTGCATGTTCTCTGATAAAGAGGAAGTGGGCAGCATTGGTAATACAGGTGCAAAATCCCAGCTGTATGAAAATGTTTTCCGCGAAATGATTATGAAAATTAACGGACAGTGCAGTGAGTGGGATTTAAGACAGTGTGTGGATGCGTCCCATATGCTTTCCTCTGATGTTACAGCTGCATTTGATCCAACCTATGCCAGCGCATATGATAAGCTGAACACAGCTTACGCAGGTAAGGGTGTATGTCTGCTTAAATACACAGGCTCAAGAGGTAAAGGCGGTGCCAATGATGCACACTGTGAATTCTTTAATGAGGTTTCCAGAGTGTTCGATAAAAACAATATTCCATGGCAGACCGGTGAATTGGGCCGGGTTGATTTAGGCGGCGGCGGAACGATTGCTGCTGACATGGCCAATACTGGTATGAATGTTATTGACTGCGGCGTGCCGGTGCTTTCCATGCATGCACCTTTGGAAGTGACCAGCAAGGTGGATGTATACAGTACTTTTGAGGGATTTCTTACATTTCTTAAAAAAATGAAAAAAGATATTGACGCCTGAGAAGCGGTGTGATAAGATATCATCCATAAAAGGGAGTAGCGATCACTCCATAAGTGATGCAGGAATCGACATTACGGTGTGCGCCTGAGCGGATATCCGGTTTCTGATTTAAAACGCAAGACTTTTATTGCAGCTTAAGGCTGCAGTAAAAGTCTTTTTTTATTTTGGAAAAATGTCATCAGATCCTTAGAAAAAATATCATCATAGACGGAGAGGGGCGTAACCTTTTAACATAAAACGAAAGGGGTAAAGAAATGAGAAAGAAATTTAGTGCAGGCATGGGCCGTGTCAGCGGTATTGCCGGAAAAACAAAAAAAGTAGTGATTGCAGTGATTGTTGTTATTGTGATCGGCGTGCTGGCTTTGGACAGTACATACCAGATTAAGGAGCAGGAGCAGGCGGTTGTCACGACCTTTGGCAATGCGCAGGCCGTCACCACATCGGGACTTCATTTTAAAATTCCTCTGATTCAAAGGGTGTATAAGGTGAACACAACCATTCAGGGATTTCCGATTGGTTATACACCGGATACCGAGGATGTAGAAGAAGGGGAAGCAATTATGATTACCTCGGATTATAATTTTGTGGATGTGGACTTTTTTGTGGAGTATCGAATTGTAGATCCGGTTAAATACCTGTATGCATCAAAGGCACCTGAAGAAATTCTGAAAAACATGTCCCAGAGCTGTATTCGAACTGTTATTGGCAGCTATGATGTGGACAGTGTGCTGACAACAGGGAAGAATGAAATTCAGGCAAAAATCAAAGAGATGATCACTGAGAAGCTGGAAATTCAGGACATTGGACTTCAGCTTGTGAATATCACAATTCAGGATTCCGAGCCGCCGACACAGGAGGTGATGCAGGCCTTTAAAGCGGTAGAAACAGCAAAACAGGGCAAAGAAACGGCAATTAATAATGCCAACAAGTATAAAAATGAGAAATTACCTGAGGCCGAGGCACAGGCAGATAAGATCATCAAAGCAGCAGAAGCCCAAAAACAGGAACGTATAAATGAGGCCCAGGGCCAGGTGTCCAGATTTAATGCAATGTACGAGGAATATATTAAAAATCCGGAAGTGACAAAGCGCCGTATGTTCTATGAAACAATGGAAGATATTCTTCCTGATTTGGAAGTTGTCATTGATGGCTCTGACGGTGTGCAGAAGATTTTACCTTTAAAGCCGTTTACAACAGAAGGGTCCGATGAAGGTGCGGCTTCGTCCGATACTCAGGTCAAAGAACCTCAGAGTGAAACTCAGCCGGAGCGTATTGAGGAAACGCAGCCCCAGTCCGCTGAAAATGGAGAGGCTAATACAGATGGAACACAGGAATAAATTTTATCACATTTAAGGAAAGGATAGAAACGGTATGAAGAAAAAAATTGCTATAATCGTTGTCGTACTTGCGGCTTTAGTCTGCCTTGGTTCCTCTGTTTATGTGGTCAGAGAGAATGAATACAAGCTGGTGCGTCAGTTTGGAAAGGTGAATTATGTTGTGGATGATGCGGGACTTCATTTTAAGGTGCCTTTTATTCAGAGTGCAGACAGTCTGCCAAAACAAGTGCTTCTTTTTGACCTGGCGGCATCGGATGTGATTACAAAAGATAAAAAAACAATGATTACCGACAGTTATGTACTTTGGAAAATTACAGATCCTTTGAAATTTGCTCAGTCATTGAACAGTTCAATTACAAATGCAGAGGGCAGAATCAATACTGTTGTTTACAACTCAACTAAAAATGTGATCAGTAGTATGTCTCAGGATGAAGTCATTACAAGCAGAGATGAAGAACTGATGGATGCTATTCTGGAAAATATCGGAGATAATATGGATGCTTATGGCATTACATTACTGGCAGTGGAAACTAAAAAACTAGATCTGCCTGCAGATAATAAGGAAGCCGTATATGAACGAATGATTTCGGAACGTGATAATATTGCGGCAACCTATAAGGCTGAAGGTAACTCCGAAGCTCAGGTTATTCGAAATACAACGGATAAAGATATTGCCATTATGCTGTCAGAAGCCGAGAAGCAGGCGGAAATTCTTAAGGCTGAAGGCGAGGCAGAGTATATGCGTATTCTTCAGGAGGCTTATGCTGATGAGAGCCGGTCTGATTTTTATGCATTTGTAAGAAGTCTGGATGCCGCCAGGGCTTCTATGATCGGCGAAAATAAGACTCTGATTTTGTCAGAAGATTCACCGATTACCCAGATTTTTTATGGAAATTAATAAAAATTTATTGAAAAAAATTATTAATTTACTTCCTGATTCATTGGATATGTAAAAAATGAATGGAAAAATTTTACTAATATGCCAAAAATAAAAATAATTCCCTCTTTCTGTTGAAGATTTCATGAGAATAAATTATAATTAAAATTATCGTAGATAATAAAAAATTATTAAAATATTAAATGCTGTCACCCATGAGTGGGTGGCAGCCAATGGGGGGGAAATTATGCAAAAAACATCAGGAAAAGAAAAAGCATCCGTTTTCCAGTTAAACGGCATTCCGTCCATGCGTCAGGCTGTGCCGTTGGCCATCCAGCATGTGGTTGCCATGATTGTGGGTTGTGTAACTCCGGCATTGATTATTTCATCGGTTGCCGGTCTGGAAACTGCAGACCGGGTGATTTTAGTTCAGGCGGCGCTGGTTATTGCCGGATTGGCCACTTTTTTACAGCTATTTCCTATAGGAAAGTATCTGGGTTCAGGCCTGCCGGTGATTATGGGCGTCAGTTTTGCTTATCTGCCAAGTCTTCAGGCGGTTGCTGAGGGCTATGATCTGGCATCGATTTTCGGGGCACAGATCGTGGGCGGTATCATTGCAGTCATTGTTGGGATTTTTGTGAAAAGAATCCGCTATCTGTTTCCGCCGCTGATTACAGGAACCGTGGTTTTTACCATTGGCCTGTCTTTGTATCCCACGGCGATTAATTACATGGCTGGAGGTACGGGCTCACCGACCTATGGTCAGTGGCAGAACTGGTTTGTTGCTGTTGTAACCCTGATTGTGGTAACAGCGCTTAATCACTTTGCCAAAGGAATCATGAAGCTGGCCTCTATTTTGATTGGCATTATTGTTGGCTACATTTTATCATCGTTTTTTGGAATGGTCAGCTTTGCAAGTGTGGGCGAGGCCGGACTTTTCCAGCTGCCTCAGTTTTTTCATTTTGGCATAAAGTTTGAAATTTCGGCCTGTGTGGCCATTGGGCTGCTGTTTGCCATTAACTCCATTCAGGCTATTGGTGATTTTTCGGCCACAACGATTGGGGGGATGGACAGAGAGCCAAAGGATCAGGAGCTTCAGGGCGGTATTATCGGCTATGGTGTTTCAAATATCATCGGCGCTTTGTTTGGCGGGCTTCCTACAGCAACCTACAGCCAGAATGTAGGTATTGTAGCCACAACAAAGGTTGTCAATCGATGTACATTGGGAATTGCTGGCGGCATTATTCTTCTGGCAGGGCTGATTCCTAAATTTTCTGCGCTTCTGACAACCATTCCCCAGTGCGTTCTGGGAGGGGCAACGGTGTCTGTTTTTGCTTCCATTGCCATGACAGGTATGAAACTGGTTGTATCTCAGCCAATGAGTTATAGAAATACATCGATTGTGGGATTGGCAGCAGCTTTGGGCATGGGGATTTCCCAGGCCAGCGGTGCTCTGGCGGCTTTTCCGGAATGGGTGATGATTATTTTCGGAAAGTCTCCGGTTGTTATTGCAACCCTGGTCGCCATTATTTTGAATATTATTTTACCAAAAGACAAAGAGGAAAAGAAATAGCAGGCATGCCATGTGTGTATGAGGGGGATGAAGAATGAATAAATATCTGGAAGCATATGTGCCCCTGATGAATTTTCTGGGGGACTTCTTGGGCAAGGATACGGAGATTGTTCTGCATGATCTTACCGACTGGCATAATTCGGTGGTTGCCATTCGAAACAGTCATATCAGCGGACGGGAGATCGGCTCGCCGGTGACAGACCTGGCGCTGCAGATTCTCAACGAGGCAAAATATAAAGATCAGCCGTATATCAGCGGCTATCAGAGTCGTGGGCGCAACGGCCATGTGCTTAAATCTGCCACTTATTTTATCAGAGATCATCATAACAACATTGTTGGAATGATGTGCCTGAATATGGACTGTCAGAATGTGATCAGAGCAAGGAATCTTTTAGGCGAGCTGATTGCGGATATGGAGATCCCCGAAGATTGCGAGGAGGTTACAGAAACCTTTAATGTGAATGTGATGGATTTAATAGAGTCCAATTTTATGAAGGTATATCCGGATATCAGCGTTCGTTCTCAGGACCTGAGCCAGAAAGAAAAAATTGAAATTGTATCACGATTAAATGATCTCGGAACTTTCCTTATGAAAGGGGCTGTCAGTTATGTGGCTGAACGGCTGGATGTATCTATACCGACCATATATCGGTATTTGAATATGATTAAAACAAAATAAAAGTTTAAAAGCGTTTTTGGAGCAATCAGATGCATGTCTTCCAAAAACGCTTTTTTTAACCGGTAAAGTATTAAAAAATACGAAAAAATAGACTTGATTTTATTGCACTTGTATGACATAATTATAAAATGAAATGTAACATTATTGTAATAATTAAGAGGATGGAGAGGCAAATGAAAAAGTTAGTTTATTTACTTGTGGCAGTTTTACTTGCTGTGGAAATTTCAGCTTTTGTGCCGGCACAATCATATGCAGCAACGACGGGAACTGTCAATACCGCTGCCTTGAATGTCCGTACCGGAGCTTCAACCAGTCATACACGGATTGGTCTGATTTATCAGGGGGAGACAGTAACCATATTGGGTTCAAGCGGTTCCTGGTACCAGATCCAGGCCAATATCGGCGGGAAAATGAGAACAGGATATGTTCATAAGGATTACATCAATGTCAACGGTTCCGGCGGCAGTACAGGAAGTTCGGGGACCGGCGGCACCGGTGTGGTTAATGTGAGCGGCTTAAACCTGCGTTCCGGCCCATCCACCGGCACGTCGATTGTTGGGTCCATATCCAGAGGGCAGCAGGTGACCATTTTGGCCACAGAGGGGCAGTGGTATAAGATTTCGGTGAATCATACAACAGCTTATGTATTTGCAGAATATATTACCCGTACATCTTCCGGAGGTTCTTCGGACTCCGGTAATGGCGGGAATACTGGCAGCAGTGGCAATAACGGCAGTACCGATTCGGGGGCTGGCACCGGTGTGGTTAATGTGAGCGGCTTAAACCTGCGTTCCGGTCCATCCACATCCACATCGATTGTTGGGTCCATATCCAGAGGGCAGCAGGTGACTATTCTGGCTGCGGAGGGACAGTGGTATAAGATTTCGGTAAATCATACAACGGCTTATGTATTTGCGGAATATATTACCCGTACATCTTCCGGAGGTTCTTCAGGATCAGGCGATGGAAACAGCGGCGGTGGAAACGGCGGAAACCAGGTGACTGGCGGAAGCAAGGGAAAAGTCAATACAAGTGCATTAAATGTCCGCACTGGGGCATCTACCAGTGCTTCCAGAATCGGCTGTATTTATTTAAATGATGAAGTTACCATTCTGGGCGTCAGCGGCAATTGGTATAAGGTATCTGCAGTTGTCGGCGGACGCACCGTGGAAGGCTATGTATCCAGCCAGTATATTACACCTGTGAATTCAGGAAATGGCGATAACGGCGGCAGTGGTTCCGGTGGCAGCAATGGTAATAACGGTTCTACGGTTACCGGGGAAAAGGGTGTTGTCAATGAAGGTCCTTTAAATGTTCGTTCCGGTCCATCCACTGGTCATACAATTCTGGGTTATATTTCCGTTGGTGATGCTGTTGAGATTTTAGCTTCAGAGGGCGACTGGTATAAAGTGAAGGCCAGCATTTCCGGACGGACAGTCACTGGCTATGTATTTGCAAAATATATTACAAAGAACGGCGGCTCATCGGGAAATGGCTCGGACAATAACGGTAATAACAACAACGGCAATAATAACAACAATAACGGCTCTGAAGTTAAGGTGGGTACGGTGACTGAAGGCCCGCTGAATATTCGTTCTCAGGCCTCCACAAGCGCATCAATTTTAGGTTATCTCTCCGTCGGTGCTGCCGTTAAGATTGTAGGTACACAAGGCGACTGGTATAAGATTGAGGTGACCATGGCCGGCAAGGTCATTAATGGTTATGTGTTTGCTCAGTATGTTTCCGTATCCGGAGATGGCAACCAGGGCGGTGATGTGGAAGACCCGGGAGCATCGGATGCAAATTTTGAAACACAGATTGCTGCTTTCCCGGAATCTTATAAACCTTATTTGCGAAATCTTCATAATAAGTACCCTAACTGGATTTTCAAGGCAGTGGATACAGGACTGGATTGGAACAGCGTCATTGCAGGAGAAAATGTTGTGGCGGTGAATGTTGTGCAGACAGCCATTAATTCCAGCACTAATTTTGCGCAGCTGTCAACAATGGAAGGCGCCTATGACTGGGCAACCGATAAATATACGCTTTGCGATGCCGGTAATTTCTATACAGCCTCCGAGGATGTGCTTAAATATTATATGGATCCTAGAAATATGCTTACTGAGCAGAGAATTTTCCAGTTTGAATCCCAGGCTTATGACAGTTCTCAGAAAAGAGATGTTGTTCAGGGTATTTTAAATCATACATTTATGTCCGGCAATTATACATATACAGAAAATGGCAGATCTGTGACTAAAAATTATACAGATACATTTATGGAAGCCGGAAAGCTGGCCGGTGTCAGTCCGTATACACTGGCAGCCAGAAGCCGTCAGGAAGTGGGTATTAATGGCAGTGGTTCAACCAGTGGTAATTACGGCGCGTATAAAGGCTACTATAATTACTATAATATTGGTGCCAATGCCGGCAGTGATCCGATTTCCAATGGTCTTTACTATGCCAGCGGTTCCGGCGGAAAGTATACAAGCTATGGACGTCCATGGACCAATCCTTATAAAGCCATTGTAGGCGGCGCGGACTTTATCGGTGCATCCTATATCAGAGTGGGGCAAAATACCAATTATTTCCAGAAGTTTAATGTGGTATATCACCAGGCTTTATATAAGCATCAATACATGAGTGCGATTTTCGCGCCGACAAGTGAGTCTTCGACAGTATATAATTCATACAAAAATATGGGCGTTTTAAATGAGGCCTTTGTATTCTATATTCCGGTATATTATAATATGCCGGCAGCGGCCTGTCAGATGCCGGCACCTGCGGGAAATCCCAACAGCTATCTGAAAGCGCTAAGCGTTCAGGGTAACGGCAGAGATTGGATGCTGACACCAACATTTAAGTATAATACAACAACCTATGATCTGGTTGTTGACGGCAGTGTGCGTCAGGTAACCATTAATGCTTCATCCGTCAGTCCATATGCAAAAGGCATCAGCGGTACAGGCACATTTAACCTGAATCCGGGATTGAATACTTTTAAGGTAACTTGTACAGCCGGCAACGGAACAACAACGACTTATACGCTCAATATCAGCCGGGCGAATTAATCAGGAGGAGATCTTATGAAGAAAAAGATTGGAATTTCCATATCACTGTTATGTGCAGCTGTCATCTGTGCTGTGGTGGTGGGGCTTGCCTTTGGCGGAGGAAAATCCAAGGCCAGCAGTGCCAACATCAGCCTCAGTGTAGACAGTCAGACTGTGAAAAAGGAGCAGGAATTTACTTTAAAAGTGACTGTTTCCAGTGATGCAGCCATGCAGAATATTGACACAATGCTTAAATATAATCCGGAGGTCCTTGAATATATATCCAGTGACAGTACATCTGTTGCCGGTGCGTCAGGAATGATTCATATTATGGAATCATTCCTGGATCCGGTCAATGAAAAGACGTATACCCTCACCTTTAAGGCACTGGAAGTCGGCCAGTCTGATCTGGGTGTGTCGGATACATATATTGAAGATGCGGAAACCTTCAGCGTTATTTCTGCTTCCTCTGATAATATTGGGATGGAAGTTGTGACAAACAAACAGGAATCCGCGGAGACAAGACTTTCTCAGCTGCTTGTATCTCCAGGTACAATGAATGTGGAATTTGATCCGGATACTTATACGTATACGGTGGATACGGCTTATGAAGATGAAACTGTAGCTATCAGTGCGATTCCTATGGATGAAAATGCGGTTGTCACCATGGAAAAAACAGATACCCTGGCATTTGGTGCCAATACGGTGACCATTACAGTGACAGCGCCTTCGGGCCACACCGGTGTTTATACACTGACTATAAACCGGGCAGATACCCCTGAATCGGAGAGCCAGGCGTCGGTTGCCGAGAGTGCGCCTGAAAGTGCATTAGAAGGTGAGCCTGAAAGTGAGTCCGGTGAGACTGTGGAAAGTGAATCTGCAGATACCATTGAGGGCGAGACATGGGGAAACGGAGACGTTCTTCCGGAGACTGCAGAAACTGTGGTGCCTGAGACGGCAAATACGGAATCCCAGCCTGTCGGTGAGGATGCGATGACTTCCCAGAGCGAACCGCAAATCTGATCGTATGTAAAATAAAAATATGGATTTTATGATCACATCTCGTTTGCTGTGCGGTCTTTTAGGCTGTAGGTGATCATAAAATCCATTTTTGTTTTCAAATGCTTCTTCTTTGTTTGCGCTGTTTGGCATAAACTGTTATGAATATAAAGGAGGCAGATGATACACATGAGTCATTGGCTGAAAGAAAAACACAGTATATGCCATGCAGGCATGATGGCCTTTTTGGCTGCAGTTCTGGCATTGTCCTACTATATTCTCACCGGCGGATATACGCTTGTACCGGCCAGCCGTATTGTAGCTGATCCGGGTGGACCACCTGGATATGGTGGGAAATATGTGGCTATCACCTTTGATGATGGTCCAAAGCCAGGGACAACAGATTTACTGCTTGAAGGACTTCGTCAACGGGATGTTCAGGCTACTTTTTTTCTTATTGGCCGGCAGATTGAAGGTAATGAATTATTAATCAGACAAATGTATGAGGATGGTCATCAGATCGGCAATCATACCTTTAATCATAAAAATCTGGAAATGCTTTCTGCGGATCAGCAAATTCAGGAGTTGTCCGATTGCTTTGAGGCAGTTGCACAGATTACCGGTCAAAAGGGATGTTTTGTACGGCCGCCCTATGGGGAAATTGATAAGCGGGTACAAAAAGATTTGCACTGTCCAATTATTTTATGGTCCGTAGATACGAAAGACTGGACCGGAAAAAGCGCCGATGACATTGCCCGGTATATTATCGATACAGCAGAGGCAGGGGACATTATACTGCTTCATGATATATACAGGGAAAGTGTGGAGGGGGCACTGATGGCTATTGACGCCATGAAGGATAAAGGTTATACTTTTGTCACGGTTTCTGAGTTGTTCGAGAAAAACGGCATAGAGATGGAACCGGGAAAAATTTACAGAAAAACCTACCATTAATGAACTCTGTATAAAGTTACAGAGCTGAAAGGACGATCGGTTGAATGTTAAAAATTGGTTCACATGTAGGTATGAGCGGCAAAGATATGCTTCTGGGATCTGTTAAAGAGGCTTTGTCTTATGATGCTGATACATTTATGGTGTACACAGGGGCACCTCAAAATACACG
The DNA here is from genome assembly GCA_905199445.1 of uncultured Lachnospiraceae bacterium. Classification (GTDB taxonomy): domain Bacteria; phylum Bacillota; class Clostridia; order Lachnospirales; family Lachnospiraceae; genus Catenibacillus. The sequence goes on along the minus strand of CAJKGK010000021.1, from coordinate 18,942 downwards.
GCGAAAAGATATTTCACAGCTGAATATTGAAAAGGCCTGGGCACTGATGAAGGAAAATAATATGAATGAAATGATTATTCATGCGCCCTATATTATTAATCTGGCGAATTCGGTGAAGCCGGAAACTTTTGAACTTGCCGTAGAATTTCTGGCATTGGAGATTGAACGGACAAAGGCCATGGGCAGCAGAGTCCTTGTGCTTCATCCGGGTGCGCATGTAGGTGCCGGGGTGCAGGCAGGAACCGCAAAAATTGTAGAAGGGCTTAATGAAGTGCTTACAAAAGATACCGGCGTATATATTGCGCTGGAGACTATGGCCGGAAAGGGCAGTGAAATCGGAAGAACCTTTGAGGAGCTGGCCAAAATCTATGACGGTGTGACGCATAATCAGTGGCTGCGGGTGTGTTTTGATACGTGTCATACAAATGACAGCGGCTATGATATTATCAAGGATTTTGACGGTGTGATGAACCACTTTGATCAAGTGATTGGAAAAGATCAAATCGCAGTGTTTCATATTAATGACAGTAAAAATCCCAGAGGTGCTGCAAAAGACCGTCATGAAAATATAGGCTATGGAACGATTGGTTTTGAAGCTCTGAATCATATTGTCCATCACAAAGATTTTGAAAATATTCCTAAAATTCTGGAGACACCCTGGGTACCGGATCCGGAAAATGCAAAGAAAACCGCAGCGCCTTATAAATACGAAATTCAAATGTTGCGCAGCGGTTCCTTTAGCGATTATAAGTTACAAATGTTTTAAGACTGACATAGGCGGCCTGTCGACTACTTGGCGGTGAATACCGGGTCATCAGGATAGCCGCCGTTTAATTTCTGGATGCAGCGCTGGATGGCGTCTTTGGATGTTTTCCAGTCTGCATCTTTATTTCTGTAATCGTATTTGTCCACAAACCATGAAATATCATCTTCAAGACGTTTCATATTTTCTTCCATTAAACGGAACAAAACAGGATAGATCCGGTCTTTTTCTTTCTGAGAAAGCTTCTTTTCTCCGGTTTCCATAAGGTCTCCAAAATGATGGAGGCAAAATCCCTTGCTGTTTTCAAAAAGTTTATAAAATTCCTCATCATGGGTCAGCATCTGGAAAAATGTATCCAGATATCGGGGATATTTTTCTTTGAAATGGTTGCACACATAGCAGCTTTCCTCACGGGCCCAAACCCACTGACCGATGGAGGTTTCCCGACCGCCTGCGATAGGGGTACTTTTCTTTAAACGGGCCAGCGGTGAACTTTTTTGTGGTTTAAACTGGGCAAACTGCTGGTGCATATCCTTATTAAGCTTCTGATAATAGGTGTGCAGCATCAGTGCCACGCCCAGTTTATTGCCGTAATCATAAAGCATTTTGTGATGGTGACGGCAAAAGCCAAGACGGTCGGTTTCCTCGCGGATATCATCTTCCATATAGGCTGGTCCCATAATAAAAGCGACGGCTTCCTGTTCCAGCTTTCGTTCAATAAAACAAAAGGGACATTCATCATTGGCGTGAAACGCGTCATTTAATGGTATTGTATAAATCGTTTCTTTCATAAAGCAGATTCCTTCCTAAATATTCATACCCTATGCTGCTTTGCAGGTATAGCTGCCTGGGGAAATGGTGAACGTAATTATATTTTATCAGAGTGAAGCAAAAAAGAACAGCAATTTTGTAGATTTTTTCCAGGGTTTAATGTATAATGCTGCATATGGCAGCAATTATACTGCAGAAGTTTAAACAGATGGGAGATTGATTTTACATGAGAGATGAAACAAAATGCCTCCATTCCGGATATACACCGGGAAACGGAGACCCCAGAGTAATGCCCATTGTACAGAGTACAACCTATGTGTTTGATTCCACGGAGCATATTGGCGAGTTATTTGATATGCCTACAGAGTGCATGTATTCCAGATTTGCCAATCCTACAACGGATGCGGTGGAAAAGAAACTGGCAGATTTAGAGGGCGGCGTTGGTGCCATGTGTACATCCTCCGGACAGGCTGCATCCATGTTTTCCATATTGAATCTGTGTAAGGCCGGAGACAGCTTTATCAGTACATCCACTATTTATGGAGGAACCGTAAATCTTTTTGCGGTGACACTTAAACGCTTTGGGATCGAATGTATTTTTGTAGATGCTGAAGCGGATGCTGAGACGATTCAGAAGGCTTTTAAACCAAATACAAAGGCTGTGTTTGGAGAAACTTTGGCAAATCCGGCGCTGGCTGTGCTGGATATTGAAAAATGGGCGGCTATTGCCCATAAAAATAATGTTCCCCTTATTGTGGATAATACATTTGCCACACCATTTTTGTGTAAACCATTTGAGTTTGGGGCGGATATTATCGTTCATTCAACAACAAAATATATGGATGGACATGCGCTTCAGGTCGGCGGCGTGATCATTGACAGTGGAAAGTTTGATTGGACAAACGGAAAGTTCCCTGAATTTACAGAGCCGGATGCGTCCTATCACGGTGTTGTGTATACAAGAGATTTCGGCAACATGGCTTATATTATTAAGGCCAGAATGCAGCTGATGCGTGATTTTGGTGCCTATCCTGCAGCACATTCCTCCTTCCTGCTTAATCTTGGCCTTGAAACCTTGCCGGTGCGTATGGAACGCTACTGTGAAAATGCTTTAAAGGTGGCAAAATTCCTGGAAGCGTCTGATAAAGTTGAGTCTGTAAAGTATCCGGGACTGGAAAGTGATCCGGATCACGAAAGAGCAATGAAATACCTTCCTAAGGGAACTTCGGGTGTTATTTCTATTGTCATTAAGGGTGGCAAGGAAAATGCAATCCGGTTTATGAATGCCCTGAAGCTGGCTTCTAACGAAGTGCATGTAGCTGATATCCGTACATGTGTTCTTCATCCGGCCAGTGCCACACACCGCCAGCTTACGGATGAACAGCTGATTGCTGCGGGTGTGAATCCGGGGATGGTAAGGGTTTCTGTTGGTATTGAGAATGTGGAAGATATTATCGAAGATCTGAAGCTGGGGCTGAACGCCATCTGAAACTGTTGAGCGGATTTTGATTTTGACATACAAAGGCCTTTTTGGATCGCTTCAAAGGAGGTGTTCCAGAAAGGCTTTTGTGCTGATGTGTGGGATTTTAGAGGGGCAGCGGGAAAAGTATAAAGAATTTTTTAAAAAAGTATGGCCAATCATTAATTTTTTTTGACAATCAGATATAATGCCTTGTCTGCGCAAATTTTATAATATATGATACATTTATGATAAGATGATGTTGGGGACAAAAGGTCTTTTACCCTCAACGATATCAGATTGCTTCGCATGTTTTTGCAGGTAAAAAGATAATATTTTGAGGCTTGGTTTGATTATAAACGATCCAAAGTCTCAGGGAGTAGAGGTTATGAAAAAATACAAAAAAGCTGTGGTGAATATACTTTTTATTGGTGTTTTACTTGGGCTGACACTTTATTTCCTTCTGAAGGATCAGGAGATTCCACAGATTTTAGCGGCCATGGAGCGGGCTAAACCTGGCTGGCTTGCGGTGGGACTGATTTGTGTTTTGATCTTTGTGTGCGGTGAATCGGTGATTATAAACTATCTGATGCGTTCATTAAAATACAGGGCTCCGCTGCTTCAATGCATAAAGTACTCCTTTGTGGGATTCTTTTTCAGCTGTGTCACACCGTCAGCCACTGGCGGACAGCCTGCACAGGTTTATTATATGAAAAAAGACGGTTTGGATATTTCCGTATCGTCTCTGGTACTGATGGTCGTCACAGTGGCCTATAAAGCTGTTCTTTTAATTCTTGGAGGACTGGCGTTTGTAACGCAGCCGGTTTTTGTTTGTGAACATCTGGGCAATGTGATTTATATATTAATTTACGGCATTGTGGTCAATATTGCCTTTATCACCTTTTTGCTCATGGTCATTTTTAAAACATCTTTGGCCCGAAGCTGTGCGCGAACGGTGACTGGATGGCTTGGTCGATGGGGTGTATTAAAAAATCCGGCAGAAAGCAAAAAAAAAGTGGAGCAGTCACTGGAAAAGTATCATCAGGCTGCGGTGTGGCTGAAAGGCCATAAAATGGCGATGTTTCATGTGCTTTGGATAACAATGCTTCAGAGAATGGCGTTGTTTGCGGTTACCTGGCTGGTTTACCGTTCCTTTGGACTTGGAGATGCAGGGTTGTGGCAGATTATTGCTTTACAGACAATGATTTCTCTGTCTGTGGATATGCTGCCGCTGCCAGGCGGAATCGGTGCCAGCGAAACCAGCTTTATAATTATGTTTGAAAAGGTTTTCGGACAGTCTCTGGTGCTTCCGGGAATGCTTTTAAGCAGAGGGATCAGCTATTATGCCCTTGTGCTGATCAGTGGGGCAGTCACCTGCGGGGCACATTTATACAGCCAGAGAGGGGAAAGGAAAAAGATATGATTGGATTTTATAGTTATACGGTTATTTTAACTTACTTAAGCTTGGCTATTTCCGTGTTTGGGATGGTTCAGGCGTTAAACGGTCACTATGCCACGGCTTTGTTGTGTCTTCTTGCATCCGGTGTGTGTGATATGTTTGATGGTAAAGTTGCCCGTTCTAAGAAAGATCGTACGGAAGATGAAAAACGTTTCGGAATTCAGATTGATTCCTTGTGTGATCTTGTCTGTTTTGGTGTATTTCCTGCTGTGATCGGTTATTCGCTGGGTATACGCAGCCATCTCGGGAAAATATATTTGGTGCTATTTGTGCTTGCGGCGGTGGTTCGCCTGGCCTATTTTAATGTTACCGAGGAGACAAGACAGCAGACAACGGATGAAAATCGAAAATACTATCAGGGACTGCCGGTGACCAGTGTGGCGATTATTATTCCTATGATTTTTTTGCTGCGCCGCTATTTTTCTGCCGGGTTTATTCTGATTTACGAAATTGCCCTGTTATGTATCGGGTTCCTTTTTATTCTGGATATTAAAATAAAAAAGCCGGATAAAAGGATGACGGTGATTCTTGGAATTTTGTCTTTATTCGTTGTTGTACGCTTGATTATGATGGGAGTTGGGTTTTATTGAAATACTGTGACAGACAGGGAAGATGCTGGGAAGAGACCGGTTTTCAGGATCGGCTGATTAAGGCACTGTATGGTTGCCTGCCAGGCAGAGTGCTCATTAAATGTCTGACTTTTCCGGCGGTATCAAAATTGTGTGGACGGCTGCTTTCATCGGGATTTTCCACAATTTTAATAAAACCGTTTGTGAAAGCCAACCATATATGTATGGATGATTATATATCACAGCATTATTATTCCTACAATGATTTTTTTAAAAGAAAAATACGGCCGTCTAAGCGGCCGATTAATCGGAAAACGGATGTACTGATCAGTCCCTGTGACGGTAAGGTATCCGTGTTTCCCATAGACAGACAGCGGCGGTTTATGATTAAAAATTCCTCGTATACCGTGGAAACATTGACCAAAAGTGCCAGATTGGCAAAAAAGTATGAAGGCGGCTATTGTGTGCTGATCCGTCTGACGGTGGATGATTACCACAGGTACTGTTATGTGGAGGATGGGGTTAAAAGCCGTAATTATAAGATACCGGGCTGTTTGCATACGGTAAATCCGGCCGCTGTGGCTGCTGTACCGGTTTATAAAGAAAATGCAAGGTCTTTTACAATCATAAGGACAAAAATCTTTGGAGATATTTTGCAAATGGAAGTGGGGGCCTTAATGGTGGGTAAAATCACCAATTACCATGGACGGCGTCGCGTGTGCCGTGGAATGGAAAAAGGCTGCTTCGAGTTTGGCGGTTCAACGGTCATTTTGCTTCTTGAAAGGGATCGTGTAGCTATTGATCGTGATTTGTTGTATAATACAGACAATGACTGTGAAACGGTTGTTGAGATGGGGCAGCAGATTGGGAAGAAATACAAAGGATAACAAGTATAACCTCAGACAGTGCCGCTGGCGCCGCCTGGGGTTTGTTTGTTTTTACAGAAAGCAGGGATAGATCAAGTGGAGTCGATGAACTTGGATTTTAAGAAAGTGTGGCCGGATCAAAACCGGGTGATGAAGATGCTGGACTGTTCTGAAGATAACCCGACATTTCAAACACTGATACAATTGTTTGAACAGAGCTGTCATTTGTGTAAAAAGCTTTTAAAACCTGTGGGGCGATGGGCATTTGAGTGTAAAACTTTTTCTGAAGCAAACCGTGGTTTTGTCTTCATCAGTGTAGGCGCGGGGCTGGAAGGCCAGGCAGATGAATGTTTTGTTCATGGGGATTATATGAAGGCTATGATGCTCCATGCTATCGCGGATGACTGTCTGTTTCAGATGGAGCGGATGGTGGATGCCAGTGTCAACCGCTGGTGCGAACGCTGCCGGTTAAAGGTGGCCAGACGTCTGGAAGCAGGGAATGATTTTAATGAAAAAACGCTGGAAAATGTGATCAGTCAGTGTGATCTGCCCAAAGAATGGGGGATTCGGGTGACGCCGGGAGGAATGCTTGTGCCGGAAAAATCCATGTGTTTTATTTATACATTTAAAACCAAAGGGGAAGGATGGCAGCATGACTGCAGACAATGCTTAAAAAAAGACTGCCGTCTAAAAGGCCTTTGGTTTGATGGGAGGTGACGAGATGATGATTAAGGTTATCGGTCCGGGCTCAGAAAAGCCTAGGATGATTCCCTGTCCTCAGGGAAAATCCATACTTGAAGCGCTGCAGGGGGCGGGATTATATGTTTCTGCAGTCTGCGGTGGCAGAGGACGATGTAAAAAATGTACAGTTCGGCTGGTGGAAGGATGTTTGAAAGGTTCTCCCGAAACAGATAAGGTTCTGGCCTGTCAGGCGTTTCCTGAAACAGACTGTGTGATCAGTCTGGACAGTCAAAATTTTAAGCAAAGTCAGGTTCAAAGCCGGGTGAATGATGTGCGGATTATTGAGGATGGTGTTTTGAATCGTGAAGCACAGGGCAATGGCTATGGGGTTGCAGTGGATATTGGAACAACAACCATTGCGATGACGTTGATTCGCCTGAAGGACGGGGCGGTTTTGGGAAAACATGGCAGCGTCAACCGTCAGCAAAGCTTTGGTGCGGATGTGATTTCCAGAATTCAGGCGGATGTGGAGGGAAATGGTCCGATGATGCGCCGTCTGGTGCTTGAGGATTTATATGATGGCATTACAAAAATGACAGAGGCGGCAGGACTTGAGCTTTATATGGTGAAGCGGATTGTGGTTGCAGCAAACACGGTAATGTGCCATATTCTTCTGGGGTATTCCTGCGAAGGACTGGGGCAATATCCTTTCAGGCCGGTCAGCGTAAAGACCCGGTATCTGGCCGGCAGCGTATTTTTTGGACCAATAGATGAATATCAGGGAAGGTTTCCAAAGAACTGGGAAGTTCAGGTGCAGATCATTCCTGGAATATCGGCATTTATTGGCGGAGATATTGTGGCCGGTATGATATACTGTGGTTTTGGTCAATCCGGGGGAAATCGGCTTTTTATAGACCTGGGAACCAACGCAGAGATGGTTCTTCTTACAGATTCCATGATGATTGGGGCTTCCGCGGCGGCAGGTCCGGCTTTTGAGGGGGGGAATATTTCCCGGGGAATGGGAAGTGTTCCGGGAGCGGTTCATTGTGCGGACATTGACAGTCAGGGGAGACTGCATGTTAAAACCGTGGGAAATGCACCTGCTGAGGGGATCTGTGGAACCGGTGTTGTAGAGCTGACGTCAGAGCTTGTGCGGTGTCATCTTGTGGATGAGACAGGACTGCTTGTGGATGCGCTGTTTGAAACCGGTGTATGTTTCGGAAAGGATAAAACAGGGCAGTCCTTATATTTGACGCAGGATGATTTGAGGGAAATTCAGCTGGCGAAGGCTTCGGTTCGGGCCGGAATCCAGGTGCTCATGAAAAAGGGTAATGTGACGGCATCGCAGATTGATCAGGTTTATATAGCCGGAGGCTTTGGGTTTTACCTGGATTTAAAAAAGGCGGCTGTTTTAGGCCTGGTGCCAAAGCAGCTGGTGCCGGCAGCCAAAGCGATGGGCAATACCTCTGTTGGCGGTGCGGCCAAAATCCTTTTGCAGGAGGAACTTTTAGAAGAAGCTCAAAATCTGGCAGATGCCTGCAAGGAAATTAATCTTGGCAATGACAGTGATTTCGGTTCATTTTACATGACTTATATGGGTTTTGAGGAAAATTAGACTGTTGGTAAAAACAACTTGTAAGGAAGACCATACAAGTTGTAAATTACAATTATACCCTGAGGGGAAAACGGGAATAAACGGGAAAGAGGTTTTGAAAATGTTGGAAACATTAAAACAGCAGGTTTATGAGGCAAATATGGAATTATGGCATAAGGGTATGGTCATTTATACATGGGGCAATGTCAGCGGAATTGACAGGGAAAAGCAGCTGATTGTTATAAAGCCCAGCGGTGTGGATTATGATACGATGAAGCCTGGGGATATGGTTGTTGTGGACTTTGACGGCAATGTTGTGGAAGGACACTATAAACCCTCTTCAGATACACCGACGCATCTTGTGCTTTATAAGACATACCCCCAGATTGGCGGTGTGGTTCACACGCATTCTACATGGGCAGTAACTTTTGCGCAGGCCGGACTTGCTATTCCGGCGTTAGGTACAACCCATGCGGACTATTTTTACGGCGATATTCCATGTACAAGAGACCTGACGGCCAAAGAAATTGAGGAGGCCTATGAACTTAACACGGGCAATGTGATCGTGGAGACTATCGGAGCGCATGATCCGATGGCGATTCCTGGTATTGTTGTGAAAAATCATGGCCCCTTTGCCTGGGGAAAAACACCGGCCGGTTCTGTCTATAATGCGGTTGTGCTGGATAAGGTGGCAGAAATGGCGTATAAAACCATGACTTTAAATCCAAGGGTTCAGGGGGTACCTCAGTATTTGCTGGATAAGCATTATTTCAGGAAACACGGAGCCAACGCCTATTACGGACAGGGCAGCGAGGACCATTAATATTTTTTAATCGGTTTTCAGGTCAGGCAGAGTCCGTCGGTGGGGGCGGCAAAAAAAGACTTGACAATTTGATATAAAAGTATTAGTTTAATGGTTGAACAATATAGTTTAGCCATTAAACTATATTATGCATTGATAGGCAGTCTAAATTGCCTGAATAAAAAACTGAAATTTTATGTAAAAATTTATATTAATTATTAAAAAACAGTGCTTGAAAATATAAAAAGAACGTAGTAGAATGAAGCTGTAATGTAAGACAAAGATATATAAAATAATTTATATAAAAATTTACATGCATTTTTAAGGAGGAGACAATCATGAAATTTTTTGTGGACACAGCGAAAGTAGAGGATATTAAAAAGGCCAATGATATGGGTATTATTTGTGGAGTTACAACAAATCCCTCTCTGATCGCTAAAGAAGGAAGAAAATTTGAGGAAGTTATCGCAGAAATCGCTTCCATCGTGGATGGACCGATCAGCGGCGAGGTTAAGGCTACAACAGTCGACGCTGAGGGAATGATCAAAGAAGGACGCGAAATTGCAGCAATTCATCCCAACATGGTTGTCAAAATTCCTATGACTGTGGAAGGCTTAAAGGCTGTAAAGGTTTTGAACGCTGAAGGCATCAAGACAAATGTAACTCTGGTATTTTCAGCAAACCAGGCATTGCTTGCTGCCAGAGCAGGTGCAACCTACGTTTCCCCATTTCTGGGAAGACTTGATGATATTTCCCAGCCGGGAATCGACCTGATCCGGACTATTGCTGAAATTTTTGCTGTTCATGGCATTGAAACGGAAATCATTGCGGCAAGTGTGAGAAATCCGATCCATGTGACAGACTGTGCTCTGGCCGGTGCAGATATTGCGACCGTTCCTTACAATGTCCTTGAACAGATGACAAAACATCCTTTGACAGATCAGGGAATTGCAAAATTTCAGGCAGATTATAAAGCTGTTTTTGGTGAATAATTGACTTATGGCAAAAAAACTGATACTATGAATGGGACAATATAAAAAAGGTGGTTGTGCAATGAACAAGTTAGAGCTTCAGAAGACGGCGAATGAGATCCGTAAAGGCATTGTGACGGCTGTTCACAGCGCTAAATCCGGTCATCCGGGCGGCTCATTGTCAGCAGCTGATATTTTCACTTACTTATATTTTGAAGAACTTAATATTGACCCCGAAAATCCTAAAAAGGAAGATCGTGACCGTTTTGTCCTTTCCAAGGGACATGTGGCACCGGGACTTTATTCCACACTGGCGCACAGAGGATATTTTCCTGTAGAGGATCTGATCACATTAAGACACGTAGGTTCTTATCTTCAGGGACATCCGGATATGAAACATATTCCGGGTGTAGATATGTCCAGCGGTTCCCTGGGCCAGGGGATCTCTGCTGCAGTGGGTATGGCACTGTCTGCAAAGCTTAGCAATGACGCCTATCGTGTGTATACATTGCTGGGTGACGGAGAAATTCAGGAAGGTCAGGTATGGGAAGCTGCGATGTTTGCCGGTTTCAGAAAACTGGATAATCTTGTAGTGATTGTGGATAATAATGGGCTGCAGATTGACGGAAATATAGCGGATGTATGCTCACCGTATCCGATTGATAAAAAATTTGAGGCTTTTAATTTCCATGTCATTAATGTGGATGCCCATGATTTTGATGATCTTGCAAGAGCCTTTAAGGAAGCCAGAGAAACAAAGGGTATGCCAACGGCGATTATTGCAAAGAGTATCAAGGGCAAAGATGTCTCCTTTATGGAAAATCAGGCCAGCTGGCATGGGTCAGCGCCAAACGACGAACAGTATAAGGTCGCTATGGAAGATCTGGAAAAGGTAGGTGCAGCATTATGTCAGAAGTAAAGAAAATCGCCACGAGAGACAGTTACGGCAACGCCCTTGTAGAACTGGGTAAAGCGCATGATAACCTTGTTGTACTGGATGCGGATCTTGCTGCAGCGACAAAGACAGGAACCTTTAAGAAGGAATTCCCGGAGCGTCATATTGACTGTGGGATTGCAGAAAGTAATATGATGGGGATTGCAGCCGGACTGGCAGCTACAGGCAAAGTTCCTTTTGCCAGTTCTTTTGCCATGTTTGCTGCGGGACGTGCGTTTGAACAGATCAGAAACAGTATCGCCTATCCGAAGCTGAATGTTAAGATTGGTGCAACCCATGCGGGTATTTCCGTCGGTGAAGACGGTGCAACACATCAGTGTAATGAAGATATTGCCCTGATGCGTTCTATTCCGGGAATGGTTGTCATCAATCCATCCGATGATGTGGAAGCTAGAGCTGCAGTAAAGGCTGCTTATGAACATCAGGGACCGGTTTACCTTCGTTTCGGCCGTTTGGCAGTGCCTGTAATTAATGATCGTCCGGAGTATAAATTTGAACTGGGCAAAGGTGTTGTTTTAAAAGAAGGTAAAGATGTCACCATTATTGCAACAGGTCTTTGTGTTAATGAATCCTTAGAGGCTGCAAAGTTGCTTCAGGCTGACGGCATTGATGCCAAAGTCATTAATATTCATACAATCAAACCGCTGGACGAAGCACTGGTTATTTCGGCAGCTAAAGAAACCGGAAAGGTTGTTACAGTGGAAGAACATTCTGTTATTGGCGGACTTGGAAGTGCTGTGTGTGATGTCCTTTCAGAAAATGCACCGACAAAGGTTCTGAAAATCGGTGTGATGGATACTTTCGGAGAATCCGGACCGGCTGTAGAGCTGATTAAAAAATATGGACTGGATGCTAAGAGCATTTACGAAAAAGTAAAGAGCTGGATGGCTTAATTTAAAATGAGGTTTGGATTTACGTTATTTTAGCGGATCCAAACCTTATTTTTTTTATGACAGATTCAGGGAGTTATGATATAATAACTAGTACGATGAATACAGGATCGCTGTGTCAATACGGTGGCTGTTTGGTATTCGTTGTATTCAGTATAGTTTATGAATAATAAAGTTTATTAAATATCATAAAGGAGGCATGAAAAATGCAACAGGACATGATTGTTATTTTGGATCTGGGAAGCACGGATAATACAGGCGTGGCCAGAATGGTGCGTAAGATTGGCGTCTACAGTGAAATTCATCCCCATGATATAACGGTGGAAGAACTGAGAAAACTGCCAAATGTAAAGGGTATTATTATTAATGGCGGTGAAAATAATGTTGTAGACGGTCAGAAAATCGATATTTGCCATGAAATTTATGAAGCAGGATGGCCGGTTCTTTCTGTAGGCCATGAGCCGGCAAAGGGTGATATTATCATGCATCAGTGGCCGGAAGATGAAAATGAAAGTGAAAATATTCTGTGTGAATTTGTTCTGGGATTGTGCAAGGCTCAGGCAAATTGGAATATGGAGAATTTCATTGCGGACCAGGTGGAACTGATTCGCGAGCAGGTCAGAGACCGTAAGGTGCTGCTGGCGCTTTCCGGCGGTGTGGACAGCTCTGTTGTGGCTGCTTTGTTAATTAAGGCTATTGGACGCCAGCTTGTGTGCGTTCATGTAAATCATGGTTTAATGCGTAAAGGCGAGTCGGAAAGTGTTGTTGAAGTTTTCAGAAATCAGATGGATGCCAATCTGATCTATGTGGATGCCACAGATCGTTTCCTGGGAAAACTGGAAGGTGTGGCTGATCCGGAGCAGAAGCGTAAGATTATCGGTGCAGAATTTATCCGCGTGTTTGAAGAAGAAGCAAGAAAACTGGAAGGCATCGATTTCCTGGGTCAGGGAACGATTTATCCGGATATTGTGGAAAGCGGCACAAAGACAGCGAAGATGGTGAAGTCTCATCATAATGTAGGCGGCCTTCCTGAAGATCTGAAGTTTGAGCTGGTTGAACCGCTGAAGATGCTGTTTAAGGATGAAGTTCGTGCCTGCGGCAAGGCGCTGGGGCTTCCGGATGATATGGTTTATCGTCAGCCGTTTCCAGGACCGGGTCTGGGTGTACGCTGCCTGGGCGCGATTACAAGAGAACGTCTGGAGGCTGTTCGGGAGGCAGACGCCATTCTTCGCGAAGAGTTTAAGCTTGCAGGCCTGGACAAAAAGGTATGGCAGTACTTTACCGTTGTGCCTGACTTTAAATCTGTTGGTGTGCGTAATAATGCCAGATCTTTTGAATATCCGGTAATTATCCGTGCAGTGAACACCGTGGATGCTATGACTGCAACGATTGAACAGGTGGACTGGACGGTTCTGATTAAGATTACAGACAGGATCATGAAGGAAGTTAAAAATGTCAACAGAGTCTGCTATGATTTAAGTCCAAAGCCTAATGCGACAATTGAGTGGGAATAAGCAAAAATGCTTAATAAACCCATATTATAAATGAAGCCCTTAGCTGTGGGTATGGAACTCATGGCTAAGGGCTTTTTAAGAAGATCAATTGTATTTGCAAAAATTTGTTGATTGACGCAAGATTACTTGTTAAAATCAACATAAAATGCTGTTTGTGTTGTTCAGTTTCATATTAGCCTTTTTTATAATAAATTTATCAAAAACAGGAGGTTTTTAATTATGAACACAGACAAAATTTATGCAGAACAGCTTGCAAATGAATATGCGCCAAAGGATACATCCAAGGTAGTGGCACTTCGAAAATTAGATGCAAGAGCAAAGTTACCTGCGATGATTTTTACTTATACCTTTGGTATTATTGCAGCCTTAATTATGGGGGTTGGCATGTGCCTTTCAATGAAGGTGATTGGAAGTGGAACAACAGTGACATTTGTTGCAGGCATCATTATTAGTATAATAGGATTAATTGGAATGGGGATCAACTACCCAATCTATATGAGAATACGAGCTCGTGGAAAACAAAAGTATGCGTTTGAAGTTATACAGTTAGCAAAAGAAATTAGTGAGAATTAAATATGGAATGAACAAAGCTGATGATTAACTGAATATGGTGTCCATCTAAATAGATCATATTTACTATTTTGCTGATATGCTGTTACATAGGCGCAGAATATTGAGAAGGAACAAAACAGAATGAATAAAAATGAAAGTAAGTATTTTAATACTGCTGTAAAAATGGACGAAGCGTTTTTGGAGCTTCTTGAAAAAAAGGATTTTTCTTATATTACTGTAAAAGAAATCTGCGAGAAAGCAAAAGTAAATCGTTCCACATTTTATCTCCACTATGAGACATTAGAAGATTTGCTGTCTGAAAGTGTGGAATATATGAATGTACAGTTTCTTGCGCATATGAAACATGATTCAGAAACCTTTATGAGTCAGATTCAAGCGTGTCCTTTGGATAAATTATATCTGATTAAACCCGATTATCTGACACCATACTTAGAATATATCCAAAAGAATAAACGGGTATTTTTTACAGCAATTACAAAAGCACATACATTACGTCTTGATGATCATTATAATAAATTATTTCAGCATGTATTTACACCGATACTGGAGCGTTATAAGGTACCTGCTGAAGAAAGAAGATATATTATGTTATTTTATATTCAGGGAATTATGGCAATCATTACAGAATGGTTAAGAAATGACTGTAAAGATACCACAGAGTATATTATGACTGTAATTCAGCACTGTATACTGCAACCAAAGGCAGATGGGGGAAAATCATGAAAGCAGAATTTCCCATTAGTTTGATGTTGTGGAAGGGGAATGGTTTGCCAAAATTGGTTATTATACGGGGAAATTCAGGGAGCGGTAAGACAGCAGTTGCCAAAGTGCTTCAACACAAATTAGGGCATAATATCATGGTTGTTTCTCAAGATGTTGTCCGCAGGGGATATATTACGGGTAAAAGATGGGGCAGATAGAAAGGCATTGCCTTTGTTATCAGAACTAAGTTTAACTAATACCGTTGAAATGATTATCAGAGATATTTTGGTATGATACCATTAGATAATGCACAGATTGGCAAATGAAATAAATTGTTAAGTGAGAATAAGGTGAAAAAATGAACGTGAATGAATATCAAAAATTAGCAATGACAACACTTAATCCTGAACTTGATAAAAAGGATATTTTAATCAACAGTGTCATGGGATTATGTGGAGAATCAGGGGAGGCCATTGACATTGTAAAAAAATGGATGGCACAAGGTCATGAATTAGACAAAGAACATTTAGCAAAAGAACTTGGAGATATTGCATGGTATTTAGCGGAAGCGGCTACGGCGTTAGATATTTCTCTTGAAGATATTTTTCAGGCAAACATTGATAAATTAAAGAAGAGATATCCAGATGGTTTTGAAACTCAAAAGTCTTTGGTCAGATTAAAGGGAGATATATAACTTCCGAAAGAATGACTTCAGTCTTTTTGTCGGACACGAAGTCCAGGAGAGGGGAAGAATGCCAATTTCGTGGATGGGAAGGGCAAGGCTGATCTGGCGGCGTTTGATTCATACCGGAAGCAGACGGGAATGTAGAGACCGCAAAAACTGCGGACAAAGCGGTATTTTATTGTATTTTAAGCAGTAGGGCTAATGAGAAGTGCCCAAAAGGGCATGATTGTGGAGGAATGGGATGGCATCTATAAAGCAGGGAAGAATGATTATTATTACCGGATCGCCGGGAAGCGGTATGTCCGAGGGGGCTATGATGTGATTATAGACGGAATCATCGGTCCATGGTTTTTAAAACCATGGATCAACTGTGCCAGGGAAGGGTATGAAATCCACTATATTATTTTAAGATCGGACAGAGAAGAAACGCTGCGCCGGGCGCTTACCCGGTCAAAACTGGATCGAGAGACCAATATAGAGCTTGTAAAAACGATGTGGCCCCAGTTTGAACAATTAGGGATATATGAACAAAATGTGATTGATACAACAACGTATTATTTATTAGCGTCTGTATTCCATCACATAGTTTGTCAGCGGCGTGTTATGTCTGATAACCTGCTGCGCTTTGATGACTGTATAACCTCTTTTTTCGAAAAATCCCCGGGCAGTGATGGAAGCATGGGTTGTAATTGTTGGAGCATTGACCGACTGCTCCAGATGATCGCATAAAGTGGAGGCGATTCCCTGATGCTGATAATCCTTATGAACATACAGGCGGTCCAGGTATCCGGTTTCATCCATATCTCCAAAGCCTGCGATGACCCCGTTGACTTCTGCGATCATTGTGTGGTGGGACAGGAAAGTGTCATTCCATTTCTGGAGATCTACATGTCCGTCTGCCCAGGCGCTGACCTGCTGCGGTGAATAATCTTTTATATTAACCGTATGGACGGTATTGTAGAAAAGCTGTGCAAGTGTCTGGCAGTCCTGGGGATGGTATGGTCTTAAATGAATCATAATAAAGTCCTCCTTGTGATCGATTGAAAATATCTCTGCAATATATAAATATATCAAAGATAGCGTTGGGGCGTCAAGCTGTGATGAAGCGGACGTCATTGAGGTGTTATGGGAGGTTTGGCAAAATCTCTTGTAAAAGTGAAAAATATCATATATAATTTGGATACTGTCAGTGGGTACCGGAAGGTGCGCCTTTTGGGGACTGACAGTATGAATGGATAAAGACAGGGGAATATATATGATGACGTTGAACGAAAGCAGAAAGTGCAGGCAGCCACAGTTTTTGTGCAGAACCGGTGTGGTTGCCGTGATTGCGGTGATTTGTTGTGCACTGTGGGGCAGTGCTTTTCCGTGTATTAAAATCGGATACAGCATGTTTGAAATTGCGGCCGGAGATATTGGATCACAGATTTTATTTGCCGGCATACGATTTACTCTGGCCGGTTTGTTTACGGTTGTTTTTTTCGGGCTTATGCTGTGGACAAAGAAGACCAGAGGAGAAAATAAGTCTAAACCGGATATGCGATGTATGCTGCCTGAGAAAAAATCATGGATGCGGATTTTTAGGCTTTCTCTTATGGCAACCAGTGTTCAGTATTTTTTCTTTTATGTTGGCCTGGCGCATACAAGCGGCGTTAAAGGATCCATTATTACAGGGGCCAACACCCTGTTTGCTATTTTGATTGCGGCTGTTATTTTCAGACAGGAAAAGCTTACCGTAAGAAAGATGGCCGGATGCATGGTTGGTTTGGCCGGTGTGGTTGTTGCCAATATGGGTGGTCAGGGAATTGAAATGCGCTTTTCTTTTAACGGCGAAGGCTTTATGCTGATTTCGGTGATTTCCGGTGCCATGGCTTCGGTGCTGATCCGAAAATATTCCGACAAAGAACAGCCGGTGATTCTATCTGGGTATCAGTCCCTTCTCGGCGGTGTTACCTTGATTGCAATTGGCGCTGCTATGGGCGGACATCTTCAGAACATATCGCCGGCATCGCTGGGAATTTTGATTTATCTGGCATTGCTGTCTGCTGTGGCTTATGGCTTGTGGAGTGTTCTTTTGAAATATAATCCGGTTTCCAGAGTTACAATTTATGCTTTTATGACACCGGTCATGGGGGTTTTGCTGTCAGCACTGATGTTGGGTGAGGGGGCACAGGCATTTCATCTGCGCAATATGGCAGCACTGGTGCTTGTATGCATCGGTATTTGTCTGGTGAATTTTGCCGGGCGTAGATGCCAGAAAACAGAATGACAGGCAAAGGATTTCTGAATAAAATAAATTGTAAGTATGGCTGGAATGAAGAAAAAAGAAAAGAAGGATATCATTGATTCATACAGCTGACAGAAAGGAGGAATTATTTGAATACATTCATTGGATTAATGATCCCATTTATAGGAACAGCACTAGGTGCAGGCTGTGTATTTTTTATGAGAAACGAATTAAAACCAAAGGTCCAGAAGAGTCTGCTGGGTTTTGCTTCCGGCGTGATGGTGGCGGCTTCGGTATGGTCGCTTCTGATTCCGGCGATGGATATGTCAGTGGCTATGGGAAACCTTGCTTTTATACCTGCAGTGACAGGGCTTTTGCTTGGAATTTTGTTTTTGCTTCTGATGGACAGGCTTGTCCCGCATTTACATCTGGATCATTCTCAACCGGAAGGACTTAAAAGTAAGATGAAAAAAACGACAATGCTTGTCATGGCAGTTACATTGCACAATATTCCGGAAGGCATGGCCGTGGGCGTTGTATTTGCGGGGGTATTAAACGAAAATAGTATGATGACACTGATGGGGGCTTTTGCACTTTCCATTGGTATTGCCATTCAGAATTTTCCGGAAGGGGCAATTATTTCAATGCCACTTAAAAATGAAGGAATCAGCCGGTGGCGGGCCTTTTCTTACGGCGCACTGTCAGGAATCGTGGAGCCGGTGGCGGCGTTTGTGACGATTTTGCTGGCTTCCTTTATTGAGCCGGTTTTACCTTATCTTCTGTCTTTTGCCGCAGGGGCTATGCTTTACGTGGTTGTTGAGGAATTGATTCCTGAGGCCAGCGAAGGCGAACACAGTAATGTGGGAACGATTGGTTTTGCCGTAGGTTTTGCTATTATGATGGTTTTAGATGTTGCTCTGGGATAAAAAGTGCTGCTTTGGAACTTTGTGTCAGGTTCCAAAGCAGCACTTTTTAATGTTCAGTCTTCATTTCCGGTTTCCATTTGAGCCAGGTCGGACTGAGTTGGCTCATAATCAAAAATCATAAACAGGAAGTCCAGGGTTTGTTCCATATGCTTGCTGGATACAACGATACCGGCAGACATCTTTTCCTGAATAATGCCCGCATTTTTTATGTATGCATTATCTTCAAGACGAATGCCGCCGTAGTAGGTGTGCTGGGTTTTTTCTCCGGTTTCTTCATCCGTGGAAACGGTTTCTGTAACTTCAAAAATCAGGTCATTTTCCTTGAGATAATTGAAAAAGCCGGAAGGAAGCACGGTCTGAAGATCTGCATAATAGCCCTGATCTGCATAATAGGCTACGCCATCTTCGGGCAGCACCATCAAATCTGCACCGCCGCTGGCAATGACAGCAACCAGCTTCTGGATCATAACTGCTGTATTCTGGCTGTCGCCGCTTGCTTTCAGGCTGATTGTATCATCGACACTTAAAGGATCCT
>CAJKGK010000020.1 GCA_905199445.1 uncultured Lachnospiraceae bacterium | reverse complement strand
TAATTCATTCAAAAACCTTTCATTTTAGACTTGACTTTTAATAGTTAGTCTTTCGATTTAAAATCATGTTTTGCGTGCCTGCATGAGTGTGGATTTACCTTACCCATATGGCGGGGATGTTAAAATTTTTAATTAAACAATTAAGTAGTTGTTTAATCTTTATAATTATACTATACTTAGATTAAAGCTTTAAGTCAATAGGATGATCAAGGATTTTTCCGTTTGGGTTAAAAGCATTTCTAAATGGAGTATTACCATTATCAATATCTCTACAGAGGACAATGTATAAAGGAGTGATGTTTTATGGCACAGGTGAATTTGCCTCACAATCATGGACAAATTTTTGAACATACACTGGAGCAGATGCCTGGAACACAAGATTTTAGGATCGTATCCGATCTGTTCCGACAGTTGGGAGACAGCAGCCGAATTCGCATATTTTGGCTGTTATGTCATTGTGAGGAATGTGTGATTAACATATCCGCGATCATGGAAATGAGCAGTCCGGCAGTTTCTCATCATTTGAAATTGTTAAAATCCAGCGGTTTGATCGTCAGCCGACGGGAAGGCAAAGAGGTTTATTATAAAGCTGCGGAAACCCAGCCGGCGCAGTTGCTGCACCATATGATCGAGATGCTTGTGGAGATTGCATGTCCGATGGAATGAAAGTGTATAAGATGGAATGAACATGTATAATAACGAAGGGATGTGAAATCCGGTGTTGACCGA
Source organism: uncultured Lachnospiraceae bacterium (assembly GCA_905199445.1). Taxonomy (GTDB): domain Bacteria; phylum Bacillota; class Clostridia; order Lachnospirales; family Lachnospiraceae; genus Catenibacillus. The sequence continues at coordinate 68,328 of CAJKGK010000020.1, read as the reverse complement.
TTGTATGGAACACGATCCGCAAAAAGGCTGTCTTGTGAAATCATTTCAGCTGTACCCGGGAATTGAGCTGACATTCAGCCGCTTTTGTGGTGATCAATGCCGGCTGCGTCATGAGTGTCTGAATACAGTGATGCATATCAATCACTGCAGGCAGGGCAGGATCGGATGGAAAATGAAGGATGGACTGACCTATTATCTGGGGCCGGGAGATTTGCTGCTGCATATGATGGACAGTTGTGCGGATTCAGAAATGAATCTTCCCCTTGGATTTTATGAAGGTGTTTCTATTGCTGTGGATTTGGAGCAGCTGACCAGACAACCGCCTCAAATCCTTGAGGAAGCCGGTATTGACGGCCGACAGTTTTACAGTCGTTTACTGAGTAATGGGCGTCCGGTGGCCATGTCTTCCAGCGATAAGATCGATCATATTTTTTCTGAGCTTTATGATCTTCCGGAAAATATAAGGATTCCTTATTATAAATTGAAGGTCCAGGAACTTCTTTTGTTTTTAAGTATGACGGAGCGCTCCAGAGAGAAAGTGCTTGATCACCATCTAGCACAGCAGACCGAAGCCATCCGGGAAATTCATCAGCTGCTGACACAGAATCTGGATCGGCGTTATACGATAGAGGAGTTGTCAAAAATGTATCTGATGAATACCTCATCTTTGAAGTCGGTTTTTAAATCTGTCTATGGGCTGCCCATTGCTTCTTATATGAAAAACTACAGACTTAAAGAAGCGGCACGTCAGCTAAGGTCGGGGAATGAGGCGATTTCGGTTATTGCAGGAAATGTAGGGTATGAAAATCAAAGCAAATTTACAACGGCCTTTAAGGCTGCGTTTGGTATATTGCCGACAGAATATCGTAAACAGTACAGGTGATTTTTGTGGTTCTATCCGGCATACGAGACTGTGGCAGGAGCTGTACCCCAAAATACAAAGTAAGAAAGAAAGCAAATTGGCAGAAGATGAGAAACGAGAACCAGTACTGATGCCTCATATCTCATCGCATATCCTTCGTCATACAGGATGTACCCGACTGGGTGAGAACAATGGCAATCCAAAAGTTATGCAGTATGTGATGGGCCATTTGGATGCACAAATTATAATGAATGTCTATAATCATATTGCGAAAAGATCTCATGTGGAGAATGAGATGGCTAAAATGAACCTGCCAGAAACTGTGACCGCTGTGGTATAAACCATAAGTCGTTATCGTAAAATGTGGTAAGAAAATCAGACAAATATATTTTCCCAAGAATTTGTCGTAAAAATGTGGTCAAATCAAGAAAATTGAGTGCGAAAGCAAGTGAAAAATTCCTGTGAAGCCTATAAAATCAAGGCTTCACAAATTTTTCACAAAAAATTAGCACTCGCCTATTGACATTGCTAATAATGGGTGTTATATTACATATAGAACAAAGGAAAGGGAATCAGAAAGAAGGAAGGGACGATCCATTGGACAGGAAAGATAAAATTATAAATCTGAATGTTGTGCAGTCATAAAAATTCGGGATTTGAAGCCCTTTATATAAATCAACACTGTTAATATGTTATAGTTGAATGGAGGAATGACTTATGTTGATGCCGAGTATTTTTGGAGAAAATTTATTTGATGATTGGATGGACTTCCCGTTTGAAAGAGAATTTTTTGGTGGACGTAATCCTTTATACGGAAAGCGCGAAAAGAACCTTATGAAAACCGATGTAAGGGAGACCGAGGGGACCTATGAACTGGATATTGATCTGCCAGGCTTTAAGAAAGAGAATGTTCAGGCTGAACTTAAAGATGGCTATTTGACGATCAGTGCTTCCAAAGGTCTTGACAAAGATGAAAAGGATAAGGAGGGCCGTTATATCCGCCAGGAAAGATACAGTGGAACCTGTCAAAGATGCTTTTATGTAGGTGAGGCTGTCACACAGGAAGAAATTCATGCAAAATTTGAGGATGGTATTTTGAAACTGTCCATTCCTAAAAAAGATGCAAAAGCCGTTGAAGAGAAAAAATACATTGCGATAGAAGGCTGATTGATAAAACGACTATAACTTTGAATAAATTTACCACAGGGATGGGGCGCCGTCGTGTACGGCGCCTCTGTTTTTTATATTTATAAGCATGAAACTGCAGTTTATAACAAATTTTCTGGTCTGTTCTTGACAATCCTTTATTTCCGTGATATTCTATGACCCGTTGTAAAGCCCAGCAAAACCAAGGTCTAAAGGGCTTCCGCCGATTTCCGGCGTTAAATGAATCGAGTGTTCGTGACCTTCCACTCGTAAAACAAAACTAAAGGAGAATGAAAAATGAAAAAACAAAAGAGCAGAAAAGTGTTGTTTATGGCACAGGCGGCTATGATCGCCGCGATTTATGTGGTGCTGACAGTAATCTTTGCACCAATTAGTTTTGGACAAATTCAATTTCGTGTTTCGGAGGCTTTGGTTGTTCTTCCCGTATTTACACCTGCCGCTATACCGGGACTGTTTATTGGATGTTTGATCGGAAACATACTGGGAGGCGCTATTTTGCCAGACATTATCATCGGAAGTATAGCAACGCTGATTGGCGCTGTGTTTACATGGATGCTCCGCCGCAGATCAAGATTTTTGGCGCCGCTGCCGCCGATTTTGGCTAACGCTTTGCTTGTACCCTTTGTCTTATATTATGGATATCAGATTATTATTCCCATTCCGCTGCAGATGTTGACTGTAGGCCTGGGGGAAGTGCTTTCTTGCGGTGTACTTGGCATGATTGTTTATGCGGTGATGGATAAATATAAAGCAGTTATTTTTAAATAAATTGAAAAATTCTTTTAAATGATTGAATGATCTTATGAAAAGGCTTTTTGCCCTGACAGTGAAAAAGACTGGGGCAAAAAGCTTTTTATTTTTTTATGGATACCTGAGATAAGCGGAGAAACTCTAATTTGTAAAGTATTGTTCTGAATATGCAAATGCGTTATACTTGGAGGGTAAAAGTACATTTTTGGATGGGACCGGGACTGAAATGAATCGGTATAAGATGACAGGGGAACTTTGACAGGGGGATGTATATGATCGACAGGGGGAGAAACAGGTATAATAAGGAAGTGCCTTTAAGGTATCAGTTGATGTTTTCTACAACTATAGGGTATATCATTCTATGTATATTTCTGGGATGTTATAGTTGGTATTCGTTAATTTCATATTCTTCACAATTAAAAACAGCGAACTCACGGGTTGCGGATTCATATTTGGAACAAATTACAAGTCTGGTAGATTATTCAGATAATTTTTTGCAGTCTGTTTATGGAAGCAATTTGGATTTCAGTAATCTTATTTATAATTCAAGTAGTGTGGAAAAGTATCTGGCTGAATATAATATACTTAAATTGTTTGATGTACAGCTTGATTATAATAAAAATCTGTCCACATTATTTATTGTTCATAATAATGGGGAAAACATGGCATATAGAACCCAGACAAACATTGGATGGCGGACAAATGAACAATTGAAGTTATTTATACGGACTAAGGTAAATGAAGCAAGAGGAATCGATGAATGGTATGTTGTGCCCACAGATGAAAAACCATATTTATTAAAAATATTGGGCGGACAGGGGGTATATCTTGCCGCTGTTGTGGATTTTTCAGGCATTGTATCTGGATTGGCAGAGGCAAATCCGACTGTCCAAGCTCAGCCCAGTTGGATTTTTTGCGCAGACGGACATTTGATTGGCGATGAGGCACTGGCCTGGCAGCTGGGAATAACAGGGGATGACATTGATGCCTATAATGCAATGAATAATAAAATACCGAATGGTTATATTTTCCGGTGCCCGGTAAAAGGTACGACATTGGTTATGTATATGATACTTTCAAATGAAAACAGTGCAGATCTTCAGACGTCGCAGATTATTATTTTACTTATCACTGTATCGTGTGGTGCAATGGCGATTTTGAGTACAGTAATTTTACGAAAAAGAATTACAAGACCGTTAAAACAGCTTATTTACACTATGAATCGAATTAAAGCCGGAGAAGTGAACGTCAAGTTGGAAGAAGATGTGGATCGTAAATTCAATATAGAAGAGTTTTCCCAGGTGAATCGAACATTTAATGAAATGATGTCACAGATTCAGGAATTGCGCTTAAAAGCTTATGAAGAAAAACTTGAGAAGCAGCAAATTATGTTAGGCTATCTTCAATTACAAATAAAACCCCATTTTTATCTGAACTGTCTCAAAACACTTTATGCGCTTTCGGCTGGAAGGAAATATGATAAATTACAGGGAATGATTCTTGAAATTTCTGGACATTTAAGATATATATTCAGGAATGCAGCGCAGCTGGTAACATTGGATGAAGAACTTAGTTTTACGCAAAATTATATAAAACTAATGTGCAGTACGGCCTCAAGGGAAATCCGTTACGAAACAGATATATGTGATGCTGCCAGATCGAAAGATGTTCCGCCATTTATTATTCAGACATTTGTAGAAAATTCAGTAAAATATGTGGCAGCAACCGGTGATTGCCTTGTAATTAAAGTGCGGGTGATCATGCTTCATGATAAAAACAGAAGTTATTTGGATATTAGAATTTCTGATAATGGTTCAGGATATGACAAAAGCGTTCTTGATGGTTTAAATGGAAAAGCCAGCTATGGCTGCAGCTGTCATATCGGAATAGAAAATTTAAAGCAACGTATAGGATTATTGTATGGTAAAGAAGCGACAATGTTTTTTATGAATGACAATGGAGCAGTAAGCGAGGTCATGCTGCCAGTAGACACCCCTGTTAGCGGTGATATAAAGAGAGGCGATAAAATTGAAGGTTTTAATCATTGATGATCAACTGGATGTGGTCCATGGGATGAAAGATGGAATTGATTGGGAATGTCTCCCGGTCACAGACGTTTTCGTTGCTACAAATGCAGAAATGGCAAAAAAGATTATAAAGAAGGATGTGGTCGACATCCTTTTATGCGATATTGAAATGCCTGGGGAAAGCGGTCTGGAACTTTGCCGCTGGGCAAGAACGTATTATCCGGATATAGAGTTTATTATATTAACCAGCCATGCGGAATTTGATTATGCCAAGACAGCATTGAAATTGGGAAGTTTTGATTATCTGCTTCAACCGGCACCCTATGAAGAAATTACATCCTGTGTTCGCAGACTTTGCCAAAGTATTTTACGGAAACAAGAACAGCATAGAAATGCTTTTGAAGGTGAAATTTTAAGAGATAAAAAAATGGCAGTGCTGGAGAACTGCCTGTCAGATTTGTGCAATGGACGTGATCAGGACGTTGAGATTGATAAGATTTTACCTTTATTTATAAAAGGAAATTATAAATGTCTGAATATATTTCCTGTATTATTGAAAGTATGTCAGATGGGTCTGTCCGATGAAGGATGGGACAGAAAGTGTTTTGTATATGAACTGAAAAAAACTCTGGATAAAATTTTTATTCCATATTTTATGGAATCTATTGTTGTGTCGATTGATGATATGAGATTTTGGGTTTTTCTGTGTGGCGAGCAGCTGCATATGAATATTCTTGATTGTATTTCCGGATTGGTGAAGTATAAAGAATCTGAAAAAGGTATTCAATATTATACGACGATTTATTACAAAAAGATAACAGATGTCCAGAATATCAATACTGTCCTTATAGAAATCGCAGAAAGGGAATGCCGGCAGGTTGCCCCGCCGCCAGCCTTATACAGTTGTGATGATTCGGAGTGGGTTGACGGTCATAATCGTCTGTATTTACTTCATACACAGAAATGGGCGAAGTGGCTGGAAACTTATAAGGGAATAGAATTAAAACGAGAGATCACAGAATTTTTTAATAATAAAAAAAACAGAGAGTGCCTGGATCGGGAAATGCTGAGATATTTATATTTTTATCTTGTAAAAGCGATGTTGACAGCAGTATCAAACAAACATTTGCGCATTGAACAACTGTTTCCGGATGATGCAACATTGAAAATTTTTTCAGAAGGATATGTGACTTTTGGACATTTTATGGGATGTGTGAATAGAATATCAGACTTTTTTTCAGAAGAAAGTCCTGAGTTTGAGGCTCCGGATAATGCTGTTGAACAGGCAGTTATTTATATTAAAGAAAATTTAGATCAGAATCTTTCCAGAAATGATATTGCAGAGTTTGTACATCTCAATGCGGAATATTTTTCCCGACTTTTTAAAAAGAATACGGGCTATACAGTTGGTGATTTTATTTTAAAAGAAAAGATGACCATGGCAAAAAAGTTATTGGGATCTACAAATTTGCCGGTAAGTTTGGTGGCTTTAAAAGTTGGTTATTGCAATTTTTCATATTTTACTCAGTTATATAAAAAAACTTATGGTATGACGCCAAACGAGTATAGACAGCATTTATAGTTTATATTTGTGAAACCATTTATTTGAAAAGGTAATCACAAGCGATGATGACAGAAATCAGCTTTTGGATAAAATTCCGGAAGCTGATTTTTCTGGTTTAAGGCAAAATAAGAATTTTCTATTTGAAAGAAAAATGAATATATATGTAAAAAACAAATTATTTTTAGTATAAAAGTCATAAACCATACATTTGAAGTCATGGATTTGATAGATAATATAGATAAAAAATATTATGATTTAATTGTAAATATATAAAATATATAATGTTAGGAGGATTATTATGAAGAAAAGACATTGGGGATTGTTAATGGCAGGATTAATGGCAGGCTCGGTATTTCTTGGTGCGTGTGGCAATGCATCTACAGGGGAGGGAAGTTCAGCTGGTCAGGCAGATGCTGATGTTGGAGTGCAGAAGGAAAACAGTGGGGATGAACAAACAGGAGATCCTACATTAATTAAAATTCTTTTTGCTACATCAGGCAATACATCCAGCCTCGATGCCGTACAGGATGCGATTAATGATATTCTTATTCCTAAAATTAATTGCCAGGTAGAACTTCAGTTCAGTAATTTGGGATCAGCTCAGCAGCAGGTGAACCTTTTACTGAGTTCGCCAGGTGAAATAGACATTACTTTTGTACCCGGCGCCAGCATAAACAGCTATGTAAAGGCCGGTCAATTATTAGATATTACAGATTATTATGAAAATGCCAGCGAAGAATTTAAATCTGTATTTCCGGAATCCTATTACGAGGCTGGGCGGATCAATGGACGTATGTATTCTCTGACTGTGAACCGTAATTTCTCTAATCCTACAGTATTCAATGTAAATTCTAAATTAGCTGATGAAATGGGATTGGAATTTGATAAGGATAAAATCTATACATTGGATGAAGTCAAAGAACTGGCGATTAAGGCTAAGGAAAAATATCCGGATATTTATCCGATTGTTCCGCAGACGGCCAATAATATGGTTGCACAGTGGACCTGGGACGGCCTTGGCGATGGAAATAACCTGGGTGTATTAGAGAACTATGGACAGGATACGACAGTGATTAACCTGCTGGATTGTCAGGATTTTATTGATTTTTGTTATACCATGAGGGAATGGTATAATGAAGGTTTAATTATGGCTGATGCGGCAAGTAATACAGAGTATTATCTTACGTATTTCAATGCAAATAAAGCCTTTGGGGCATTAAATAATATGACACTGGCAAATTATGACCCCGAAGATCCTGATAGCTCAGCGAATTCCTATGCACTTCAGCTTACGAAAAACTGGACAAAGGCAGATATGCTTACTTCCCTGTCTTATGCTATAGCTGCAGGTACAAAACATCCGGATGAAGCTTTTAAAGTTTTCGAAGAACTATATACAAATCCTGAAATCTGTACATTGCTTAAATATGGCATAGAAGGTCAGGATTATCAGTTAAATAAGGATGGAAAAGTAGAGTTTTTGGATGGACAGGATGTTACGAACTGCAACTGGTCGGTTGGCTGGACATCGTCATGGGCACTTCCGAACTGGGAACCGGGTCCCCTTACTTATAATATGAAGGATGGCTATTATGATAATTTCAGATCCTATGACGAAACCGCATTAATGTCTAAGGGCGTGGGATTTTGTTTTGACACAAGTAAAGTGACAAATGAATATACGGCATGTGTAAACGTTATGGATAAGTATTATAATGCTTTACTTTGTGGATCTGTTGACCCGGATGAAACTTTGCCTAAATTCAGAGAAGAACTGGAAGCTGCAGGAATTGATAAAATTATAGCTGAAAAGCAAGCACAGCTTGATGCGTTCCTGGATTCAAGAAATTAAGTGATCAGATGTTGATTCAACTGTACAGAACAGAGTGATGAAGCTCTGTTCTGTACCGCTGAAATTCGTGCGATGTTGGGGAGTGGTTTTGTGAGTATAACAAAAAACAGGATAAAAGAACAGAACCAAAGCAGATCAAGGAAAATGGCAAGGGCTAAGAAATATTTTCCACTGTTTCTTATGATGACACCGGGTTTTTTATATTTAATCATTAATAATTATATGCCCATGTTCGGCCTTTTTATAGCATTTAAAAGTTATAATTTTTCAATGGGGTTTTTCAAAAGCCCATGGGTTGGACTGTCAAATTTTGAATTCCTTTTTAAAACAAAGGATGCCTGGAATATAACCAGAAATACTCTGGGGTATAATTTGGTGTTTATCGTATTGGGGACTTTATTAGCTGTAACTGTCGCTATTTTGCTCAATGAGGTTGTTAATCGGAGGGCACGTCAGGCTTATCAGATTTTGATTCTTGTCCCATATCTGATTTCCATGGTGATCGTCAGCTATATTGTTTTTGCATTTTTGAGCCAGGATAATGGCTTTTTGAATAATAGTATTCTCCATAAAACAGTGGCATGGTACAGTGAGCCTAAATATTGGCCATTTATTCTTACATTGGTTTATTTATGGAAAGGTTTTGGTTACAGCAGTATTATTTATTTTTCGACCATACTTGGTATTGATCAGACGTTATATGAGGCGGCTGTTGTGGATGGGGCTACAAAATGGCAGCGCGTTCGCTATATTACATTGCCGGGGCTAAAGACAACAATCATAACAATGACACTGTTATCTGTAGGACGTATCTTTTATTCCGACTTTGGCCTTTTCTATCAAGTTCCCATGCATTCGGGGCCGTTGATGGACGTAACAAGCACCATTGATACATATGTATATACGGCACTCCTGGAACTTAATGATGTAGGAAGATCTTCAGCTGCTGGATTTTATCAGTCCATTGTGGGGTTTGTTGTTGTATTAACCGCAAACTTTATTGTCAGTCGTATTGACCGTGATAATGCATTGTTCTAAGGGGTGATATGGATGGTACAAAATAATAAAGTAGGGCAAATTGTTATAAATATCATTATGATTTTACTTGTGGCTTTTTGCGTTATACCTTTTTTACTTATCGTGGTTTCTTCTTTTACGGATGAATCCACATTAATGCAGAATGGTTATTCGTTTTTTCCTGAAAAGCTAAGCCTGGAAGCTTATACTTATATATTACAAAGCGGTGGAAAAATCATACGCGGTTATGGAATATCAATTTTTATAACGATTGTGGGAACTGCAGGGAGTATGTTATTAACAACACTTTTTGCATATCCTCTGTCAAGAAGAGATTTGCCTCTTAGAAAAGGAATATCATTTTTTGTTTTTTTCACAATGCTTTTTAATGGCGGGCTTATTCCCAGCTATATGATGTGGACACAGATTTTTCATATAAAGAATACACTGGCGGCTCTTATTATTCCTGCACTCTTAATGAATGCTTTTTATATTATTATGATGCGTACATATTTTGTGACAAGTATTCCTATGGAATTGATTGAATCCGTACAGATTGACGGCGGCAGTGAATGGAAAATCCTGCTGCATATGATTGTCCCGCTGTCCAAACCTATTCTGGCAACTCTGGGATTTATGGTCGCTTTAGGTTACTGGAATGACTGGACATTGGGACTTTACTATATTACAGATACAGATTTATACGGAATACAGAATATTTTAAATCGTATTCTCAGTGACATTCAGTTTTTGTCCAGTGCGGGAAACATGGGGACGGATTTATCCTCAATGGTGGCCGGTCTGCCCAGTACAGGAATACGAATGTCTATTGCAGTCATCGGTGTATTGCCAATGCTTATCATTTATCCGTTTTTCCAGAAATATCTTGTAAAAGGCATTACAATCGGAGCGGTCAAAGGTTGAAGGAGGATTTATAAATGGCAAAATTAAAAACATATCAGGTCGGAGAAATTGCAAAGGATACCTATGTCATTAATGAGGCAGGTATGGCGGCGATGTATTTGCTTAAAGGAAGCAAAAGGGCCCTCTTAATTGATACGGGAGTAGGCATGACAGACTTAAAGGCAGTGGTTGAGTCGCTGACAACCCTTCCTTATGATGTCGTGATTTCCCATGGTCATCTGGACCATGTGGGTGGTGCGCCATCTTTTGAAACCGTTTATATTCATGAAAAAGATGCAAAAATTTTGTCCTGCATTCCGTATGATGAACTGGAAGATTATATTGAATTTTTAGGGCATATGGGGGCATATGATGTATATGACTGTTCGCCTGCTGATCTTCGGCGCAGTATGCATGTACCTCTAATTAAACCCCTAAAGGAAGGTATGATTTTTGAACTTGGAGATCGTTCGGTTGAGGTTATCGAGACTCCGGGGCATACCCCTGGTGGATGCTCGTTTATAGACCATAAAGAAAGAATTTTGTTTTCCGGTGATGCCTGCAATGTGAATTTATTATGCATGGACAGCAGTGTAAACACGCTCCTTGGTGCATTATATAAGATTAAATCTCATACACCGGAATTTGATCGGAATTTCAATGGTCATGTAGGGTATGCAGGAATGCCTTTAGTATCTTCTATGCCTGAGCGCGTGTTAGATGATTGTATTCATATCTGTGAAAGTATTTTGGATGGAACCGCTCAGGTCAAGGTTGAAAAGGTGGTTTTAGACAGAGAATCTCATGCGGTTTCTTATGGCGCTGCCCGGGTATCTTTTGATCCAGAGCGCTTAATTGATGAAGGTGAGCGTTTGGTTCGGCAATGTAAATGATCTTATGAAAAGGCTTTTTGCCCTGACAGTGAAAAAGACTGGGGCAAAAAGCTTTTTATTTTTATGGCTCTTTAAATCAATTTGTGATAAAATAAATATATTCAAAACCCTGTCAGGAGGAGGTTATATTTATGGAAGCAAACTTAAGAGATATTCGTTCTAAGAGAAACCCGAAGGCCAGGATTAAGGTGATGGAAGGACATTTTGCCACAACCCATTCACATATTAATGTTTACATCGATATGTCTACGGTAAAGTGCCGTCATAATAATGCTCGTGAGACTGCGAGAACTTTGGCAGCCACCTATGTGAACAACACCTCCATTGATACCATTGTATGTCTTGACGGTACGGAAGTGATCGGTGCATTTATGGCGGAAGTTTTGGCCGATAACAGTGTAATGTCCATTAATAATGGGAAAAATATTTCGATTATAACTCCGGAGTTTAATCAGATGGGCCAGATGATTTTCAGAGACAATACGCAGCGTATGATTAAAAATATGCAGGTGCTGCTTTTGGTGGCCAGTACAACAACCGGAAAGACGATTAACCGTGCATTGGAATGTATTGAATATTATGGGGGCAGTGTATGCGGGATATCTGCGATTTTCAGTGCAGTGTCCAATATTCACGGTCTGGAAGTCAACACGATTTTTACCGATGCGGATCTGCCTCAGTACAAGGCTTATTCGCACAATGAATGTCCATTGTGTAAACAGGGAATCCGGGTGGAAGCCATTGTAAACAGCTATGGCTATTCCAGGCTGTAAGGCCTTTTGATATGGGGGAGCAAATAATTGAAAGGTATATGGACCCATGGATTATATTGTTGTAGATTTTGAATGGAATCAGAGCGCATATGGCAAAGGCAGCACCAATAAAAAGCTGCCTTTTGAAATTATTGAGATCGGTGCAGTCAAATTAAATGAAAAAAGACAGTTTGTTGAGGAATTTCACGGGGTTATCCGGCCAAAAGTTTATAGGTCTTTAAATTATGTGACTCAGGAGCTGACAGGATTTACCCAGGAAGAACTGGATCAGGGTGAATTATTTCCTCATACAATTGTAGATTTTATTCTTTGGTGCGGTGAGGCGTTTATGTTCTGTACCTGGGGCGATATGGATCTTACAGAGCTTCAGAGAAATATGAAATTTTACAAACTGGATGATTTACTTGTCGGACCGATTAAATATTATAATGTACAAAAGCTGTTCAGAAATTTACTAGATCCTCAAAAGCGTCTGTCCTGTGCATTGGAAACAGCAGTCGATTTACTGAAAATAGAAAAACAGGAGGGCTTTCATCGTGCCTTGTCAGATGCCCGTTACACTGCTGAGATTTTTCAGAGAATGAAATTGTCAGATGCCCAGCGTATGTATTCCGTTGATTATTTTCAAAACCCACAGAGAAGAGAAGATGAGATTCATCTTGTTTATGATACCCATTATAAATATGTATCCAAAGAATTTAATTCTAAAGAAGAAGCGATGAGTGACAAAGAGGTGCGCGCTACCAGATGCTATCGGTGTGGTAAGCCTGCAATGAAAAAAATGCACTGGTTTCTCGGTAAGAATAAGGTGTATTATTGCCTGGCACAATGCCGGGAGCATGGGTTGCTGCGTGGTAAGATCCGTTTTAAAAAAACAGATAATGACCGTCTTTTTGTAGTGAAGACCCTTCGTTTAATTGACGGGGAAGAGGCCATGCGCATTCGGGAGATGAAAAAAGAAGTGACGAAGAAACGTCGTGAGAAACGTCATAGGGACGCTTAGCATATGATGGAAAGAAAAGGAGTCTGTCGGTGAAAAAAGCGTTATTTGTCTTAAATCCTGCTTCCGGACGTCAGAATTTCTGGAATGAAGTGGAGGGGATTATCGGATGCCTGGTATTGAATGGCATTATTAATCAGGTGGATGTCGCTTATACAAAGCAAAGGTATGATGCCCGGGCTGCAACTGCTTCCCTCAGATATGGACAATATGATTTTATTGTCGCAGTCGGTGGTGATGGAACGGTTAATGATGTGGTTAATGGTGTTATTAAAAGTGGAAGCCGTATTCCGTTAGCCGTTTTATCTGTAGGACTTGAAAACAGCTTTGCGGATTCTTTGCGGCTGCCTTCGGGAAAAGAGGATTTCTGCCAGATGATTAAAGCTTTTAAAACAGTGGCAGTGGATATCGGAAGAATCAATGGTCAGTATTTTATCAATACTGTTGCCGGAGGGATAGGAACAGATCTCAGTTATCGAGCGGATGGGGAGACAAAAGCCGTTTTGGGAAGAAAAGCGTATTTTCTGGAGGGACTTAAAACCCTTCCCGGTCAGTTTTTTACCTCTATGGATTTGTATTTTGATTCTGAGGAATTTACGGGGACGAGGGATACGGTTATGTTTTCTGTAAATAACAGTCGTCCGGCTGACTGTGACGGCCTGATGGAAGTTCTGATTTTCGAAAAAATGCCAATGGCACAGTTTGTCAGGGCTATATGGAAATCTTCCAGAAATAACCATGATCAAGCGCCTCATGTGAGGCGGTTTAAAACAAAGAAGATTAAAATACATAGTATAAACGATATTCAGGCGCCGGTAAATGCGGATGGAGAAATGTTTGGTACACTTCCTCTGGAGCTGGAATGTGTGCCTGAGGCCGTGGAGGTTATTGTACCGTAAGTCTTATTTCAGGAAGCTTAGCAAATATCTTAAGTGTTATTATCATCTGCCGTACAGAAGTATTTTTCTGTACGGCAGTTTGATTATTGGTCGATGTCTTCTTCCATTCGTTTTTTGCGAAGCCGTTGATAGCGGATTCGACTGCGTTTTCGCTTGAGAACATGCCACAATTTAATGACAAGCAGTGTCAGAATGATCAGGGCGATGACAAGTATTGATGCGGCAATCATTAATGGTTTATAATCATGGGCTCTGGAGTAATCTATAAATTCTTCAATAGATTTGTTTTCGATGGCATTGTTTAAAGCTTTTTGGTCGGCCTTGTTTAATGCCAGCGGTTTATAGATTTCAAAACTTTGTTTGGCAAACGGGAAAAACATTTCTTCAGCTGCCAGCGGTGTGGCCATGGTGTACCAGTCAAATACAGTGAAATCCATACGTTTGGATGCTTCACATCGTGCCAGATATTCTGCGTTTAGCTGATCATAATGATCGAAACAGTAATTAAGCGCTTTTTCTGTATCCATATAAATATAGTTTTTTCCACCCGGGCAGTCTAAAACAACACAGACCAGATCCATTTGATCCTTGCTGGCAAAGGTTACCAGCGTATTTCGGGCCTCCTCTGTGTATCCTGTTTTCCCGCCGTAGCAGTATTCATAAGGATAGGTATGATTCACCATTTTATGATGGTTGTACAGTGTATACGGCTGTGGAATCAGATCGCCGCCTTCGGTCTGTGTGTTATCAGAGACTGTATGATCAGCAGCGGCGTCACCTGTACTGCTTTCCCCTGTCTCCGGCTCCATAACCTTAAACCCCGGGTTTTCAATGGTATAAACAGCAGATCCGGAAATCTGGCGAAATGTTTCATTATGAGCGGCCGCGCTGGCGATGATGGCCATGTCTTTGGCTGTTGTATAATGCTGATCATCATGTAGACCGCTGGGGTTGGTAAAATGGGTTCTGCGGCAGCCAAGCTGGATTGCATAATCGGTCATGTCTGCGGCAAACGTCTCCATACTTCCGGAGACATATTCTGCAAGGCCGTTGGAAGCTTCATTGGCCGAGGCCAGCATGATACCGTAGAGGGTTTCTTCCAGAGTCAGGCTGTTTCCCGCCTTTAGCTCCATATTGGAACTGTCCCAGGTAATGCTGTTAATCGCATTTTCAGAAAATGTAATTGTGTCTGCCATGGAAGTGCGGTCTAAGGCCAGCAGGGTTGTCATGATTTTTGTTGTACTGGCCGGATATTTTCGATCCAGCATATTTTTGTAGTAAAGAATGGCACCGGTATTGGTGTCCATGACAATACATGCTGAAGCATACATTAAAATATCCTCTGTAGATACCTGATCTGTATCTAAAAGCACCGGCTGAAGTTCTGTTTCAGCCTGAGTCTCAGATTCTTCCGGCGCCTGAGCTTCAGGGGCCTCTGTCTGTGTGTTGGCATCGGCTGGCTGGTTTTGGTCACCTGAGGCGGTCTGGGAAAACAGCGGGTCTGATGCGGCTGCGGCAGAAACAGACGGGCACAGTGCAAGCAGCAGGGCAAGAAAAACGAAGATGAATCGCTTCATAAATATTTGGAACCTCCCATAAATGTCGTTTCTCCATGACATCTTACCGAATAATGTCGAAAAAGTCAACTGAGGCGTGATTGATACGAAAGCGTGATTATATTTGCTTCTTGACGGGGCCGCTGTAATTAATGTAATATAGCCAATAGTATATGAAGTCTAAAACGGAGGTTCAATCATGAGATTACGAAATGTAAAAGGTTCAAGAGAAACCATTGCCGCCAGTGACTATGTGATTCTGGAGGAGGAGATGGCACAATATAAGGGACGCTGGAATGAAGTATTTGGCAATGACCATCCCATCTATATTGAAGTGGGAATGGGCAAGGGGAAATTTATTCTGGAAATGGCCAGACAGAATCCGCAGTACAATTATATTGGCATTGAGAAATATTCCAGCGTTCTTGTGCGGGCGCTTGAGAAGATGGAGGAATTTGAAGGCAGTAACCTGAAATTTATACGTATGGATGCTGAAAATATTTGTGATGCATTTGCAGAAAATGAAATTGCCGGTATTTATTTGAATTTTTCGGATCCGTGGCCAAAGGATCGCCATGCGAAACGCCGTCTGACCTCAAAAGAGTTTTTGGCCCGCTATGATCGTTTTCTCCAGGAAGACGGAAGGGTGATTTTTAAGACAGATAACCGCCCGTTGTTTGATTTTTCTCTGGAACAGGTCGGTGAAGCCGGATGGATTCTGGAAAATCATACATTTGATCTCCATCACAGCGCATATGTGAAGGGGAATGTGATGACCGAATATGAGGAGAAATTTACAGCCAAGGGCAATCCCATTTGTCGTCTGACTGCGTTTAGAACCCACGAAAAGTAACGGATTTGGTCGATTGGCATAGAATAGAACTATAAACAAAAAATATTCCGGGAGTGATCCGATGAGCATTGGCAGGGAACTGCACAAGAAAATCACTCTGGCCGTTTATGATCATAAATGTATGGCGAAAAAATGTAATCATATGCTTCGGTCTTTAAAAGAAGTTGAGAAAACAATTAATGAATTCGGGGGTTTTCAGAAGAAAAAATAATCCGATCACAAGAAAAACAATAGCTCTGACGAAATGGGAAGCATTGATTTCGTATGGCCTGAGTGGCGGATACGGAATCAATGCTTTTTGACATATTTTACTGTTTTCTGTTGAAATTTAATTCTCTGCATCTGTTGAAACAGGCGAATATTTCCTGGCGCCGGGGCATGGCCAGACCGGCCGGAAGATAGTTTCCTTCACAAATACTGGCCAGACCTTTCTGATTAATCAGCACTTCCAGTTGGGAAATAACCGCAGTGAGCGTGGTTTGACCATCCATAAAATGTCTGCGGGCATAATCCAACATATAGCCCAGCGCCATAAGCTGTTCGGAATCTACCAGCTGCTCCGTGTATCTTAAATCGATCAAGGATTTGCCTATGGAAACACCGTCTTTGCCGTTTACTCTGATTTTGGCCTGACGGTCAGGTTCAGAGGCCTGGAGATAGGGGGATCTTGGAAAGCGGTCAAACTGAGGCTGGACCAGAGGGATGAAACGATCATGACTGTCTGATTGACAAAACGAGCGGCCTGGACCGTTATCCGAGGCTATTATTTTTTGAAATTCCTCAGCTTTCTTATGTGCCAGATCTGTGATTTCTCTGGGTTCATACCGGTCCATCTGTATCACACAGTCAGCCTGATCAAAATAAGCACCGCAGCTGCCGGCTACGATAATAGAGGAGATGCTAAAATCCGTATACAGACTGCGGATTCGGTGGATTAACGGTGTAATGGGCTCACTGTCCGCTGAAACCACACTTTCCATTAGGGCATCTCGGACCATAAAGTTGGAAGCACTTGTATCTTCATCGATCAGCATAAGCCGGGTGCCTGCCTCTATGGCCTCCACAATATTGGCAGCCTGAGAAGTACTGCCGCTGGCATTCTCAGTATCAAAATTGTGTGTGTTTTTGCCGTTGGGAAGATCATTAATGAACAGGGAAATGTCCACCTGATGAATACTTCTGCCATCTTCGGCACGGATTTTTACGGCAGACGGATCGGTGATGACCAATTCCCGACCATCACCGGAAATGTGATTATAAACGCCACGTTCCAGTGCCTCCAGAAGGGTAGATTTGCCATGATAACCACCGCCTACAATTAAGGTTACACCGGACTTAATCCCCATGCCTGTGACAGAACCGGCGTAGGGCAGATTCAGGGTAACAGACATAGAAGGCGGAGCAAGAAACGGCCGGGCATTTTTCAGGGGTTTTTGGGAAACACCGGTGGCTCTGGGTAAGATAGAGCCATTGGCAATAAAAGCGGTCAGTCCAAGATGGCTGAGCTGATTTCGAATAAACTGCTGATCTTCGGACAGTTCCATGACTTTTTCAAGATGTTTTGTATCCAATGCCCTGTAAAACAATGATTTTTTTACGCAGGAAGGTAAGAACTGGAATAATATTCTGGAAAGCTCACCGGCATTGATGGTGCGTCCATTGGCCGGAAAGCCGACTTCAAGGCGTAAAGTGATTTTCCCGGAGGTGCGGTCGATGCTGCAGGCCGAGCGGGAGAGCACTTCCTGACCACATGTGCTCACACTGATCAGACCGCTTTTTCCCGATCCCCGGGCCTTAAAGGAAAAGGTTTCGATCTGGCGGGAAAATTCACGGAGCAGCGCATCTTCCAGGGCAGTCTGCTTCCATGGCTTGTCATAAAGCCTGGACGGAAAGCCGCCTTGACGTCCCTGGACATGGATGCTGACTTTAGATGGGGAAGCAAACGGATCCCCCTGAACATGGTCAATAGACAAAATATATCCTGGAAATTGGTAGCTTCCCCGTGTTTCTTTATAGGCGGGATATCCCCTGTGGTCAATTTTTTCCAGAAGACTTTTTAGTTCTTCCGATGTTTTCATAAATAAAATCCTCTCTGATGTTATTTTTTCCTGGTGCCAAAGCGCTTTATGATGGAAGCCGGGCCGGTATGTCTGCTGTTTTCTGTCTTGGCAGGTTTTTGGGGCGGGGCCAGCATCTGCGCTACTTCCGGAGACAGATGGCGTTTACGAATGAGGTACTCAATCATGCAATTCAGAAGGTATGCGATGACAGCCGTAATCGGAACGCCCAAAAACATTCCCACAGGGCCAGCTGTATAACCGCCTACTGTGATGGCGAAAATAATCCAGATCGGCTGAAGGCCGGTGGAATCACCAAGAATTTTGGGGCCAAGGATATTACCGTCAAACTGCTGAAGTGCAAAAACCATAATAATAAAAATCAGCGACAGCTTTGGACTGATAATCAATAGGATTAATGCCCCTGGAATGGCTCCGATAAATGGCCCGAAGTAGGGAATCATATTCGTAACGCCTACAACCACACTGATTAAAATCGCATAGGGAAGCTTGAGGATGCACATAAGGATGAAACATAAAATGCCGATAATCAGGGAGTCAATGGCTTTGCCGATAATAAAACCGCTGAAAATATCGTTACATTTTTTGACAATGGCAATGACCTTTGCTGCATGATTTTCTTTTAAAAGTGCATACATGATTTTTTTTATGGAGCGAAGAAGGTTTTCTTTATCCCACATCAGATAACAGGAAATGACAAAAGCCAGTACGATATTGATAATCCAGCTGATAATGGAAAGTCCGGCACTGTAAATGACAGGCAGCATACTGCTCATAAAATCCTGAGCATAGGAAAAAATCACCGGAAGATTACTGTTGACAAAATCCTGGATATAGTCAAGATCCAGATTGGGATGTGCAATGATAAATTCATTAATACCATTAACCATATTGTCATACATGGTGGGGGCCTGTTTAATCAATTCAAGAATACTTGTTCCTACCTGCGGAATGACAAATTTCAGAAGCAGAGCAATCATGCCGATAAAAATGATATAGGCAATAATCAGAGAAACAACTCTGTGCAGACGGACAAACTTATCCTTAAGGGTTCGGCTAAACAGAATCCGGTCAATGTTGCGGATCAGCGGATTGATAAAATATGCAATCAGAAAGGCGATGAGGAAGGGAGAGAGCATATTGCACATGTCGGCTATGTGGGCTTTGGTATCTTGCCAGTTATTAATAAACTTAAAAAGGAGCAGACAGATACAGAAGGTAATAATCGCATAAATGCAGATTGTAAAATACTTTTTGTTGGCCTGAAAACGGCTTCTGTTTTTCATGGGGGAAAGGGATTCCTGAGCCGGATCAGGGGTCTGGGGAAGGGGATTTTTTTCTTTGTTTTCCATAAGTACGACCTCTCTGTGATGAATTGTTTGAAAACTCAGCGGCGGCATATCCTCTGAGGGTTATATATAGATTATACGCATGTTGTTATGAGAAATACAAGGGGGAATTCTGCAGAAATAAAGAAAAAGTTTGGAGAACTGAAAAACACCGTCCCCACGGCTCATAAGTCCGCAAAAACAGTGCTTTTAAGTGCGCCTCCAGGGGCTCGAACCCTGGACACCCTGATTAAGAGTCAGGTGCTCTACCAACTGAGCTAGAAGCGCTTATGTTATCTTTTGTGTTACTGCCTCAACAGCAAAACCTATTATAAATGACTTTTCAGAAAAATGCAATACCTTTTTTAAAAAAAATTAAAAAAATTTAACGAATAATAATCATTATGAAGTTGCTTGAAATAAAGCTATCCCAATCTCGTGGATTTTAGACAATGGGTTAAGGTAGCCAAAAGCAGTGGTTAATGTTATACTTACATTACGGGAACAAGGAAATGTTATAATAAAAAAAGTATATACAGTCATTGCGTACAAAAACATCAGTAATTTAAACTAAGTAATTAAAAAGGGAATGGCATTTATGAATGATTTACAGATTGATTATTTTCTGGCTGTAGCCAGACACTTAAGTTTTACAAAGGCAGCTAGGGAGCTGTTTGTTTCACAGCCTGCAATCAGCCGTCAGATTCTGGCGCTGGAGGAGGAACTGGGCTATACCTTATTCGAACGAACAAACAAGTCTGTGCATCTGACCAAAGCCGGAGAAATGTTTAATCAGTTTTTTATGGAATATAAAATTGAGTTGAACAATATAAAGATTCACGCACAGCTTTTGTCTGAAAGTGAACAGCGTATTGTCAGGCTGGGGGTTGTCAACTGTTGGGATGTCTCACCGTTTTTGCCGGAGGCTGTCCGCAGATTTTATGAAAGAAATGAAAAGGTTACACTTCGAATTAACAGCTATGAAGTCAACTGTGTGGAAAATATGCTGATTTCAGAGGTGGAGGATATGGTGATTTCCATAGATCCCAATGTGGTGGATCAGGAAGAAATTACAGGTATAGATTTGTGCGAGCTTCCCCGGATGCTTTTGTTTTCCGCAAAACATCCGCTGGCTCAAAAGCCGGATTTAACGCCTTTTGATTTTAAAGATGAGAGCTTCCTTGTGACGGCAGATAATGATACATCGATTTATAGTCGGGATCTGGTCAGAGGCTTTTGCAAACCTTATGGTTTTTTGCCTAAGGTTCGGGTCGTCAGCGGCACGGATGCCATGATGGTGGGCGTTCAGTGCAACATGGGGGTTGCTATTGTGGATGAGTGGAATCGGGAATGCCGTCATCCGGATTTTAGAAAAATCCCCCTGGATTCTTCTCATGTGGTTAAGCTTTTATGGAAGAAAAAGTGGGAGGACAAGGTGATTCAGAGTTTTATTCAGTGTCTTCTTGAAGTCCTGAAAGAAATCCAAACGCAAACGATCTGAAACTAAAAAATCTGGACCCTAAAATCTGAAACTTAAAAAATCTGAAACTTCAAAAATCGGCAGTGCCGGAATCTGATTGATTTTCCGGTGCCGCCGATTTTTTGTTCATTATTCTATAATATCCAGGGCCAGTTTTGCATCCAGAATACGTAAAACCGCTGCATCGATCTGACTTTCTGTGAGATTTCCGTTTTCAACAGCTTCTATAACGGCCGGGATCTGCGTGGTAAAATCTGTGGTACAGATCAGATCATTGCCTGCGGCTACGGCCAAAACGGCCGGGTCACTGCTGCCGCTGTATTCACTGATGGCGTCCATGGACAGATCATCTGTCATGATAATACCCTGAAAATTCAGGGCCTCCCGAAGAACCTCGTGAACTTTTGGAGACAGTGAAGCCGGGACATTGTCTTCGATGCTTTGAATCACATTATGGGAGACAAGTACCGAAGTGGCTCCGGCGTTTATTCCAGCCTGAAACGGCAGAAAATCATTGGCTGCCAGCTGGTCATAACTGCGGGGGTCAATAGAAATACCGGTATGCGTATCTGAATTGCTGCCATAACCTGGAAAGTGTTTCAGGGTGCTTCCCATTTTTTTGGCGTTCATCATGCTTACAACGGTTTCAACATATTGCGAAGTCAGATCGGCATCCTGGCCAAAGGTTCGGGGGTAAATATAGTCAAGCGGGTTTGTGGAAATATCACATACCGGTGCCAGATTCAGATTAATGCCCAGAGATTCCAGGAGATTACATTTTTCTTCAGTATCGCTGGCAATCAGTTCAAAACCGCCCTCGGCATACAGATCCTGGGAAGCCCAGAAGGGAACAGAGCGCAGATTGGGGTTTGTACTCACCCGATTGACGGTACCCCCTTCCTCATCCACAGCAATAAACATAGGAACAGCAGAGACGGACTGATAGCCTTGGATATCGGCAATAATCTGGTCTTTCGTTTTATTTTCAAAATCCCGTCCAAATAAAACATAGCCGCCCAGATGATATTGCTGGGCCAAAGCTGCGCCATCTGTCTCCGGGCAGCGGGCGATAAACATCTGACCAACCTTTTCCTCCAGGGTCATTTCTTCCAATAGCTCCTTCGCACGGCAGTCCACATCCGGCATGTCAACTTCGATGGCCGTATTGCCGGAGGGCTGTTTTGTACTTTCGGTTTCTGTAACAGATTCCGGCTGGGACTGAGGCATTTTTTCATGAATCGTTAAATGGGTAGCCTCAGTTTCAGGCGGCGTTTTAAAAGCAGCTTCTATATACTGACAGGAGGTAAGCCCCACTGTCATGACGGTCAGAATGACACCTGTACACAGTTTTTTCAGTTTCATTGTTACACCTGCTTCCTTTTAAATTTTTGGGGAAATTTTCCATATAAATCATGGATATTGTCTGTACATCAATCACCAGAACATCTGGTTTTGGCACGGCTCTGAACGTATATCCAGATTGGATTCACTATTTATCAATTATATCATACACAGGATGACTGGGTCAAAAGGTCTTTGAGACGAACGTCATTAAATCTAATGAATAATTTGAAAATCTAAGGCCTATATTATATAGAATAACCAGACAGGTGAGAAAAATGTTAAATTATTTGTGGACAGGAATGCTTGTCCTGGGCTTTGTGATTGGCGCGGTGACGGGACATATGCAGGATATTTCAGAAGCTGTGATTTCATCTTCTCAGGATGCGGTTCAACTTTGTATAACCATGCTGGGGGTGATGGCCATGTGGACAGGTGTTTTAAAAATTGCAGAAAAGTCCGGACTTTTAGAAAAACTTTCCACGTGGCTTCGGCCGGCATTGGGACTGCTTTTTCCGGATGTTCCAAAGGACCATCCTGCCGGAGAATATATTGCAACAAACTGCGTGGCGAATATTCTTGGACTTGGATGGGCGGCTACCCCTGCCGGTCTTCGGGCAATGGAACTGCTGGGAGAATTGAACGGATATAGAAAAACAGCCAGTAATGCCATGTGTACATTCCTGATTTTAAATATTTCATCATTGCAGTTGATTCCAGTCAGCATCATCGCTTACAGAAGCCAGTACGGCAGTGCTGCGCCCACGGCAATTGTAGGGCCGGCGATTGCCGCAACGATGGTCAGTACACTGGCTGCTATTGTGTATTGTAAAGTAAGAAGCTGATGCAGGAATCCTTACTTCATGTTCATTTTTATATATCTCATGTTCATATACTTGTGTTTTTGAAAAAATCATTTAAAATAAAGATCAGATAGGAGGAAACGATGATGCATATAATGATTAAAAAGTTAGCAGCTGTTTTAATGGCCGGATTTCTGGTTATGGGACTGACCGGGTGTCAGAGTAACGAAGGCCAGACAGCTTCACAGACAGAGGCTTCGGAGGATACTAAAGACAGAGGAGAAAGCACCACTGCATCGGAAAGTGAAATTGTCTCCGATTTTGATGCCAAAGCTTATTTTGATGTTCTTTTAAACGGCAGTGCAGAGGATCTGGAAAATAATTATACATATACAGATGAGCTTAAGTCTCAGCTTGAGGCCCAGGGCGGTTTTGAGGCACTTCAGCAATCGCTTCAAACTCTGGGAGAACTTAAAGCTATGGAAGATGTGATTGTTTCGTGTGGCGACAATTTTGAAACCTACAGTGTACCCTGCCAGTTTGAGATTCAAAATGTTAATTTGACGGTAAGCATTGATACTGAAGGCCGAATTCAGGGAATTTTTACACTGGAATATACAGGTAACGGACAGGAGGAAGAGAGTGCATCTCTTCCTTCTGGTCTTTCGGAGGTTGATTTGAATTTTCCGGTGGCCGGCCATGAGGGATGGTGTCTTCCGGGAACGCTGACGCTGCCTTCCGGGGATGGTCCGTTTCCGGCGGTAGTGCTTGTTCACGGGTCCGGCAATAATGATCGGGACGAAACCCTATTGAAAAATAAACCGTTTCGGGATATTGCCTGGGGGCTGGCTCAAAAGGGAATTGCGGTTTACCGTTACGATAAACGCACCTATGTTTATTCGAAGGAAATGGCAGCTGATCCTCAGCTGACGCTGAATGATGAGACTGTAGCTGACGCTGCCGGTGCGGTTGCGCTGCTGAAAAAACAGGATCAAATTGACAGTGAACGGATTTTTGTGTTAGGGCATAGTCTGGGTGGGGGCGCACTGCCAAGGATTCATCATACACTGGAAGAACAGGGCATATCAGCTGAAGGCTATATTTTTCTGGCAGCACCGGCAAGACCTCTGGCAGGAATGATGCGTGAGCAGTATGAATTTCTGGCATCCATCAATCCAGTCCAGAGTGAGGCACAAAAGGATCAGCTGGCAGAAATTTATGAATCACTTGATCAGATTGAGCATAATCTGGATAACCTTGATCCGAATACGCCTGTGCTGGGGGCTTACCCGGCCTACTGGAAGGATGTGCAAACTTATGACCCTGTGGAAACCGCATCATCGATCACAGAACCCTGCCTTGTACTTCAGGGTGAAGAAGACTATCAGGTAACCCTGGAGGATTATGATTTGTGGCAGGCGGCTTATGGTGAAAGTGAGCACTGGACATTTAAAACATATACAGGTCTGACACATTTATTTATGAACGGTGAAAAATCTCAGGGATCACAGGCCTATATGAAGGCACAGACGGTAGATGCCAGGGTGATTGAGGATATTGCGTCATTTATAAATGACCCGTTTATTTAAGACAGGGAATATAGATACACGCTGTAACATAAGATGTATCAAGCTGGAATTTGGATGTGTTTTTATGATGGCTGCGTTTTCTGCATATATTTTGCCTGTAATTATTATTCTAATCGTAATTTATGGCTTGATGAGAAAAATACCTGTTTATGATACTTTCGTGGAGGGAGCAAAAGACGGACTCAGGGTTGTGGCGGATATTTTACCTACACTGGCGGGGCTAATGCTGGCCGTGGGGGTCCTTCGGGCTTCGTCTGCATTTGACTTGTTGGGGCAGCTGCTTCATCCAATTCTTGAAAAGCTGAATATGGCCGTGGAAGTATTTACATTAATGATTGTTAAAATGTTTTCCTCCTCAGCTTCTACAGGTTTACTTTTGGACATTTATGAAAAATACGGTGTGGATTCTTATAATGGTTTGGTATCATCGCTTGTGCTTTCCAGCACGGAAACAATATTTTATACAATGTCCGTTTATTTTATTGCGGCAAAGGTGACAAAAACCAGGTGGACATTGTCCGGAGCACTGTTATCCACGGCTGCCGGGACGGCGGCCAGTATGGTGCTGGCGGCAATGATGTGACACGGCTTAAATTTTGGACTTTATTATTTTGGGAAATGGGGATGAAACATGAAGTTTTTAAATTTTGGTTCTTTAAATATTGACAATGTTTATTCGGTGGATCATTTTGTGTGTCCGGGGGAAACGCTGGCAGCCAGCCGCCTGGATTTGTTTGCCGGCGGTAAGGGGTTAAACCAGTCTATTGCGTTAAAACGCAGCGGCATTGATGTGTATCATGCAGGCGCTGTGGGCAGGGATGGACAAATGCTTATAAAGCTTCTTGAAGATCAAGGTATTTCTGTTAAATATATTTGCGAAAAGCCTGTTCAGACCGGACATGCGATTATCCAAAATGATAAAAGCGGACAAAACTGTATTATGCTTTTCGGAGGTGCCAATCAGTCACTTACTGAAGGGGATGTGGATCGTGTGCTGGCGGATTTTGAAGCCGGCGATTATATACTTCTTCAGAATGAGATTAATCAGCTGGCTTATATTATGGAATCAGCCTACAAAAAGGGGATGAAAATTGTACTGAATCCATCTCCGGCAGATGAAACACTGCTGGCTTGTTCCATTGGAACTGTCGATTATCTGATTCTTAACGAGATTGAAATTCGTCAGGTTTATGAGGGCGTTTTTGGCAGAGACTCTTTAGGGATAACAGATGAGAATCAGCTGGCAGATGCATGTATAGAGCGTTTCCCGAATATGAAGATTATTATGACATTGGGCAGTCGGGGATCTGTATACAAAGACAGGGGACAAACTGTGATTCAGAAGGCTTACCGTGTCAGAGCCGTGGACACGACTGCGGCCGGCGATACATTTACCGGTTATGTCATGAGCGGTATTCTGGCCGGCGATGACATACAAACGGCAATGGACAGGGCATCCAGGGCTGCGGCTATGGCAGTAACCGTCAAAGGTGCTGCGCCGTCGATACCATGGAGGAAGCAGGTGGATGCTGCGAAACTGTGAAAGCATCGGTTTCTAAATAAGAACATTTGGGATACATACATATAGCAAAAAATCTCCCATAGAATATCAGAAGTTAAAATGGTATGCGACCCTCATATAGGACAATGAAATATAAAAGTTCTATATGGGGGATTTTTATTTTGTCTTTCATAAATCACAACACATTAAATATTAGATATACATATTATATTAATTGGTAAAAATATATCATAAATATAAAATATTATATTGACATGAATAAGATGTATGTGATATATAATATATAAGATAATTATCTAACATATATCATTCAATAGCATATCGGATAAAGACAATGATGGTGTTTAAGATGTCCGGAAAAATTTACAGTTACAGGATGTGCAAGGAGATGAGATGGATGTTTTTTTGGAAAAGGAAAGGCAATGAATCGGCGAAGGCATCGGATTCGGCGGAGAAAAAAATCGGCTACAGAGATATACTGACTCAGAAAGAATATATGAAGCTGCTGGCAGCCAATACGGTGAATCGCTTCGGGGATTCCATTGATGCCATTGCATTTACATGGCTGATTTATGCGCTTACAGGAAGTGCTGCATGGTCTGCTGCGATTTTTGGTCTCAATCAGCTGCCAACCATGTTTATACAGCCGTTGGCCGGGGTGTGGGTAGAAAAAAAGGATAAAAAGAAAATAATGCTGTGGACAGATATTATCCGCGGACTGATTGTGCTGGGATTTGCAGTTACATATATGACAGGAATGTTGACGCCGTGGCTGATGGTTATTTTTACATTATCTATTTCTACAGCAGAGGCCTTTCGCATTCCGGCAGGCTCGGCGATTGTGCCACAGATCATTGATTTGAAATATTACAGCTTCGGGAATGCCTTTAACTCAACTTTGAGTACGATTGTTCAGTTGATTGGTTATGGCGCGGCAGGCGGAATTATTTCTGTATTCGGCGTACAGGCGGCCATGGGAATTGATGTATGTTCTTATATGATATCTGCAGTATTGATTGCCTGTATGAAACAGAGGCATGGGGAGCAGCGATACGGGCAGTTTTTGGATCAATCTGATGAACCGTCCGATCAGCGGGATGAAGCCCATCCGGAGACAAAAGGCAGGGATACTTTTTTACTCAGCGGAGTCAGGGAAGGGCTGCTGCTGATCTGGAAACATCCGGGGATCAGAAACCTTTGTATTCTTGCTGCAGGCGCCAATGCGGCGCTTGTTCCCTTTAATGCCCTTGAAACGCCTATGGTGACAGAACTGCTCGGGCTGGGCAGTGAGGCATTAAGTCTCTCTGGTATGGCGATCACAGTGGGAATGTGTATCGGCGGCGTTGTATATCCCTACATAAGCCGGGACAAAAATCCAAGACATATTATTGTGATGGGTGGCCTTATTCTTTCCGGAGGATACATGCTGTCATCTGCAGGACCTTTTTTTGCCGGCAATCCGATTGGCGCCTATGGGCTGTGCGCTGTGTATGCGTTTTGTATGGGTTTTGGCGTGGCTATGGCATCCTCCAGTTTCAGCAATCTGTTTATGAGCAATGTTCCTGAAAATTATCTTTCCAGGGCAACCGGTATTATTAATGCCATAGGTACTGCGGCCATGCCGGTTGTTTCATTTCTGATCAGCTTTATATCCGTATGGGCATCGGTGCAAATAATTTTGCTTTTATCAGGTTCGGTTTGTGGTATAATCTTTTTATACGTTGGTGTGAAAAAGGTAAGATTTCAATAGGAGGATCTAATGAAAATCAATATCAGTAACCGGATCGATTATGTGAATGAGGACAGTATGCTGCTGACCGCTTTGACCATGAATGGGATGAATGCGCTGGCACAGTCAAGATATAGAGTGGAAAAAGCCTGTCATATTGATTCTGCCGCAGTGCGTCATCGATTTGACGTTGTGGAAAGAATTATTAAAGAAGCCGCAAAGGCACTGAAAAATGATATGGATGATGTCAATCACTATTTCAAAATTTTCGATGGGCTGGAATGGTGTCTGGCAGATATGGTTCTGCTGTATGACAGCAGCGATGAAGCGTGTACGGCAGAAACGCTGGAAACCTATGTGCGGGGCATGTCTCAGGCTGAAAGAAACCGCAGAGCAGTTAAAACCCTGGATTTTGACGGTCAAGAGGAATCCGGGGATGAACAGGTGACTTTTGAGATGGCCTGCCAGCGTTTTGACCAGATTGAGCTGACTGCCCAGGACAAGTGGCAGCTGTTTCAGGCATTTTTAAAATGGGATACCCATCTTGGTCCGATTATCCGCCTGATGAAAAAAGCAGAACGGGTACTGATTAAAACAAAGGCTTTATGGGAGCCCCTGCTGGATGATTTTAAAAATTACTGGACACAAATGGTTGAACAAAGAGATGTAATTTCAGATATTGCTGAGATTTATCACATTCACTTGACCAAGCCGGGGGAAGAAAAAGTTTTGTGCCTGTTTCCAAGGCTGATTTCCATGAACAGTCTGAGTTTTAACATCAATGATGATGAAAATACACCTGACCGTTATGGCCTGGGGATTATGTGGGGAGAAGATCTGTATCTGGATTTTGGCAGAGAAAACGAGGATTTAAAGGAGTCAACACTTCAGATTTTAAAGCTTCTCAGCGATAAAAGTAAATTTGAAATTATGTCCAGCATTAAATCTGAGCCTGCTTATGGGGCTCAGCTGGCCAAACAGCTGAATCTGACGACGGCCACTATTTCTCATCATGTCAATGCCATGCTTCAGCTTCAGCTGATTCAGATGGATAAAGTGAATAACCGGCTTTACTATAGTGTGAATCAGGATACGGTCCGGACATTGATTGATTATTTGCAGAGCACATTTTTATAGAGAAAATATAGATGCTATCAACTGGTTGAGACAGTCCGCACAAATCCAGGGCTTTTGAAAAGAACGTCTGGAATTGTGCGGACTGTTTTGTTTTCGTCGTGTTCGTGTTAAAAATCGATAAAAACTTATAATTTTCCGGGATTTTCAGATATTTGGTCAGTCATCTACATCAAAGTTTTCCAGTATATCCTTTTTGGCCGTTGGTTTTGAATCTCCATGGCGGACAAAGCTCATTGTTACAAAGGCCAGTGCGGAAAATATAACCGCATATGGAAACAGAATCCGATAAGATACAGCGCCCAGCAGAAATCCGGAAAGAATCGGGGTTACAATCTGGGCAGCCATGGAAAATGTATAGTAAAGGCCAGTGTATTTGCCTACATCGCTGTCTTTGCTCATTTCTACCACCATGGGCAGAGAGTTGACACTGATGGCGGCCCATCCGATGCCAATACAGGCGAAGCCGATATTGATGACCGGATGATAGCTGGTAAAGAAAAATGCCCCCAGATAGCAGATTGTCATCAGGATAATGCCCCCCAGAATTGTCTTTTTACGTCCGATTTTACTGGATATAATTCCAATGGGGATATAGCTGACAATGGCGGCAGCCGTGGCCACCATAAGGCAGCTGGCAAAACCGCCGCCCTGAATTTGCCAGACTTTTTGGGCATATCTGGAAAATGCCGTTGTGACCGCATTGTATGCAGTAAACCAGAGGAAAATCGACATTAACAGAAAAATCAGGCTGCGGCGGACATCAGGCGCCATGGAAGCTTTGGCATGGCGGTCGGTATGTCGTGTCTGGTCATGGTGTTCATTGGTTTCAGATAAAGCATCCATCTGCGCTGCAATCTTGTTTTCCCGGATCGTGGCCACAAGAAGAATAACGGCCAGGACCATCAGGGCGGCTACGGATATGAACAGTGGTTCATAATCCGGACGATTTTGAGTACCTACAAGCAAAGAGATCATGATCAGTGAATAAATACCGCCGACAGCGCCCATGAGGTTAATGACAGCGTTGGCTTTGCTGCGCAGCGGTTTTGGCGTTAAGTCAGGCATTAAAGCCACGGCTGGGGAACGATAAAAGGCCATGGACAGCAAAGTAACACCCAGTGCAGCGATAAATAGCCCCAGATTTGTATGCTGATCTGCAACGGGCAGAAGCAGCATGGCTGCCACGGCGATGATCGTTCCGCCGATAATAAACGGTGTACGTTTGCCCAGCGGTGTATGGCACCGGTCAGATAAAATACCGAAAAAAGGCAGTAAAAATACGGCCAGAACATTGTCGGCAGCCATAATTCCTCCGATGAGTGCTTCATTTAAGTGAAAAGAGTTTTGGAGCATCAGCGGAATAATGTTATCATACATTTGCCAGAATGCGCTGATGGATAAAAAGGCAAAGCCGATTAAAAAGGTTCGTTTGTAATTCAGTTTCAAAAAAATCCCCCTCCCTGTGAATGATGGTTACCCTGGATACCTTCTGTGCCCCATTGGATATATGGGAAGCACATATTTATTATATCAATGGCGGTGCAATAAGGCTATCTGTTTTTTTATATAGTTTTTCGCTGATTGACTGGATTGAACTGAAAGACAAAAGTAGTAAATCTTTTAATTTCGGTGTTTATTTGGTAAAATAGAGAAGCCTAAGATGATGAACGGCGCCAGGCAGGCTGCTTAAGCGATGCACACGGTTATGCTGACTGACTGAGGCGTGTGTGGGGGGAGAATCACAAAATGAAAAAGAAAACCTTATATTTAAACCGAACGGTCATTTGGGGGATGATGATTGGCTATATTTCTCTGATGCTGCTTCTGCTTTGTATGGACTGGTATCTGATCAGCAATTATCAGAGGGAAAACCGTGAAAGAGGTCAGGCAGCGTTGGATGATTACATTGAGCGGACTCAGGAAGCTATGGACAGTGTGGAAGGTATTATTCGTGAAATTTATTTGTATGACCTTAATTTTGATATATTATCATTCACCGGGGATGAAATGCAGGCATTTAGCTGTACCTATGATCTGATGAAAAGTCTTCAGAACCGGATGATGACCGATGAATCACTCCATGGGGTTTATCTCTATTTTTCAGGAGGTGCCAACAGCAGATACCAGGTCGATCTGACCCATATCCGGGATGAGGATGCAGGGGCTTATAACCGTCTCCTTGAATCTTATATTAACGATAATTCCCTGGAACGCCATTATAGCTGTGTATCTCTCAATGAAAATCCATGTCTGGCGGTTTTCTATAAAAAAGGGAATGCGACGCTTTTTGGAATGCACAGTGTGATGGATGTGCAGACCAGTATCGAAGAAAGTCTGGGAAAGCCGGTGGAGACTTTTTTGGTAGACCGGCATATGCTGCTCACGGGCTGCCCTGAGACGGCAGACAAGCTTCATCTGGAGCAACTGACGCAGCAGTATACGGACCGTTATATGGGAAGATGCGCGGACAATTATATTTATGGCCGAAGGCTGGAAAATACGGATCTCTGGTTTTTTATGACAGTGGATTTTAATTTTTGGAGTATTATGAATATTCCTCAGGCCCTGCTTTTGCTGGCGGTTCTGGGATCCGTACTTGTGGTGGCCAGACTTCTTGTTTTTATGCGTCGGGAATTTGTTTATCCGCTAAGGCAGCTGACGCAGACAATGAATCATATCCGAAAGGATAAGTCCTATAAAATTCCGGACCGGAGTTTTCGTTTTCACGAGCTGGCGGAGGTGAATGAAACCCTTGGGATGATGGTGTCCGAGCTTGAAAAGCAGAAAACCCGTACATATGAGGAAATTATTGAACGGCAGAAAGCGACCATGCAGTATTTACAGCTTCAGCTGAAACCTCATTTTTATCTCAATGGCCTTAAAACGCTTAATGCACTGGCCATGGAGAATAAAACCGAACGGATGCAGGAGCTGATTATGAGTCTGTCCGTGCATATGCGTTATCTGCTTCAGTCGGAGCGGGAGACCATTCCCCTGTGTAAAGAAATTGATTTCGTTAAAAATTATGTGAATCTTCAAAAGCATGTTACAGGACGGCTTGTGGAGTGTGAGATTGAGTCTGACCCCCAGGTGCTGCGGTTTACAGTGCCGGTATTGTGCATTCAGACCTTTGTGGAAAACAGTATTAAGTATGCCCGATTTGGAAGCATGAACGTGACTCTTAAAATCCGTGTCAGCGCCGTAAGCCTGTCTCTGGGGGGACAGCATTTTCTGGATTTGACGGTGGCGGATAACGGACAGGGTTATGATGAAAAAGTACTGGAAGAAATTAATGGAGATCCTAAGCAAGGGACGAGAAGTATTGGGATCAATAATATTAAACGGCGGTGCCTGATGATTTACGGTGACAGGGCAGAGTATAATTTTTACAATGACTCAGGTGCTGTCAGTGAACTGATTATACCGGAGGTGGAAAACAGTGAATATATTAATGGTTGATGATCAGAGGGAGATTGTGAACAGTCTGAAAAACGGTATTCGTTGGGATACGCTGCCAGTGGAGCAGGTGTATACGGCCTGCAGCGCCAAGGAGGCTAAACTGGTGCTTGTCAATTTCCAGGTGGATGTGCTGATCACGGACATTGAGATGCCCGAGGAAAACGGACTTGCGCTATGTCAGTGGGCTCGTGAAAATATCAGTCATATTGAACTGGTCTTGCTTACGTCTCATCCGGATTTTAAATATGCTCAGGAGGCTATCCGGCTGGGGGTTTCGGAATATATTCTTCAGCCGGTACGGTACGGGGATGTGGAGACCGTTATTCGTAAGCTTTGGACGGTCGTCGAACAAAAGCAGCGGCTGCGTCGGCTGAAAAAAACAAGGGATCTGGTGGCATCTTCAAGAAATACCATACTGGATGCGATGTTGTCTAAGCTTTTTCGTGGAAAAACAGAGGATGCCCGGCTGATTTTTGAGCATTTTCGGGAAATGTTTGAGGTAGAGTGCGGACCCTGCCGGATTTGGCCGGTTCTTGTAAAGATACAGCGGTGGAAAAAGATTACCAACATATGGGATGAAAAGCTGGTGCGCCTGGTTTTAGCCAATGTCATTGAGGAAATGTTTGAGGACTGCCAGGCTAAAGCGGCTGTTTCATGTGTTCGGGAGCAGTGCCACTGGGTATTTCTTGTATTGCCGGGGGAGGCGCCTGCACCTTCAATTTTTACGGCCCGCATTGAGGAATTTTACAGATTCCTTAACAGCCAGATGGATTTTATGGTGAGCGTATACTGTATTGGACAGCTGAACGGGGAATCGTGTACAGAGACCATTGTCCGTCTGAATCACCGTGATGAACAAAACGGAGAAAAAAAGATCGGGGTTTTCTGGGATGATCTGAAGGTGCAGCACCACGGGGCTGATAATGATTTTATAGAGTTTGCCATGGAGTATGTGAAAAAGAATATCAGTAAAAATATTTTACGGTCCGAGGTGGCACAGGCTGTTCATATGAATGAAGATTATTTTTCCAGGGTCTTTAAAATACGGACAGGTGTAACATTTAAGGACTATGTCCTGATCGAAAAAATTAAAACTGCTCAGTTTTTGCTGGCGAATACAAGGCTGTCCATTGGAATTATAGCTTCCAAGGTGGGGTATGATAATTTTTCTCATTTTTCCAAAATGTTTAAAAAGATGATTAATCAGACACCCCAGGAGTACAGGCGGGATCATTGTCAGGATTCGGGTATTTCTCAGTAAGATGGCTGTTCATTCAGTAAAAGTCGTAAAACCGTTAAAGAAGGTCTCAAAAACACCAAAATCGTTGGACCGGTGGTTCAATGAAGTGCACAAAGGTCACAAAAACGATAAATTCAGCCGTGAAAATTACAGATAAAAAAGATTAAAATGGCTAAAATGAAAGCATCATTGAACGATGGTTTTGTTTTAGCCATTGTTGTTATTCAGGCAATTTAAATGCCGTAAGATTTTATGAACGGAGGGTATTTTATGAAAGGTAAGTTAAAGAAATTAACAGCATTATTTGCGATGGGGGCTATGGCATTTTCTCTGGCAGCCTGCGGCGGCGGTTCCGACGGCGATGGCGGATCCGGCAATGGGGGCGGTGCAGATGGCGGAAGTTCTGATGAAGGCGGCAGCTCAGGGGAAGTGCAGACTGTAAATTTTGCCCTGCCCACAGCTTATGATACGCCGGACGGGGAAGCTGTTGAGGCGGCAATCAATGAAATTACAGAGGAAAAATACGGTATTCATTTTGAGATCTCCTTTATTGCTTTTGGTAACTGGCAGCAGCAGTCCAACTTACTTCTCACAGGCGATGAAGTCGATATTCTGGCAATTAACGGTACGCCGCTGGCAACCTATGTTAAAAATGGACAGATGGCAGATCTGACGGATTATTATGCCAACGCTTCAGAGGCGTTTAAGTCTGTATGGAATGAAGATGAAGTTAGAGGAACAAGTATTAACGGCAAAATTTATGCCATCCCCAATCTTCGTAACTTCGGAAATTATTTTGGGTTAAATATTGATTCTGAAATTGCAGCTGAGTATGGTATTGAGGACGGACAGCAGCTGACACTGGAAGATGTGGATGCATTCCTTCAGTGGGCGCATGAAAAGTATCCGGATCGCTATGCACTGGCACCTCAGGGCGGCACATGCCTGATTGGTGAGTGGACATGGGACGGTCTCGGAGATACAAACTATATTGGTGTTCTTCCGGATCGGGGACAAACTTTAGAGGTACAAAACCTTTTTGAAACCGATGATTATGTGGAACTTTGTACATGGGCAAGAAAATGGTACAACGAAGGCATGATCATGCAGGATATCCTCAGTAATACCGAAAGCTGGCAGGTAATGATTAACAATAAAAAAGCCATTTCCTGTTTTGACAACTACGGCGTGAACAAATTAAATGGTATGATCCGCACAGTCATTATTGATAAATGGTCTGTATCCAACTCTTATTCTGCACTGTGCTATGGAATTAACTCCAACTCCAAGAATAAGGATGCCGCATGGAAAGCCATGGAAATCCTTTATACGGATCAGGATGTATCGATTCTGTTAAATAATGGTATTGAAGGTAAACATTACACAAAGAACGAAGACGGTACAATTTCCTTCCCGGAAGGAAAGACAGCAGCAGATGTAGGCTATGGCATGTCTGATCTGTACTGGGTAACACCGTATTCCGGTAATGCTTATCCACTGGATATTAACGGTCCGACTTTCTTTGAAGATCTTCTGAAATTTAACGATGAAACATTAAAATCCAAGGCCTTTGGTTTTGCCTTTGATATTACACCGGTAACCGATCAGTACGCTGCATGTGCCAATGTCATGCAGAAATATTATAAACCGCTGTTATCTGGTGCCGTAGATGTGGAATCTACAATTGAGCAGGCCAATGCTGAACTGGAAGCTGCAGGTATCGCAGATGTTATTGCTGAAAAGCAGAGACAGCTGGATGAATATATGAAAGCCCAGGGCAGTGCTTCGGCAGCTGATGATGCAGCAGAGACAACTGCCGAGACAGAATCCGCAGCAGAAACAACCGCCGAATAAATTTAAATTAGAAGTTAACGTCAGGCAGCCGTTTTTAAAGCTTACCCCTTTGAAAACGGCTGTTTTAGAAAGGAGCAGACAGGTTTATGGCAAAAACAAAAACCGCAGCCGGCCAGACTGCTGTTAAGAAAAAAACCGGCGGCCTTGGCCGAAAAAAAATGACATTGGCACTTTTTTCGATGATGATTCCCGGATTCATTTACCTGATTATTAATAATTATATTCCTATGGCCGGGCTTGTCATTGCTTTTAAGCGCTTTGACTACAGTTTGGGAATGTGGGAGAGCCCGTGGGCAGGTCTCAGCAATTTTACATATCTGTTTAAGACCAATGACGCATTCATTATTATGCGAAATACAATTCTTTATAATCTTGTATTTATTGTTCTTGGCAATTTACTGGCTGTCGCTGTGGCCGTCATGCTGAATTTCCTGAGAGGAAATATGAATAAAAAAATATATCAGACTTTAATTCTGATTCCTTATCTGATTTCTATGGTTGTTGTTTCTTATATTGTTTTCGGTTTTTTAAGCCAGGAAAATGGTTTTATCAACAAAATGATCGAAAGCTTTGGCGGGGAGCCCATCAGCTGGTATACCCAGGCCAAGTACTGGCCGTTTATTCTGACCATTGTGAATCTTTGGAAAGGTTTTGGTTATTCCAGTATTATGTATTACGCAACCGTTATCAGTATTGATTCCTCCCTGTATGAGGCTGCCCGGGTGGACGGTGCCGGTGTATGGAGACAGGTATGGCATGTAACCCTTCCAGGGCTTCGAGGCACCATTATTACGTTGGTGCTTCTGGCTATTGGCCGTATGTTTTATTCGGATTTCGGTCTGTTCTATCAGGTGCCGATGCGGTCAGGACTGATATCCTCGGCTACAGATACCATCGATGTATTTGTGTATAAGGCGCTGACTCAGCTCAATGATGTGGGTCGTGCATCGGCCGCGGGCTTTTTGCAGTCGGTGATGGGCTTTATCCTTGTACTGACAGCCAATTTGGTTGTGCGTAAGATTGATTCTGAAAATGCGTTATTCTAGGAGGTGAGCTGATGGGATCAAAAAAGAAGGGCGGACAGATTGCTCTGAATATTATTTTTATTTTACTTGTCATCGTGGCTGTAGCTCCATTTTTGCTGCTGGTATCCTCATCTCTGACAGAGGAGGCAACCCTTGTACGGGAGGGGTATAATTTCTTTCCGCCAAAATTCAGCCTGGAGTCTTATATTTATTTGTTTCAGAGTGGTCCTAAGATTTTAAAAGGTTATGGAATTACGATTTTGATTACACTGGTGGGCACAACGATGAGTGTTTTATTTACAATTCTTTTTGCTTATCCGCTATCCAGAAAGGAGCTTCCTTTTAGATATGCCGTATCATTTTTCGTATTTTTTACAATGCTGTTTAACGGTGGACTGGTGCCCAGTTATATGATGTGGACACAGACCTTTCATGTAAAAAATACATTGTGGGCTCTGATTTTCCCTGGGTTACTGATGAATGGTTTCTACATTATTATGATGCGTTCTTTCTTTACATCCAGTATACCGGATGCCCTGGTGGAGGCTGCCAGAATTGACGGTGCCGGTGAGTATAAAATTTTATTTAAAATTGTGATGCCGCTTTCAAAGCCAATGCTGGCCACGATTGCACTGATGGTTGGCCTGGGTTACTGGAATGACTGGACAAACAGCCTTTACTATATTACCGATGAAAAATTATTCAGTATACAGGCGATTTTAAATACCATTATTACAAATATACAGTTTTTGACCAGCGGACAGAGCGCAGCCGTGCAGAGTTCGGCAGCTGCGGCTTTGCCAAGTGTAGGTATCCGTATGGCGATTGCTGTCATTGGTGTTGTGCCTATTTTGTGTATTTATCCGTTCTTCCAGAAATATTTTGTCAAAGGTATTGTCGTCGGCGGTGTCAAAGGCTGATCTGGTTTTCAAAAGATTTTGTTATAAAAGCAGCGTTCGGGCGTGAAAAAATTACGCGGGACGCTGCTTTTTGATTTATAATAGATTTAGTTTTTAATTAAAGGGGGACAAAAACAATGGAAGAAACAAAAAAACCGGATTACACAGATTTTGACTGGGGATTTTTAATTCAGGACAGGGTTAAAAAATGGAAGGAAATGCTTGTGCTGGTT
Organism: uncultured Lachnospiraceae bacterium; assembly: GCA_905199445.1. Lineage (GTDB taxonomy): Bacteria > Bacillota > Clostridia > Lachnospirales > Lachnospiraceae > Catenibacillus. Next base: position 30,495 of record CAJKGK010000020.1, on the reverse strand, counting down.
CATGAGGCGGGATGGCAGACCGTGCCGCTTCGGTCTTCGGGTGGTTTTACATCGCAGCTGATGATTCTGCCTGTTCATGAGCAAAAACGAGGGATGATTATTGTATGTGCCGGTGGGGGATTTAAGTTTAAATCGGCCAATGAAGCAAAACCTGTGGCCGAATATTTTCATCAGGCCGGGCTTAATGCCGCGATTTTGGATTATCACACAGAATCAGATATGGGAGATCAGGCTGCAGCAACCGGATTGGACATGAAACCGGAGATTCGTATGGAGGCCGGAAAAGATGGCCTGGCAGCGGTGCGTTGGCTTCGGGCTTGCGGGGATGATCTGGGTATTGATCCTCATCATATTGCGATCGGTGGATTTTCGGCAGGCGGTATGCTTTCCGGTTTGACGGCAACGCTTTTTGATTATGGGGATCCAGACGCCGAAGATCCACTGATGCAGGTGTCCTCCAGACCGGATGCGGCACTGATTTTATATGGAGCAATGGCGTTGACCGGCATTGGGGGCGCTGTTGGCACGTATGATTGTCAGCAGCAGGCCATTGCCTGTCAGACGGATGTGATTCGCAATATTAAATCGGACTGCCCGCCCATGTTTGTTTTTCAGACCCATAAGGATGATCCCCGTCATGCACTGATGTTCTGCTATGAACTGGCCAACAAGGGTGTACCTTACGAAATTCACACCTTTGAGGAAGGACCGCACGGCGGCGGTCTTTATGACGGGGCCTGTGAAGATTCACCTTCCTTTAAACATACATCCAGATGGGCCATGCTGGCTGCGGAGTGGCTGGAAGGAAAGGGCTTTATTTAATTTGTATGAGAATCTGGGTGATGTAATCCCTGTCATCGGCAATGGCGAAGTCGTTCATGCCGGATTCAAAGGCATATCCGGTCAGGGTCAGGTCATGGTGATCTGCATAAGACAGCATTTCTTCATACAAATCCGGAAGTTCGTCCCAGCAGCCCCGCTGATATCCGCAAAGATAAGTGCCCTGAGGACGTATAAGCAGATCAGCAGACCGCTGGGAAGACAGTGCCGGTGAAAAGATGCCGTCATATTGGTCAAATTTTTGGGCGGCGGCTTTTTCCACAGATATGTAGCTGCCGATTCCCATGCGGCACTGATCAATACCCCAGCGCTGCTTGGCTGCCGAAAATAGTGATTTTAAATGATTGCCGCCGTCCAGGTCAAAGGGCATGACCCGATATTTCTCTTCGGGACGGCGGACAATCTGGATTTTCTGATGACGGATCTGACTGCACAGACTCAGCTGTTCCTTTTTGACCTTCAGTAAAGTGAGGGCCTTTTTCATTTTTTGAATCTGTGCCTGAATTTCTTTTGTTTTTTGATCCACAATTTTTATAAAGTCTTCCGGATTGGGATTGCACATATAGGTGCGAATTTCTTCAATACTCATATTCAGTTCTTTAAGCATTCGAATATATTCGAAATCGATACTCTGACGGGCATCATAGTATCGGTAATTATTCTCGCCCTTTGTGTTCGGAGAAAACAGTCCGATGGCATCATAATAGTGAAGGGTTCTTTTATTCACCTCATGAAGCCGGGCAAATTCTGCGGTTGTCAGTAAATCGGATTTTTTTTTCATTTTTTTCAACTCCCTGCTTGACTTTACACTAACTGTAAACATTATGATAAATTATGTCATGAAAAAAAACAAGAAAAACAGATTGAATCAGGGAGGAATATGTGATGGAAAAATCAATGATGCAGACAGAAAATGCCTATCAGAAACCGGTAACATTTAAAAACATAATGAAATTTGCGCTGCCGACGATTGCCATGTCTTTGTTTATGGCTTTTTACACAATGGTTGACGGTCTGTTTGTCTCCAATCTGATTGGAACTAATGCCTTGTCGGCTGTTAATCTTTCTGCGCCGATTATTTCGGTTGTGACGGCAATTTCAACTATGCTGGCCACAGGGGGAAGTGCTGTGATCATGAAGAAGATGGGTGAAAAAAAAGAGAAAGAGGCCAGACAGGACTTTACCTTTCTGATCATTGTGAATATTCTGGTGGGAGCCGTTATGTGTATCGTCGGTTATGCATGTATGAACTTTATATTTGATTTGATGGATATTTCACCGCAGGTACTTTATTATTGTAAAGATTACCTGGGCCACTATTTGCTGTTTACCATTCCTATTTTATTGATGAATAATTTTTCATTATATCTGATTGCGTCCGGAAAGGCCAATCTATCCTTTATATGTTCTGTTGCAGGCGGGATCAGCAATATTATTCTGGATTATATGTTAATCAGTGTTGTGGGGCTGGGAACCGCAGGAGCGGCCATTGCCACAGGTATGGGCTACTCGGTGACCGCTGTTGTCGGTTTTATTGTTTTTGCCAATAAAAAGAATCTGATCCATTTTGAAAAGCCGGTGCTTCGGCCGGATGTTTTGAAAAAAGCCGTCACCAACGGATGCTCGGAAATGGCCACAGCGCTTGTCACCGGAATTACAACATTGATTTTTAACTGGACCATGCTTAAATATATTGGTGAGGATGGGGTTGCTGCGATTACCATTATTATGTATGTCCTGATGTTTGTCAGTTCATTATTCAGTGGGTATTCTTACGGGGTGGCTCCGATGATCAGCTTTTACTACGGGGAGAATAACAAGGAAAAATTGAGACAGATTATAAGGATGAGTCTGAAAATTATTGGTGTGATCTCTGTGTCTGCATTTATACTGTCACAAATGATGACTCAGCCTTTGGTCGGTATTTTTACACGGCCGGATCATCCTGTTTATGCACTGGCGGTTACAGGAAACCGGATATGCAGCATTGCACTTTTATTTATTGGTTTTAATATTTTTGCCAGCGGTATGTTTACAGCTTTAAATAATGGCATTGTGTCGGCTGTATTAGCCTTTTCCAGATCGTTTGTGTTTATGATGGTCTGTCTCCTTGTTCTTCCTGTTTTATTGGGAGTTACGGGAATTTGGCTGGCCAATCCGCTGGCCGAACTTCTGGCGATTATGACTGCCGGAATATTTTTTGCAAAATACAGAAAAAAATATGGGTATTAAAAAGCAGGGGCCCCGGTGAATGGGGCCCCTGCTTTAGACTGCAGGTCAAATCACAGAAACAGATTTTACAGAATCAGATTTTTCGTTTTCCCTGGGTGGCATAGCCGTCTGTTCGTGGAATCCAGTCAAGGAACTGTTCAACCTGAAGATTCCAGAACCGCCATTCATGGGTATATCCTGGCAGGGAAACCCAGGTGACATCTACATGATTTTCTGCAAGCATGTCTTTAAAGTCCGAGTTGAGTTTATAAAGGAAATCGTCTTCGCCGCAGGATATATACAGTGGAGGCAGCGGTGTTTTTGCGGCAGCGGCCTGCTTAGCCAGATAGGAGACATCCAAAGGCCCGTCTGTCAGACCTTTGATTTCTTCAGGGTCACCCATTGGCATAACAGCTGCAGAAAAGGCGCCGATAGCTGCAAATCGTTCCGGATGGGTCAGACCGTGCAGCAGGGCTCCGTAGCCGCCCATGGAGAGTCCGGCAATATAACTGTGTTGGGGGTTGGATGAAATCGGGAAATAATTGGTCACAAATTCCGGAACCTCTTCGGAAACAAACTTGAAAAAGTCATCACCGTTGGGCATTGCCCTGTAAAATTTGTTTTCGCCGGAAATCATCACAACGGCGATGTTGCGTTCTTCGGCGAACATTTCCACGTTGGTATATCCGGACCAGGTGGCATGATTGTTGCCATAACCATGAAGCAGATAAAGGACCGGGTATTTTTCTTTTACTACATGCGTCGCTGTCAGTGACGGATCCATAGATTCAGGGATTGTGGTACTTGGAATGACCACGGTAATATCAACAGTTCTTTGCAAAACATAAGAAATTACATTACATTGAAATTTAGCCATAATAAAAATCCTTTCTAAAAATATGTTTTCCAATCCAATAAAAAGTGTTTTTAGCCTTTGACTGCGCCCAGGGCAATGCCCTCGGCAAAATATTTCTGAAGAAACGGATAAATAATAAGGATTGGTACCAGTGCAACAAACGCAATCGCCATACGAACGCTGACCGTGGGAATCTGCATAATCGCACTGCTGGCTGATGCGGAGGCATTGGCCTGAAGTGCCTGAATATCCTGGATCATTTTATTGAGCAGATTCTGAATACTGTATAATTTGGCATCATTAATATAATAAAGACCGTTGGTCCAGTCATTCCAGTAACCCAGTCCGGAAAACAGACCCATGGTCACAAGAATCGGTTTTCCCATGGGGAGAACGATTTTCTTAAAGATGTAAAGGTAGGAAGCACCGTCAATTTTTGCGGCTTCATATAAGGCTTCCGGAATACTGGATGAATAGTATGTACGGATTAAAATCACATTCATGGCACTGAGCATAAAGTTGGGTACGATCAGAGCAAAAATTGTATTTTTAATATGAAAGATGCTTGTCCACATCAGATATGACGGCACCAGGCCGCCGTTAAACAGCATGGTAAAGAAAATATAGAAGCTGATCACATTTCTGAAGGGCAGTTTTCTTACAGACAGAGCATAGGCTGTCATCGATGACAGAATCAGGTTGCAGGCAGTCCCCACAATGGTCACAAGAATGGTAATTCCATAGGCTCTGAAAATGGTCTGGGCGTTACTGAAAATATACTGATAAGCCTCCAGGCTGAATTCTTTGGGTACAAAAGAATATCCATAGACCAGCAGGGATCTTTCCGAGGAAATGGAGGACATAAACAGTAAAATAATAGGTGCAACCATAATGATGGTGACAATAATCAGAATGACATTAATCATAAACTGATATCGGCGGTTGGATTTTGAATGAATCATTGTTTAGACCTCCTTTCCTAAAACATGGCGTTTTCACGGCTGATTTTCCGAACCAGACCGTTGGCGCTGATGACAAGGACGAATCCCACAACGGACTGGAAAAATCCGGCGGCTGCAGACCGTCCGATGCCTCCGGCAGCCATTAATGCCCGATATACATAGGTATCGATGGTTTGTGTGACATCATACAGGGCACCCGAATTTTGGGGTACCTGGTAGAACAGGCCGAAATCCGAACAGAAGATACGCCCTAAGCTGAGCATAGTCATTGTAATCAGTGACGGTATAAGGCAGGGAATGGTAATTTTTGTGATCTGTTGCCAGCGGCTGGCGCCGTCCAGCCGGGCTGCTTCATAAAAGGCCGGATCAATACCTGTAATACCGGCAATATAAATCAATGTACCATAACCGCAGCCTTTCCACAGGTTGACAAAGGTGAGAATAAACGGCCAGTATTTGGGCTCTGAGTACCATTGTACGGGATCAAGGCCCAAAGGCTTTAAAATCCCGTTATTAATCATTCCGTTTTCCACACTGAGGAAAGCAAATACAATATAGCTGACAATGACTATGGAAATCAGAAACGGAAGCAGGATTGCACTCTGGTAAATCTTTTTGCCCCGACGGGAATAAACATCCGTGATCAGTATGGCCAGGGTTACGCCCACGACCATACCGAGGATAATGAAAACAACATTGTAAAGCAGTGTATTTCGTATAATGATTCCGGCATCATTTTTAAAAAGATATTCAAAGTTATCCAGGCCGCACCAGTCACTGCCAAAAATTCCTTTACGTTTGCTGTATTTTTTGAAGGCAACGATAATTCCGGTCATGGGCATATAATTATTAATAAAGAAATAAATCAGACCAGGAAGCAGCATGAGATAAAGAGGAATGAAAGTTTTAAATTTGGCCCAGGTTAATTTTTCTCTTTTCTTTTTTGTTTTCATAATAACAGCTCCGTTACTTTATTATTGGGCGGTTTCAGACTGGGCACCATCGGCGGGATGTTCGGCCAGCCATGCATCTAACTGTTCCTGTTTGGCATCTATGACATCCTGAAGGCCTGCGTCATATAATTTTTCGTTAAATTCGGCAATGGCGGTTTCGGGATCCACGGAACCGGAGGCAATGGTTGTGGCATACTGGTCAGAAACAGCTGTCAGTGCGGATATTTCATTGAGTACGGGTGTTGTATCAAAAAACAAGCCATAGGCGCTGGACTTAATGGCATTATCCCGGACATCCTGATACTGATCCCATACATTGGCATCATTGCCTGTCCATACATAACTGTTGTACTGATTTGGCAGTGCCCAGCCATAGTCCTGGTGATAGCCTACATTTTCGGCTGTAATACCTTCCGGATAATCGATGGTGCCGTCTTCCAGGACAACATAGTCTTTATCCTGAATACCCCAGTTAATCAGGTCATTGGCTTCTTTTGTTTTATAAATCCAGTTGAGAAGCATCATCGCTTTTTCGGGATCTTCAGAGTTGGTGGAAATACCGTACAATACGGCGTTGGTAACGGTTGTATAGCAGGCATCCGGTGTAAGATTGATACAGGTTGTGTCATAACCGGTCATAGAGTCTTTTTCGGCCTTGGTATTTGGTTTTCCGGAGGTAAGGAAAGAGAAGAGATTTCCTGCCCGCATCAGTGCTTCACCCGCATCGGTGCAGGTTGCCTGATCTGCAGAGACATAGCCTTTTTCGTACCAGTCATGCATCAGTTGACATGCATCCATGTATTCTTCTGTTTCATACCAGTTGACAATTTCCGTTGTCTGTCCGTAGTCCATAAGGACACCAAACAATCCGCCGCCTAAAGGGTCCAGAATGGCATTGCTGACAATCATGGGCCAGGTCAGCGTATTGGCGCCGCCGAACATAAGCATATCCGGGTGCAGCTGAGAAACCTTTTCATAAACCGCGGTCAAATCATCCACTGTTTTAATGTCGTCGGCCGTAAATCCGGCTTCTTCCAGGAGATCTGTCCGAAGGACAATGGTTACAGGATTTGTTCGTTCATGCATTGTAGGCACACCGCCGATAAATCCGTCAATACTGCAGCACATAATATCATCCATACCGATGATATCCACCATATCCTGACCATAAGTATCCATATATTCACCCAGATCAATGATATAGTCTGAATCGATATAACTGCCCATATTGGAAGCCCAGAATGGGAAAATATCAAGTTTGTCATCAGAGGAAAGGACCATCTGAATCTGCTGTGTATAAGTACCAAAGGTTATAGGCATCAGATTAACTTTCATATTCAGCTGTTCCATGGTCAGTTCGTTGAATGCTTCCTGTACCGACGCCAGATCTCTGGCGTCATTGGCGGCCCAGTACATAAAGGTGGCTTCGTAAGGTTCCTCATCAAAATTAACCGCAGCCTGAGTACCGGCCGTGCCATCATCACCGGAGGCCGGTGGTTCTGCAGAATCGCTGCCGCCCTGGCTGCAGCCGGCTAAAGAAGTTCCAACCATTAAAGTTCCTAATAAAATCGATAACCATTTTTTATTCATACCATAGTCTCCTTTTTTTAAAAACCCTTTTTCATTGCTGATCTTATCCATGGAATCATCAGAACGGATTTGTATGTTGATGGATTTATTTTAGACAATTTACCTTCTTTTTTCTTTCACTTTCCGGATGTAGAATTGCACAAAATGAATAATTCCTGCTTTGAATCATGGCTCTTTTGTACACTGTGAGGAAAAAGAGTTTTTATAGTCTTTTGGAGACATTCCTGTTTTGGATTTAAATATTCTGGAAAAATAGGTGAAGTTATCGTAACCGACCATGCTTGCAGCCTGAGATACTGAATAGTCTCCGGACATGAGCAGTGTTTTGGCATAATTTATCCGACAGTCAATCATATAATTTCCAAGAGAGGTACCAGTGGCTTTTTTAAAGGATTTGGCAAGATAGCCTGAGCTTAGGTATACAAGTTTTCCCAGGTCTTCCAGTGTAATAGGTTCCTGAAAATGTTCATCAATATAATTTTTTACGATTTTTACGGCAGTTTCTGTTTTATTTGTATCCTCCACATGTTCGGCCGCTCTGGAAAATACATAGTCCATATAACTGATCATGTGGTCAATGGAAAACTGAGAATTTTCCAGAAGCCGATCATATTCCGGTTCCTGGAAAAGCCGTCCCGCATCGACCTGGCGTTCCCATAAAACGGTATAGATCATTTGCATGGTAGTGATACGGATTTCACGAAGTTTATGTCGGCTCAGCGGGTGTTTGTCCGCCTGATTTTCCAGATATTTTTTGATTTCTTCAAGAAGACGCCGGATTTCTTTCTGACGAAACAGGGCCTCCCAGTAAGGAAGCTGGGTCAGAGATGATGGGTCAAGAGAACTTTGCCAGGAATCGATATTAATCACTTCACTGCGGTCGTAAACCGCATCCTGATAAACTTTTTCAATATCCAGATATCGGCTTCTGATACTGGAAAACTCGATCATATAGGCATAATAAATATTCACCGGGCATCGAAGCACCTGGTCAATTTTGTTAATAATCTGTACAAAAAAATCATGGATGCCGTTGTCGGTAAGTTCCGGGGCGTGGGAAAGAATGAGAAGCCATCGGTCTTTTCCACATTTCATCATTGTTTCAATCTGAATACCCGTATCATACAAAAGTTCATCCATGACGTTATGCATAATAAATCGTTCCAGTTTCCCTGAAAAGCCCTCCATTCTGGATTGTTCTTTTTCAAATTTTAAAAGGCTGAGTGTGAATTTCTGATCGCTGGTGTAGGACAGGTGACGGCTTTGCGCCAATATTTCCAGTTCGTCTTCATCATAACTGTCCACATGCAGCAGCGCATCCTCCCAGAAATGGATTTTTTGAACAGAAAGGTTATCCAGCCAGTAGGCGCTGTACTGTTTTTGCTCTTTGGCAGCCTGGCGTTTTTTTACTTCATCTGTGGCTTTGAGGAGCAGTTCCTGAAGCTCAGTGTAACGTACTGGCTTCAGATAATAGCCAAAGCTGTGGAGGGAAACCGCTTTTTGGGCATAATCAAAGTCTGCAAAGCTGGTACAAAAAATCGTAACCGTATCCGGATAATTTTCATTAATCCACTCTAAAAGGGTAAGGCCGGTACCTCCGGGCATTTCAATATCGGTCAGTACAAGGGGGATATTTTCTGTTTTCATCAGGGCTTTGGCGCCATCAATATTTCTGGCTGTGAAAACCGAGGTGATCCCCAGACCGGTATAATCAATGCCGGCCTGCAGTCCCTGTAAAATATAGGTATTGTCGTCCACTAATAAAATATTCATTGCAGTTCCTCCTGTTTAAATGGAATAAGAATTTGGACACAGGCTCCGCCTGCGGGATTGTTGGAAAAGACGGCTCGGGCCCTTTCGTCATAAAGCATTTTTAACCGGGCAATGGCATTTTGGATGCCAATGTGATGGCCGGACGGATCATTTTCCAACTGTCCGGCATTCAGCTGTTCTAATGTTTCAGTGTCAAAACCCCGGCCATTGTCTTTAATTGTAATCTCAAGATAATCACACTGGGAGATGGTTTGGGTGGCGACTGAGATTTCTATGGAACAGAAACTGTCGGTGACCATATTATGTTTCAAAGCGTTTTCCACAAATGTCTGAATCAGAAGCGGTGGGATTTCAAAACTGTTTAACGACGGTAAAACACTGATCTGACATGGATACATACTGTCGTTCATGCATTCCAGAACTTTAAGATAATTTTTTGTAAAATTAATTTCTTTTTCAACCGTGACCGGTTCCATGCTTTTTTGAAAAATGTAGCGCAGATAACCAGATACCTGAAATGTGATTTCCTGAATTTGTTCGGTGAGATTGACCTGAGCCATACTGTGGATGACATTGAGACAATTAATATAAAAATGAGGACGGATCTGCAGCTGGGCATAGTCTAATTCTATTTTTTGCTTTTCCAGCTGTTTTTCGTAAATATCGATTTTCAGCTTCTGAATTTCTTCGGCCAGCTTATTAAGAACCTTTCCGGTTTCTGCAAATTCAACAAGACCGCTTTTTTCATTGAAGGCCGCAGTATTTTTAAATTCCATCAGACTGTCATAGAAGAAATTAACCTGATGAAGAATATTTTTTCTTACATAAATGACAGCCAGGATGACGAAAAACAGGTAAATAATAATGGTGATCAGAAACAGTATGGGATAAAGCAAAGTGCTTTCATATTCCTGGGCATCTATTTTAAATAACAGTGAAAACCGGGCATTGGTCGGATTGAAAAAGTTATTCAGATTCCCTGTGCTTTCGGATGTGTCCTGGGATAATGTCCCGTTTTCGTTTCGATGAAACGTAAGATTTGTCCCTGTATCCGGATTATAGATACTCAGGCTGGAGCAGTGAGTGGGAGACAGGGCTAGGATATTTGCGGCAAAATCGGAGGCCTGGATCCAGGCGCCGGCAATTCCCTTTGGTCCGCTGTAGATGGTACATATAAACTGATCGTTTAAAAACCATTTGCCTTCTTTGGTGTACTGGATGGAATGATCTTCAATCTGTGATAAAAGCAGGTTTATAAAAGGTTTTCTCTCATAATATTCCCTGCCCCCATATTCGGTCAGATTATGATTTTGAGTGTCGTAGAAAAAGAAATTAAATTTATTTCCATAATTTTTAACCAAAGTCAAAAACGTATTTTTCAATGTCATGATGGCGTCGTTCTGTAAAAGGATGGCATCAAAGGAAGCAACCTGTGCGGTTTGGTCGCCAATATAGGTATCTGTGATATTTTCGATTTCGCTGCTCTCAAAAAGAAGGCTGCGGACATTGGCGTTTATCATATTAAAGGTCTGGTTGGTTCTGGTAATATAGGTATTGAGAACCGTATTTTCCATATCCCTGATCTCTGTACGGTAACGGTTAAGCAAAATAAACCCAAAACCGATTTCCAGAAGGCCTGCCACTACAAGAATAATAAGCAGAACTATGATTTTCTGAGCCAGAGAATTCTTTCTTTTTGATACAGCATGCTGGGATTTGAGCATTGGTAGACCTCCTTTTTTTAATGGACATTAAAAAATATTACAATATTTATATATCTTATCATATAATTTGTATAAAAAATATATTTTGCTAAAATTTCTTGACGTTTTTCCTGTAATGTTTTATTATATGAGTATAATTAGTTTAATGAATAAACTAAAGATTTTCCGCTGGATGCAGCGGGGATTTTGGATGAGAGGAAGTGCTTTTATGGGTATGCAGGTTAAACCGGTGACTGACGAGGCATTTAAGAAATATGGCAGGGTGATCGCCGGCGTAAAGGTGGATGGACTGCTTGAAAAAATGAAGGACACGCCATTGCCGGAAGGCACAATTTATGTGGCATCGGATGAGGGTCTGGAGCATTTGGAGGAGGCAAAAGCCTTAGAAACATCTGTATTTGGGGGAATGCCTGTACAGATTGGATATTGCAACGGCCATAATCATACTTTAAATGCCGTGGAATATCACAGAAATTCCGAGATTAATATTCCGGTGACGGATGCTGTATTTATTTTGGGAAGTCAGCAGGATATTGAGGATGATTTTTCCTATGATACATCAAAGATGGAGGCTTTTTATGCCCAGGCCGGCACTGTGCTGGAATTTTACGGGACAACACTCCACTATGCCCCATGTGACGGTAAAGATGACGGATTTAAGGTCATTGTTGTACTGCCCAGAGGGACAAATACAGACCTGGAAAAAACAGAGGCTGTGACTGCTGAAGATCGTCTGCTGTTTGCCAGAAACAAATGGCTGATTGCGCACCCGGAATCTGGTCTGGATGCTGACGGTGCTTTTGTGGGACTTAAAGGTGAAAACCTTACAGTATAGATCTTATGATGAAATAATGACAAAATAATGATGCATCCATTATAAAACGATGCATCAACACTGATTGCAGGAGGAATGTTAAAATGAATACAAATAATATGCCTGAAATTAAAATGGGTATTGTGGCTGTAAGCCGTGACTGTTTTCCGATGACTTTATCCGAAAGCCGCAGAAAGGCTGTTGTGGCTTCCTATAAAGAAAAATACGGTGAAATTTATGAATGTCCGATTGTTGTTGAAAGCGAAGTGCATATGCAGAAGGCTCTGGCTGATGTGAATGCTGCCGGCTGTGATGCCCTTGTTGTCTATCTGGGAAACTTTGGACCGGAAACAAGCGAGACACTTCTTGCTAAATATTTCGATGGCCCAGTGATGTTTGTGGCCGCTGCAGAAGAAACCGGGACAAATCTGGTTGGCGGACGCGGAGATGCTTACTGTGGTATGCTTAACGCCAGCTATAATCTGAAGCTGCGCAATATCAAAGCGTATATTCCGGAGTATCCGGTGGGAACAGCATCTGAGGTTGCGGATATGATCTCCGAATTTATTCCAATTGCCCGCGCGGTTGTTGCTGTTCATAACCTGAAAATTATCAGCTTTGGCCCACGTCCTCAGGATTTCCTTGCATGTAATGCGCCGATTAAACAGTTATATAATCTGGGTGTAGAAATCGAAGAAAACTCCGAGCTGGATTTATTTGAATCTTTCAAAAACCATGAAGGCGATGACAGAATACCGGCCGTTGTCAAAGATATGGAAAAAGAACTGGGTGAAGGAAACAAGAAACCTGAAATTCTTTCAAAACTTGCACAGTATGAGCTGACACTTTTAGACTGGGTTGAAGGCCATAAAGGCTCCAGAAAATATGTGGCTATTGCCGGAAAATGCTGGCCTGCATTCCAGACACAGTTTGGTTTTGTTCCATGTTATGTCAATAGCCGTCTGACAGACAGAGGCATTCCGGTTTCCTGTGAGGTGGATATTTACGGTGCGCTCAGCGAATTTATCGGAACCGTTGTATCTCAGGATACAGTAACTTTGCTGGATATTAATAATACAGTACCTGCAGATATTTATGAAGAGGATATTAAAGGCAAATTTAATTATACACAGAAAGATACGTTCATGGGCTTCCACTGCGGAAACACTGCAGCCAGCAAGCTGTCCTTCTGCTCAATGAAGTATCAGATGATTATGGCCAGAACACTGCCTGAGGAGGTTACACAGGGTACACTTGAAGGGGATATTGTTCCAGGCGATATTACATTCTATCGTTTACAGAGCACATCGGATGCCAAACTGTGCGCTTATATCGCTCAGGGTGAAGTCCTTCCGGTTGCTACACGTTCCTTTGGCGGTATCGGTATTTTCGCTATTCCTGAAATGGGCAGATTTTACCGTCATGTTCTGGTTGAGAAGAACTATCCGCATCACGGTGCCGTTGCTTTCGGACACTTTGGAAAGACATTATATGAAGTATTTAAATACATCGGCGTAGATGTTGAAGAAATCGGATTTAATCAGCCAAAAGGCATGCTTTACAAAACTGAAAATCCATTTGCATAATTAAAAATATACCCTCAGTATACAAAGGGTAAAAGGCTGGCGTATCAGGTCCGGGGGCTTTATACGGCCAGCCTTTTTAAGTATTGTCCAAACGGGGCAGTGTGATTAAAACAGGCAGGCGGGATTAGAAGCCGGTGCGCTTCATTTGTCACCGGTACGTCTCATTAAAAAACGGAAAGGAAGATTAAAAAATGTTATATATTGGTGTAGATCTGGGAACATCTGCGGTTAAACTGCTTTTAATGGATGGTTCCGGTAAAATCAAAAAAATTGTTTCAAAGGAATATCCGCTGTATTTCCCCAATCCTGGCTGGTCCGAGCAAAATCCTGAAGACTGGTGGACGGCTGTACAGGAAGGTGTTCGTGAGCTGACGGCGGATTTTGATAAAAAACAGATTGGCGGCATCAGCTTTGGCGGTCAGATGCATGGCCTGGTTATTTTGGATAAGGATGATCAGGTGATCCGTCCTGCAATTTTGTGGAATGACGGACGGACCACAAAAGAAGTGGATTATCTGAACAACGTGATTGGCAAGGATAAGCTGTCACAGTATACGGCTAACATTGCGTTTGCCGGCTTTACGGCACCCAAGCTTTTATGGGTGCGGGAAAATGAGCCTGAAAATTTTGCCCGTATCGAGAAAATTATGCTGCCAAAGGACTATATTGCCTATAAGATGACCGGTGTTCACTGTACCGATGTGTCAGATGCTTCAGGAATGCTTTTACTGGATGTAAAAAATCGCTGCTGGTCTAAGGAAATGATGGAAATCTGCCATATCCGCCCAGAGCAGCTGGCACATATTTTTGAAAGCTATGAAACGGTTGGTCATCTGAGTGAGGCGGCTGCCAATGCCCTGGGTCTGACAACAGATTGTATTGTCGCTGCAGGTGCAGGCGATAATGCGGCAGCTGCGGTGGGCACAGGAACCGTTGGCGATGGGATGTGTAATATATCTCTTGGTACAAGCGGAACAATTTTTATTTCCAGCGAAAAGTTTGGTGTGGATGAAAACAATGCTCTTCATGCGTTTGGCCATGCCGATGGCTATTATCATCTCATGGGTTGTATGCTCAGTGCGGCTTCCTGCAATAAATGGTGGATGGATGAAATTATTGGAACAAAGGATTATGCACAGGAACAGGCTCAGATTACAAAGCTGGGCGAAAATCATGTGTTTTTCCTGCCATATCTGATGGGCGAGCGTTCGCCGCACAATGATCCTGCTGCCAGAGGTACCTTTATTGGTCTTACGATGGACAACACAAGAGCCGATATGACTCAGGCCGTGCTGGAAGGGGTGGCATTTGCCATGAGAGATTCCTTTGAAGTGGCAAAATCCCTGGGTATTCATATTGAACGTACAAAAATCTGCGGCGGCGGTGCGAAGAGCCCGCTGTGGTGTAAGATGATGGCCAATGTTCTGGGAATTAAGGTGGATCTTCTGGAATCCGAGGAAGGACCGGCCATGGGCGGTGCCATGCTGGCCGCGGTTGCCTGTGGAGAATATCCGACAGTGGAGGCAGCGGCCCAGGCGATTGTCCATGTGGTTGATACCATTGAACCGGATCCGGAACTGACTGAAAAATATGAACGTCAGTACAGAAAATTTGCCCAGATCTATCCTACAGTTAAAGGACTGTTTCCGGTGATCGGATAATTTATACGCAAAAGTTTTATGTATAAACATTGTTCTTGGACTTGTATTCTTTGGGTGGTCTTGCTATAATGAGCAAAGACATGCATAGCTTATGTGAAAAGATGTGCATGAATACAAATGAATAATAAAAGCAGAGTAGAAATATGTGCGTTAAGTGCCGGCTGGACGGGGAGTTGCCAGCCAGACGAAAAACCGCTGGTGGTTTGCGGTACGTATTTCGCATCCCGCTGCTGCACATGGATTGATATGAAAATAACCTTCTGTGCGTGGCTAAGGACTACTGCAAAGGAGGTTATTTTTATGAAAAAAATTGTGTTACAGTTTGTAGACTCCTGGCATGAGTTAAAGCATTTGAGAACCATTGTTCTTACGGCGATGCTTACGGCCGTTGGTGTGATTCTTGGATTTATGTTTACGATTCAGCTGACGGATTTTCTGAAGATCGGCCTGTCCTCTGTGGCTAATGAGCTGACGGCCCTGATGTTTGGTCCTGTGGTCGGCGGCCTGATGGGCGGTGTTTCAGATATTATTAAGTTTGTCCTCAAGCCTACAGGCGCTTATTTTTTTGGTTTTACACTCAATGCGATTTTGGGTGCAGTGATTTACGGCGTTATTTTTTATCATCGGCCTGTAACATTCAGGCGGATTTTAGGGGCAAAGATACTGGTCGCTGTGTTTGTGAATCTGCTTCTGGGGACATTGTGGCTGAGTATAATGTACGGCAAAGGCTTTATCGGACTTCTGCCGGCCAGGGCGGTTAAGCAGGTATGTTCGGTACCGGTTGAGGCATTTATTTTCTACCTTTTGGCCAAAGCGCTGGAGCGGGCTAAGGTATTTCAGTTGTTAAAAAAATGATTTTAGGATAATTCTATATTGAAATGAAGAATTGTTGTGAAACGACGAAGGAATTTTTATGAAACAGGGAATGATTAAGGATATGACATCCGGGACACCGTGGAAGCAGATTATTGTTTTTGCACTGCCCCTGATGTTTGGCAATGTATTTCAGCAGTTATATACAGTTATGGATTCCATTATTGTGGGCCAGGGGATTGGTGTATCCGCTCTGGCCGCATTGGGCGCCGCAGACTGGTTTAACTGGCTTGTTCTGGGGCTGGCCCAGGGCTTTACTCAGGGATTTTCTATTCTGATAGCCCAGCAGTTTGGGGCAAGGGCATTTGAAAAAATGCGGCAGACCGTTGGTGTATCTATAATTTTAAGCGGTATCATGGCTGTGGTATTTACGGTTTTAATGCAGGCGATTGCATGGCCGGTGCTTCAATTTTTAAACACACCGGACCATATTATCGGTGATTCCCTGGCTTATCTGAGAGTTTCCTTCAGTGGTCTTATTGTTGTGATGGCCTATAATATGCTGGCCTCGATTTTAAGAGCCTTAGGTGATGGTCGGACGCCGCTGATCGCTATGATTATTGCGGCTATGATTAATGTAGGGCTGGATATTCTGTTTGTCATGGGCTTTAAAATGGGTGTGGCCAGTGCCGCAGCCGCTACGGTGATCGCCCAGATCTTTTCGGCAGTTTACTGCTTTTTGGCAGTTCGAAAAATTCAGATTCTACGGCTTAACCGGGAATCTTTTAAGGTCAGCGGGCAGCTTGTGAAAAAACTGATGTTTTTAGGGGTACCCATGGCATTTCAAAATGTGATTATTGCGATTGGCGGTATGGTGATTCAGTCGGTAATTAATGGTTTTGGAATGCTTTTTGTGGCCGGTTTTACAGCGACAAACAAGCTGTATGGACTTTTGGAGGTTGCGGCCACCTCTTTTGGTTTTTCCATGACAACCTATACCGGACAGAATCTGGGTGCGGGCCAGTATAAGCGTATTTCCCGGGGAATGCGCGCCGGCCTGGTGATGGCCTTTTTAACCTCGGAGGTTATTGCGGTTGTGATGATGATTTTCGGACGCCGGATTCTGGGACTTTTTATTTCCGGAAGCCCCCAGGAGGTGGCGGCTGTGACGGATATTGCTTATCATTACCTGTTTATCATGAGTGCGCTGTTGTTTGTACTTTATATTTTACACATTGTCCGTTCCACAATCCAGGGAATGGGGGATACGATGATTCCCATGGCTTCGGGCGTGATGGAAATGCTGATGCGTGTGGGTGTGGTGATGCTGATGCCCATGTTTTTCGGACAGGAAAGTGTGTATTATGCAGAGGTCGCAGCCTGGTTCGGGGCGGACGTGCTGCTTGTCAGTGCTTATATTTATAAAATGAGAAGACTGGAGTCTGGGAAATGAATTGACTCAGCTGTACACAAAGGCTATACTTATAACGTTGAGCAAGAGTAAAGCTGTAATAATCAATGGGCAATAATAAATGAAAGAAGCGTATGGATATGGAATTTAAAGAAAGAGAATTTGTTCCCGTCTTATTTGGCGGAGATATTAATACGTACAGCGTGGCCCGGGCATTTTATGAAGAATATCAGGTCAAATCCTATGTTCTTGGAAAGTATATGTCCGGTCCCAGCTGCTACAGCAAGGTTACGAATTACCGGAAAAACCCTCAGATGGATACCGAAGAGGTGGTTTTAAAGGCGATCACAAAGCTGTCCAAACATTATCCGGATAAGACGATTCTGGCTATTGGCTGCGGGGACAGCTATGTGGATACACTCAGCAGAATTAAGCATAAATTTCCGGAAAATGTAGTTGCACCGTATATCGAGCATGATCTTATGGAACAGCTGATTTTAAAAGAAAATTTCTATAAAATGTGTGAAAAGCACGGTATCGATTACCCGGAAACCCTTGTTTATGATTCTTCCATGGGGATGGACATTCATGTGAATTTCCAGTACCCGGTGATTTTAAAACCATCCAATGGTGTGGATTATTTTCATCATCCTTTTGAAGGACAGAACAAGATTTATAAGCTGAATTCACTGGATGAGGTAAAAAAGACGATTGGTGAAATTTATGCCTCCGGTTACTCAGATAAGCTGATTATTCAGGATATGATTCCGGGAAATGATGAATTTATGAGGGTTTTAACCTGTTATTCAGGCAGGGATCGTAAGGTTAAAATGATGTGTCTGGGTCATGTGCTTTTAGAGGAGCATACACCGTTGGGCCTGGGAAATCATGCGGTTATTATTACAGAGCCTAATGATGAACTGATGCATAAGGTGAAGGCCCTGCTGGAAGATCTGGAATTTACCGGTTTTTCCAACTTTGATATCAAGTATGATTCAAGAGACGGCAAGTACAAGTTTTTTGAAATCAATGTGCGCCAGGGAAGAAGTAATTTTTATGTAACCAATTCAGGTTTTAATGTGGCCAGATATTTTGTGGAGGATTATGTTTACAAAAAGGATATTCCTTTTGAGACAGCACAGGAAGAACATCTGTGGATGGTTGTGCCAAAGGCTGTAGCTTATAAGCATGTGAAAGATCCGGAAATGATCAAACGAATGAAACGCCTGATTAAGGAAAAGAAAATGGTAAATCCGCTGTTTATGCGCGGTGATCTGGGTTGGAAACGGTATTTGAGACTGGTAAAAAATCATGTGAGACAGTTTGCAAATTACGACAAGTATTATAAATAAACATTTTAAAAATAAAGATTGGGCATGCAGCCTGTGGGCGTTGTTTCACAGGCCGCATGCCCTTGATTTTTCTGTCATAGACAGGGCTTTGACATGTGTGTGCTGTGGACGTTTAAGCGGTGGGATTAGCTAATCGGCGTCCATCCATCCGGATCCGCAAGATCATAGATCATTTGTGCGTCACCTTTCATAAAACCGGATTTATCATAGGTGACGGTTACAATGCCGTTTTCATCCACAATGCCTTCCAGTACCTGGAGTTCGTTAAATGCAGTAAAGTATACATAAAATTTATTTTCGTCATCATTGACGGCACAGGTTATCTGAGCATCGCCAAAACCAAAGGCAGCGGAATAGGTCTGAGATTTTGTATATTCTTCAGGAATTTCGGCTGTTTCGGCTGTCTCACTGTCTCCGGAAGAAGCCTTTCCGCCGGCTGTAACCTGCTGCAGGAAAAGATCGGCCATATCCATCCAGAGAACGGAATTTGTGCCGTCAAGACCGACACCAAAGCCGTGGCCCACATTGGCAAAGGTGTGAAGCTCTGTCATTACCTGATCAGAAACCGACTGTACCAGGGTGTGGCAGTCCGGCACGGCACCTGTTTCGTCATCAGCGCCAACGGCTACAAATAATGCGGGAATATTAGGATTTTCAGTGACAAGGCCCTGGTAATCCGGGGTTCCGGCGTAGTTGGGGCCATACAGACACAACGCTGTGTCCAGATCGCTGCTAAGCGCATCGATTTCATCGGGAGTATAGCTGCTGTCGGAAATTGTGGGTGAAACGTCGCCGTAATATTTGGCAATTGCGCCAAGAATGGTTCCGGAACCGCCGGAAAATCCGGCAGCACCTATGTTATCGGCACCGCCCAGCTGCATCTGGTCTGTCATATGGCGGACATAGCGTATGCTTCGCTGCATATCCATCCATATATCTTCTGTGCTGTAGGGAGCAACCCGGCGCTGAAGCACATAGCAGTTGTAACCCCGTTCGTTAAAGCCTTCTGCAATGGGATAGCCTTCGCCGCTGTTGCCTCTTGACGAGTAACCGCCGCCGGCGACAATAATCATATTACCCTTCACATTGCTTTGGTCTTCGAGCACATAAGGCACTAAAAATGGACGGAAATCTGAGTTGTCATAGCTTTCCACTGTAAATTGAAGGCTTTCTGCAGGTTCTGTCATAGGCATATTTTCATTCCATAAATACCACATGCAGTCTTTTGCACTATTGATTTGAATCAGGTTTTCACGGGCAGCAGCAGCTTTATCAATCAGTTCTTTTTGGACATCGCTGATTTTTTCCGGATCAACAGTCAGGAGGATGTTGGCTGCAGAGCAGTATGTATCCCAGCTTTGTTCCTCATATGCTGTGGGCACATTACGGATCAGTTTATAGTTATAAATTTCTGTGTCAAGCAGCTCCTGGTAATAGTTGGAATCCTCTTGGGATACTTCAGGTTCTTTGACTGGCATATCCGAATAGGAAGATGAAACAGGTGCAGATGAAGAACTTTCTGATTCCGCCGTTGATTCTGAATCCGTCGGCTGCTTCGTATCTGATGTGCTCTCTTTTGTCTCACTGTTTTCTCCGGCTGTTTGGGCGCCGGCTGCGGATTCGGTCAAAGTTTCCGGGGTTTTGTCCGGGGCTTTTGAACTGCAGGCAGCCATAGACACTATAAGTGTTGAAGCTGTTACCAGACATCCTAATTTTCTTAATGTGCGATTCATAAAAATACACTCCTCTCAAATGATAATCCTGACATTTCGTTAGGATTATTCTATTTTGCCATAAACTTTTTGATGTTATAAGGGACTGGCGAAACAAAAAATACAGTATTTTATTCCAGTTTTCAGAAAAAATCTTGTGAAGATGATAAAAATGTAATATATTTACAGTTATATAGTAAAAAATATTATAAAATAGCAGTAATGGCAGAATGTCTATATACAAGAGGGGGATTTTCATGGAGGAAAAAACTGAGCTTGGAGGAAACTGGGAAACCGTAGTTCTTAATATTATTTCAGAAACAGAAAAAACACAAGGACTGCATTGGCATGAAACAGTGGAAATTATTTTTATGCTTAACGGCCATATGGAAATTGAATGTGAAGGCAGACATTTTATGCTTAAGGCAGGAGATATAATGGCAGTTAATGTGTTTCAGCTGCACAAATATATGAGGATTCAGGGGATTGGTCTGATTTTCAGGGTGGATACAATGCGGTTAAGTGATCAGCTGGGTTTTAACAGCAGTGTATATTTTAATTGTAATTCCAGTATTGATGAGGATAAGTCGGCGTATGAGACTCTCACGGACCGTTTGATTGATTTAGCCCGGGTACTGTTATCTGAATCTTCAAATCCATATTTAGTTTTAGCTTATAAAGGGCTGGTGAATTTATTGCTGTATGAGCTGCATTCTAATTTTACAGGAATCGAATCACAAGGGAATGTGGGAAAAAGTTCTGCCTTAAAGCAATTTCGTGATATTTTGGAAGATATCCGCCAAAATTATACAAAACAGATGACGCTTAAAGAGGTGGCAGAACGCCATTATATGACTCAGCCTTATGTATCAAATTTGTTTCGGAGATATCTGAATAAAAGTTATACACAGTACATTGTGCAGCTGCGCCTGGAGAAAGCCGAGGAATTGCTGCGGATAACCAGTGAGACAATAGAAATAATTGCAGAAAAGTCAGGTTTTTCCAGTGCCCGGTCTTTTGCATCGTATTTTAAAGAGGCATATGGCCGTAATCCGGCTGCCTATCGAAAACAATGTATTTTCCCGGGGGCCGGTCATCGTCTGTTAAATAAAAAATCCGATTTACGGTTAGCGCCGGCGGTACTCCTGGAGATGCTGGGGCAATATGAACATAAGGGCAGATTTGATCTGTCCACATATAACCGTCCGGATATTAAAATTTATCATGATCCTGTTGTACTGTCTGAAAAGAGCACGGGAAAACTGGGAAATCATCATTTGCTGTATGTGGATAATTATTCATATCTTTTATACAGGATGATCCAGGATATGTGCAGACAAATCAGCCCGCAAATGGGGAATGTAAGTCTTTTAATAGATGGTGTGGCAGGCGGTGCTTCAACCTGTGTATTTGAGGTTCAGGGAAAAAAACTGAAGCATATAAATTGGGGGCCCTTGGATGTGGTTTTGGATTTTTTGAACAGTGTACATCTTTATCCGGTGTTTCATTTTGATATTTCCCAAATCGATTATTGGAATTTTGGTTATATGCTGGATTTGTTTCTGGAACATTTAGGGCATTACTACAGATCCTATATTGGTGAGTATGGCATAAGCCTGTATGCAGGAGACCGGAATTTTGAATTGCTTTGTCCGTATTACAATTTGACTGTTAAGAAAAAACAAGCGTATGGAATGGGGTTTTCAACCTATCTGTATATTCAGACAGCGGAACCGGATTTTTTGAAATCCCTTATCTGTGCCGATTTAAGGCCGGATTATATGATCGTAGGCTTTAAACATTTTGAAATGGATGAGATACGTATAGAGAAATTTTTAGAGGTGTCGGGGCGAAGTGCATGGAAAGATGTTGGTTTGATTATTGCGGATATTTGCCTGGAACCTTCATATTCCCATCCAATTTGCAATGGCAGGGACAGAAATGACACAGATTTTTTGCGGGAGAATGTGCAGGCTAATGATACCGTACTCAGAAGCAGTTATATATTGAATGTATGGCTGGAATTGGGCAGATATTTTGAAGGGACGGCATGTTTCAGGCTGACAGATTATGAAGATTTCACGGGAAAGAACACAAAGCTGTTTTATGGGGGAAATGGCATTTTCTGCTGGGATAATATTCGAAAAAATTCATTTTATATTTTCGACTTTTTGAATCACTTTACCGGAAAGTTACTTGTGATGGAAAGAGAACTTCTTATAAAGAAGTCAGGGGATCATATCTGGATTTTGCTTCAAAATCCATCGATGTATAATGAATTGGGACATAACGGCAAAAAGCTGACAAATATTAGGTACACCATGGATTTTCCCTCCTTATATGCGCCCTGTATTTTTAACTTTTCCATGACCGGGGTTAATTACAGAAAGTATATTGCCCATCATTTCAGTTTGAGCTGGAAATGTGGCTGCGCCTACCAGTACTGGCTTGAAAACAGTTCGCTGGGCTTTGCTAATGACTTGGAAAAAAGGACAATATGGGGGAAAAGTTCGCCGGAAATTTACAGAAAGCTGATAATTGCCGATGGGACACGGCTGAATATGAAGATTCGCCTTCAGTCATGTGAATTTATATATATCCATCTTGAACCGGTATATGAAGCTTAGCCGGTGGGATTTTTAAGGGGATTATCGATAAATTAAAGTCACAATTGATAAATTAAAGGTCATCACAGAGTATTGACGGATGTTTTATAAATGCTATACTCAGGGAAAATGAAGGGAAGACAGGGGGACATGTTGTTGAAAGGATTTATTCGGACATTAAGAGGCAAAATGTTTCTTGTTATTATTTTAATCGGTATACCGGCAATTAGTCTGATTATATGGAATACAGCGGATTTGCAAAAAAACCGGAGGATACAAAAAATTACGGAAACCCACAGAGAAGTGGATATTTATACAACCACAGTTAATACATCATTTATGCTTCTCGAAGATTTGCTTTTAAATATGCCAATGAACAGCGACAGCTTTGACCGGCTTGTAAACTATAAAACCCAGGAAAGCAG
Source organism: uncultured Lachnospiraceae bacterium (assembly GCA_905199445.1). Classification (GTDB taxonomy): domain Bacteria; phylum Bacillota; class Clostridia; order Lachnospirales; family Lachnospiraceae; genus Catenibacillus. The sequence goes on along the minus strand of CAJKGK010000020.1, from coordinate 7,206 downwards.
GGACAGTCAGTATTATTGGATTGATGTCAGACGTGTTCAGAAACAAATTGATTCTGTTAAGATGATCTGCCCGTATATTGAAGGTGTTTTTGCCTATTATCCGGAGCAGGAACTGTTTATTAACTCAAAGGTTAATCCCCAAATGACAAAGGTGATTATGTCGGATATAGGGAATTTAAATGAAAAGGGGATTGGCGGTAACCGGTGGTCTTTTAAGAAAATTGGAGACAGTACCTATATTTACAGGGTTTATCAGTATACATGGTATGCTCTTGGTGTGTGGGTGTCCTGCGACGACTTGCTGAATTTTTTAGATATCCCTCAGGACAAGGGGGCAGCGGCATTGGCGGATCCGGATGGAAAAATGCTGACTTCAGGTATTTCTGATCATATAAATCTCTCTGAGATTGGCTATGGCGATTATGTTTATGAGCCTGAAAATGGCTCTGAAAACAGTATGATTATTTTTGAACAGACACTGCATCCCGGACTTTATGTTGCCATGTCCCTGACGGAGGCCCAGTTAAGCACTTCCTGGCAGGAAAATATGATGAATATATGGATTACCTGTATTCTTGTGATTCTTATAATTGCCGTTGTCATCTGGGGGATATCCAGGTGGGTACTTGTACCGGTGCGCAGTCTTGTTGAGGGGATTGAAAAGATCGGAAAGGGAGACATTGAATATCGTTTTAATACAGATCAGGAAACAAGCCTTGAATTTTCTAAAATAAAGGAAAAATTTAATGGTATGATGGATCAGTTAAAACAGATAAAAATTGTTGTCTATGAACAGGAAATCCAACAGCAGGAAACAAAGCTGAGGTATTTATCTCAGCAGATTCAGCCTCATTTTATACTCAATTCCCTGAATACACTCTATACATACAGTAAACGGGATGTGGATGCCACAAGAAAGATTATACGTCTGCTGTCTGAATATTATCGGTATGTTGTGAATGTGGAGTCTCGTTATGTTTGTCTGGAGCAGGAGCTGGATCATATAGAAAAGTATTTGAGTCTGCAGAAAATTCGTTTTCCAAGGACATTGAGCTATCAAATAGACTGTGAACCGGCGCTGAAAATCGTGCCCATTCCTCCGTTTTTGCTGGAAAGCTTTGTCGGGAATGCGTTGAAATACGGACTGGATGAGGAGGATAAAATCTGTATCCATATAGAAATTATACAGGAGGCACATTTTGAAATTAAAATTCGTATTTCAGATACAGGACCCGGATTTTCACCGGAAATGCTTTCTGTTCTTAATCGGTTTACAGAGCAGCAAAACTGGGGGGAGTCTGCGGGAACCGGGATTAAAAACAGTGTGGAACGTCTGAAGCTGATTTATCATGAAAATGCCGAGATTCGGTTTTATAACCGTGTATCCAATGGTGCGGTTGTGGAAATTTTAATTCATTTGCAGCAGGAGGGTGAAAAAAATGTCTGAAATAAAAGTGCTGATTATTGATGATGAAGAATTTTGTGTACAGGCTCTGATTGAGGATATATCATGGAAAAAATGTGGAATCACATCTGTGGAAGGGGTTTATTCTGTTCGGCAGGCTAAATTATATCTGGAAAAAAATAAAGCAGATATTTTAATCTGCGATATAGAAATGCCCGGAGAAAGTGGACTGGATCTTGTGGAGTGGGTGATGGAGTGGGCCAGGTTTTGCGGCGATCCTGCGGAATGTATCATGCTGACCTGTCATCCGGAATATGAATTTACCCGGAAGGCGCTCCAGCTGGGCTGTCTTGATTATTTGTTAAAGCCTGTAGATGTGGAAGACATGGAACGGTGTCTTCAAAAGGCAGTCAGTCGCTTGAGCGAGCGCAGGGGCGGAATGACGCCGCAGCCGGAGCCTGGCGGCGTACGGGTCGAAAAGGATATTGTTCATTCTAAAATTATTCCATATATAGAGAAAAATGCAGGAGAATCCTTCTGTGTGACAGATTTGTCGGATCATGTTTCACTGAATCCTCAGTATATGATGCGGTTGTTTAAAAAAATAACCGGGATGTCTATATTGGAATATGTGACAGCTTATCGAATGAATGGCGCTAAAGAACTTTTGCTTAAAACGGACTGGTCTCTGGAAGCGATTGCGGAAAAGGTGGGCTATTATAGTGCAGGCTATTTTATTAAGGTATTCAAGAGAACAGAAAAAATGACACCTGGAGAGTACAGGAAAAAATATTCCTGATATGTCATCATCGGACACTCTCAAGTCATCATTGTGGGATTTTTTTCATGAGCGGATTTGATAATATGGTTTAAAGAACTGAAAAGGAGCTGAGATCATATGTTTGTTATTACCAATGATTTTAAACCAATTAACCGGATTGTACAGACAAAATACGGTTATGTTCGAGGCGCATGGGGAAATGATCAGACAATTACCGTGTTCAGGGGGATTCCGTATGCGGCAGCGCCTGTGGGCAGTCTTCGATGGAAGGCGCCTCAGCCGCCGAAAGCCTGGGAGGGCGTCAGGGATGCGCTGGAGTTTGGTCCGCGGGCATGGCAGCCGGACAGAGATGATCCGGAGGATCTTTATAAAAAGGAATTTTACGGCAATCGGGTTGTGAATTCTGAAGACTGCTTATATTTAAATATATGGACACCATGTGCCGAACCGGGAAAAAAGTTTCCGGTAATGCTCTGGATTCACGGCGGGGCATTACATGGCGGCTATGGTTTTGAACCGCCTTTTGACGGTGAGGCTTTTTGTAAGAAAGGGGTTATTCTTGTAACCTTTAATTATCGGCTGGGAATACTGGGATTTTTTGCATCATCTCAGCTAAGCAGTGAAAGTGAGCAGCATGTGTCCGGAAACTATGGTTATATGGATCAGATGGCTGCCCTGAAATGGGTTAAAGAAAATATCCAGGGCTTTGGCGGCGATCCGGATAATATAACGGTATTTGGCCAGTCTGCCGGAGCAGGAAGTGTAATGGCTCTGGTGACAAGCCCGTTGGTGCAGGGGGATATATCAAAGGCTATTTTCCAGAGCGGTTTGTTTTTGTACTCTTTCGGGCAGTCTATGCTTCCTATGGGGACACTGGATCAGATGGAAATACTGGGAGATGATTATATCACTGCTGCAGGATGCAGGGATATTGACGAACTTAGAAAGCTTAGCTTTGAACAGCTGATGGATGTCCCGGGTATGGGCTTTGGCGGACGTTTTTCATTTGCGCCATGCGTGGATGGGTATATGTTTACAGAAAAGCCTGCAGAGGCAATTCTTGCAGGACATTACCCTGACATTCCCTATATGGTGGGCAATAATTTAAACGAAGGTGATGTTGGCCGGGTTGAAATCAAAGGCCTGGAGGCTTTCAGAAAAACAGCGGAAAGCTGTTTTAAAGATCAGGCCGAAGCCTTTATGCTTATGAGTAATGTGAAAACCCAGGAGGACATTAACCAGGCCTTGGCGGATATGAACATGTTTTATCTGAGTACACGTTTGTTTGCCAATGTACAGCTGAAAAATAACCGTAAGCCGGCCTATATTTATTCTTTTAACCGCCAGCTTCCGGGCAGTGAGGATGGGGCTTTTCATTCGGCGGAGCTGTGGTATGTTTTCGGGACACTTTCACGCTGTTGGAGACCAATGACCGGTGGAGATTATGAGCTTTCGGAAAAAATGGTTTCCTATTGGACTAATTTTGCCAAGGCCGGTGATCCAAACGGGGAGAGGCTGCCTATCTGGGATGCATATACGAAAGCACAGCCACGGGAAATGATTTTTGATATTTTGCAGGGACAACAAAAATGCTGCCTGAATAAGTATCAGGAATTTATTAAGAATTATATTTTAAAGTAAGAGGGTTAAACAGATGCGGAGAATTTTAAAAAATATTATGTTTATCATTGGGGGATGCGGTATAATGGCCGGTGTGGCATCCTGTGTTTTCAATATTGATGTCCGTGTATCCAATTTAAAAAACTCCGCAGAGGAACCTTATGAGGTTGTTATAGAGAATGTCACATTGGGGCAGGATATGCCGGATCTTGAGGCGGTTGAGGCTGCGGTCAGCAATATTACCCTTGAGAAAATTAATTGTACTGTAAAAATTTATAATGTTCATATTGCAGATCATGCTGCTAAAATGAGTCTGATTGCTGCCGGAGGAGAAAAAATTGACCTGGTTCTTACAGGTCGTACAACGGCCCTTTCTCAGCTGGCATCGGAAGGAACGATTATACCTCTGGACGATCTGCTGAAAAATTACGGACAGACAATTATTGAAAAATCCGGGACGCTCATTGAGGGCTGCCGAATCAACGGACATATTTATGCCGTTCCCGGTGAATATTATCCCGGTGGTGATCTGGGCTTTATATATAATAAAGAAATGGCAAAAGAACTGGGGATAGAGATTCCCCGGGCGCCTGTTTGGTCGGATCTGGAGGATATGGCAGCGCAGCTGAAAGCACATGGTATTTATTTAATCAGTCAGGGAGACGGCGGTGTATCTTCTGTACTGCTTCAAATGATGTATAAAGATATTTATCCGTTGGGTGGTGTTAATTATATTTATGGAATGATCGACAATGTTTTGAAGGAAACAAAAGTGCAAAATGTTTTTGAAACGGAAATGTATAAAAATTACTGTAAAACAATGCACCAATGGAATGTTAATGGCTGGATCCCCCAGGATTCAGTATCCAGTGGTGAAAATACAAAGGACTCTTTTAAAAATCAGAAAATATTTATGCTGTATAGTACAGTAAGTCCTACAGAACTCACCTTGCAGGCAAAAGAGTTTCCTTTCGAAATAGGAATGATGTCCATGAAGGCCGGGATGGTTACCTCGGAAAGTGTCCAGGAGGTCGGATGGGGGATTTCTGTTACATCTAAAAATCCTGAAAAGGCCATGGAATTTCTTAATCTTATGTATGAAAACAGCGAAATTGCCAACCTTTTGATGAATGGTATTGAGGGCAGAGCGTATGAAAAGGTATCGGAACATATTATTACTTATGCAGACGGGGTTCATGCAGAAAATATTGGCTACAGCAGAAATTTTTCGGTGTTTGGCGATTCCATGCAAACCTTCCAGTGGCTGCCGGCAACGGAGAAATATTATGATCAGGTGAGGACATTTTGGGAAAGTATGCAGATGAGTCCCCTGCTGGGCTATGTTTTTGATTCTTCTGATGTTATGACTGAGATTGCTGCGGTGAACCATGTCCTGGACGAATATATGCCTTCGCTGGAATGTGGTGTTATTGCGGATGTGGACGAGGCCATCGATCATTTTAATGCTGCCCTGGATGCGGCCGGTATGGATGTGATTATACAGGAGAATCAGCGGCAGTTAGATGCTTGGCTGGAGCAGAAAAATAAATATTGAAGTATGACTGATTGTCTAAAAGTCATATATGAATCATTGCAGGTCATTTCAGTCCATTATATTTTTTTATGCACAATGCTATGATAAATGCATCATTAAACATAATTAAAAACAGCCGGTGTTAAGGCCGGCACAGACGGGAGTTTTGACTCTGCCGTTAAAGTTTAGGAGGTAGAATTATGAAAAGAGCAGCAGCATTAGGACTGGCATCTGCAATGATGGTATCTTTGCTTGCCGGCTGTGGCGGGACATCCGGTAAGGACAGTACAGTGGCAGAAAGTGGAAAAGAAAGCAGTCAGGTACAGGCCTCGAAGGAAACTTCGGGGGATTCCTCTGAGTCAGGTAATTTGGAATCAGGTGCTGAGGACGGAAAAAAGGCTTACATTGATTATGATGAAGATCCCTATGAGGTTGTAATCGAGCTTTTGAATCTGGGAATGAATCAGGACAGTGTGCCTGAAATGGAGGCAGCAATAAATGAAATCACGCTTCCGGAAATTAACTGTACAGTGAAGCTGCAGGTTATTCATATTGCAGATCATGCAACTAAAACTGCGCTCTGGGCAGCCGGTGGTGAAAAAATTGACATTTATTATGTGGGAACCACAGTTCCATTTTCACAGTTTGTATCTGACGGTATGATTATTCCGATAACCGATGTGTTAGAGGAACGGGGACAGACAATCCTTGAAAAATCCGGTGATTTAATGAAGGCATTTACTGTAGATGGAGAAATTTATGCAATTCCTCAGAATTTATACTGTGCTACAGCCAGCGGTATTGATTACAATGGTGACATGTTCGATGAGCTTGGTATGGAATTGCCTCAGGAATGGAATATGCAGACATTGACGGATATTGGCTATAAGCTGAAAGAGGTTAATCCTGATTACTATCTGATGGCTAAAAACGGTGCGACAGATGCAACGGAAATGTCCATATTTTATGGAATGGATAATTTCGGAAGCGGTACCGGTGTTTATGGAACACTTATGAATCCGGAAACAGATACCCAAATTCAGAACATGTATACAACTGAGGAATTTAAAGAGTACTGCCTGTATAATATTGAATGGAAAGAAAATGGCTTTATGCCTGCGGATCAGGCTGTCAGCGGAGAAAATGCCCAGGATCTTTACAGAAACGGTCAGACCTTCTGCCAGTGGGTTGGTGTAACACCTCTGGAAGCAATAACAAAACAGGGAAGTATGTCCTTCCATAATCAGCAGGCGGCCTTTACCAATCCTCGTCTTACAAGTTCAGGCGTGCAGGAAAAAGCATGGGGAATATCCATGAACTGCGAGCGGCCGGATAAAGCTATGGATTTTCTTAATCTTTTGTACGAAAATGCAGATTTAGCCAATATTCTTAATTATGGTATTGAAGGCAAGGATTATGTATATACGGAAGGTTCAGACCGGATTATTTCTTATCCGGAAGGTGTAGACGGCACAAATGTAGGTTGGGCGAGAGTTTTCTGTATCTTTGGTGATTCGATGGACACGGCACAGATGCTGCCGGCCACGGAAGAATTTTATTCAGATTTAGAAGCGTTTAATGATCAGGCTGTTGTATGTCCTACACTGGGGTATACTTTTGATGCCTCCAATGTGGCCACCCAGATTACTGCCGTGACAAATGTTGTTCAGGAATATGTGCCAAGTCTTGTATACGGAGAGGTCCCTGAAGATGAACTGGATGCCTATCTGGCAGATTTAAACGAACGCCTGGATAAGGCCGGTATCAACGAAATTATCGAAGAGAACCAGGCACAGCTGGATGCATGGGCAGCTTCCAAATAATGATGATGTGAATCAATATGATGTGGTGGAGGGTGGACCCCTG
>CAJKGK010000019.1 GCA_905199445.1 uncultured Lachnospiraceae bacterium | reverse complement strand
CCTGTATATTTCATGGCGTTGACAATCTGAAGAAGCCCTACACCAACCGGTGCCATGCTCTCTTCTGTTGCAAAAATCAATGCCATGAAGAATTCATTCCATACAGCCAGGAAATTGAAAATGGTTACCGTAATAATCGCCGGCTGAACAAGGGGAAGCATAATCTTCCAGAATGTTTTCATCGGTGTACAGCCATCAATGGCCGCTGCCTCCTCATAGGTTTTCGACAATGTTCCAAAAAAGTTAAGCAAATAAGTTGTAGTGAACGGTACATTTAAACAAATGTACAAAATAATCAGTAAAATACGGCCTGAAATATTCAGAGAACTTGTCAGGGCAAAAATCGGCATAATGATCATTACCGCAGGCACACTCATGGCGATGACAAATCCCAGACGAATGACCTTATTTCCGATAAACTCGTAACGGGACAATACGTAGGCTGCCGGTGCTGAAATTAAAAGGATACATACACAGGAAACAACCGAATACAACAAGGAGTTTCCGAAAAATACAGATACATTGCTTGAGGTCCATGCTGTGATATAGTTTTCCGGATGGAATTCGCCGGCCAACAGAGACTGGAAAATCGTTCCTTTAAACATATCCTGAGTCGTTGAAAAACTGGCAGCCAGAATCCACAGCAGCATGACAAAGGTAAACAATACCCACAGGCAGAGGATGATATATCCAGGCAGTAATTTTAATTCTTTTTTCCAGTTAATGGGTTCTCTAATCTTTGTTTTTTTCACTTTTGTTTTAGCCATACAATATCACTCCTTCCTTTAATATTCCACATCTTCATCTTTAATCAGTTTATTAAACACAAGGAATACAACAACCACACAGATTGCCAGAGTTACACCAACAGCTGCCCCTCGGCCGGCATCGGTCTGAACAACACCCTTTGTACCGAATACGGTATCATACAGATAAACAACCGGGACAATCGTGGAACTTTCTGTACTGACAGGTGAAAACATCTGAGACCACAGGAAGAATGTGATTGTATTCACACTCCAGAAGGTAATATTCGTTTTAATAACACTGCGAAGAAGCGGCATGGTCAAATGGGTAAACTGCTGAAAACGATTTGCACCGTCAATCGTAGCAGCTTCATATAAGTCTCCCGGAATCCGCTCAATTCCGCTGAGGAAAATTAACATATAATATCCCACGGACCCAAACATAAAGGCAATAAGCATTGACCAGAATTTCATATCCGTACCCAGCCAGTTGACACCATCCAGTCCGAAAAATTCCAGAATATTGTTGAACAGTCCGACTCTTTGGTTAAAAATATACTGAATCCACATGGTAGCCAGGGCAACGGCACTGATAACATTTGGAAGATATATAACTGCCCTGAAGAATTTTTTAAAACGAACTCCGCTTGTAAGAATTACAGCCATCAGCAGAGAAAGGGAAAGAACAATAATACCGCCCACAATCCAGATCAAAAACATATTGATCATTGATTGGCGCCATGCAGAGCTTTCAAACATGCCTACATAATTTTGGAAACCGTTAAAGTTCCACTCTGAAACGGACTGGGTAACCGTTTCAACTTCAAAAAAACTCATAATGACTGTTCGTATCACAGGGTATAAAAACATCAATATAAATGTAATTACGGCCGGTGTCACGAAACATACAATCATCGATTTACTTTTTTTCATTTCCTGACCTCCATTCTGCTTTCTAAAAAGCAACGCCGGCATACGTTATAGTGTCTGCCGGCGTCACGCTTTTTAGAATATATAAGCCTTAATAGCTGCGCCTATGTATACAGTAATTAATATAATGCATCCATGGCAGCAAGGAATTCATCGGCTGTTGCATATTTGCCTTCGAATAACTTGGTCACTACATCTTTGATTCCGCTCTGTAAATCAACATTAGCATCAAGTCCCATATTCCAGTCATAAGTAGCTGTCAGAGCATCGAAAGCCGGCTTGAAGCTGGCAAGCATTTCAGGCCATTCGTTTCTTGAATCGGCTGGGATACTGTTTGTATCTGTAGCCATCTTCTGGTCAAATTCGCCGGAAACAATCGTCATGATCAGGTCAAAAGCTTCCTGCTGGTTTTCAGAGTAGGAAGGAATACCGAAAGCCTGAGCCCCTACATTGGCAATTGTATTCGGGTCTGTACCGCCATCAACAGATGGGTAGTTGAACATACCCCAGTTTAACTGTGCATCTGTGTTTGTCAGAATTTCCTGAGGAATCCAGGAGGCATTGACAATGGCTGCGACTGTCTGTGTCAGTCCCATCATGTTTTCGCTTTCAGGATAAGCACCCGGCGCACCGGATTCAAAATAGCCGGCATTAACGGCATCAATCATGTCCTGAGCAGCTTTTTTAGCGCCTTCATTGGAAGCCCATCCGCCGTTTGTAGCCAGTTCCTTAACAGCGTCCTGACCGATCATTCTTGCCAGGTGATATCCGTAAAAATAAACTGTATAGGCATCATCCAGTGCCAAAGGTTCATAGCCTGCTTCAATCAGCTTGTCACATGCAGCCTTAAACTCATCCCATGTCTGTGGTTCGCCTTCGATTCCTGCATCTGCAAAAAGATCTTTGTTATAAAATACACCGGATGTATATGGCTGATAAGCAATAGCTTTCAGACTTCCGGCCCATCCGCGAATGGAGTTTACAAGTGCTGGATTGGCAAAATCTTCATATCCGGCAGCTGCTGCCATCTCTTCAAGATCTGCAGAGTATTTAGAATACTGTGTAGCTACACGCTGGAAATCATCGTCATACAGGTCGATTGTTGTGCCGGACTCAAGTGATGTCTGAAGAATCTTATTAATGTCACGGCCCTTCCACTCGATTTCTACAGTATTACCGGATTTTTCTTCATAAGCGTCGATCGCTTCCTGAATAACAATAGCCTGAGGCTCACCGCTTGTCCACATGGACCAGTAAACCAGAGTTTTTCCGCCTTCACCGTTACTTGCTGAAGCATCAGCCTTGGATTCTTCTTTGGATTCAGCTTCTGTCTCGGCATCACCGGTTGACGCATCAGCAGCTTCTGTTGTCTTTGGGGCGTCTGTCGTTTTTGTTGTTTCTCCTGAATTATTGCTTCCACATGCTGCGAGTAATGAGGCAATCATCGTTGCGCACAATGCTCCGCTTACCAGTCTTTTAAGTTTCATAATAGACATACCTCCTTAGAATTTGGGCATCTTGTCAGATTCACTTGCCCTTCAATGACTATATATTATCACCATTCACCAAAAACTTATTTACACAAAACGTTGATTTCTTTGCACTATTTGCCTTTTTAACTAATATTTCCATAGGCACCAGTTAAATTTCGATATAATTCTGTTATTACAGGTGATAAAAAGGTGCTGTTGCCTATCAAAATAAACAACAGCACCTTTTTAAGTCCGGCAATATTCATCTAATCGTCAAGGAAGGCTTATTGTCCTAAAATAGTTTTAGGTGTACAGCCCACAATTAATTGCTTTCCGTCACTATAGCCCTCTTCCCGTCCACGAAGGGCTGCCACAAGGGTTTGTCTCAGCTGATTCATCCGCCTGGCTGCTGCCGGATCATGAATTCTATTTTTTTCCTCTCTGGGATCTGAAACCAAATCAAAATATTGCTCTGTACCAGTCTGTGAAAACCATATATATTTGTCCTTTTCCGTCACGATCCAGTGATTGGATTTTTCTCCGTAGCTGTGTTCTCCGTGAAGGGCATCTCTAAGCTTTTTCTTCGGATTTTCAACCAGAGGCATCATACTTTTACCATCGACTGTATGGGGAATAGGTGCACCTGCAATATCCAGCAGCGTGGGCATAATATCCCTTAATTCCACAATGCTGTGACAGACCTGACCGCTGCTGCCTGTCCATTTTCCGGACACAATCATAGGAATATGGCTGCTTCCCTCATAAGGCAGCGCCTTTCTGAATAAATGATGATCACACAGCATCTCGCCGTGATCAGACGTAAATACGATCATGGTGTCTTCATAGCATTCATCATCCACCAGAGCCTGAATCAGACGGCCAATCTGATGATCCAGGTGGGTAATACATGCATAATATCCCACCATGGCCTGGCGAATCAGTTCCGGATCTTTAGGCCCTGTACAGGAATCAAAAATGTGTCCCAATCGGTCAAGCGCTGCCCCGTCCGCCCAGTCGCCGACCGCTGGCGGCCTTAGGTTCATGGCATTATACATATCAAAATAATATTTTGGTGCATCAAAAGGGGGATGGGGTCTTAAATAAGAGGCCATCAGAAAAAAAGGTTTGGACCGATCCCTGCGCCGCAGAAAATCGATGGACCGGCTGGTTACCCAGTTTGTGGGATGCGTCCTTTCATCATAGATCCATGGTCTGGCCACCCAGCTGTTGCACTCCATGCCCGTGTCGATCACATCCGCTTCAATGCCTTTTTCATGCTTCAGCCAGTACATATAATCATCAGCTACCTTCTGAGCCTCATAATATGGCGTACTGCTGTACCTGTAATAATGAAGATAACCATCATGAAGTTCTACATGATTAAACCCTATAAGATTTCTCAGAGGGTGAACATGCATTTTGCCTATACACTGAGTATAATAGCCGGCTTTCGTCAATTCTCCGGCCAGTGTATAATCATAGTTCCAGTCTACACCGTCTGCATAACCGACCCGCTTATGTCCGCTCTGGCTCATCCCCGTATGGATGGCCGCCCGGGCCGGAATGCAAGTCGGGCAGGCACTGTAGGCTCTGTCAAAAAGGGTTCCCCGGGACGCCAGGGTATCCAGAAACGGCGTTTTAACATCCGGATGTCCCATACAGCCAAGGCAGTCGCCCCGAAGCTGATCCGTCATAATCAAAATTATATTCGGCTGTTTTTTCTGACTCATCGTTTTTCGCCTTTCTTTTGTTACAGCTTCCGCCCCGGATGTGTCTAAAAGACACATCCGGGGCGGAAGCTGTTTGACTCGATCTTATCTGTTATTTATCCGGAAACCTTATTTAATATTTTTCCATAAAATCGCACATGGTTCCAGTGTATATTCCGTACAGCTGCCCTGTCCGTCATAAACCATTGTTTTCTGAATTTCATTGGAATTATTGACAATGGCATATTTTCCTGCATCCGGATAAGCATGAACTTCACACAGAATGTTGTCCGCATGCCATACCTTATACTGGGCTTCTTTGGATGCGGCATAAAACATAGCGCGCATTAAAAGTCTTGTATTTTCATAGCTGTATGGCAGGCCGGCGATATAAACGCCCCGGCCCTTTCCGTATCTGTTCGCCGCAATATGAACTTCATTATTGGAATATTCCACAATCTCTGTATGTTCTGTGAGGGCGTAAATATTTTTCATGCTCTCGCCAAAATCAAAATCTGTGGTACGGTCCTGAGTAATAAAGTGTTCAGGAAGGGCTTCCTTAAAGTACTTATCAGTGGACAATGTAAAGCCAAGTTCCTCGTCCACACCCAGCAGATCGGCCAGCTGAAAGAAACGTCCGCCATGGTGCAGGGCACTGGGTTCACCAATTCCAAGGAAACCGCCGCCGTTATATACCCAGCGTCTGATCGTTGTTACAAGTTTGGGATCAGCCCATTCTTCGCCGCCGGAGAAGGCGGTCATGGCATCGCCGGCATTAATGATGACATCAATATCTTCCGGAATACCGTTTTTACGGATATCGTCAAAGCTTATAAATGTCACGTCCACACTGGCACCGCTTAAGGATTCCAGAACCCCGAAATATGAATAGGTCTGTTTGTACCAGAGTGCATGAGCCACCATATACGTCTGCCATGAGCGCAGACGGCCCCAGCTGTTTAAAATGGCAACCTTCAGGCCGCAGTACGGCTGCACCCCTTTAATGTTGTCATACAGCTCGCGGAATTCATCCGTTACTTTTTCAATGTAATCCACAAATTTAGGGAATTTATAAGCCAGGCTTAAATAACCGCCGTAGCCAATACGATCCACCGGTTTGCGCATAATCGCACGACGTGCACACAGCCAGTTATCGATGGCTTCAATGCAGGGATCGTTGCCTTCATAAAAAGTATCCGGGAAGAAATACGGAAGGAAACGGCCTTCTGTGTACTTGACACCTGGTATTTCGGAAATCAGACGCAGTGTGGCGCCCCCGCCTACCGAACCTACAACCGCATCCAGACCAATACTTTCGAAATATTTTCCGTAAGGTTCTGTTCCGATCCAGTTGTCGCCTAAAAACATCATGGCTTCACGGCCAGCTTCGTGCACAATATCCACCAGCTCCTTGGCCTTTTTGGCAACAAATCTCTGAATAAAGTCAATGTAATCCAGATAATGTTTTGTAGGTACACGGAATGTGGAATTATAATAGCCGTTATCAACAATATCTTCAGGTCTGAGCGCATAGCCGTATTCCTGCTCAAACGCTTCCAGTGCTTTAACGGATACTGTGGCTCCATAGCCAAACCAGTCCACAAACTTCTCCTTTGCATGGTTGTTAAACACTAAGGTAAAGTGATAGAAAAATGTTGTAAAACGAACAACATCTACCTCCGGATTATCTTTCAGCCACTGAACCAGATATTCTTTTGCAAAGTTTCCGGACGCACTCTGACGGACATCAAAAGGAATCTCATGCGGCTTATCACCCCAGTTATTGGTAATGTGATTATACATCTGTGTAGGATCCCAGATCGCATAAACAAGAAAAGATACGGTATACTCATGAAATGGCTGCGCATTTTTTACGGTGACCCGGTGAAGTTTTTCATTCAGTTCCCAGCAGTCCGGCGCAATGACTTCCCCGGTTGTCCGGTCAATAACTTCCCACCACTTTTTAGGATCATGGATATAATCCGGAATCACCTGCTCCTGATAATAGCCTTCCATAAATGCAATAGACAATGGATCTTCGCAGGCCACATTATGGCGGGACATTAAATACATCTGCTGACACTCTTCCATATGTTCCTTGGCAAATTCATTATGACCGCGCGCAACAAAATACGTTGTATAAATTTTGGCATCCAGAGCCTTTATGTCGTCATCCAGTTTAGTTCCATCACTGTCACGCAGCGCATCTGCGCCCCAGCGCTCCAGCATTTCTTTTGTCTCTTCAAGAAAATTTGACTCGCTCGGTAATGTAACCCGGCCTTTTGTTTTTGACATAAGTTTCTCCTCCATTCATTTTTACTCCCAAAAAGCATTGGAAATTTCTTTGATGTTTAAAGTATATCGGATAAATTGTCAGTATACAATAGCATTATCCGCCGTTTAATTTGCACAATTATCCACGTTTTTTTGTGACCTATTGAAGTTTTTTTTAATTTGGGATAAAGTAAAATCAGGCATACAAAATTAAAATTCAGTCATGGAATTGGAGGATTGATCCTATGGTTTACGAAATCCGGAGAATTTCAAGCTTTTCAGATCTGCAGCAGTGTCATTCCTTTGAAATTTCCAACTTTCAGTGGCGAAGCGTGTACCGCCCTAAAGCAAATGGCAGTGTTGGCTATCTGGAAAATGAAGGGTTTATTGTCATCCTCGGCTGTGAAGAGCTCCACCCGACAGCAAATTATAAGTATAATTTTCAGCCGGTCTATAAAGACAGTGCCCTTGAAGCATTTTTCAAATTTGACACGGAAAGCCCTCAGTATTTTAACTTTGAGTTTAATGCCAACGGCGCCTGTATTGCCGCTTTTGGTCCTTCGCGGCACCTGCGGGAAAATTTTCGGCCGGAGCAGATCCGTGCGCTGAAAATTAAATCTGTCACCACCGGCAACGGATGGCAAATCCGATTCTTTATCCCGGAATCCATTATTTTTGCTTATCAGCCTCAGGCTGACTGGAAACGGAAAAAACGTGTCAGTTGTAATTTTTACAAGCTGTCTGAAGATCCGGCAATCGAGCATTATGGCAGTATGGCCCCCGTGAATCTGCCGGCACCGAATTTTCACAACACCGATTTTTTTGTAAAAGCAAAAATCATATGATCGTTTGTTCAACTCCGATCACACGATGATACCGCTCTGATGACGCTGTCTCAAATGCAAAGGGGCCGGCAGCAGTAAAATTCACTGTTGCCGGCCCCTTTGTACGTTACTTTTATATCATTTATTCACGATAGCCGTTAGGATTACCGCTCTGCCATCTCCAGGAATCCGCACACATATCATCCAGCGTCTTCTCTGCAGTCCAGCCAAGTTCTTCCTTAGCCAGTGCAGGATCTGCATAGCAGGTCGAAATATCACCTGGCCGGCGTTCTTTAATCTCATAAGGAATCGATTTTTGGCAGGCCTTTTCGAAAGCTTTGACAATTTGAAGCACACTGTAACCATTGCCTGTCCCCAGATTATAAACAAGCACACCCTTTTTATCCTTCAACCGTTCAATGGCTTTCACATGACCTCTGGCCAGATCGACCACATGAATATAATCTCTTACGCCGGTACCATCCGGTGTATCATAGTCATTGCCGAATATCCCAAGTTTTTCCAATTTGCCAACGGCAACCTGAGTGATATATGGAACCAGATTATTGGGGATACCTTTTGGATCCTCACCGATCAGACCGCTCTCATGGGCTCCGATAGGATTAAAATAGCGGAGCAGGATGACATTCCACTGACTGTCTGCCGTATGCAGATCTGTAAGAATCTGTTCCAGCATCCACTTCGTCCATCCATAAGGATTTGTACAGGTTCCCTTTGGGCACTGTTCTGTAATAGGAATCTGTGCCGGGCGTCCATAAACAGTCGCCGAAGAGCTGAAAACAATATTTTTAACCCCAAACTGGCGCATCACATCACACAGAACAAGGGTTCCTGAAATATTATTCTGATAATATTCCAGCGGCTTTGACACGGACTCCCCCACAGCCTTGAGTCCGGCAAAATGAATGACGGACTCAATAGTTTCCTTTTCAAAAATATGCACAAGCGCTTCACGGTCCAAAATATCTGCTTCATAAAAAGTCAGATTTTTTCCCGTAATCTTTTTAACCCGTTCCAGCGACTCTTTACAGGCATTGGAAAGATTGTCCACCACAACAACCTCGTATCCTGCATTCAGTAATTCCACACATGTATGGCTGCCTATGTAACCGGCTCCACCTGTCACTAATATTGACATATGCGCTCCTCCTTTTCTTTGTTTTTCTTCAATGATAGCACTTTTTTCCGTCAATTGATTTATCTTTTAGGACGAATAATTTTCCAAAAAATCGTACAGCGTTTTCTCGTCTCTGACCTCCATTCCACTTAAGACAGCCGCAGCTACATCCGAGGGCAGACTGTTAAAATCAATATCCGTGTATTCATAAACGGTCTTGCGGTCACTATAGTATACCGTAATACATCCCTTATTCAACTTTACGTAATATTTCATAAAATCCTGTGCAGGCTGATAGGTTTTGCGAAGTAAAAGACAGTCCGGAGAAAAATACATCAGATCAAACCCTACAAGTCCTTTTTCCAGATCTGTAATTGACAGGTTCTCCATATAGTCTTCAAGTTTTTCAGTTACACCGCTGCGGGTAAGCCCCAGATAAACGGCGGGCATAGACAGCACTTTTTTCTCGCTTGTACCATCTGCGGCATTATAAGTTTCCATAATCAATCTGGCCTCCGGTTTTACCGTATCTTCCCTGGAAGATACCGCAATCTCACCGGATTGATTTTCACGGATCTTCATCCCTTCCGACAATTTCTGATAACTGATGGTATAGGCCGCACAGATCGCAAAAAGCGTACAAAAAGAAAAGATAATGTATTTTTTCATGGTTGTTCACTCCTTTAAAATACATTATCTGTTCTTTTATACCGGATTATACAGACTCCGGGAATTACAGCATATGAAATTTTCGACAAAGGCGTACAAGCACACTGCCCTTAGGCAGGCTATACATTTCTTCTTCACTGATTCCTCCCATAAGAATCAGGGCAATTCCATAAGCGGCTACACCAGCCACAACGGAGATCATCACTGAAACCAAATTGGAGTGAATCAGGAAATAAGAGCCTTTGTAAATAAAGTATACAATGGCGCCCATGATTGCCGAGGCTGCACCGGGGAGCACAAAAGAATGGAGAATTTCCTGCCGATAACCAATATATCGATACAAAGCAACCAGGTTCAACCCGCACATGGCAAATGAAAATACAATATTGCCATAAACAAGGGCATAAATATTCATATCCGCAAACTGAAGCAGAATGAATACAAAAATAATATGGATTCCCAGAGATATCGCTGCATTAATAACCGGTGTCTTCATTTTTCCGATTCCCTGAAGCACGGCAATCGTCACCGTAGAGAAGGAATAAAGGACAACCGTCACACCGCCAAGCATAAGCAGATTGGCCGGCACATCATTCTTGACAACAAATAAGAGCTTCATAATCGGTTCTGCCAAAACAGCCAGACCTACAAAACAGGGAATAGATAAAACATTGGTCAGTTTAAGTACCGAGTCTATTTTATTTCTGGCCTCCTGATACCGCCCAAGAGTCAGTACCTTTGTAATGGTTGGAATCAGTGCAATACCGATTGAAGACGTAATGCCCAATGGAATATTAATAATCATCTGATACTGTCCCGAATATATACCAAACAAAGATGTCGCCACATCGTCTGCATATCCCAGGCCGCCCATAATTTTACTGAACATGGAAGAATCCACAATGCCGCTGATCTGGTAGATCGTTGAGCTTAAAATCACCGGTGCCATGGTCATGGTCACCAGCTTCATCACATGATTTGTGCTGTACAGATGTTTACTCGCATCCCTTTTTAACAGCTTATAAATTGTGGGTTTATATAAGTGATAAACAATCATCACAAAAATCAATCCGCCAAGAGCGCCCAGGCAGGTACCCAAAGTTCCTCCCGCAGCACCGTACTCCGGCCCTTTAACAATCAGAAACCAGGCGGCTACAACACTGACGACTGCATGGAGAACCTGCTCAATCAGCTGAGAAACCGCTGTTGGCATCATCGCATTTTTTCCCTGGAAATACCCACGGTAAACCCCCATTACGGCGGATATAAAAATAGTCGGAGCCAAAACAGCCAGCGCAGGCGCCACCTTTTCAGTAGAAAACATGGCCTGTGCAATCCCGCGGGCCCCAAACATGGTCAGCAGGCTGACAACCCCGCCCACAATCACGGCATAAAGCAGTGCCCCTTTAAAAATACGCAGTACATTTTTGTATTCCCGTCTGGCCAAATGCTTTGACACAAGCAATGCCACCGCCGTCGGTATGGCACTGCTTGATAACAGCAGGAGAAACTGATAAATCTGATAAGCATAACCATAATATCCGTTTCCCTCATCTCCGATAATTCTCTGCAGCGGCACACGGTAAAACAAACCGATGACACGTACAAGAATCTGAGCCGCCGCCAATATGGCACTCTGAACCAGGATGCTGTCACCTCTGCTTTTCTTTCGAGTTTCCATGAATAAACCTCGTTTCCGACTTATTCGCTCAGGGTAATATCAAATGTTGTGGGAACAACAGCAATATATGTTTTTCCTGGATTCATCTTTACCTGAGTTCCATCTTCGTAGTAATACTTTGTCTGATCGCTGCTGCTTTCACGGGTCCAGGTAATATTGACAGCCTTACCGTCTGTAATATAAACAGCTTCGCCGCTTCCGTCAAGCTTCAGGTCCTGATGGCCTTCCGGTGTGCCCATACTGCTGTATGCCACCTTCTGCACAATCACATTTTTAAAAGCCAGCTGCTCACCGTTATTGGCATCCAGCTGAGGACCTCCATACTGATATTTTTTATAAACCTTATCTGTGCTGTCATATTCCAGGTAGCAGCTGCTCAACACAAAAGGAATATCCACTTTATTGGCAATGGTTCCATATCCCAGATCTGTGTCCTCTGTGTTAAATTTAAAATGACCTTCATAGCCTTCCGGATAATTTCTGTCTACACCAATTTCGGCAATTCCAGCTTCCAGTGTTTCTCCACTGGCAAAAATATGGTGCGGCGCCGCATAATTATTATCCTGGAAATAAGCAGAACCCACATTTTGGCTTACGGTTTTCATGCCATCCTGTGTTATACGATCCTGAGCAAATTTTGACCATCCGTAATGACAGTAAATGGCATCATTATCATTGGCAAAATCAATATAGTAGTGTCGTGCACTTCTGATGGATCCCACCTTTTCAATATCTGCAGTATCCTCAAATACGGCCAGGAGACGGGTAATATCTCCCTCCACAACAGCCTCATAAAGAACATCCGCCTGGGACAGACCGGCCTGCTGAGGTGTGGCATCTTCAATATTATTAACCATCAGTGCCACCGGACGTTTCTCACCAACAGCTTTATCTACAACTTCACCGGTAAGATAACTGTACATCTGGTTTTCGCCCAGCGTCTGCTCGGTTTCCTGTACAAGGGTTTCGCTTTCAGTCTGAGATTCGGTTTCCTTCACACTCTCAGTTTCCTTCACAGCCAAAGTTTCCGATGCTTCTGTCTGTGCATCACTTTTGCCGCAGCCGGCCAGAAGCATTGAAGCCAGCACTGCAGCGGCTGTTATTTTGCTTATTGCCATCATTTTTTTCATATTTGTACGCTCCTTTAGGTCTAATTTATCTTGTCAGATGAATCATATTTAAAATATCATTCTGTTTGACTTCCATCACTTCAGTTTCTTCAGGTTCCATATGATCATAGCCAAACAGATGCAGCATGCTGTGAGCTACAAGAAATCCCAGCTCTCGCTCCACACTGTGTCCATATTTTTCAGCCTGCTCATAAACCTTATCCATGGACACAATAATGTCTCCAAGCATCAGTTCTCCGGTCTCAGGATTAAAGTAGTCCTCCTCGTCATAAGTATCCAGCTGGGTAAAATCTCCCGGTGCCACATAATCTACCATGGGAAAAGACAAAACATCCGTTGGTTTGAATAAATCTCTGTAGTCTCTGTTAATCAGCGCAATTTCTTCATTATTGGTCAAAATAACATTTAGCTCCACCTCATATGGGCATTCTTCAAAATCCAGGGCAGTATTGACAACGTCATTGATTATTTTTCGGTAATCGAGTCCTGACGGAATGTCTACTTCTGTTTCGATGTTCAGCGTCATCACTGTTCCTCCTTTGTTTTTCCTCATCAAGATCTCTGTATTTTTCAAAGGCCTTAATGATATCCTTGACAAGCTTGTGGCGAACCACGTCCCGGTTATTCAGTCTGGACACAGCAACACCGTCTACATTTTTAAGAATCTGTGCGGTTGTCTCCAAACCGGAGGCACGATCCCGCAGATCGACCTGAGTCACATCTCCGGTCACAATAATCTTTGAACCCTCACCCAGACGGGTAAGTACCATAAACATCTGTTCCAGGCTGGCGTTCTGAGCCTCATCCAGGATCACAAAGCTGTTATTTAACGTACGGCCCCGCATATAGGCCAGGGGCGCTACCTCGATGATTCCCCGCTCAATATGCCGGTTAAACTTCTCCTCTCCCAGCATTTCAAACAGACCGTCATACAGGGGTCTTAAATACGGATCAACCTTACTTTGCAGATCTCCCGGCAAAAAGCCCAAATGCTCTCCAGCCTCCACGGCAGGCCTGGTAAGGATGATTCTGGAAATCTCTTCATTCTTCAGAGCCTCCACTGCCATCGCGATGGCCAGATACGTCTTTCCGGTACCTGCCGGTCCGATACAAATCGTTACGGGATGCTCTCCAATCGCACGTATATAGTTCTTCTGACCAATAGTTTTACACTTCACAGGCTTACCTTTACAGGTCACGGTAATCACATCTTTCATCACCATAACCGCATCTTTGGCACTGCCGTCTTCCACAAGTTCCATGGCCTGACAGACAACGGTATCATTAATCAGCTGTCCGTTACCCTGCATTTGAATCAATGTCTCTATGGTACTTGCAGTTTTTTCCACAAGTTCGGCCTCGCCGGTAATTTTCACGGCCAGGCCCTGTCCTGTAATCGTTACAGGAAGCGTCTTTTCAATTAATTTAATATTCGCGTCGCATGGACCAAATACCGCCGACATCTGATTCATATCGGCAAATTCAACAATTCTTGTAAGCAAATACATTCGCTCCTTAAATTCTGGTTAAAATTAATTCAAATTAATTTAAGTTTAAATAATGAATTATTATAGCAGATAATCCAGGATTAGTAAAGCTGGGAATTTTCTCTGAAGGTACCCATAGGCCCGATCATTTCCACGCTGCCATATATTCCGTAATTTTTTTCCGTAAAAACACACTGAATCTGATTTTCAATAATCTGCGCTCCTTCTTTCTTAAAAGCCGTCAGTTTATCTTCCAAAACCTGCCTGGCCAGTCGTTCCTGTTCCTGTCTGGAATACCAGACCTTTTGTGGCTCATAGGCCCGGACAACCGTGTGGTTCAGTGTCAACGGCAGGTAAAAATTGGGGGTCAGCCGGTATTTAACCATTTCAGACACCATCTCATATCCCTGATCTGTATCCTCCCCATGTTCCAAAAATCCATTTTGCTTTTCCCTAAAATCCAGTGTTCCCAAAGATACTGTTTTTCCAAACAGTGTCCACTCCCACCGGGACCGTTTATTTCCTGTATAATTCTTATGGATGGTATAGGCCGGATAGTAATCCTGGCAAAAGACCTTTATTCTGGCGGTCACATCTCCGTCAGCCCGCACCGGATGGGTGGCACCCACACTCCCGTCATCATTAAAAATATCCACTTTCCCATAAATTAATACATCGCCTGCACGAACCCAGTCTCCTGGTGCCACAGCAGCCGTTCCCCTGCGCACAACAATGGATTCAATCATCCCATCGCTATCGGCCACAATATCTCCTGGTGCGGCGGATTTTTCTTCATCAGCCTTTAAATCGGCCTCCTTAATCTGTACAACCAGCTTTGTACCTGTAATTTTTGCAGAGACCCATGAAATATCATTATATTTCAATCTCAGCTCATCCTCCAGCCATTTTGAATCCACCATGGATTTAGCCATTCCTGTATGAATGCCCACTTCAGACATAAATTCAACAAGCCGCTGATCTGAATATTTTAAATTTCCCTGAATCTCAATATCCCATATACGACTTGAAAGTATATACAACAAAACCAGCAGAAGAAGTATGCCAGAATAAAAAAAAGGATGTCTTTTACTCCTCTGAAGAACAAAAGGCAGCCCTTTGCGTCTGAGCACCCTGGGGACACAGTGACTTTTTTTTACAACAGGCCTTAATTTCCAAAAATCATTAAGACTTATATCAAAAACTGTCATTTCCGGCTCTGGCTGTCCATTCAAAGAAGGGGACTTTTCGGTCTTGCCTTCACTTCCCGCTTCTCCGGAGACGTAAACATTTCTCAAATAAATTCCTCTGTTGCGGCACAAATTCATAAACCGATGGCTGTCTTCACCTTTGATACCGCAGGTGACGCTTCCTTTAATCCAACCTGCAATTCTTCCCATAAGTCTAAACCCCCGTCTGTAAATTGCCCGAAAATGTCATCTGCAAAATCACACCGCAGATTTTTATATCCTCCTTGGAAAAATACATAATGGCCAGTTTTCGTCCCTCAATCTGAAGCTGCAGCTGTTCCAGCTGTATTTTTACCCGTTCCGGCGTGTATTCCATAATATTTTTATACTGCTCAATATAAATACTTCCGTTTCCGGACAAACGGATCAGGGGAAGCGGTTTTGCAGCAATATTCATATAATCCATAGGCTTTTTCAATATCGCTTTAATAGATTCATCATCCGGGGCCTTTTTTTTACGAAAACAGGATTTCTCTACCTGCCCCACAATCGCTTTATGCTTTGACTTCCTTTTCACGGCGGACCCTTCCTTTGCCGGACTTTTTACAGTATATGCACGCAAAAAAAGCTATAACACAAGGTTATAGCTTTTTGGAAAATAAATTTCATTATTTAAACTTGCGCTTTCTCGCAGCTTCGGACTTTTTCTTGCGGCGAACGCTTGGTTTTTCGTAATGTTCTCTCTTACGAATTTCCTGCTGGATACCAGCTTTTGCACAGTTTCTTTTGAATCTGCGTAAAGCACTGTCCAGAGTTTCGTTTTCTTTAACGATAACGTTTGACATAGCTCA
Source organism: uncultured Lachnospiraceae bacterium (assembly GCA_905199445.1). GTDB lineage: Bacteria > Bacillota > Clostridia > Lachnospirales > Lachnospiraceae > Catenibacillus. The sequence goes on along the minus strand of CAJKGK010000019.1, from coordinate 54,158 downwards.
CACCTTACCTCCCTCCAGTTGCGTATTGTGCTTATACAACTGTGGGTATATATTTCATAGCACTATATGCATTATAGCATATTTTTTTAATTCGTCAACTGTTTTTCCAACATAATTTTATATTTATAGTCAGAATATGTATAATTGAGTCCCGAATTACCGATCACGGTTTGAATGACGCCCGTATCCCCATATCCGGCATTGATACGTTCAATATCATAGTATTCCAGCCGATCCTTGAAGGCTTCCGGCTGGTCATGGGCCTCACACAGCGGAAGCACGGCAATATCCTGATCTGTCCAATCTACAAAAGTAGGAATAATCTGTGCATATTCAAGCTGTGTCCCCCGGCTGGTCACCTTAAGCGTTACACTGGCAATAATACCCAAATCTCTGGGATAGCCGTTATCTGACTGATACTGCATTGAAGAAATAAAGTTACCCAGAGAATAAAATACAACCCCCGTATGCGCGGTGCCATCGGCCATGACTGTCTCTATAACCTCCATCGGCTGTACAACATGAGGATAACTTCCAAAAATAATATCAGCTCCGGATTCCACAAGCTTTTTAGCCAGTGCTTTTTGGTTCTCTCCAGGTTCAGAGGCATATTTTGTGCCGAAATGAAGATTCACAACAACAACATCTGCCCCCTTTGAGCGCATTTCCTGAATCTGGCTGCACAGCAGTGTTACTTTGGACTCATTGTAATTATCCAAATCAGCCTGACCATCCAGACTGTTTACATCATACTGGTCCGCCTCCTGGGGGGATTCGTTCAAAAATCCAGTGTAGGCAATGATTCCTACATTTACACCGTTAATATTCTTAATGGTATATTTCTGATCCGTTTTGTTTTTAAACGATCCTGTCTGATCCAATCCGGCCTCAGCGATATGGTCAATCGTTGCACTCACCCCTTCGCTGCCGCTGTCCAGCAAATGATTATTGGCGGTTGTCACCATATCCAGCCCCGCAGTTTTAAGATCTGCCAGCGCCTGTTCCGGAATATTGAAATTCATCTGGTTTACATCCGCCCAGTAACCGTAGCTGTTGCTGGAGGTCCCTTTATCTTTTCCTGCAGCCGTGCCTTCCAGATTGCCCAACACATAGTCCGACTGAGCCAGATAAGGCGCGATCGCCGTAAAGCTGGGTGAAAAATCAAAAGTCCCCTTTGTACTGTCATAAGCCCGGTCCATCTGATAATCATAAAACATGATGTCGCCCACACCGGTAATCGTAATTTCCTTTTCAATGTTGGCTGCAGCATATTTTCGCACTGCATCCTCCACCGAAGTATAGGGTTTTGTCTTTATATCGGAATCCCCGTTATACTGTGCGTAATAGTCCTTTGCAGACCGTGCGCTGTTAGCGCACAGAATGTAAAAGACGATAAAAAATACCGCACAGCCGAGAACGATCGCTAATTTTTTGATTTCTTTCATGGGCGTCTCCTTCTGCATCAGCCCAGCTGTCCGTCAAGTACCTGCACAGCAGCCTCTAAAGCCCGATCAATGCCGGCCGGATTTTTTCCGCCCGCCTGAGCCATGTTAGGGCGTCCGCCACCGCCGCCGCCTACAAGGCCGGCAATGCCTTTAATCAAATTGCCTGCGTGCGCACCCTGATTCATAGCGCCTTTTGTAGCCATGGCTAAAAGGCTGACTTTTCCGTCTTTAGCCGATGCAAGGACAATAACCCCCTCGCCCAGCTTTGTCTTTAGCTGATCGCCCAGATTCATCAGCCCCGGCATATCCACATCATCCACTTTGACCGCCAGCAAGGAAATTCCTTTTACCGTCTGAATCTGATTCATCACATCACCTAATGCTTCTTTGGCCATTTTATTTTTCAGCTTTTCGTTTTCCACTGTCAGCGTTTTGATCTCATCCAGCAGGGATTCAATACGTTTGACAAGCGCTGAGGGTTCGGCCTTAGCCGCATGTGCCGCATTTTTTAATTCCTGTTCAAGATTTTCATAATATTTAAATACACCGTCTCCGGTCAATGCCTCAATTCGGCGCACACCGGCAGCGACACCAGTCTCGGAAATAATTTTAAATGCCCGGATAACTCCTGTATTGGATACATGAGTACCGCCGCAAAGCTCTCGTGAAAAATCCCCCATGCTGACAACGCGGACATTCTGGTCATATTTTTCACCAAACAAAGCCATAGCACCGGTCTTTTTGGCTTCCTCGATATCCATAACCTTTGTAAGTACTGCCAGATTAGCGTCGATTTCATCATTGACAATACTTTCCACTCTGGCAAGTTCATCCGATGTCAATGATGAAAAATGAGTAAAGTCAAAGCGAAGGCGATCTTCATTATTACTGGAACCGGCCTGCTGAACATGATTGCCCAGAACCATCTGAAGCGCCTTCTGAAGCAGATGCGTGGCACTGTGATTCTTAGCCGTATCCTGACGTTTCTTTGTATCAATTTTTAATTTTACCGTATCGCTGGTTTTAAACATCCCCTTAGTGACAACACCGACATGGCCGATCTTGCCGCCTAAAAGCTTGATTGTATCCTTAACCTCAAATACACTGTCACCGCAGGTAATAACACCATGGTCAGCTTCCTGACCGCCGCTGGTGGCATAAAATGGGGTTTTTTCTACAAAAATGGTTCCCTTCTGGCCGTCCACCAGGGCATCCACAATCTCGTCTTCCGTTGTAAGAACAGTTACCGGGGATTCATATTCGCTGTACGCATAACCCACAAATTCACTGGTCAGTGCAGGATCAATGGACTGATAAACCGTTACATCGGCCCCCATATAGTTTGTTGTTTTTCTGGCCTTTCTGGCCTTATCCCGCTGTTCGTCCATAGCGGCCTTAAAGCCTTCCTGATCAATGGTAATCCCGTCTTCCTCCAGGATCTCCTCCGTCAAATCCAGAGGGAAACCATAAGTATCATAAAGTTTGAATGCATCTGCACCGGAAAGCACGCGGCTGTCCTGAGCCAGAACGCCGGCCTTCATCTCGTTAAGAATACTCAGTCCCTGATCAATGGTTTTATTAAATTTATCTTCTTCCTCGGTAATTACCTTGAAAATAAATGCTTTCTTTTCTTCCAGTTCCGGATAACCGTCTCTGGAGGTTTCAATTACCGTATTGCTAAGGTCTGCAAGAAATTTTCCGCCAATCCCCAAAAGACGTCCATGGCGGGCAGCCCGGCGCAGCAGACGGCGCAGAACATAGCCCCGGCCTTCATTGGAAGGCATAATACCGTCTGAAACCATAAAAGTTACAGAACGGATATGATCTGTAATAATACGAATGGAAACATCCTTCTTTGCATCTGCTTTGTATACAGCACCGGCCAGTTCACATACCTGTTCTCTCAGTGCTTTAATTGTGTCCACATCAAAAATAGAATCCACATCCTGAACAATGCTGGCCAGACGTTCCAGACCCATGCCGGTATCAATATTTTTACTTTCCAGCAGTTCATAGTTGCCATGACCGTCATTCTCAAACTGGGTAAACACATTATTCCAGATTTCCATATAACGGTCACATTCACAGCCTACCGTACAGCCCGGCTTGCCGCAGCCATACTTTTCACCACGGTCATAATAAATTTCAGAACATGGTCCGCAAGGTCCGGCACCGTGTTCCCAGAAATTATCTTCCTTGCCAAACCGGAAAATGCGGTCAGCAGGAATACCGATTTCTTTATTCCATATTTCAAATGCTTCATCGTCCTCCACATAGACAGACGGATAAAGACGGTCTGCCTCAAGCCCGATTACCTTTGTCAAAAATTCCCATGACCATGCAATAGCTTCATGTTTAAAATAATCTCCAAAAGAAAAGTTTCCAAGCATTTCAAAAAATGTACCGTGGCGGTCTGTCTTTCCGATATTTTCAATGTCGCCTGTACGAATGCACTTCTGACAAGTGGTCACACGATTGCAGGGCGGAATCTCCTGCTTTGTAAAATAAGGTTTAAGGGGTGCCATACCGGAATTAATCAGCAGCAGGCTGTTATCATTATGAGGAATCAGAGAAAAGCTTTTCATAATCAGATGGCCTTTGCTCTGGAAAAATTCAAGATACATTCTTCTTAATTCATTTAATCCATAAGGTTTGTTCACTTTTTTGCCTCCTGTATTTTCAGGTTTTTATGGTAAAATTTTTTATGATCAATCCACATATTTCCATAAAAACAAATTACCGGCACACTACACGCCAGTATGCCAGTAATCTATTATAAAATCAATTGAAAGCTTTGTCAATTGCTCATTTCGCTGTTTTTTTGTCTCTGTATTTCTTACCCAGAATAAATCCTGCCACTGCCACACAAATCAGCAGAATATATTTTCCCAGATAAGTCAAAAATGCCGTAAGTAATGTCATCGCTTAACGCCTCCTTTTCAATGCCTTTGATGAAGCTCCGCCATCACTTCATCCCATGTCAGATCCTTTTGAACCATTAAAACCATCACATGATAAAGAAAATCCGAAATTTCGTATTTCAGCTCCTCTTTATCCGGATTTTTGGCTGCAATCACAATCTCCGTGGCTTCCTCTCCTACTTTTTTCAGGATCTTGTCAATGCCTTTATCAAACAGATAATTGGTATATGAGCCTTCCTTTGGATGAACCTTTCGATCCCTGATGGTTTCCATAAGCTCTTCCAGTATAATTGACGGATTTGATACATTATATTCCTTTTTAGCCAGTTCTGTAAAAAAGCAGCTTTCATGGCCTGTATGGCAGGCAGCCCCCACCTGAGCCACCCGTGCTAAAATGGTATCATAATCACAGTCAATATCCAGCGATTTCACATACTGGTAGTGGCCGGATGTTTCTCCCTTTTTCCACAGACACTTTCGGCTGCGGCTGTAATAGGTCATTCGCCCGCTTCTCAGCGTTTCCTGATAGGCCTGTGCATTCATATACGCCAGCATTAAAACCTTACTGGTTTGATAATCCTGAACAATCACCGGCACAAGACCTTCACTGTTTGTTTTAAACCTGGAAAAGTCCATGGCCGGGCTTAAAACAGACCGGCCTTGAATCAGCTCCGGCAAAGTCTCGCAGGGTAAAACATAGATGGTCACCTGCACATCCTCAGGAATCCCCCAGATTGATACCAGTTTTCGGGATAAATCCCGGGATACGTAAAACCGTCTGCATCCTTCCTGGTAGAGGCCGTCAAGTACAGAAGCACAAAGCTGTCCATCTTTAATCAGGATTCCCACCTTTTCGGTACCGAACCTTAAAAGGCCTTCCCTTAAAACCGCCATACCGCCGCCCTCGTCAGGACAGATCAGGGCCGTCGCTGCACCGGCATATAAAACTTTTTTAACATCTTCGAACCGATGATACACCTGATATACATCCACAGGTACATCACAGGCCGGCTGTACATGCTTGATCAGATCCAGCAGGCTTTCTTCCCGGGTATTCACCGGTTCCATAGACGCCTTACTTTCATCTCTCTGATCACAAATCAAAATCCGCCCGGCACCGTCTGCTTCCATCACACATATGGAATCCAAATACATATTCACTGTATCCGGGCTTAATACACAATCCTCAAAAGGCTGTAAAATCACTGCCGGCTCTTTTAAACTATTGATCATCCCTGCGCCGTCCTTTCTCGAATCTGTTAATCGCTTCTCTAAGATCTATGCTGCCGTCATATAGCGCTGTGGCAATAATCGCACCGGATACACCAAGCTTTTCAATCTGATCCAGATGAGAAAGCGATGAAATGCCACCGGCAGTAATAATATTCATATTGCTTTTCATTACCAATTCTCTGGTGTTTTCAATACTGGGGCCGCTGTGCAAAGATGAACGGATCACATCGGTATATACCACATTTTCCACACCAAGCTCACTGAGCACATTAATGAGCGAAATAGCATTAAACTTACTGAACCGCTCCCGCCCGTCAATGGCCACCATACCGTTAATTGCATCAATACCCACCACATAATGCTCACTGCCGAAAAGAGAAATAACCTCGGTATTAAAATTTCGGTTCTGGGCCGGTCTTGTACTACACACAACTCTGGTTACTCCCATGTTCAGATAGTAGTCGATATCCTTCACGCTCCGAACGCCTCCACCCACCTGTACAGGGATGTGAACACTGCCTGTAATGGATTTCACGATTTCGCTATTTACAGGCATTCCCATAGACGCACCGTCCACATCGACAATATGCAGCCACGAGGCGCCGGCATCTTCATAAATACGCGCCAGCACAGCCGGATTGCTTGTATAAATATTCTGTCGTTTAAGCGGAGCCGCCGAAGGGTTAAAACATCTTCCGTTTTTAATATGAATTGTTGGGTATAACTGCATCATTCAATATCCTTCCTGTCTTACAATGAACCTTTTGTTGATAATACATCCGAAATACGAGGGTCAAAATCCACCGCCATATCCAAAGCCTTGGCAAATGCCTTGAAAATACCTTCGATTATATGATGATTATTCTCACCGGCCAAAAGCCGGATATGGAGATTCATCCCCGCACTGTAGGACACTGCATAAAAAAACTCCCGGACCATCTCTGTGTCAAAGCCGCCGACCTGCTGCGAACTTAAGGTCACGTCATATCCCAGATAAGGTCGTCCTGATAAATCGATTGCGGCAAGTACAAGGACATCATCCATAGGCAGAATAAAGGAACCGTAACGGCGGATTCCTCTTTTGTCCCCCAAAGCCGCCTTAATTGCTTCACCGAGAACGATCCCCGTATCTTCAATCGTATGATGACAGTCCACATCCAGATCTCCTTTAACTTTTAATTTCAGGTCAAAAAAGCCATGCTTCGAAAAACCGGCAAGCATATGATCAAAAAAACCAATCCCTGTACTTATATCCGATTTTCCCGTACCATCCAGGTTCAACTGCATAAAAATATCTGTCTCATTGGTTGTTCTTTTAATATCACTGATTCTTTGCGCCATCTTTTCCTCCGTCATTTTTCAAAACGCACCTGAATAGAATTGGCATGCGCTGTCAAATATTCTGACTCTGCGAAACGGATAATATCGTCTTTCACAGGTTCAAGGGCCTCTTTTGAGTAATAAATAATACTGGATTTTTTTACAAAATCATCCACACCCAGAGGAGAAAAAAACTTGGCAGTGCCGTTGGTTGGTAAAATATGATTAGGTCCGGCAAAATAATCTCCAAGGGGTTCGCTGCTGTATTCTCCCAGGAAAATGGCGCCTGCATTTTTGATTTTTGTCATCACCTCAAAAGGATTTTTAGTGACGATTTCCAGATGCTCTGAGGCAATGTCATTAGCAATAGCCACCGCTGCATCCAAATCATCTGCAATCAGAATATATCCGTAGTTTTCCAGGGATTTTTCCAGAATATTTCTTCTGGAAAGATGGGTCATAAATTCCTCCACAGCGTCTGAAACCTGGGCAGCCAGTGTCTCACTTGTTGTCACAAGAATCGCTGATGCCAGTTCGTCATGCTCTGCCTGTGACAGAAGGTCTGCTGCCACAAACCTGGGATTTGCCGTCTCGTCGGCAATGACAAGAATCTCACTTGGTCCGGCAATGGAATCAATACTCACATGTCCATAAACCGCTTTTTTGGCCAGTGCCACATAAATATTTCCCGGTCCTACAATCTTATCTACTTTTGGTATGGATGCCGTGCCAAAAGCCAGGGCTGCGATGGCCTGGGCTCCGCCCACCTTATAAATTTCATGAGCACCAGCCTCATGGGCAGCCACCAGCGTTGCCGGATTCACTCTGCCGTCAGCGCCCGGCGGTGTGACCATCACAATCTTATCCACACCGGCCACCTTGGCAGGTACGGTATTCATAAGCACCGAAGATGGATAAGCCGCCCGGCCGCCCGGCACGTAAATGCCTGCGGATGCTAAAGGCGTCACCTTCTGCCCCAGTATGGTGCCATCGGCTGTTGTATCAAACCAGCCATACTGACGCTGCTTTTCATGGTAAATCCGGATATTCTCCATGGATCTGCGGATGACCTCAAGCAGTTTGGCATCTACCTGTCCATAAGCTTCCTTAATCTCTGCATCGGTGACGCGAATATTCTGGGCACAAAGATCGGCCTTATCAAACTGCTTTGTATATTCAAACACAGCTGCATCGCCCCTAGTCTTCACATCCCTGATAATCGCATCCACACGTTCGCTGTAGCCCTCATAATTATTGGGACTTCTTTTAAGCAGATCATTGAGAATATTCACTGCACTGTCTTTTGTTAAACGTAAGGTTCTCATCTTTTCCTCCCATCCCGAAAAATTTTCCCGGATATTATTTTTATTATATCAAAATAATCGTAAAAAGTAAATTCAAACAATTGAGCTGCCAATCATAGGTTTAATTTCATAGAGGAGACGGGTAATCCGCTCATTCTGCATTTTCATACTCACCTGATTGACAACCATCTGAGCTGAAAGGGGGCAGATCTCCTCCAGAACCGTCAGTCCGTTTTCCCGCAGCGTGGAACCGGTTTCCACAATATCTACAATCACTTCCGAAAGTCCCACAATGGGTGCCAGTTCCACAGAACCGTTAAGCTTGATGATTTCCACGGTCTGATGCTTTTTATTATAAAAATAGTCTTTGGCAATATGCGGATATTTTGAGGCAACCCGAATAAGTGCCTGATGCTTTAAAAGCTCTCTGGCGCTTTCCGGCCCGCACACACACATACGGCATTTTCCAAATCCCAGATCCATCACCTCATACAGCCGCCGGCCTTCCTCCAAAATCGTATCCCGTCCTACAATACCAATGTCTGCGGCACCGTATTCCACATAAGTCGGCACATCGCTGGCCTTTGCCAAAAACATTTTAATTTTCTGCTCCTCATTGACAAATATCAGTTTTCTTGTGGATGAATCCTTCATTTCTTCCATCTGTATCCCGATTTTTTCGAAAAGCTCCAGTGTTTTTTTTGCCAGCCGGCCTTTAGCCAGCGCAAATGTAAGATATTTCATGTCTTTTCCTCCAACCCTTTCCCCATAATCAGCCAATCTCACATCCCACAGTCAGAATACTGTCAATCTGGTGATTGGAACTGTATGTGTCATAATCGGCCATCGTCAATTCCGGAACATACCGGTTCATCACAACATTCTTTTTCTGCGCCCGAAGTTCTCCGGCCATTTTAACAGCGTCACTATAACTGTCCTGCCCATAAATAATCATTACAGTTGTGTCCTTTAAGGGAATCTGGACTTTCTGCCGTGACAGGGCCGCCATAAGCCGGTCAACGACAACGGCCAGCCCCACAGACGGAGCCTGCTTGCCAAACTGGCCCAAAAGATGGTCGTATCGCCCGCCTTTAACAACCGCATCGCCGATACCGTAAGTATAGCCTCTGAAAATAACACCTGTATAATAGTCATAATCCGTAAGCATGGCCAGATCAAACGTTACATATTTTTCATATCCATACTGACATATGATCTTATATATATGTTTCAGCCTTAAAAGCGCCCTCTGAGCCGCCGGATTCTTAATCAGATCAGCGGCTTCATCCAGGACATCGGCCTGTCCAAAAAAGTCAGGAAGACGGACAAGTATATTTTTAAGTTCATCGCTGACAGGCGTGTCTTCAATAAGATTTTGAATACCAAAATAATTTTTATTGGCAATAAGCTGCCGGAGATGCGACACACTTTCAGCCTCCAGCCCGGACTGGAAAATCAAAGCTTTAAAAAAGTCTGCATGGCCAATATCCAGCTGAAAATCCTTTAGACCGGCTTCCAATAAAAGTCCGATGGCAAGAACAATAATTTCGCCGTCAGCTTCTGCACTGTCATCGCCGATCAGTTCTGCACCCAGCTGCGTGGATTCCTTCATCAGCCCCTGATAGCTGGAATTATTAATAAACACATTGCCAATATAAGAAAATCGCAGAGGAATCACTTCATCCTTATAATATTTGGCAGCCGCTCTGGCTATTGACGGTGTAATATCCGGCCGCAGGACAAGGGTATTGCCTTCCCGGTCAAAAAATTTATACATTTTTCTGGCATTAACGGTTCCCGTTTCCCCATTAAATATATCGAAAAATTCAAATGTGGGCGTCTGTATACTTTCATAGCCATAAGATTTCAGCTTCCCGGATAAACGTTCCTGCAGAACAATTTTTCGGGCACACTCACCGCTGTAAATATCCCGGACACCTTCAGGCGTATGTAATAAAACATCCTTCATCTTGATCTCCATTTCCCCGGGGCCGTACAATCGCCCCCGGTTTACTTCAGTTTGCTGCACTTTTACATTACTTTATTGTGCTAAATCGCTAATTTGATGATGTGTTTTTATTATACACATCGCCTCTTTTTTTGTCAACGCCCTCTTTTTTATCTTTTTTCTACCGATGATCCAAATCCTTCTGAATCAGTGGCAGATACTGTACATAATAGCCTTTGACCGGAATGGTGAAATCAGGGTTAAGCTCATCATATCGTATGCTTTTAGCATGTCCGGTTTTGGCTCTGTTCCAGAAATGGGCCAGCTCATTAAATCTCATATAATAATATACATTTTGCTGAGCAAAAAAGATAATCAAAAAAGAAATACCGCCCTGTTTTTCAAAATCCTCCATAAACACAATCTGATGTTCATGAACATTCTGAATCGGAAAGTTTGTGCCATGACATTCTTTCGCATCAAAACAGACCGGTATTCCCTGAACGGCACCAATATAGTCTACCGTGGAACGTTGTTCAAAATAGGCCAGCGTAATATGACGCTGGGCCTTGTCAATTTTTATAGGTTTAATCGGCGTCGGGATTTTTTGAATCAGCGCCAATCCCGACTGCCTGTACTTTTCATTGGTAAGGTTTATAAGTTCTTCCAGTCCGGACCCTCTAAGCCCTCTTGAATTCCATGTAGCCATGTTCATCCATCCCGTCGCTTAATTTTTCTTCCTTAAGGATACACTGAAATAACGTTGGCAGAGGTGCCAAAAAGCTTTTATTACTGATTTTTGTCAAACGCATTGTATCTTTTGGCATTGTCATACACATACAATGTAAAAGCTGATATTTCAAATGATACTTCCTGTAAAAATAATCGTTTATCCCCCTGTCCCCATATTTGCCGTCTCCGATAATGGGATGACCAATACTGGACAGATGGGCTCGAATCTGATGAGACCGTCCCGTAATCAGTCTGACAGCCAAAACACTGTATTTTTCACCGGTGCATATCGGTTGATATACGGTTTCTATAAAATCACTGCCCGAAGCCGGCGTTTTGGTTACAGTCACCATGTTGGATACCTCATCCTTAACCAGATAGCCTTTTATATGCTGTCCCTGACTTACCCGGCCTGCCACAAGGCAGCAGTAATACTTGCCTACCCTGTGGCTTCGAATAAGCGCTGACATATCCTGAAGCGCTGCCATAGTTTTGCCTCCGATGAGCACACCGCTTGTATTCCGGTCCAGACGATGGCAGACCGATGGTTTGAAACTTTTTAAATCTTCCGGCTTAAGCTGACCCGTATCAATCAGGTGGGAAATTAAAGCCTCATTGGCAGAAACATCCTCCGGCTTTGCCTTCTGAGAAAGCATGCCTGCACTTTTATTAATAACTATAATATCGTCATCTTCGTAAACAATATCCAGATGTTCATGGACAATCGTTACCTTGGGCGCTTCGGAAAATTTACAGATTGTTTCATCAGAAAGCCACAGTGTAATTTCATCGCCCACATTAAGCTTTTCGCTTCCGTCTGCCTTTTTTTTGTTTAACGTTATATTCTTTTTTCTCAACATTTTATAAATAAAACTTTTCGGTGCCCGGTTTAAAATTTTCGCAAGCAGCTTATCCAGTCTTTGTCCGGCCTCATTGGGGGTTACGGTTTGATTCTGCATCAAAATACTCCTTTGTAAAAAATTTCCTTATCTCAGACAGCCCGGCTTAAAAGATCAGCAATAATGCGCTCATCCTTTTTTGAAGTCTCCACAGGGCTTTGTCCGACTCTTTTTAAGGCTGTCATAAATTTTTCAAAATCTGTAAAAACCATAGGAACCCCACTGCTTCCACCGGCCTTTACACTAGCCGTTAAATATGCCTGAATCTTTTCCGGCGCCGTTTTCTGTGATGGCACAAAGGCAAAAATATTACCGCCGTGAATAACGGCATAATGAATGGCCATGGAGCCTTCATATCGGGTTAAAACCAGATCTGACAGCACCGTTGCTGCCTTTCCTGCCGTTTCTTTGACCTTATTAAATCGATCCGCATCCCCGCTTTGATATGGCAGGATTAAGATCAGTGCAATCAGTGCCTTTGCGGCGGGAAGCACAAGCAGGATTCCTAAAATAGTAACCATATTAAGGCGGGTTTTAAAGTAAAGCCAGCCGCCGCCAACCACGGCTGCTATAATGACAGCCCAGCAGATTACCTTCACCAGCTGGTTTTTCTTACACTGGTCAATATAACCAATTCCGCCTTTCATTATTTTTTTCCGGTTCATCTGACAAACATCCCCATTCCTTTAAGAATCAGTTTATGAGGAACCAGCCGGGCAGCCCCATAAAACAGTTTCATGGGCAAACCATAGACAGATACTTCCTCCCGCCGCATGGCATCCTTCCAGGCCAAATGCACCACCTTGTCAGGCTCTGCCATAAATATATTTTTCACAACTCTCAGACTGCCGCCTGTACCGCAGGCTCCAAAAAACTCTGTATTTACCGGGCCCGGGCAAACGGCTGTAACCGAAATTCCCCGGCGCTTCAGTTCACAGCCCAGGCTTCTGGCATAACTTAACACATAAGATTTTGTGGCCGCATAAATTCCAAAACCGGGCTGAGGCAGGAAGGCCGCCGCAGATGACATCATAATCACACGCCCGCCGGATACCATATATTTCAAGCAGGACTGACAAACCCCTGTCAGAGCACGCACATTGACATCGATCATCCCCAAAGCGTCATTAAAATCCTGATCCATCTGATTGCCATATCGCCCATAGCCTGCGCTTAAGACAAGGGTACGAATATGGGGTTTTTTCTTATCCAGTAATGCCCTGAACTGATCCAGCGTTTCCTTTTGGGATAAATCCATGGCCAGGATACGCAAAGGCCTGCGAATATGGTGCTGAAGCGCCTCCAGCCGTTCCCGCCGACGGGCAATCACCCAGATTTCATCCAGTCCGCCGGATTTTTTATCAATCATTTTAACAAATTCCATACCGATACCAGATGAAGCACCGGTGACAATAGCGATTTTCATCCCTATCCTTCCTTTCACTTCTTTTTATGCACATTGCGGATTGTCTTTTTTTTCTTAGGACGGACACTGCTGCCGCTTCCCCCCTGGGCATTTCTGTGTCCGCCCTGTGTGAATTTGTCTTTATCCTTATATTTTGGACGAATCAGGCATTTTTTATCATAACCGATTAAATCAGTACGTCCGGCCTTGCACAAAGCTTCCATCACCAGATCATAGTTTTTCGGATTCCGGTACTGAATCAGCGCCCGCTGCATGGCCTTTTCATGGGGATCCACAGGAACATAAACCTTTTCCATTGTTCGTGGATCATAGCCAGTATAGTACATACATGTAGAAAGGGTAGACGGTGTTGGATAAAAATCCTGAACCTGTTCCGGCATATATCCCAGATCTCTGAGATATTCAGCCAAAGTTATGGCATCCTTCATCGTAGAGCCTGGATGGGAGGACATTAAATATGGCACAAGAAATTGATTTTTTCCCAAATCCTGATTGATTTTTTTATACCGCTCCGTAAATTTACGGTATACATGATTGGACGGTTTTCCCATTAACCGCAAAACATTATCCGAAACATGCTCCGGAGCCACCTTAAGCTGTCCTGAAACATGATATTCACACAGTTCTCTAAAAAAGGTGTCGTCTCCGTCTGCCAGCAGATAATCAAAGCGGATTCCTGAGCGGATAAATACCTTTTTTACCCCAGGAATCTGCCTTAACGCTCTCAGCAGTGAAAGGTAATCCTTATGATCTGCCTTCAGATTCACACATGGTTTTGGAAACAGACACTGTTTATTTGGACAAACACCATGTTGAAGCTGCTTATCACAGGCCGGGAATCTAAAGTTGGCCGTAGGTCCGCCTACATCATGAATATAGCCTTTAAAATCCGGATCCCAGACAAGCTGACGCGCTTCATTGATAATAGACTCATGACTGCGCACCTGTATAATCCGGCCCTGATGAAAGGTTAAGGCACAAAAGCTGCAGCCTCCAAAGCAGCCCCGGTTGCTTACAAGGCTGAATTTAACCTCCTCAATAGCAGGCACACCTCCGGCAGCCTCATAGGAGGGATGATAATTTCTCATATAGCCCAGTGCATAAACCCGATCCATTTCCTCCGTGGTCAATGGCCATGATGCAGGATTCTGAACAACATATTCATGATCACTGTACTTTTCCACCAGTGTTTTTCCTGAATAAGGATCCGTATTGGTGTACTGAGTATAAAAGCTTTTCGCATAGGACTTTTTGTCATTTTTAATCGTTTCAAAATCCGGGAGCATGACCGGTTCATAAACATTATCAATATTTTTAGTTTTATAAACAGTTCCCCGTATAAATGTCACATCTTTAATATCCAGTCCACTGTTTAAGGCATCTGCCACCTCTACAATACTGTGTTCTCCCATACCGTACATTAAAAGGTCCGCACCGGAATCCAGCAAAACGGAACGCTTCATAGAATTACTCCAGTAATCATAATGGGCCATACGCCGCAGACTGGCCTCAATACCACCAATCATTACCGGAATATCTTTATAAGTCTGACGAATCAAATTTCCGTAAACAACCGTGGCATAATCCGGACGTTTTCCATAAACCCCGCCTGGTGTAAAGGCATCATTGTGTCTGCGTTTTTTTGATACCGTGTAATGATTCACCATTGAATCCATATTCCCGGCCGTAATAATAAAGCCCAGTCTTGGCCGTCCAAAAACATCAATACTCTCTTTTTTTCTCCAGTCCGGCTGGGATATTATGCCCACACGATATCCATGGGCTTCCAGCACACGGCTGATAATGGCATGTCCGAAAGACGGATGATCCACATAGGCATCACCGATCACGTAGACAAAATCCACCTGATCCCATCCCCGTCTTTCCATATCCTCGCGACAAATGGGAAGAAAATCTTTAATCATTGGTTATACCTCTTATTTCTTCATAGCTTTCAATATAATCATCTGCCAGCTGCCTTTTTATTTCCCGTTCAGGAGCCGAATATGCATCTTCAACAGCACAGCATCTCATTCCTGCACGCTTGGCTGCCATGATTCCCAAAGGAATATCTTCAAACACAAGACATTTTTGTGTGGACACATTCAAAAGCCTGGCAGCTTCCAGATAAACATCCGGGTCCGGCTTGCCTTTATGAATATCTTCACCTGTGAGAATAACATCAAAATATCCCCGTAGATCATGGGCATTCAAAACCGCATCCGTAAGCCGTCTTGTATTACTTGTTGCAATGGCACAGCGTATGCCCCGGGTCTTCAGGCTGGTTAAAAACCGGATTATTCCAGGCTTAAGAGGGGTTTCATGGCTGTACTTTTCATAGGCCATATCGTTCCAGTCCTGGATGATTTTTTCCACAGAATTCTTAATTTTAAAAGTCTTCTGAAAATAAACAGCTGTCTGCGTCACGCTGATTCCCGCAATGGCTTCCTCAAGCCCTTCAGGAACTTTAATGCCAAATCCGGCCAGATACTGTTTGTCAATATCTGCCCACATCCACATGGAATCCACCATTGTTCCATCCAGATCAAAAATAACGGCCTCAATATCTTCCATAAGCCCTGAATGAGATCCACCGTTCTCTCCTTTAAGTGCAGCCAGCTCTTTTTCAGAAAGCGGTCTGTACTGACCAGGTGCCAGCTGCTCATCCAGCATGAGGGAACCCATGGAAAGCCGTTTCAGATAAACAACACGTTTTCCGACGGTCTCAAACATTCGCTTCACCTGATGAAACTTTCCTTCATGAATTTCCAGGGTAATCTCGGAATACACATCGCCCTTTCCGTCTGTAAAGGTTTTCAGAATTTCCAGTCTGGCCGGAAGGGCCGTCAGGGACGGGTCCACCACAAGACCGGCTTTAAACGCAGCCACATCCGACGAATCCACCAGGCCCGCCACCCTGGCAAAATAGACCTTTGACACATGTTTTCTGGGAGACAGCAGGTTATGCGCCAGCGCCCCGTCATTGGTAATAAGCAAAAGACCTTCTGTATCCCGATCCAGCCTTCCCACAGGAAACAAATCCCGGCGCGCCCGAGAATCAATAAGATCAACCACGGTCCGGGTTTTTTTGTCCTCTGTGGCAGAGATCACCCCTGCCGGCTTATTAAGCATGTAATACTCATAGTGGATATAGCCAACCACCGTACCGTCACAGGCAACGGAATCCACAGATGTATCCACCTTAAACTGAGGATCTGACACAATTTTTCCATTGACCGACACAAGGGCCCGGCGAATTTTTTCTTTAACCTGACTCCGGGTGCCTATCCCCATATCTGCCAGATATTTATCTAATCTCATCACTGTTTTTTTCTGATTTAAGCCCATCTCCACCCCACCGGATATTTATTTTTCAATGTACCGCCATTAAGTTTTCCAAAGCCCAGAGGATATCCTTCAACACATACAAGATACCAGCCGTTTTCCAATGACGGTTCGGTTTCAATTGTTTCACATTTCAGATATTTCAGCACCCTGAGATCATCCTGTTTCAGATCAATCACATGATGGCACTGGTGCTTATACAGACCTCTTGCAAAGGCGCCTGATGGTTCAAAACGCTTCTTTTTAAGCTCACCCAGATACCATCCGTTTCTTATCACATGAAGCCCTGAAAGTTTTGGCATCATTTCAGGAAAATAGTAAAGGCTGTCTCTTTGGACAACAAGCCGCCGGCGATCAAAAGGAACATCAATCTTTGCATCCCTGACAAACGCATCAAAGGATTCAATATCTTTGGGTTCCTTTGAAAAATTATACGTCTCAGCCCCAAATTTTGAAACTTCCCGCGTCCCCATTTCTGATCCGGATTTTTTTAACAGCGCACAGAAATGTCCTTCACCGTCAACCTTGTGGGGCCACAACCGTTCCTGGCTTATCAATTCCATCTCCGGCCGTTCTTTCAGCAGATATGCCACACTGCCTTCATCCTCAATACCAGAAAATGTGCAGGTGGAGTAGACCATAGATCCGCCGGGCTTAAGCATATCCGCACCGTTTAGCAAAATCTGACGCTGAATTTCACCAAAATACTCAGGGCCGGACTTTTCCCAGTTGGCCGTCATGGACGGCTTTTTGCGAAACATCCCTTCACCGGAGCAGGGCGCATCAATAAGCACCTTATCAAAATATTCCGGAAAATGCTGGACCAGTTTATGAGGATATTCACTGAGCACAAGGCTGTTTGTGATGCCAAAAAATTCAATATTTTTCAGCAGTGCCTTTGCTCTTGACTGACTGACATCATTGGAAACCAAAAGTCCCGTCCCCCCAAGTTTTGCCCCAAGCGCCGTACTTTTACCCCCGGGAGCCGCGCATAAATCCAAAACCTTATCGCCAGGGTCCACCGGCAAAAGATGGGCCGGGCGCATGGCCGACGGCTCCTGAATATAATAAAGCCCGGCGTGATACAAAGGATTTTTGGAATATTTCTGAGTACCGTCGTAATAAAAACCCAACGCATTCCAGTCTACACGTCTCAGATTTTCTCCGGTCAGCTCCAGATATTCCTCTGGCGTCAGCTTTAATGTATTTATTCTCAAACCGCTGTTCATAGGCTTATCATAACTTTTTATAAAATCATCATACTCATCTGCCAGCAGTTCTTTCATTTCATCTAAAAATTTTTGTGGAAAATCAATCATTCGTTGCTCCCCTTTTCATAGACTTCATCAATCAGCAGATCATGACCGTCAGCGGCCGTGGTGGCCAGCGTATCACAGCGTTCATTCTGTGGATGACCGTCATGACCTTTTACCCAGTGAAAGCAAACCTTG
Organism: uncultured Lachnospiraceae bacterium; assembly: GCA_905199445.1. Lineage (GTDB taxonomy): Bacteria > Bacillota > Clostridia > Lachnospirales > Lachnospiraceae > Catenibacillus. Next base: position 36,134 of record CAJKGK010000019.1, on the reverse strand, counting down.
TGGCATCGCATGGCATCAAGCATACGCTTCCACAGATCTACATTTTTCACCGGTTCATTCTTTCCCCGTTTCCAGCCTTTTTTGATCCATCCATCAATCCAGTGCTGGTTAAATGCATCTACCAGATATTTGGAATCTGAATAAAGATCAATTTCACAGGGACGGTTTAAAGCCTCAAAAGCGGCAATCGCCGCCATCATCTCCATCCGGTTATTGGTTGTTCTGCGAAAACCGGCGGATAGTTCTTTAACGTGAAGAATTCCTTTTGAATCAATATATTCCAGTACTGCGCCGTAGCCGCCCGGGCCTTCCGGATTGCCTCTGGCTGCACCGTCTGTATAAATCGTTACCTTCATTTTATAAATTCCTTTCATTTCATTATCATACCAGCCTCAGCCCGTATGTTTCCGACATCCACTGTCCTCCGGACTTACATGCATCGGTTTATACCAGTGACACCTGGGACCAGACGCCGGTTTTTTCAAAACTTTTGGCAGCCATTGCGGCCTCATTGGTTATTGAAGGATCAAAACCAATGATATCAAGAAGTTTTATAGCATTTCTGGAAACTGCCTTGCCGGGATGAATCATATAGTCAAATAACACGTCATTATCTTTGATTTCTTCCTGAAAATGATAGCTGGAAAAATGGTTCTGCAAAATCGTGGCCAGCTCGATATCATGGGTTGCCGCAAAGCATAAGGTGTTTTTGCGGGAAAGTTCGGCAAGAATCCGGGAGGATGCCGCAATACGTTCCACTGTATTGGTTCCTCTTAATACTTCATCGATAAAGCACAGCATAGGCACCGTGTCCCCTGAAGCGTCCAGAATCCGTTTCAGCGAACGGATTTCCACAATATAATAACTTTCGTTATCCATAATACTGTCTTTTAGGGCCATTGACGAATAGACTCTAAAATAACTGGAACGGTAACTGTCCGCCAGGCAGGTATAAATGGTCTGGGCCAAAATAGCATTAATGGCTACAGTCTTTAAGAATGTAGACTTCCCCGATGCATTAGATCCGGTCACAAGCACGCAGTGCGCCTCATCCAGACTGTTTTTTACCGGGTTAATAACCATGGGGTGATATATATTTTCCGTTTTTATAAAAGGCTTTCCCTGCAGCGTCAGTTCCGGCACACAGTAATCACCCATGTATGCCCTGTAAGAGGCAATGGCAATATCACTGTCCAATTCACCAATCATATCCATCAGTAAATCCAGCTCATCTTTGTACTGATAAATACATGAAACCATCCGATCAAACACAATCAGATCCACATGGGTTACCATTTTAATATAATCCAGAACAATGGAAATTAAATCCGCAGAAAAATCCGTGCCGGATACAAAAAGCCAGGCATTGCGCCCGACCTTTTTAAGGGGGCGGACATTTTTTTCAAGCCTGTGATTATAGTCATTCAAAGCGCTGATTTTAAGTGCAGCCAAATCTGCAGCCGTCTGGGTCAGACGGGCCAGATAGGCAAATACAACAAAATAGCTGCCAACCTTGCCTTTGTACCAGAAATAAACAGCCATGTTCACCACAATGATCAGAATCAGCAAGGGAACATAAGTAACTGGCCGGATAAAACAGCCTGCTATGGCTATTAAAAGCAGGGCACATAAAACAATATGCACCATAGGACTTTTAGGGCGCAAAGAACGGACACTTTCCAGATACTGGCTCACGCTGGCTGTTCGAAGTTTTCCCAGTCGTTTAAGTACATACTGGACCTTCAGCCGCTCATCCTCATGTTCGTGAAAAAATCTGGCCACCCGGTCCCGTTCCATAAGCACTTTAGAATCCGTGGTGGGCATTCTTAGCATGGCATAAAGATATTCCTCGCCTACCCCTGTCTGAGTATTGTTTATAATCATAAACACGGTTTCCATATCCAGGTCATTCCATGTAATATCATCCACGACATCCTGTTTTTTCTCTCTGCTTTTATAATAACAGCCGATCCCCTCATACCGTCCTGCCTTGTAATCATTATCCGGAACACGCCCGTATTCACGCAGCAGCTGAGCATAAAATTTAGACCGTCTGTGCAGCTTATCATAAATCATTTTTCCGATAATAAATAGAACAACAGCGCCCACAATCAGCGCATAAATTTGTCCGTTTGTCAATAAAATTCCTCCCTGCTTTTTAAGTTGTAATCATCTTATCATTAATCCTCTGGTCTGTCAAAGTACTGTTTTTCAAAATATGCTTTTCCCACACCGTACTCCCTGCCAATCATCCGACTCATTTCTTTTGGACTTTCCATACATCCGTTGTCCAGCCACAGCCGGATCATTGCCGTCAGTCCGGCCATGAAGAAGGTTTCATGATAGCTCAGCTCATAGGCATCCGCAAAGCCTATTTTTCGTCCCGTCTCCGCCTTTGAGATTTGATATTTTTCAGGCAGAATAACGTTAATCACCTGCATTTTTGAGTTTCTGGACAAATACACACTGTAAAACGCCCTGTTTTCTTTTACAAATTCAAACACCTTTTCAAAAACATGGCCAATTCCCAGGTAATGATCTTCACTGATCACTTCTTCTACCAGTTTTTTCCCCATCTGGGCCTCTGTCTGTTCCATTAAATCATAAATATCCAGATAATGGTTGTAAAACGTTTTTCGGTTAATTCCTGCCAGGGCACACACCTCACTGACTGTAATTTTTCCCGGTTCCTTTTCCTTAAGCAGCTCTAAAAGAATTCGGTGCAGCTGTTTTTCGGTTTGAAGAAACCTTTGATTATTTGCTGTATTCATATAAACCCTCCTCATTAATTACACATTTGTGTAATAATTGACCATTGGCATGAATCTTTATAAAGATTATAATCAATTCATATTAAATAAACAAGTGTTACTTTAAAGGAGAGGTTTTTATGGGAAACGAACATATTTTAAAAGAAGCCCCCATTGGACAGCTGATGATCAAACTTTGCGTCCCCACCATTGTCGTCATGCTGGTTATCGTTGTCTACAACATGGCAGATATTTTTTTCATCGGCCAGACCGGTGATTCCATGCAGGTTGCTGCACTGTCTCTTTCTACCCCGCTATTTTCTGTGCTTCAGGCATTGGGAACCTTACTGGGCAGCGGTGCCTGTACGGCCATTGCCGTTGCCCTCGGTCAAAAAAAATATAAGGATATTCAGGCCATGACCAGCTTCTGCGCCTGCGGCTCCTTGATCATCGGCGTCCTGTTTGCTGTCATTGTTCTTATTTTTACAGATCCTCTTGTGGCGCTTTTAGGCGGAAGTGCCAGGACAACTGACGCAGCCTGCACCTATATCCGCATCCTTTCCCTGGGATCACCGGCTATTATTTTTGCCAATGTTTTTGCCAATGTGGTTCGCTCAGACGGATCAGCCAAACAGTCTATGATTGGCAACGGCATTGGAACACTGACCAACATTATTCTTGATCCGCTTTTTATCCTTGTATTTCATATGGGCATTGCAGGTGCGGCCATCGCCACAGTGATTGGTAATATTGCCAGCTGTACCTATTTAATTATTTATATATTGAGGAAGCAAAAAAACTTTTCCCTATCTCCCAAAAAACTTTCCCTTCGCCGGGAAGTTTCGTGGGATATCCTCTTATTGGGGGTTCCTATGGCCGCCGGAACCCTTCTGATGAGCTTTTCTTCCGTGTTCATGAATAAACTGCTGGCTGGTTACGGTGATATTGTTCTGGCCGCATCCGGTGTTTCTGGAAAAATCGGCATGCTCCTTTCCATGATTGCCATGGGGATCTGTATGGGTATACAGCCGGCAATTTCTTATAGTTATGGCTCCGGAAATATGAAACGAATGAAAAACATCATTGTCCGTACAGGTATAACGACGATCGGCATCGGAAGTACACTCACCCTGATCTGCTTTATTTTCAGAAACAGCCTGATCAATGTCTTTATTAACGATCCACAGGTCATCGCCTATGGTCAGATCATCATTATCGGTTCTCTTGTTACCGCACCGGTTTACGGCCTTTATCAGCTGTGCAGCGCTTTCTTACAGTCCACCCGCAAGGTCAGCTATGCAACCTTTGTGTCTTTGCTGCGACAGGGAATTATTTATGCACCCACGCTTTTTATCATGAATGCTCTGGCCGGCCTGAATGGGCTTATCTTTTCAGCCGCTATTTCGGATGTTCTGTCCATAATCGTTGGCCTTCTATTAAGTTTTAGATGGTATAAAAAAATAAGTATGAAAAAAAACGCTGTCCCACTGATTGCTTAGTGGGGCAGCGCCCTTTTTAGGATACTGATTTTAAATGCTTATTAAGCGTTTATTAAACATTTATAAGCACTCCGATTTCTGAAAATTTAATGATCAGTTATTAATTAATTTATTTTCATCATTCCAGCTGTAAAGCTTTCTCAATTCTGCGCCAACCTTCTCACAAGGATGTTCTGCGGCTTTCTTTCTCATGGCATTAAAGTGAGGTGCGCCCACCTGGTTTTCAAGCAGCCAGTTTTTAGCAAATGTTCCGTCCTGAATATCGGAAAGGATCTGCTTCATCGCCTTCTTTGTATCTTCTGTGATAATCTTTGGTCCGGTAATGTAATCGCCAAATTCAGCAGTATTGGAGATGGAATATCTCATGCCGGCAAAACCGCTCTCAAAGATCAAATCAACAATCAGCTTCATTTCATGGATACATTCAAAATATGCATTTTCAGGAGCATATCCGGCTTCCACCAGTGTCTCATATCCAGCCTGCATCAGTGCACAGACGCCGCCGCATAAAACAGCCTGTTCACCGAAAAGGTCTGTCTCTGTCTCAACACGGAAAGTTGTTTCAAGAACACCGGCTCTTGCACCGCCGATGGCCAGCGCATAAGCCAGGCCGATATCATGAGCTTTACCTGTGGCATCCTGTTCAACAGCGATAAGGCAAGGAACACCTTTGCCTTCCTGATACTGACTTCTCACCGTATGTCCCGGCCCCTTTGGAGCGATCATAACAACGTCTACATCCTTTGGCGGAACAATCTGACCGAAATGAATTGCAAAACCGTGAGCAAACATAAGCATATTGCCTGGTTCAAGGTTTGGTGCAATAGACTCGTTATACATCTTTGCCTGCTTTTCATCGTTGATCAGAATCATGATAATATCTGCTTTTTTAGCTGCTTCTGCAGCTGTATATACTTCAAAGCCCTGAGCTTCAGCCTTTGCCCATGATTTACTTCCTTCATAAAGGCCAATAATAACGTTGCAGCCTGATTCCTTTGCATTTAATGCATGGGCATGGCCCTGGCTTCCGTAACCGATAATGGCAATTGTCTTTCCTTCCAGTAATGAAAGATTACAGTCTTCCTGATAATAAATCTTAGCCATTTTTATTCCTCCTACAATTTTATTTATGTAACACTTTATTGTGATGTTGTATTAATTTTATCCCTTTTTGAACTTTTGTCAAGATAAATTTTTGATAAAATTATGTTTCCCAAATATCTTTGATGGACAATCCACCCTTTATGGTCCAAATTTTACAAAAACTTCACATCATGAGCCCCTCTTGACAGACCACATATTCCGGTTCTGGCAAGCTCCAGGATTTCATAATCTCCAAGCATGCTGATACAGGCATCCAGCTTTGACTGATTACCGGTAACTTCAATAATTAAAGATTCGCTGCCCACATCGACGACATTGGCTCTAAAAATATTAGCCACTGCAATCACCGCCTGCCGGTCAGCGCCGCTGCAGCGAACCTTTACCAGCGCCAATTCTCTGCATACCGAAAGGTCATCCTTAAGCTCTTTGATATCAGCTACATCCACCAGCTTGTTCAGCTGCTTTGTAATCTGCTCAAGAACCTGGTCATCTCCGTTGACTACAACCGTCATTCTGGAATATCTGGGATCAGCAGTTTCTCCCACAGTCAAACTGTCAATGTTGTATCCGCGGCGGCTGAACAAACCGGAAACCCGGCTCAAAACACCGGCGGTATTATCTACAAGAATCGAAAGTACCTTTTTTCGCTCCATATACTTCACCTCTTTACTGAATTAAAACCATTCTAACAATCTTGACTTTATTTGTCAATGGAAAGGCCGGGGATTTTTTTATTACCTGCTTTCACCCAAAACGACATTTCTTTTTTATGATCTACAGCCTCTCAACAGCGGCTGCAATAATATAAGGGCGGACACGCATATAAGCAAACGTGTCCGCCCTCATCTAATGGCCATTAGATTATATATATCACAGTCTGTTTGACAATTTGGCCTGGTCCTTCATATGTAATTAAAATACAATTTCTTTGCCCTGAGCATCAGATTTATAAATCGCATCAAGAATCTGTGTAACCACAAAGGCCTGTTCCGGCTTAACCAGCGGTTCTGTATCATTCACAATGGCATCAATCCACTGCTTAGCTTCCAATGCGCCAGGTTCGGATGCACCGCCTTCGAAGTAGGCAATATTGCCGCCGGCAGAAATCTTTTCTTCCATAAGAAGTCCGTTTTTGCCTCTGTTATAGATTAATTCATTTTCTTTATAGCTCATACCGGAATGAATTTCAGCGCCGGCTTTTGTACCGCAAAGTGTGGTGGATGCTTCTCTGGATTCGACCATATTGATGGCCCAGGCAGCTTCCAGATTAATTGTTGCGCCGTTTTTCATCTTAATAAAGCCCATTGCGGAATCTTCAACTTCGTATGTTTCAGGATCCCATGGACCGAACATATTGCCTTCTGTAGCCTGTGGCAGATGTCCCAGTTTGTAATAGACAGAACCCAGAACACGATCCGGTTCATAATTATCCATACACCATAAGGTCATATCCAGTGCGTGGGTACCGATATCGATTAATGGTCCGCCGCCCTGAAGGGCCTTGTTTGGAAATACACCCCATGTCGGAACGGCTCTGCGGCGTACAGCATGGGCTTTCGCATAATAGATATCACCCAGTTCACCGCTTTCACAGGATTTATGAAGTGCCTGAACTTCAGGTCTGAAACGGTTCTGATAACCGATTGTAAATTTCTTTCCGGAGGCTTTCCATGCATCAATCATTTCTTTTGCAGCTTCTGGCGTGTGCGCCATCGGCTTTTCACACATAACATGCTTTCCTGCATTAAATGCGGCGATGGTTATCGGCGCATGGGCAACATTTGGTGTCAGTACATGCACAACATCAATGTCGCCATCTTTTAACAATTCATTATAATCTGTGTACACTTTTGCATCGGCTGTACCATATTCTTTTGCAGCCTTTTCTGCTCTTTCGATAATAATATCGCAGAAAGCAACGAGATCAACCCGGTCTTTCTGTGTCATTAAGGATGGAAAATGTTTCTGATTTGCGATACCACCGCAGCCGATGATACCAATCTGTACTTTACCGTTTTTCATAGTTATTATAGCATCTCCTTTTAAACTTTTGATTTATTCTAACTAAATCAGCCATAAATATAATATCATTTTCAGCAAAATTATGCAAACATTTTCACAAAAAAAATCTTTATGCTGTTAAAAACAGCCATAGGTTCCCATAGTCCCCAGTTCATCGCATATTCTTAACAACCGGTTATATTTAGCTGTATGTTCGGATCGCTTAATTGAACCGGCACAAATTTTTCCGCAATTAACCGCCACAGCCAGATCTGCAATAAACGAATCCTCACTTTCCCCGGGACTATATGAAATGATCGTGTCATATCCGGCTCTTTTAGCAATTTCTATAGTCTGAAAAATTTCAGTCAATGTACCAATCTGTCCAGGTTTAATAATAACACTGTTTCCCGCCAGACTACGAATGCCCATTTTTAGCCTGTCCGGACTGGCCGAAAAAAAACGATCTCCGGTCACACTGATTTTTTGCCCTAACCGGCGGGTCATTTTGACCCATCCTTCCCAGTCATCTTCATCCAGCCCGTCACGGATCAGGCAAACAGGAAATTTGTCACACAAATATTCATAATATTCAATCAGTTCATCTCCGGTCATTTCCATGGCCGTCCTGGGATTCAGCTGATATTTTCCGTTAATCCAAAGCTTATCTGCCGCCACATCCAGGCCGATCTGCACATCCTTTCCCGGACAATAGCCGGCCGCCTCAATAGCTTTCACAATCCACCTTAAAGCTTTTTCATTGGATGAAAAGTCAGGGGCAAAGCCGCCGCCCCGCCCAATGGCGGTATCACAGCCCTCCCGAAGCAAAAGCTGCTCCATGTGGTCAATAACCTCTGCTCCCGTTTGAAGCGCCGCTTTATAATTTTCTGCGTTTGAAGGCATAATCATAAATTCCTGAAAACTCATCCCTGTGCATCCCCTATGGACACTGCTTAAAATATTCAACATCGGCACAGGAAGGGTATGGGCATAAAATCCGCCCATGATTCTGTAAAGCGGCTGTCCCTGGCACAGAGCTGCCGCCCTGGCACAGGCCATGGATACCGCCAAAATGGCATTGCTCCCTAAATTTCCTTTGTTGGCCGTGCCATCTCTTCGAATCAGCATACGATCTATACCGACCTGATCAAGAACACACATACCGGTCAACATTTTTGCAATGGTTTTATTCACATTTTCCACGGCATGCAAAACACCTTTGCCCATATAGCGTCTGGACGAATCATCCCTTTGTTCCATAGCCTCATAAATTCCCACGCCGTCTCCCGAAGGTGCAATCGCACTGCCGCACACGCCGCAGTGGGTATAAACCTGAGCCTCAACTGTAGGAATACCTCTGGAATCCAATACTTCTCTGGCATAAATATACTTAATATAGGGCATAAAAATACCTCCTGAAATCACACCTGCTTTTTCATAAGTATTGGAAATTTCAGAAGGTTTTATACGCCAGATTCCGCCTCTGGGGAAATAAACATTAATAAAAAGGCTGCCAGAAGTAAAAAGCAGCATATAAGCACCGCCAAAGTATGGAAAACGCCTGAAGCCAATGCGCCGGCGGCGGCTCCTGCCATAAACAGCGCTATAATCAGATAATATTCCAAGCTTTTGCGCCGAAGTTTCTTATCTCCGGTAATGATGTAGCGATGCATCATTTCCGTGGCCGAACGAAGATTGCCGGTACACATCGTCGTTGCCAGCGTATTACCCCGGATTTTTCTAAAGCTTTCCACCTGAAGGGCACACACAAAAGACACGCACCAGTTGGACAGATCATTCATACTTTGAGGCAAAAATGCCACAATGGCCAGAATCAATATTTCAGCTGCCACGATAATCTGACGCCAGTGAAACCGACGATGCTCTTTAATCCCTTTATTTTTAAAATAGTGCCGGACACATTCCACGATAAACACTCCGACAGCAAAAGCGGCAATAGGCACCATATATCCCAATGCTTTTTTAAATTCACCGGATGCCAGATTCATACCTAAAAGCACAATGTTTCCGGTCTGTGCATTGGCAAATACCGAGCCTCTGCATATATAAGTATAAGCATCCAAAAAGCCGCCGGCCAGCGCCAGAAAGGCTCCAATCACCATGGACTCTGACATCTGGCGCCCCCGAGGGCTCTGTTTTTGTGTCACTTTCATCACCTTCTACCTGAGAAAGCCTTCCACAATCTTCTCTTCTGCTTCTTCCTCGGTCAGCCCCAGAGTCATCAGCTTAATAATCTGTTCCCCGGCAATTTTTCCGATAGCTGCCTCATGAATCAGAGCTGCATCTGTACTGTTTGCTGATAATTCAGGGACAGCCACAACCTTTGCCTGATCCATAATAATGGCATCACATTCCGTATGTCCGCTGCACACTGTATTCCCCACAATATTAGATACAAATTTCTGATAAGAGTGATCCCTGGCAACGGAACGGGACACAACATTGGCAGCAGAATCTTCGCCCTCCAAAACAACTTCAAAATGACTCTCAGCCGTTTGATTGCCATGAGTCATTAAACGCTCCATGACAACAAGACGGGCACCCTGAGCAAGCTTTGCCTTTGTCAAACGGACAGTTGAATCAACCCCTTTAATCTGTACGGTTTCCATCTCCATGTAACTGTTTTTATCCATTTCCACAACAGTCTCAGGATTCATGATCCGCTCCCCATTGCCATCGCCGTCACCGTAATGTTTTTCAATATACTTCACTCTGGAATTTTCTCCCACATAAAAACTGTGAATACCGTCATGACGGCTGCTGTCCTCGCCTGGATTATGAATACCGCAGCCGGCAATAATCGTCACATCACAGTCAGCGCCAATATGAAAATCATTATAAACGACTTCCGAAAGCCCGGACTGACTGATAATCACCGGAATGTGAAGGCTTTTCTTTTTTGTTCCCGGTTTCACATAGATTTCCAGGCCTTTGCCGTCCTGTCTGGAAATAATTTCAATTTCATCGGTGGATGTCCGCCCGATACTTTTTCCGTTCTCTCTGATATTATAGGCACCTTCGGGAATTCCATGAAGGTCTGCGATTTCTTTAAGCATCTGTAATCTGATTTCGTCCATGATCATTCCTCCTTAGATTTCCTGTTTATCATAAAATTTACAGCTGCGGCTCTCATCAAGTACATCCCGTCCGAAAATTTCAGGCAGTACCTCTTCTTTTGCCCCCTGCTTTACCAACTGTCCGTCGGCAATCATCACAAGTTCATCTGCAATATTTAAAATTCGTTCCTGATGAGAAATAATTAAAATCGTTCCGTGATTTTTCTTATGAAGCTTTTCAAACACCTGAATCAGATTTTGAAAGCTCCAAAGATCAATACCCGCCTCAGGTTCGTCAAAAAGCGTCATCTGTGTGCCTCTGGCCATCACCGAAGCAATCTCAATACGCTTTAATTCCCCTCCGGAAAGGCTGGCATTTACCTCACGGCGGATATAATCCTTTGCGCACAGTCCCACCTCAGAAAGGTACTGACAGGCTTTTTCTACATTAATCTTTTTCCCCGTAGCCAACTGAATCAGGTCAAACACCGTAATTCCTTTAAAACGTACCGGCTGCTGAAAGGCAAAGCTGATGCCTGCTTTTGCCCGCTCTGTAACCGACCATTGGGTAATATCTTCACCGTTCCACAGAATTTTTCCTCCGGAAGGCTTATAAATACCGGCAATCACTTTCGCCAGCGTAGACTTCCCGCCTCCATTGGGACCGGTAATCACATAAAATTTGTTATCCTCCAATTTTAAACTGATATTTTTTAAAATTCCCTTTGTCCGATCATTTTCATCTACATCAAAGGAAATATTTTGTAGCTCAAGCATGAAAACGCTCCTCTCTCACTGTCCATTCAATCTGTATTTAATATTCCCATTCCTTCAGTATTATAGAGCAAACAGTTGGAAAAAACAATTTATTTTGGAAATTTAATTGAATCTTCCCCTTGCATTATGGCTGCCGAGGAAATATAATCTACACTGATTATATATTTGAATTCATTTAGAAACGAGGCTTATCATAATGACACCAAAGATGATCTTTTTCGATATTGACGGCACTTTAATTCCCGAAGGCGATACTGTAATCAGCCAAAGTACAAAAAATGCCATTGCCAAGGCCAGAGCCAACGGTCACCTTACCTTTATAAATACAGGAAGGACCTTTTTTAATATCGATCCTTTTATTCTTGATCTGGGCTTTGACGGTCTGATCTGCGGCTGCGGAACTTATATTTATTATCACGGGCAAAAGCTTTTCTCACATACAATTCCTCATGACCGCTGTGTGGAAACAATTCATATGATGCGAAAACTGAAAATTCCAGGTTTTTTTGAAGAAAATACCCATATTTATTTTGATGAGGAACTGCCTTCCACCGGCTTTATCGATGAACTTCGCCGGATGTTTAAAGCCAAAAACCTTGAATTTTCCATAGATATCAAGAACCCGTCTTTCACTTATGACAAAATCCTGGTCCATATGAACCAGGATAGTGATGAAAGGGCTTTTAAGGCTTATATTTCCCCTTTTCTTGATTATATTGATCGGGGCAATCAGATTGCAGAAATCGTCCAGAAAGGCTATTCCAAAGCCACTGGTATTCAATTTATGTGCGATTATCTGAATATTCCCCTAAAAAACTGTTACGCCATCGGTGACAGTACCAATGATCTGCCTATGTTGGCATATGTGCCCAACAGCATTGCCATGGGCAACAGTATGCCGGAAATTCTTCCCTTCTGTACATGGCAGACCCGAGATGTGGATAAAGACGGCATTGAATTTGCACTGAAGCATTATCACATCATTGATTGAAAGTTACAGTACCGCCTTCCAGGCCCTGTGCATTGATTTTCACGGTTACCGGGCCTTCTCCTAAAATTTTAAGTACAGCCATAGCCCGTCCTTCTCCTGCACGGGCTGTCATTTTCTCAAAACCACAGTCATGCGCTGCCTCGATGCTGCCAAAGGCCGCCAGTGATGCCGGTCCCTGGATTTCCATCGTCAGCTCATGACTGGCATCCGGAACCCATTTTCCATCTTCATCTTTAAGGATCACATCTACAAATACCAGTTTTGTATGATCGCCTTTTGCCGTTAAAGTGGTGTTTTGATATGTATGTTCATCAACACTGGCCGTGATTTTTGCTGCAGGCTTTGTTGTACAAAGCTGACAGCGGCCGATTTCCTCACCCTTTTCATAGGCAACTGCTGTGAGTACACCAGGTTCATATACAGTGTTAAACATTGTGTAATACTGGGTTCTTTTTCCACAGTCCTGACGTCCAATCAGCCGGTCATTTAAGTACAGGGCGACCTGATCTCCGCCGGCAAAGACCTGAATCATAATCGGTTTGCCTGCCATACCTTCATAATTATAATTAAACGTACAGTCTGTAAAACACCATGGACCAAATTCCCGTGGAATTCCAAAGCTGGCCGGATTCTGAACCGCAATGCAAGGCTTTTTCGTCAGTCCAAAAACAATTTCTCTGTAATAAGAGATTGGTCTGCGGCAGCCTAATAAAGATACATCAGCACCGGAGTTGATCAGAGATGGATACTGAGGCGATACCTCTCCAAGATAATCATAACCGGTCCATGTAAAATCCCCAAGCACGGCCGGGCACCGGGTAATTGCATCCCAGTTTTCGGCAATTTGTTTTGGATAGGTTTCTGTGCCCACCATCACGCGGTCCGGATAGGTTTTGGCATCCTTTAAATATCGGGCTGTCATATAATTATAACCGATCACGTCCATGGTTGTTTCCAGTTTCTCAAGAATATCCGATAAAATCGGGTGACAGACAATTTCCGCCATATGTGTGGCCATGGCCCCCATAAATACATTCACATCCCCGCTTCCAGGATCAGCACCTGTAATATCATGGACAATATGAGCCAGACCGTCACCGGCCGCAAAAGCACCGTTAATACCATTGGTTGTCAGTCTGGACGGATCCAGTTCATGGAATTTGTCACCCAGCATCCGGCTGACCTCAAAGCCTTTATCCGAGCAGATTTCAAATATTTCATTTCCCGTGGAATACATGATTACCGAAGGATGGTTATAATCAGCATGAACCATAGCACAAACATCCTTTTCCCAGTCCTTTTCAAAAACCATGGAATAATCATAGTCTGTCTTATTTTTCGTCCATACATCGGACAGCTCATCCATCACATAGACGCCAAGTGTATCGCAGGCTCTAAGAAGGGCCTGTGATGCAGGATTATGGGCACAGCGAACCGCATTAAAACCTGCATCCTTTAAAAGCCGAATACGCCTGTATTCATAATCATCATAGGTTGCGGCCCCTAAAAGCCCCTGGTCATGGTGGATACATGCGCCTCTGAGCTTAACCGAATCTCCGTTAATACGCAGACCATGCCGGGCATCCGCCGAAATCATACGTATACCAGTAACAATACTGTCCTCATCTGTGACAGTACCTTCACTTTCAAGCCGGATATACAGCTTATAAAGCGCCGGATTATGCTCACTCCATAATACTGCGTTTTCCACAAATACAGATTTACGAAAATGAACGGTTTCTCCCCCTTTAATCCGCACCGGATATGACCGGGTAAGCACAGAATTCCCCTCGGGATCATAAAGCACCAGTGTAACCTGCTGCCACAGGGCACGGATATCGGTATTTTTAAGATCAGCCTCTGCTTCCACAAGGGCACCGTCAGCCTCCAAGGTCTTTGTTGTCAGACGCAATGTATAAGGCGGCACATAAACTCTGCCGGCCACATGCATGGATACTGGCCGGTAAATTCCGCCGCCGCTGTACCAGCGGCTGTTGGGCATCGCCGAACATTTTACAAGAACAAGGACCTCATTATCCGCCCCGAATTTGAGATAATCATTGGCATTGACAAAAAAATCCGTATATCCATAGGCGCAGCTTCCTGCCAGAGATTGATTAATATACACAAAAGCATTCATATAAACGCCTTCAAACTGCAGTAAAACATTTTTATCCCTATAGTCTTCGGGCACAAAAAATTTCTTATAATACTTATATACAGAACCGTCCAGATGTCCTGTCCTTCCGCCATTTTTACTATGTTCACTCTGCTTTTCATGAAACATGGCATCATAAGGCAAAGTCACATCCACAGCATCCTGGGGAACTCTAAAGACAAGTTCAAAGGCATCCTGTTCCTTCCAAACCTTCCAGTCCTGATTAAAATCCGATTGATGCATATTGTTTACCTCCTGTATGTATCCTCAGTATGCAAAAGACCACACGCCTTATCCGTGTGGTCTTTTATACACTAAAAGGTATTGATACGTTTAGTTTAGCGCCGGAAGCAGTGTGTACACAAGGCGCAAAATCAAGAATATTCGCCGAAAAATTTAAAAACACGGCGTTTTTCCAAGTTTTCATGTTCAGAGATTTTCTATTCTTCCAGTTCACCTAACATCTGATTTGGATTATCTGCCGCCTTAACCTTTGTAAATGCTTTTTCGATCATGCCGTTTTCATCAATCAGGTACGTGGTTCTCACAACGCCCATGACCTTTTTACCGTACATCATCTTTTCTTTCCAGACATCATAGGCCTGAATCACTGACAACTGCGTATCCGACAGCAATGTAAAGGGCAGCTCATATTTATCCGCAAACTTCCGGTGGGAAGCCACGCTGTCCTTGCTGACACCGATAATCACCGCATTTTTTTCTGTAAACCTGGGAAACAGCGCTCCAAAAGCACAGGCCTGCTTTGTACAGCCTGCTGTGTTGTCCTTGCTGTAAAAATACAAAACCACTTTTTTACCGGCAAAATCTTTCAAAGACACCGCTTTGCCATCCTGATCCGGCAGGGTAAACTCAGGCGCCTTAATACCAGTTTCCAACATACACAATTCCTCCTTTTATTTAAATATAAATCAATTTAATAATTAATGCATGAACGTTTGAACCGAAATCAGTCAAATTAAAAACACATACTCATTTTCAGACGAATGCGCTTGGCTGTAGGAAAAGCCCAATCCGCAAAACTCCCGGAGCCGATCCGCGGTTTCTATATTTTCTTCCGCCATGTACCGAACCATTTCCCCTCTGGCCATTTTAGCCTGAGTCGCCTTTGATTTTACCCGGCCATCTTTCAGACAGCCAAACACGCAGGTTATATAGGAAACCTCTGGTGTCACATATTTTTCTATACATTTGGAATATTCACGGGAAGCCAGATTAATGATACAGTCTTCCTCCCTGACAAGTGCATCATAAATGCTTCGTCCCCAGAAATCATAAAGATTTTTAAAGCCCTTTATACCGGCTTTGCTCTGCATTTCCAGGCGATAAGGAAACACACCGTCCAAAGGCTTTAATATTCCGTAAAAACCTGAAAGAATTCTCAGATGCTCCTGAACATAATCCCACTGTTTCTGTGAAAAAACCCGGGGCGCCATATACTGATACTGTATGCCTTCATAAGAAATCAGCGCCGGCGTCAGCCCATGCTCAAGATCCATATCCTGAAAACGCTGAAAATTCTGGTGTGCGATTTCATCATTACACTGCCACAACGTCTGAAGCGCCTCATAGGATTGACTGTCAATCCAGCTTTTAATCACCTTTGTCCGATCCAAAAGTTCAGGAAGCCCGCTGCAGGCAAAGGTATCTGTATCCACGTTCATCTTTTTTGCAGGTGATATTATAACTTTCATCATTCACTTCCATCCGCCAGCATGTCCGGGATCCCTGGACATGCACTTTTCTTACCGGATTTTTTACGCCTCCTTAAGCGTATTTACCAAAGGTTTTGTGCAGACAATGCGCAGCGTATCCACGCGTTTGCCGTTGACTTTAAGTACCGTAACTTCCAGATTTTCATAGGTAAACTGATCTCCTGCCTCAGGGATCTTACGCAGCTGCTCCATCACCCAGCCATTGACAGATACAATTTCCATTTCTCTGTCAATACCAAAGGTTTCAAGAACATCTTCAATATCCGCACCGCCGGAAACCACATATTCTGTATCTGAAATTTGGGAAATATCCGTCGTCACCTTATCATGTTCATCCCAGATTTCACCCACAATCTCCTCCAGAATATCTTCCATTGTTACAATTCCCACTGTACCGCCAAACTCGTCAATAATAACGGCCATATGCATCTTTTCACGCTGCATTTCTTTTAAAAGGCTGCCTGCTTTTTTAGATTTTGTAATATAAATGGCAGGTTTGATAATATCATCCAGGGTTCCCGCTTTCCCATAAACCAATTTATGAAAATCTTTTTCGTGAATAATACCCACAATATTATCAATACTTTCTTCAAACACCGGCAGACGTGAAAAACCGTTTTCCGTAAATGCTGCCTCCACATCATCATCACTGTCAACGCCTTTTTCCACGGCAATAATGTCGATTCTCGGCGTAAAAATATCGCCGGCCCGAAGATCATTAAATTCAATGGCGCTTCGGATTAAAGTTCCTTCATCCTCATCGATCCCGCCTTCCTGCTCTGCTTCTTCCACAATTGTCAGCAGTTCCTCGTCCGTAATCAGCGCATCTGACTTTGCCTTAAAAACAAGGGACAAAAGCTTTTTCCATTGAATAAAGAAAAAGTTAAACGGCTTTAAAATTGTAATAAAGAAGCTCAAAATCGGTGCCGAAAGCATGGCAAAGGCTTCCGGATTCTCTTTGGCAATGCTTTTAGGTGAGACCTCGCCAAAAATAAGAACAATCACCGTCATAGCCACAGTAGATACACTGGCCCCGGCCTCCTCACCAAGAAGAGATACAAATAAAATTGTGGCAATTGATGTACTGGCAATATTCACAATATTATTACCAATCAGAATCGATGATAACAGGCGGTCATAATCTTTAGACAACCGCATTACAAGCGCTGCTTTTTTATTTCCTTTTTCCGCCATATTTTTAATTCGTATACGGTTTAAAGATGAAAACGCTGTCTCCGTGGCCGAAAAATAGGCCGACATAATGACACAAAAAACAATAATGATAATTGATACAACATTGTTACCCATAAATTTTTTCCTTTCTTAAATCACATGTTCATTATAAAAGTGCAAAAAAAGCACACCCTGTAAAGCAAGTTTACAGAGATGCGCCTGTAATCACTCCCGCTGAACAATGTAATTTTTGAAAAGTCTGCAGAAACAGCACCCGTCTGCGTCTTCCATAAAATACATTCCATCCTTTCAAAATAATCTTATGACAGCATTATATCGTTTTTCGGGACATTTTTCAAGAAAATTTTCAAAGATCATTCTTCTATCGCCGTTCCCAGCTGATTATAGACATTTTGTGCATCTATGATATGGAAAGGCTCTGTGGAATGATCCCCCGGTGCGCCGGTAGTAATCAGTATGTAATCATGGTCATCAATATGGGCCAGACTGGCCAGACACAATCCGGCTTCTCCGGTATAGCCCGTTTTTCCACCCACAATATTACCCCCGCTAACCTGATCAGAGTTCATCGCCGAAAACATGGAACTTTGAAAAGTAAAGCCTTCCGCATGCATATTGGTCGGTCCAACGGTATGACGACTGCTTTCAAATACTTCCCTGAAGGTTTCATTTTTAAGTGCATATAACAAAAGCTTTGTCAAATCACTGGCCGTTGTGTAATGCTGTGGATCATGAAGTCCTGTAGCATTAACAAAATGAGTATTATCCATACCAAGACTGGCAGCTTTCTGATTCATTAAATCCACAAAAGCCGCCTCGGAACCAGCGATCTCATAAGCAAAGGTCATACAGCTGTCGGCACCTGAGGGCAGTAAAATTCCATATAAAAGATCCATGTAAGTCGTCTGTTCGCCAGGCAAAAACCCGGCCATTGAAGCATTTTGGGCATACAATTCATCGTAAAAGTCACCGGGCACCGTGACAGCTGCATTCAGATCCGCGGTATTTTCGATCGCCACAACAGCTGTCATTATTTTTGTCAGTGATGCCGGATAAATACTGGCTGTACTCTGATTCTCGGCCAGTGTCCGTCCGGTTTCCACGTCCGTTAAAAGGACATAAGGGCTGTTAAGTCCTGAAACATCAATTTTTCCAGCAAGCGCATCCAGCTGTTCCTCATAAAGCCGGGCCATCCGCTGGCTCTCGTTTTCCGTCTCCGTCTGGGTTTCTGCCTGCACCTGAGACGGCTTCCCGTTATGATCCCCGATATTTTCACTGATCACAGCACTCTGAGACTGGTCATTGGCCTGATTCGAGTCCTTACGGCCTCCGGTCACAGCCATAACCACAATAACTGCTATGGCAATAATCAAAAGCAAGGTTACGATCAGCCCATACATTTTTAAAGCTCTGCACTTTTTCATCAGCCGGTTTCTCTGCCGGATGATTCGTTCTACCTGCCGGTCCATATAATCATCTCTTTTCTGCATAGAATTTAGACTTTTGCAGATATCAGTTATCCATCAGCTGCGATTATATACAGGCCTTGTATATAATTGCCCACGGTAAATCAGCAAATAACACACAATCATACAGCAAAAACCACAGATCGTCACGGCTCCTCTGTAAGAAAGAAGCTCTCCCAGCCAGCCGGCAAATACCCTGAAAAACATGGCAGCCACAGACATCATCACAGAAAACAGCGCATTAACCCTGGCCCTCATTTTATCCGGAATGTATGTCTGAACACTGCTCTCCCGCAGTGTTGCACTGTTGATTCCCAAAAAGCCACAGGCTGCTCTGTTAAGCAGCATCAGCGGATAACCGCTCCACAAAAGAAGCATATCCATTATATTATATATCTGATAAACAAAATATGCAAATGAAAAACGCTTATTTTCCGGAATTGTGAATTTATAGTGAACCAGTCCTCCGATAGTCCGTCCGAGAAATTCTGCGCCGGTTAAAAATGAATATAACGTAATTCCAAGCCCTGGTGTTGTCTGAAACCAGGCAATGACAAGCTGGGTATACCCTTCAGATAATCCGTTGGTAATGGGCATATAGGCATAAATACGCACCAGCCCTTTTTCTTTTTTCAAAAACGTAAAGGCAGCCATTAAATCATTTAAATATGCAGACAAAGTAAATTTTGTTTCTTTGTGCACATGTTCATCCACACAAATCATCCGTTCGATCATGGCCGCCCCAAGAAGCAAAATTCCCTCAATGATACATAAGGCCGCTGTCCCCGTATATTTATATAAAACACTGGCTGCAGGTGAGACAACTACTGTCACTGTGGGATAAATCATTCCTGAAATCGTATAGCCTTTCTGCTTTTGTCCTTCGGGAATTAAATTGGGGTAAAAACTTGTATAAGCCAGATTATAGATCGCACCTGTGGCATTCACAATCAGATTAAATCCCAGGTAAAGGAAATAGTTAAATTCCGCATCCAGCAAAAACAGCCCAAAAGCCAGATACAGCATCCCATTAAAGGCATCCAATCCAACAATCACGGGAAGCCGTTTAAACCGATCCAGCCACGGTGAAATAAGAATCGGCAGCAAAACCCCAGGCAGCATGGAAATCGCCGCAAACATCCCGGACCAAAGGGTACTCTGACTATTGTCAAACACAACAAAAGAAAAGGCAAAGGTAATGGCAGAACTGCCAATAGCGCTAATCACTGTGCCTAAAGTGATAATCGTAAAATTTTTCGACCACAGACTATTTTTGTTTTTATTTCTCATTAAATCCTCCCTTCTTCCGCCGGCGGACTTTTTTAATTCATGAATTTAGTCTTATTATATCGATTTATTAAGGCAAAAGAAAGAAGGTATATATGAGAAAATTTGAACTCAATATACCTTCTTAACCGGTGAATTTTGATTGTTTCAGGAAATTTTTTTCATGAGCATGTAAATCTCCCTGTATTTTCTCTGCTTTTCCAGCACCTCAATCATATAGGGTGCATGAAAACGCAGATGTCCCATGGCATGATCCGGACTTTTTTCCAGAAAATCCATACATTTCTTCATCAGTACAGCGTATGCCTCATGATAGATATAATCTTTATGTTCCAGCCTATATGCCACCGGCGCATACATTATCTCCATGCCTGTATATGCCTTTTCATCTTGCTTAATCAAAACGCTTCCTTTTTGAAGCGCCTGACTGGCCAGCCTGGTTTTTCCCAGTTTTTCATAACAAAGCGCCAGCTTATGATAGTAAAGTGGTTCCTTCAGGTCACTCTTTTCCAGATATTCAAGGGCCTGTTGGCAGTCACCCACCTCCAAATAAGAGGCACCCATATTATAATAAGAAATCTGAATGATGTGAGTTCTTCCGAGGCTCCGGGCCAGCCGTATAGTCTTTGCATAGCACTCTGTCATTCGTTTCAGATCCAAAATGCAGGCATAGCAGTTGCCCAGCATGGATACAGCCTCCAGCATTCCGGAAGCACTGGCTTCCTCAGCCGCCAAATCATAGCTTCTTATATAGGATTCTACGGCATGGCTGTAATGACCGAAACAATACATCTCCTGAGCCAGAGAAAGCAGGAAACGGCTCTGTCTGGAATTTTCCAAAAACTCTCTGTACGTCTCTTTGTCTTCTTCATTCAGTTTTTTGTCATACATATACCGTCCGTAAATATAAAATGACTTCTGGCGCAGCGTCATACATGGCTGAAATTCCTCCAAAAGTCCATCATATTCATTCTTCCAGAGCATTGTAAAAATCAATGCATCCACGGTGTAAGGCGAATACATAAACCGGCTGTATTCTTTAAAAAATTCTTCATAACAGTCTTTCTCATTTCCCACGCCGTAAAGAAGCATATCATACATCCCTTCCACGATCGACTGTGCCCGGGCCAGCCATGTGGGATCCTGCTCATAAGTTATACCCAGGCGTTCAAAAAGCAGCCGCATAATATCTTCTCCAGGATCCGCCTGATGATTTTCAATTTTAGATAAATACGATACCGAACAAATCCCACGGCAAAGCCCTTCCTGAGAATAATTTCTTAGCAGTCGTTCCCGACGGATCAGCGCACCTGCAATGTTTTTCATTTTTAATCGCCTCTCATCTGATATCTCTATAAACAAAAAGCCGATGGAGTAAATCTTTCATTTACCGCACCGGTTTATATGACACCTATGTAATTTAAGGAAAGGGCCCGCCAAAATTTACACTGTATTGGACGTTTATATTTTAGGGGGCAGTCCAAAGATCAATGTCATATGAACTGCATTATGTAAATCCAGACAAAGCCCTTACCAGAAATTTTAATACTTAATACGTATATTATTTAGAATATAACATAACATCCTATAGATTGCAAGTATTTTTTCATCGTCGTGTTTTTCACAGACATCCCTTTGCTATGTTACAAAAAAATTCAAAAGATTTTCAAAACCTCTTGAATTTTTATTATGGACAAGTTAATATGAAGTTAGCTTCATAAGAAGTAAACTTCATATTAACTTTCTTTCCATCCAGGGAGGTGGGCGATGAAAAACCAAGTTCGAGAAATGCGTCTGGCTGCCGGACTGACACAACAGCAGCTGGCCCAGCTTGTCCATGTGTCATCAAGAACCATTATATCCATTGAAAAGGAACAGTACAGTCCCTCACTCATGCTGGCATACCGTCTGGCTCAGGTATTTAATACCACCGTTGAGCAGCTGTGCTGCCTGAAGGAAAATAAAGAAATGGAGGATCAAAAATATGAAAATGATTGAAAAATTCCATTTAACCCCCATGACCTATACAAAAAAAATCCGCTATCGCATCCGTTTTCTCTGGCTGACCATAATTGCCATGCTTATCTACATGGTCTGGGTCGGTCAAAACGGCGGCGGCGACTCCCGTATCATGTCTAATCTTGCGGACCAGATCAGCCGTCTTATCTTTTTTGGAGGGATGATTTTCATTTTCTATAGAATCTATTACAATAAAAAACTTCTCAAAAACAAATTGCTTTTAGAAGAGCAAAAACTTCGAGAATATGATGAACGCCAGCAGTTTCTCCATAGTCAAAGCGGGGGAACCGTGGTAGATCTGCTGCTGCTTTTTCTGCTTTTTATAACCGTACATACGTCTTTATTTAATATGGATGCCTTCCATATCTCACTGATAATTTTACTGATAACCCTGGGACTGAAGATTTTATTTTATATGGTCTACGCCCGAAAATACTAAGCGCCGCCCGGCGTTTTGCCGATTCAAACCGATGTTTATTCAATAAAAAACGAGACTGTCCGCACAAATCAAGGTTTGTAAGTCATTGATTTACACAGGATAAGTCTCGTTTTTATTTAAGCCCTTAGATTTCGGACCAGTTAAGAAGGTCTGTTGCCCCACAGCCGCCTGCTTGCTTTAGTCAGATAATTACAAATATAATATTGCCTTTACTGTCATTAATAATTTTTTTCAATGTTTCCTGAAGTTTTTGCTGACATTCATCGGTCAGCTTGGCAATCTTACTTTTCATCCCCTCATCAACCAGCTCGCCGATAGATTTTCCAAAAATTAGTGTATCCCAGATGGCATCTCCGGATGCATCCGAGGTCTGGCGAATATAGTCGATCAGATCCTGAGCCTGCTGCTGTGTGCCTACAATGGGAGCGATTTCAGTTTCAATGCCTGCGCTGATCATGTGAATCGACGGCGCACTGGCTCTGATATTCACACCGAACTTGCTACCATGCTTGACAATCTCCGGCTCCCTGATCTGAATTTCTTCCTTTCCTGCGGTCACGACACCATAGCCTTTTTGATGCACCTCATTAATCGCTGCAGAAACTTTGTCAAATTCCAGCTTTTTGGCAACCAGACTCTTTAAAACATTAAACAGTTCATATTCGCCGTGAATTTCACAGCCTAAAACAGCAGACAGTAATTCATAATAATACTTCATTTCAAAGGTCAGGGTAATTTTTACAATACCGGTCGCCATGTTCATTTCTTCTACAAAATATTTATCCAGATAATCATTTTTCAAAAGTTCCTGATGCCGCCGCACATCTCTGACAGCCATAATATTGGCCAGAAAATTTTGAACACTTTCCAGTACAGCCTGTTTTAGAGGATGCTTATCACTAAGCACATCCAGCCATTTAGGTGTATAAAAATTAACCTGGGATACAGGAAATTCCAGCAGAAGAGCCTCCATCATTTTATGAATGTCTTCCTTCCTAAGCTGCTCGCAGTTTTGAGCCATACAGGCCACACCATATTTTTCTCCCAGCTCCTTTTCCAGCGCTCTGGCGCTATCAGAATAAGGTTTTGCAGAATTAATAATGACAACAAAAGGCTTGCCCAGCTTTTTTAACTCTGCCACCGTTGCTTCCTCCGGTGCCACAAAATTTTCTCTGGGCAGTTCTCCAAAGGAACCATCGCAGGTCATGACAATGCCAATCGTTGAATGATCCCGGATGACCTTTTGTGTCCCTATATGTGCGGCTTTTCCAAAGGGAATTTCTTCATCAAACCACGGTGTTTTAACCATACGTTCCCGATTCTCTTCCATATGTCCGGCAGCACCGTCGACCATAAATCCCACACAGTCAATAAGACGCATTTTAACGGAAATATCTGCTCCAAGCTGAAGGTTTACCGCATTTTTGGGAATAAATTTAGGCTCCACGGTTGTGATCATTTTCCCTTTTCCGCTCACCGGGACTTCATCGGTTGCCATTGACCGGTCTTTTTCCTCCATATTGGGGATCAGCACATGCTCCATAAATCTGCGGATAAAAGTGGATTTGCCTGTGCGTACCGGACCAACAACGCCTATGTATATTTCGCCGCCGGTGCGGGCCTGTATATCTTTATATACATCAAACTGATCCATAAAAAAACCCCTTCCATATATGCTTATACATTATATGCAGAAGTTTTCTTAAATATCACTTATTTCCATACCATGGAATCAAATTCTTCCTTTCGGTCTCTTGTGAGAAGATCTTTCATGGCTTCATTAGCCGTCTTGCCTTCAAACAGCACCTTGTTGACCTCATCCACAATAGGCATGGACACACCATACTTTTCAGCCATGGTTTTAGCTGCTTTGGCTGAATACACACCTTCGACAACCATCTGTACCGCTTCCATCGCCTGGGACATGGAAGCGCCCTGTCCGATCAAATATCCGGCCCTTCGGTTCCGGCTGTGCCGGCTTGTGCAGGTCACCATTAAATCTCCAATTCCCGACAGTCCTGCAAAGGTTTCCATCCGGCCGCCGGCCGCTGCACCCAGCCGTGACATTTCGGCGATTCCACGGGTCATCAGGGCTGCCTTTGTATTATCACCAAAACCCAGACCGTCCACCACGCCTGCTGCCAGGGCAATCACATTTTTAAGGGCACCGCCCAGTTCTATACCGATCATATCCGAGCTGGAATATACCCGGAAAACATCATTCATAAACACATCCTGAATTTGTTTGGCTGTCTCCGGAGAATGGGCACCCACAACAACCGTTGTGGGAATTTCCCGGCTCACTTCCTCTGCATGAGACGGGCCTGAGAGCACCGCTACATCGGCCTGGGGAATTTCCTCTGAAATAATATCTGTCATGGTATCCAGGGTCTGCTCCTCGATCCCTTTAGCCACATTGACAATGATCTGTCCAGGAGACACAAAAGGTGCCGCCAAACGTGCTGTAGCTCTGATAAACACACTGGGCACCGCAAATACAAGCATGGCATTGCCCTGACAGGCCGTATCTAAATCACCGGTAATCCGGATATCCTCCGGAATATGTATTCCTGGAAGCTTTGTAGGATTTTCCCGTGTCTGATCAAGAAGAGTGACTTCCTCCTTAAGCGCAGACCATATCGTCACCTGATGATTGTTTTTATGAAGCACAAGTGCCAGTGCCGTTCCCCAGCTTCCTGCGCCGATAATACTAATATGACTCATATAAACCTCACTGTCCGGCAGCTTTATCAAATGCCGCCTTTACTGTTTCATTCCATCTGTATCTGATGATCCTGTTCCTCAAAAAAACAGTCCGCCCTTGAAACACCAAGGGTATAGTTGTATTATACGCAAAATTCCCTGCTCCGTAAACCATTGATTTGGCCGTATAAGTTTCTTATTTCTTCACCGGAAGCCAAAAACTCCGAAAAAGCACTGGCACTGCCTGCCGCCAGCCCCATTTTAAAGGCATGTTCATAATCATGTTTTTCCAGCCACCCGCATAAAAAACCGGCAACCATAGAATCACCGGCGCCTATGCTGTTCACTAAAACGCCTTTGGGAACCAATGCCTGATGGATTTTTTTATACTCATCCACAAGCACAGCACCCTGACCCCCCATGGAGACAAGAACATTCACAGCCCCCATTTCCTGAAGCTTTCGCGCATAATGAGCCGCCTGATTAAAATCCGTAACTGGTGCATCAAAAAGTGCGCCCAGTTCATGATGGTTGGGTTTAACCAGAAACGGTCTATATGGCAATACGCTTAAAAGCCCATCCCCCGTGGTATCCACCACCGTAACAACTTCCCGATCTTTCAGCCGTATCATTATATCTTTATAAACAGACAACGGCATGGAAGGTGGAATACTCCCTGCCAGAACAAGCACATCTCCTCTGCTCAAGGCATCAAACCGACTCATGAGCAGTGCCTCTGTTTCCGGGGTAATTAAAGGTCCCTGACCGTTAATTTCAGTGCCGTCCAGAGACTTAAGCTTCACATTAATTCTGGATACCCCTTGATCCGCCTGTATAAAATCTGTCAGACAGCCGGCGGCTTTCAGCAGCCGGCAAATTTCATCGCCAGTAAAACCGGCCACAAAACCCAGGGCTGTGCTGTCTATGCCCAGATTTTTAAGTACAAGAGAAACATTAATGCCTTTGCCCCCAGGTAAAATCTGTTCATAAGCCGTCCGGTTTGTCATACCCATCTCAAAGTGATCCACTGCCACAATATAATCCAGCGATGGATTAAGGGTTACTGTATAAATCATGTGCATCCTCCATCCAATAATTTTTCCATTAATAACTGATCGAAAAAAACATACTCCGAAAGTCGGAAGAATCCGACACCCGGAGTATGCCTGAAAATGGTTTTCTTATGTATGCTGGGATTTTTTCTTTTTGTCAAACCGGTTTTCTGTCCCGTTGAGCAGCCGTCCAATGTTGCTGCGATGACGCCAGAAGGCCATAAGACAAAAAGCCACACTGACGCCAAACAAGTGCCATTGACCAGGATAGGCCACAAGCACACAAACAGGAAAAAGAAGGGACAGCACCAGGGACCCTAAAGAAACATATCTTGTAATAAAAAATACAAGAAAAAATCCTATGGCCGCCGGTATCGCAAAACGAATATCAAAAGCCACCATAACACCACTGGTCACGGCAATGCCCTTGCCTCCTTTAAACTTCAGATAAAACGGATAGTTATGTCCCAGAACAACGCCAAAGCCTGTGTACATGGTCAGCAATAAATTATTGATATTATCCGGATAAATGACATAACGTACCAGAAGAATGGCAAAAACGGCCTTCAGAGCATCGCCCAGATAGGTTATATATCCCGCCTTTTTGCCCAGCGTACGCAGCGTATTTGTGGTTCCCACATTACCGCTGCCATAGTTGCGAATATCAATCCCGTGAAGTCTTCCATAAAAATATCCGGTCTGGAAACAGCCGAAAATATATCCGATAGCCAGACATATGATAATTTCAACAACCATTTTACTTCTTTTCCTTTCTCTCCCGGATAATAAACTTCAAAGGTGTCCCTCTGAATCCAAAAGCTTCCCGAATCTTGTTTTCTATATATCGTGTATAGGAAAAATGGGTCAGCTCCTTGTCATTGACAAAAATAACGAAAGTCGGCGGTTTTACCGAAACCTGAGTAATGTAATACAATCGCAGACGTTTTCCCTTATCCGAAGGCGGCTGCTTCATCGCCACAGCCTCCGCCATGATTTCATTGAGCACACCTGTACCCACGCGCATGGCGTGATTTTCGATCACCGCATCAATGGTCTCATACAGCTTATTCAGGCGCTGTCCGGTCTTAGCAGATATAAAAATCAGTTCCGCATAAGGCATATAAGCCAGTTTTTCCCGAATTTCATTGGTAAATTTATAAATTGTCTTGTCGTTCTTTTCAATGGCATCCCACTTATTAACAGCAATAATCATACCCTTACCCCGTTCATGGGCAATACCGGCAATTTTGGCATCCTGCTCCGTCACGCCTTCTACGGCGTCAATCATAAGAATGACCACATCGGCCCGCTCTACAGCTGTCACAGTACGAATAATGCTGTAACGCTCCAGTTCTTCCTTGATTTTACTTTTTCTTCTCAGGCCGGCGGTATCGATAAACACATATTCCCGTCCGTGATATTTAACGGATGTATCAATAGCGTCCCTTGTTGTTCCCGCAATGTTGGACACGATCACCCGCTCCTCACCCACAAGCTTGTTAATCAGAGATGATTTTCCAACATTTGGCTTACCGACAACGGCAATCTTTGGACGGTCATCTTCTTCCTCCTGGGTTGTATCTTTATTAAAGTATTTGGCCACTTCATCCAGCATATCCCCAAGTCCCAGGCGGGAAGATGCCGAAACCGGCATAGGGTCACCGATTCCCAGATTATAAAATTCATAGACATCCGGCATAAACTTTTCGAAACTGTCCACTTTATTCACCACAAGCACAACCGGCTTATGGGAACGGCGCAGCATATCTGCCACTTTAAAGTCAGCATCCACCAGCCCCTGACGAACATCGGTTACAAATATAATCACATCCGCAGTGTCAATGGCAATTTCTGCCTGCTGACGCATACTGGACAAAATCAAATCACTGCTTTCCGGCTCAATACCACCGGTATCAATAAGGGTAAACTGCATGTCCAGCCATGTCACATCCGCATAAATACGGTCTCTGGTAACACCTGGTGTATCTTTAACTATACTGATCTGCTGGCCGGCCAGAACATTAAACAATGTAGACTTACCCACATTGGGGCGGCCTACAATAGCTACAATTGGTCTGCTCATACTGATTTCTCCTTTTCTGTCTGCTACTGTTTTTCATTTATTTTTCAGCCAAGTATTTTGGCTGCCAAATCATCTCCATTAGATTTTATAATATCCACCGGAACTTGTAAAGCCTTTTCAATATCCCCGGTTGTCACATCGTCTAAAAGGACCTGTTCTCCGCTGCGTAAAACATTGACTGGTAAAAGCAGCACAGATCCCAGATCTTTACCTTTCAGCTGCTCAATGATATCCTGCCCTGTAATCAAACCGGTTACGGTAATACGTTCTCCAAAAAAATGGTTGATAATACAGTGAACATCCACCTGAATATTGGGATATTTTTCGATCAGTTCATCACACAGACGGCGGATATAGGGACTGGCCAGCTTACCACTGACAATGGACACATGACGTCTGCGGTCATCACCGGGAAGCTTTGACAAAGCCTGATGAAACTCTTCAATCAGAAGGCGCATCATGCCTACGCCGTTTTCCAGCTGAATATAACCACCATAGGCCGCCTCAGGAGGCAACGGCCAGTCTGCCATGATATACCATTCATCCCCGGCATAAATAAAACGATTTCCTTTTTCTTCATAAAACCTGTCCTGCCAGCGATGAATCTGTTCAAGCACGGCTGTGGCATCCTCTTTTTCGAAAGGCTGTGCCGGATACAGTCCCTGACGGAACTTTGTCATTCCCATAGGAACAATGGACACACTTTCCATATAAGGCATGAACTGGCTCAAGTCCTCTATGGTCCGATCCAGCGCAGCCCCGTCATTGACGCCTTTTACCAGTACAATCTGGCCGTTCATTTCAATACCGGCCGCATACAGACGGCGCAGCTGATCCATTATTTTTCCGGCAAAACGGTTATGAAGCATTTCACAGCGCAGCTGTGGATCTGTTGTGTGTATGGAAATATTAATGGGTGCCAGCTTATACTTAATAATACGATCCAAATCCTTATCTTTCATATTGGTCATCGTAATATAATTGCCCTGCAGAAAAGACAGCCTGGAATCATCGTCTTTAAAATACATGGTTTCCCGCATTCCCTTTGGCAGCTGGTCAATAAAACAGAAAATACATTGATTGCTGCATGAACGATAATTATCCATCAGATTGGACTCAAACGTAATCCCCAGATCCTCATCATAGTCCTTTTCGATTTCAAGAACCCATTCTTCCCCGTTTTCCCGGACAACAGCAAGCTCCACGTATTCATCATTAATAAGATACTGGTAATCAAAAACGTCTTCAATCACCTGATGATTTACCATATAAACCCCGTCACCGGGCACAAGCTCCAGCTCCTGGGCAATACTGCCTGGCTGAACCTCTTTAATAATATGCAGATATTTTTTACTCATGACAACCCCTCTTACGTATCATTATAAAACCGGCCAGGCTGCCCCGGCGACTGCCCTGTGCCCGATGGGACCACAAAAGATCACTGTGACATCGAGTACACAGCCCGGCTGTATGAATATGTTCCGGTATGAGTCCAGCATCCAGTAAAATAGCTCTGTTTGCGGCCCATAAATCCAGCTGATATTTGCCGTTTTTATCCTGAGCCAAAGTTTTCGAGGATGGTTTTAAAATCGTTTTCAAAATGTCAGGGCAGCCTTTAAATGTCTGTCTAAACGCATCAGCCACATCCTCACTGACCTCATAACAGTCCTGACAAATCGATGGTCCAATCACGGCCTGTATGTTTTCCCTCAGGCAGCCAAAACGATCACACATGGCATCCACCGTCTTCTGTCCCATACGGTTTGCGCTTCCTCTCCAGCCGGAATGACTGGCTGCAATCACCTTTTTTTGGGGATCTGCAAAAAACAGGGGGACACAGTCTGCAAAAAAAGTAACCAGCGGCACACCCGGACAATCGGTTATCAGGCCATCAATATCTCTGTAATCTTTTTGTTTGATAATCCCCTTACCTTTGTCCGCCTCTGTCACGATTCGAATATTCGTTGTATGCGTCTGATCTGAAAAAACCATATCCTTGTCGTCCATGTTCACGGCCTGGCCAAATCTTCTGAAATTTTCCAGAACTAACTGTGAATCGTCTCCCCGTGAAAATGAAAGATTCATGGACGCAAAATCGCCGGTACTCACACCGCCCATCCTGGTAGAAAATCCGTGTTCCAAAAAATCCATGGACACAAATGCCGGAAAGCGGATCACCGGGACACTGCCCTGGGACAAAATATAGCCATCCCGCCGGTGGGATTTACTTGTATTGTTCATTATTGTCATCTTCCTTCATAAAATGCATTTTTATAAAGACGGATCTGGCCGCCGCATATGCCGACCACATCAAAACGCACCGGTATGTGCAGCCCATAGCCTCTGACCATCATATAATATCTGGCTGTGGCAATGATTCTGCGCTGCTTATTCAGGTTCACAGCTTCCCATGGTGCACCCTTACTGTTATTCTTTCTGTATTTAACCTCAATAAATACTAAATAGGCTTCATCTTTTGCAATCAGGTCAATCTCTCCAAAACGGCAGCTGAAATTTTTTTCTGTAATCACATAGCCCTGTTTGGTAAGCCATCCCGCGGCAGCAGACTCAAAATAGCTGCCCATTTTCCGCTTGTTTCCTGAATACATAAGTCTCCCACCTTTTCAAACGAACTACAGCAGATTTTTAATGAAACTGCGGCGATGAATGGGCGAAGGTCCCAATGTGTGCAGCGCCTGAATATGTTCAGCAGTTCCATAACCCTTGTGTTTTATAAAATCATACCCGGGAAAAATATGGTCATATTCAGCCATCATACGGTCCCTGGTTACTTTAGCAATCACACTGGCAGCCGCAATGGACAGGCTTTTGGCATCACCTTTGACAATGGGCACCTGGGGAATATCCAGATCAGGGATATGCACGGCATCATTCAGCAAAAGCCCAGCCGGAACCGAAAGCTTGGAAACCGCCTCCCGCATGGCCTCATAGGTTGCCTGAAGAATGTTTATTTCATCGATTCTCTGAGCAGAGGCGACGCCTACGCCTACACTAACCGCTTTTTCCATAATTTCATCATAAAGAGCATCTCTTTTTTTGGGGGAAAGCTGTTTGGAATCATTGAGATACAATATTTTTAGATTTTTAGGCAAAACAACCGCAGCCGCCACTACAGGACCGCAAAGCGGGCCGCGGCCGGCCTCATCTATACCTGCAATCCATGGAATTTCCTCATATTTTCTTTCATAAGCCAACATTTTATCCAGCCTTAACAATTCGTCCTCCAGCCGTTTTTGCGCCTTATGAACCCGTGCAATCAATGCCTTTACACCACGCCTTTGATCATCGGCATAAAGAATACACAACCTTTGACACTCATCCGGCGCTGCACCGTCAAACTCTTTTTTTATCTCCTGTATACTTTTTGACATAAAATCCCCTCCGTTATCCCTATGGGATTATTTTTATCAGGACATCCTTCCAATATTCCCTGCGGCTGTAATTCTGGCAGCCAGACCCACAGCCACAGACAAAAAGCCGGAGGAAACCATAGGGGGTCCCCTTCCGGCCTGTACGACTTACCCGTGATTCAGAAAACCAATGGAATCAAACGGCCATATTCGAAGCCATGCCCGGCCTGTAATATCGCTGCGTTTAATATTGCCTACCGCCGCATAACGGCTGTCCTCGCTGTTATTGCGGTTGTCACCCAAAACGAAATATTCATCAGGGCCCAAAACAATCGGATCCTGAGCAATCCCCGCTGTATTCATCACATCACTGCCGTAAGACTCATCCAGCTTTTCGCCGTTAATATAAACATATCCGTCAATAATCTGAACAGTTTCTCCCGGAAGACCGATCACACGTTTAATATAATGCTTATCAGGCTCTTTAGGATAAGGAAAAACGATAATATCAAACCGCTTGGGATCATTAAACCAATAGCTTAACTTATCCACAATCAGATTATCTCCATTTTCCAGCGTAGGATTCATGGATGTTCCCACGACTTCTGTTCTCTGTGCTACAAAGTTGACGATTACAAAAGAGAGAATCAATACAACTATAAAATAGCAGGCAAAGCTTAAAAGCTCCTGCCCCAGACTTTTATGGGACGGCTTTTTATCTTCTATTTCATTCAATATTTAATCACAACCTATCATTCATTCTCCGGGAAATCCAGAGTTATGGCCCCAAGCTTGGCACTGCGGAAATCATCCAGCAAAAGCTTGGCCGCTTTCTGCGTATCCAGTACATTGCCCTTAAGCCGACAGTTTCTGGCCTCGGCAATCATTTCAAGCATTTTTATTTTATCACGATTTTCTTCAATATTGTAGCGTTTTTGTAAAATTCCCGGATATTTTTCCATAAGCAGCCCAAGAAGCTGTACAGCCAGTTCTCTGATGTCCAGCAAATCATCTTTAATGGATCCGATAATTGCCAGTTTCTGTCCCACACTCTGATCCTCAAACTTAGGCCATAAGATTCCCGGCGTATCCAGAAGCTCTACATTTTTATTCAGCCGAATCCACTGCTTTCCCTTGGTCACACCAGGCTTATTGCCGGTTTTTGTGCAGGCCTTCCCTGCATATGTATTAATAAAGGTAGATTTGCCTACATTGGGTATGCCTACAATCATGGCACGAACCGGGCGGTTCATAATCCCTCTGCGCCGATCCCGTTCAATTTTTTCTTTACAGGCTTCCTGAATAATTCCGGTAACAGCCTTAACGCCGCTGCCATTTCTGGCATTGAGCGAAAGCACGTAAAATCCTTTGGCTTTAAACCAGTCCTCCCAGGCTTTTGTCTGTTCCGGGCTGGCCAGATCTGCCTTATTCAGTAAAATTAATCTGGCTTTATTTTTGGCCAGCTCATCGATATCCGGATTTTTACTGCTTAGAGGGATCCTTGCATCTACCAGTTCAATGACAAGATCAATAAGCTTAATATCCTCCTGCATCATTCGCCGGGCTTTTGTCATATGCCCGGGATACCACTGTATGTTCATTTAAAATCACCTTCCTTAACATGAAGCTGTGACCTATCTGGCCTTTCCTTCGATCTGGTCTTTATTTATAATTCCCACAGAATCATAGCGGCTATCCTCACAGTCGTTATAATTGTCACCCAGCACAAAATATTCATCCATTCCAAGAACAATTTTATCTTCCGCAATGCCTGCATTTTCAATATATTCACTGTTATATTTATATTCAAGCGGTTCTTCATCAATATAAATGACACCGTCTATAATCTGTACCGTTTCTTCCGGCAGTCCGATTACCCGTCGTACATAATACCGGTCCATATCGCCCTTACCCATATTAAATACAATAAGATCCATACGCCCGGGCTTTCTAAGTTTATAAATAAGACGGTCAACCCTCATAGCCTCATTTTCTGATAATGTGGGCATCATAGAACTGCCGTCCACAATCACCTTTCCGCCAAAGGTGCCACCAGCCATGATTCCCAGAAATATTGCCAGAATAAAGCCAAAAATCGTCAGTGTAATCTGAAGAATCTTCTGAAAAATTTTCTTTTCCTTTGTCCGCCGCAAAAGTCTGCGGCGCCGTTTAGCGAAATTACGCTTCAATACTTCTCACCTTTACTATGTCTGCTTACAAAAATGGGGCAGCTACATAATGTACCTGTCCCAAATTTTAATCAATTATTTAACTAATTCTTTAACTTTGGCTGCCTTACCTACTCTGTCTCTTAAGTAGTATAATTTAGCACGTCTTACTTTACCTTTTCTTACAACTTCGATCTTTTCTACGATCGGGCTGTGTAATGGCCATGTTTTTTCTACGCCGATACCGTTAGAGAATTTTCTAACTGTAAAAGTTTCACGGTTGGAACCGTTCTGTCTTTTAAGAACTGTACCTTCAAAAACCTGAGTTCTTTCTCTGTTACCTTCTTTTACTTTTGCGTAAACTTTAACAGTATCACCAACGTTAAAGCTCGGGATTTCTGCTTTTAACTGAGCAGCTTCAATGTTCTTAATAATATCGTTCATCCTGTGTGAACCTCCTTTAATCATTAGACGTTCTTAATACATAACCTGTAGCAGAGGACCATCCTATTTTTCACAACGGGTATACTTTATCACACTCTGGAGAAAAAAGCAAGATTATTTTTTAAATCTTCTTATTTTTAATTCTTACCCAACATGGACTGCATGCCATTTTCCGGCTTTTACAGCTGCCCGTTTACAGGCCCTGCAAATCTGTCCCAACTGACAATGCTTTCTTTAAACGTAAAATCAATTTCGTATGTTATCACATCCTCGTTCTCGGTTTCAACATCAAAGATCAGTACATAGATATCGCTGTCCACGGTTTTCTCCAGGGTAAACACGCTGGCTCCCGTTGCCTGGCAAAGCATGGCATTCCTTTCTTCTCCCTCAAGAAGCTGATCCGACACTTCATTTAAAAGACAGCCGTTGGCATCAAAGTATTTAAAACCCTGTTTTTTTACAGCCAGTATATGCACATGGTTAAATACCAGCTCTGTTTCCATCGAATACACGTCCTCATAACGGGTATTATTGGAATTATTGCTTTGAATAATGGCACCGTCTGTTAAAAGCACCAGCTGATTTTCCAAAAGTGTCAGGGATTTTATGGACACATCCTGGACTTTGATTGTATTAAATTCATTGATTGATCGAAATTTCATTTAATTCTCCTCCTGACTGTTTTTTCGGGTGTAGTTACTGATTTTTTAAACTTTCCTTTGGTGTCATAATAAACCTTTGATTCTATTTATGATACGGTTCGTTACATAGAATTCTGTAGCTTCTGTAAATCTGCTCCAGAAGAATCACCCGCATAAGCTGATGAGGAAAGGTCATTTTTGAAAAGCTTAAAAGCATATGAGCCCGCTTTAAAACTTCCGGAGCAAGCCCCAATGAACCGCCAATCACTAACTGAATATGGCTTGTTCCACCGATGCCCAAGGTTTCTATT
This sequence comes from uncultured Lachnospiraceae bacterium, assembly GCA_905199445.1. Lineage (GTDB taxonomy): Bacteria > Bacillota > Clostridia > Lachnospirales > Lachnospiraceae > Catenibacillus. The sequence goes on along the minus strand of CAJKGK010000019.1, from coordinate 866 downwards.
TTGTGGGCCAGTTCCTCAGATGAAAGCATTTTTCCTTCAATGGCCAGGGCAATCACATAGGCATCCTCTTTAATATATTTTAAAAGCCGGTCCCCTTCTTTTTTGCGGATCATATCTTCTAAAGCATCCCCGGCACTATCCGGCGTCTTTTCATCGGCAACCTCTATAATTTCCAATTTGCAGTATCTGGAAAGCCGTTTTGTAAATTCATCAATGGCCTGTACATAAAATTTTTCCTTGACTTTACCTACACATAATATTGAAATCTTCATCCTATTTTTCTATCTCCGCTTTCGTGTAATAAGTGCCAGTGCCACACATACAAGAATGATCGGAAAGAAAAACGCAATGATTTTAGTCACTGCCACAAGCACAATCAAAACAATTAAAATCACCAGCGCAATAATCCCGTAAATTTTCAATTTTGATGGCACATGAACGCCTTTATTTCCCTGTCTCGATTCAGAAGAATCCGTGTTTTGAGTATAACGGTTATTTTTTTGACGCCCTGCTGCATCCACAATGTTTTTTCCAATCATCATAGGATCTCCCAAACCGTCTACAGCCTGAGACTCCGTCTGGCCTGCCGCCTTTTGTTCATCAATATACTGATCATAATAACGTATATAATCTTCAACCTGATCAGGGCTTATTTTCCCCTGAAGATAGGTTTTCAGCTGCTTTAAAAATTCTCCTTTGCTCATAAAAACTCCCTTCTTGAAAACAAAATTCCATATTTATCAAGTACATCATCAACGGCCTGATGGTTCAGCTGCTCCATATTTCCGATAAGGGCAATACTTACATTTTTAAGATCCAGATACTTATCCATAAACCCAGAAAGATCTGCCGGGGTCAGCGCCTCA
>CAJKGK010000018.1 GCA_905199445.1 uncultured Lachnospiraceae bacterium | reverse complement strand
AACATAAAAAACATAACCGATTGAACCGGTCATCATCTTAGGAATATTTTACCAGAACAAATTGTGAGTGTACAGTAAAAAAGGCAGATATCCGCTGCCAATGTTTTTTTAGATGACAAAAATGTGCTAATAAAAGGTGGGATCGGTATATCTCTTTGATGAAAAATTATTTATAATATTATGGGATGATTTTGGCCTTAAAGGTCGTTTGGGTACAAAGGCCTGAAAGATACGAAGGCCTGAAAGAAAGGAAAGCACGATGAAAATATTGAAAAAGTTTACCCGGCTGTCGGTTTCGACTCAGGTGGTGCTGCTGGTGATCGGCCTTGTGCTGCCTGTGAATATGATTTCCGTCATTTATGCCATTCAGGCGCAGCAGGCTTTTGTGCGGCAGACAATGGAGGCTGCAGGACATACGGCTGCGCTGTATATGAATGAGCTGGATGAGCGGATTCACGCAGCGGATATTTATATGTCTAATGATGCTGATGAAAATACGCATACATTTAAATTGAGAGATGATTTAAGTGATGAAGAATTTATGAAGGTGGCCAGCTTTTACTGGCAGGAGCTGGATCGCCGGGTAAAAAATTATATGGAGGCCGATGCCTATTTTTTCTGTGTATCGGATCGGGATTATGCGAATGTGGCCGTGAAAGGTGATTTTAATTCATTAAGGTCAGTGCTTAATGATTACATTAAGACTCAGAGCAGACTTAGAGTGGAGCAGCCCCGGAATATTCGTCCGGAATGGTACTGTGAGAAAATCGGAGGTACTCAGTGGGCAATTCATCTGCTCAGATATGGTTCATCCGATTATTGTTATGGTGCCATGATTAATCTGGACATGATTGAGGACAGAATTGCTGCAGGACTGACCATGGATCATGCACTGGTGGCAGTGGGACCAGAAACCCCATGTCAGGAAGAAAAGGGGACACTGACGGTAAAGACGACCTGTGATCGGGCTGCGCTGGAGGCTGCGGTGACCGTTGAACGGAAAAATGTGCTCAGCCAGATGCCTGTGGCCCAGAAAATGGGCATCAGTATGGCTATTGTTTATTTGATCTGTATTCCGCTGCTGATTTTTATACTGAAAAAACTTCTGATTCGTCCAATGTACAGGCTGAATCAGGCCATGAGCCGTCTGGAGGAAGGCGATACGTCTTACAGAATAACGGATACAGAGAAAAACAGGGAGATGGGAGAACTGAACCGTAAATTTAATTCCATGGCCCAACGCATTGAAACATTGAAAATTCAGGTATATGAAAAAGAACTGGAACGCATGGATATTGAAGCCATGAATCTTCGGCTTCAGGTGAATCCACATTTTATTATGAATTGTCTGAATACAATATTCAGTCTGGCAAAATCTTCCAATGTGGCCAATATTCGTAAATTCACTAAATATCTGGCTAATTATCTGAGATTTTCTCTGTGGCATACAAGTGGCAGCGTCCAGCTTTATGAGGAGATGCGCTGTGTTCATAATTATGTGGAGGTCCAGAAAATCCGATATCCGGGAAGATTTACCTATACTGAAAATATTGATGAATCGCTGATGGGACTAAGGCTGCCGTCTTTAATGATCCTGAATTTTGTGGAAAATTCTATTAAATATGCTCTGAAAATGGAGGATGAAATCGAGGTCATTGTGATTGTGCGGGAAGAAGAAGGGGATATGGTGATTTCCATCTGTGATACCGGAAACGGGATGGATGGGGCAACACTGGAAAAAATCAGAGGCGGGGAAGCCTTTGAAAATGAATCCGGAAAACATATCGGTATCTGGAATTGCCGGCGAAGGCTGAACATGCTTTACGGTGAACGGATGTACTTTAATATTACAAGCAGTCCGGGAAGCGGAACCCAGGTCTTTATGCGGATCCCTTCCGAGGGCAGGGGGAAATTCGGGCAGTGACCGGAAAATGGCAGATAGCGACAGGAACATAACAGACAGGGAGGATGCGCGATGAATCTGATGATTGTGGATGATGAGGTTGTGGCCATACAGGGGCTTGTGGATGATGTGCCCTGGGATCGGCTGAATTTTGAGGAAATACTCACGGCGAACAGCTATGCACAGGCTGTGAATCTGTTTAGAACAAAAAAGGTGGATATCCTTTTATGCGATATTGAAATGCCTGTGGGCAACGGTATTGAACTGGTTCGGTGGGTACGGGAAAATTATCCCAAAACGGTCTGTATTTTTCTTACCTGCCATGATGATTTTGAATTTGCCCGGCGGGCCATTGCTCTGGAATGCCTGGGATATATTTTAAAGCCTGCAGATACGGAGGAGGTTGTGGAGTACCTTTTAAAAGCTCAGGAAAAAATTATGAGGGAAAATCAGAATCAGGTTTACCATGATTATGGGAAAATGTATATTGATCAGATGAAAGGGGAAGAACATTCCGGCGGTCAGGAAGCAATGGAGCGGGTGGAGACCTATATTCATGAACATATCGGAGAACAGATGTCCATAGAGATGCTGGCCGGTGTGGCCTATTTAAGTGTCACGCATCTGGGGCGTCTGTTTAAGAAAAAGCATAACATGACGGTTGTGGATTATATTCAGGAGCAGCGGGTCATGCTGGCCAGAGAACTATTAAAGGATCCAAAGCTGACGGTCAGCGCCGTGGCGGCAAAAACAGGGTATAACAATTATTCTTATTTTACCAAGAGCTTTAAAAAAATAACAGGAAAAACACCCAGAGAATATCGGCAATTATGGGAAATAAATTACAAAGAATCATGAGGCGATCAATATATCATGGTTAAAAAGTGTTAAAAAATGTTAAAAAAATACAATAAATTGATCAATAATATCAAATCATGACCGGATAAGAATATACAGGAGGCACCTAAAAATAGTATAATATTTTCATCGAAATACAACGATGCAATAAAAAAGCAGGAGGTTGGGGGAAATGAAAAAAGCAACAGCATTATTATTATCCGGTATGATGACATGTTCGCTGCTGGCGGGCTGTTCTTCCGGGGCTTCTTCAGGGGGAAATTCAGGTTCAGACGGCGGAGACGGAAAAACCGCAGAAACTGAAAAAACAGCCACACAGAGTGCTGAGGAAACAGCAGGCGGCGCTCAGACAGAAAACGGTGGTTCAGCTGATGACAGCGCATCTGAAGGTAATGGCGGTGCCGATGGGGAGATTTATGAGGTTGTAATGGCAATGCCGATTCTTGGTGCAGAACCTCCTGGAATGCAGGCGGTTGAGGATGCCATCAATGCGGTAACCGAACCGGAAATCGGTGTTCACTTGACGATGTATCCGATTTTTGTCAATGATTTGGCTTCTCAGCAAAACCTGATGATTACATCTGGAGATAAACTGGATCTGGCAATGATATTTGTTACCGGTGTGGGCACTTATGTCAACAAGGGCGCCCTGCTGCCGTTGGATGATCTGTACGCGCAGTATGGTCAGGACATTGAGGCTGCAGAAGGTATTGCCATGGCCGGCGGATATTTTAACGGCAATCTTTATGCCGTGCCTTCCGAAGAAAAATGGGCCCGTTCCTATGGGTTCTATGCAAGAACAGATATTCTTGAGGAGCTGGGCATGTCCTTCGATCCGGATACAATATATACCTATGATGATCTGACAGAATTGTTTAAGGCTTATAAAGATAAATACGGGGATGGTTATTACTGCATTTCCGGAACAAATGCCACCACAGACCTTTTCCAGTATTGGGATAAGTATGATACACTGGGGTCCACACTGGCTACAGGTGTCCTTATGGGGGCCGGTCTTGACGGGGATACCACGGTTACCAATGTGTATACGACGGATGAATACAAAGCCTATGCCCAGAAAATGTATGAGTGGGCGCAGGCCGGTTATTTTTCACCGGATGCAGCGACTAATACAGATGCAGGTACGGTTCAGATTCAGTCCGGCTATTATCTGGGCGGTTTTGGAGGAACTGAAACGGATATGCAGTCCAATATGTCCAGAGACTGCGGCTATGATATGACAAAGATTAATCTGGTTGATAAATATGCCACCACATCTATGTATCAGACATCCATGTGGGCGATCCCGGCCACCTGTGAAAATCCTGAAAAAACATTCCAGTTTTTAAATTATCTGTATGCGGATAATGATTTGGATAACATGCTCACCTATGGTCTGGAGGGAACCAGCTATGAAGTTGTGGATGCCGGCGAAAAGAAAGGCCAGGGCGTGATCCGCTATGCGGATGGCGTGGATGCGGCCAATACACCATACAATATGCCGCTTCATGTTTTTGGAGATAAAACCTCCATTTCCGTATTTGAACCGTTGACTCTGGATTATTACAAGGTTGCAGAGGAATGGAATTCCACGATTACAGACGAACAGAAATCCTGTACCCTTGGATATGTATTTGATACAAGTCCGGTATCTACGCAAAAGACAGCTGTGGATGCGGTTGTGTCCCAGTATACCGGTCTGGTAGCCTGCGGTACTCAGGATCCGGAAACCTTGCTTCCGGAATTTAACCAGGCGCTGGAAGCTGCCGGAATCAACGATATTATTGAGGAAAACCAGAGACAGCTGGATGAATGGCTTGCAGCACAGAAATAATCCATGGCCTGTTGGATGACAGGCATCAATGCAAACAACAGAGGCCATGAAAAAGGTCGTGAAAAAGCGATGCCTAAAGGGCGGTTCCGGCGGGCATCGCTTTTTATCTAAAAGCGGGCGAAAACGGCTGCAGCATGTTTTAGGGGGAGGGAAACAGATGGCATTACAGACAACGGCCGGCGGGGCCCCGGGGAATCCTGCCGAAGACAGATTTATGCCGGTTCCTAAGAAAAAAAGACGCTGGAAGCGTATGATTCCTCTTTATTTTATGGCGCTTCCGGGGATCATTTATATGATTTGCAATAATTATATCCCTATGTTTGGTATAATGATTGCTTTTAAAAAGATCAATGTAGTTAAGGGGTTTTTTGCCAGTGACTGGTGCGGTCTGGATAATTTTAAGTTTTTATTTCAGTCCAGCACCGCATTTACGATTATCAGAAATACAGTACTTTATAATGTAGTGTTTATTATTCTTGGGACTTTTATATCCATTGCAGTGGCAATTCTGCTCAATGAGGTTAAAAATAGATTCCTGTCAAGAATGTATCAAAGTTTGATTTTGCTGCCTTACCTGATGAGCTGGGTTGTGGTCAGCTATCTTGTCTATGCCCTTTTGGCATCAGATACCGGACTCCTTAACAATATTCTTGAACTGTTTGGCGCCCAGCCTGTAAACTGGTATCAGGAAAAGGCCTATTGGCCGGTGATTCTGACGATATGCCATATCTGGAAGGGAACAGGTTATTCCATGATTATCTATCTGTCCAGCATTGTGGGAATTAACGGCGAGTATTATGAAGCGGCAAAAATCGACGGGGCCACAAAATGGCAGCAGATTACAAAAATTACACTGCCATTTTTAAAGCCAACGGTGATTACAATGTTCATTCTTTCGATCGGACGTATTTTTGCATCGGATTTTGGTATGTTTTATCAGGTTCCGAAAAATTCGGGCGCTCTTTATTCGGTCACTCAGACGATCGATGTGTATGTTTACAATGCGCTGATGCAAAACAGTGACTACGGTATGTCATCCGCGGCCAGTGTGTTCCAATCCATTGTAGGCTTTATCATGGTCGTATCTGCCAATTTGATTGTCCGCAAAGTCAGTGAGGAAAATGCTTTGTTTTAAGCGGAACAGCAATATGAAAGACAGGAGGAGTAGGTATGTTAAAAACAAGAGAATATCGAATATGGCAGACCGTCGCCCATGCGGTTATGATTTTTTTTACACTGGCAGCGCTGTTTCCGTTTGTTTTGCTTGTTATTGCTTCATTTACGGATAATAAATGGGCCACTGTTAATGGATTCAGTTTTTTTCCAAAAGCCTGGAGTCTGGAAGCCTACGCGTATATTGCCAATTCCTGGGAAACCATTGGACAGGCTTACCTGATGACGATTATTGTCACCGTTGTGGGGACTGCGCTGAGCATTATTGTAACGACCATGTTTGCTTATGCGCTGTCGGATAAAGAACTTTTTGGCCGTCGGGTGCTGAACTTTATGTGTATATTTACCATGCTGTTTTCCGGTGGGATTGTAGCCAGCTACTATTGCTGGAATCAGGTTTTTCATATCAGAGATACAATTTTTGCCCTGATTTTTCCGGGATTAATGATGAATGCTTTTAATGTGATTCTTGTAAAAAATTATTTTACGTTTTCGATTCCGGAATCCTTAAAGGAAGCTGCGCGGATTGACGGTGCAGGAGAGATTAAAACATTTACAAGTATTATTGTACCTTTGTCCCGTCCCATTATCGCCACCATTGGCCTGATGACCGGCCTGATTTACTGGAATGACTGGACAAACGGTCTTTATTATCTTACAACAAGAGGCGGAAGTAAGTACTATACCATTCAGCTCGTGCTGAATCAGATTAATGAAAATATTAATTATCTATCTCAGAATGCCTCCAAAATGGGCGGCGTCAGTGTGGGAAGCCTGCCTTCGACGACAATGCGTATGGCCATTGCGGTTGTAGGTATCCTGCCGGTGATTATTGTGTATCCGTTCCTTCAGAAGTATTTTGTCAGAGGCATTACCATGGGGGCGGTTAAAGAGTAAATGAAAAAACTGTGCGGTTTAAGACCACGAAAAGGCATGTGGTTTTGACCGCACAGTTTTTTATGTGCCAAAAGGTTTTCTGTCTTTAGACGGGCTGGCGCAGCTGTCTCTTTTGGCGATATAGAAGGGCAGAATGGTTTTCATCGGAAAACTGTGGCCGCCGTTTAGACGGTCGATCAGTATTTTTGAGGCGCATTTACCGAGGCCTTCCAGAGGGATGTGGATACTGGTCAGCATGGGGGTCAGATATTGATCGGTTTCAATATCATCCACGCCGATAATGGAAATATCCTGGGGAATACGGTAGCCCCGCTCCTGAAAGGCGCGCATGGCTCCAATGGCAGTGTTGTCGTTGGCACAGAAAACGGCACTGATGTCTGAGCCCATATCCATCAGCATATTGGCTGCCTTATATCCGCCGTCTGCCGTCTGGCGGACATTGACCGCATTGCGCTGCCTGAAAGGCAGATCCAGTTTTTCCAGAGCCCGCTTGTAACCTTTATAGCGAATTTCGTTTTGCTGGGCTCCGATATAACCGATTTTTGTATGCCCCAGACTGTACAGGTAATTGACGGCTGTTTTGGCGATTTCTCCGCCACAGCAGATGACCTGATCAAACTTAAAGTCTATGGGATTTAAGCCTACATACATCACATTGGAATGCTGCTCGGACAAATATTTAAAAAGTGTTTTCTCATAACGTCCCAAAACTACAACACCGTCTACGGAAAGGGAAGCAATCTGGGCGGCTGTCTGAGCATTGGAAAAATCCAGGGAGGTAAAGGAATATTTAAGATAGTAGTTACTTTTAAACAATTCCTGCTCCATGGCCTTTGCTATGTGTGAAAAGAAAAAATCCGTGGACAAGGAGTCGGTTCTTGCGTAAATAATGGCAATGGTTTTGGGTTCTATATGCTGGGCCTCATTGGTGACGCCCATTTTCAGGTTTTGTGCTGTACGGTTGGGAATATAGCCGCTTTTTCGTACAATTTCCCAGATGCGCTCCGAAACTTCTGCACTGGCTGCGCCCGGTTTTTTCTGGTTAATGACCCGGGAAACGGTGGAGATGGAGACATTGGCTTGTTCTGCAATTTCTTTTAATGTCATGGGCTGCGACCTCCAAACTGAAAAATGTGATGAACTGTCACGAAAACTAAAAATAATTTGTATATATTTACTATTATAAAGAATTTTCATAAAAATAACAATGGATATTATGACAACGTTTGCCTAAATATACAGGGTTTTACCTAAAAAGATGACCAAAGTTTGTTGAATTGAAAAAAATTACAGCGTATAATCAAATTGACGGAAAAATATAATATCCTGTAAAAAAAATTAGATGAAATGTCAAATGGGATTTTGGGGCGGCTATAGGTTCGCCTGATTGTGGGGAAAGGATGAGACACATGAGACATGAATACTACCTGTATACAAAGGAGCAGCTGCTGGCCAATGGTCCAAAGCTGCCGGTGCTGGTCATGAAAGATAATGCCCAGGTTTTTTCATCCATGGCCAGAGAGATGGCGGAGGAAATTAAAGCACATAACGCAGCCGGGGAGACGACGGTTTTTATATGTCCTGTAGGCCCGGTGGGACAGTATCCGTATTTTGTGGATATGGTGAACCGTGAAAGGATCAGTTTGAAAAATGTATGGTTTATTAATATGGATGAATATCTTAATGATGATCAGACATGGGTGTCTAAGGATCATCCGCTAAGTTTTCGTGGGTTTATGGACAGGCAGGTTTACAGCCGGATCGATCCGGAGCTGGTAATGCCTCAGTCGCAGCGGATTTTCCCGGATCCTCAAAATTTATCCTATATTCCTGAGCTGATCGAAAAGCTGGGCGGAGTGGATATCTGTTTTGGCGGTATTGGCATTAACGGGCATGTGGCTTTTAATGAGGCAGATCCAAGTCTTAGTGAGCAGGAATTTCTGGCTCAGAAGACAAGGGTTTTGGAAATTACCAAAGAAACCCGTACAGCCAATGCCATCGGAGACTTTGGCGGTGCGCTTGAGGATATGCCTCATGACTGTGTGACCATTGGTATGTATGAAATTGCTCATGCCAGAAAAATACGTCTGGGATGTTTTAGAAACTGGCACAGAGCTGTGGTAAGACGCGTGGCCTATGGTGAACGGACGACGGATTTCCCGGTTTCTCTGCTGACAGATCACCCGGATATTCAGCTGAAGATTACAGAGTATGTGGCTGCCCTTGAGGATTGATCGGGCGTGTTTTTTCAAATGAACAGAAGGCTTAAAAAATAATTAAAGGGGAGGATGTGTGTATGAGAAAATGGGTAACAGGCGGCCGGGTATATGCAGACGGGAAATTTAAAGATGCAGATCTGCTTTTGGAAAACGGACGTATCGGTGCCGTTGTATGTCATGGAACGCCTGTTTCAGGAGATGAGATTTATGATGCCCGCGGCCATTATGTTGTGCCGGGATTTGTCGATATCCATACCCATGGGGGCTGCGGCGTGGATGTGAATGCTGCCAGTAAGGACGATTTTGAGAAAATTGGACGATTCTTTGCCGGCTGCGGAACGACATCCTGGCTGTGTTCTATTTTGACAGATACTCCGGAACAGACGTTTTATTGTATCCAACAGGCGATGGCCCATCGGGCTGATCACAAAAACTGTGCCGATTTAATGGGGATTCATCTGGAAGGCCCGTTCCTGGCCAAAGAATATAAGGGGGCCATGCCGGAACATCTGCTGTTAAAGCCGGATTTGGAGCTGCTTGCCGCTTACCAGAAAGCTGCAGACGGAAATATTCGCTACATTACTGTTTCTCCGGAGGTTGAGGGGATTGCACAGGCCATACCCGAGATTCGTCAGATGGGAATCGCCGTGGCCATCGGCCATTCCGGCGCGGATTATGAAACTGCATGGCAGTGTATCCGCAATGGTGCCGTGTCGGCAACCCATGTGCTCAATGCCATGAAGCTTCTGCACCAGCATTATCCTGCCATTATGGGTGCTGTTTTGGAATCGGATATTTATTGTGAGGCTATTTGCGACGGCCGTCATCTGCATCCGGGAACCGTACGTTTTCTGATTAAAATCAAAGGCATTGACCGGATGATTGCCGTGACCGATTCGATCATGGCTGCGGGACTGCCTGACGGGGCGTACAAGCTGGGGGTTAATGAGGTTGTTGTGGAAGGCGGGGATGCCAAATTGAAATCTAACGGTACAAGAGCAGGCAGTACCCTTACAACCGGACAGGCGCTTAAAAATCTTATAACATTTACGCAGCGGCCTTTGGAGGAGATTCTTCCAATGTTGACGATGAATCCGGCCAGGGCCGTAGGTATGGACGAACGTATCGGAAGCCTTGATGTGGGCAAGGACGGGGATGTTGTGATTCTGGATAAAGATTATAATGTGAAAGATACATTTGTGAAAGGAGAACTGATATGCCATTAATTCCATTAAGACCATTGCTGGAAACTGTTGACAAATACCGTTTTGCCCAGGGGGCATTTAACGTGAACGCGGTGGCACAGGCCAAAGCGGCCATCGAGGTCCATGAGATGTTCAGATCAGCGGCGATTTTACAGGGAGCCGATCTGGCCAACGGATTTATGGGCGGCCGTGTAGATTTCGCCAATGCCACGCTGGAGGATAAAAAGATCGGTGCCAGAAATATTGCCAGTGCAGTGAAAAAGTTTGCGGCAAATTCATCGGTGCCGGTTGTGCTTCATCTGGATCACGGCCGGGATTTTGATTCCTGTAAGGCTGCTATTGAAGGCGGCTATACTTCGGTGATGATTGACGGCTCCGCCCTTCCGTTTGATGAAAATGTGGAGCTGACAAGAGCGGTTGTAAAATATGCCCATGCACGGGGCGTTTCTGTGGAAGGCGAGCTTGGGGTGCTGGCCGGCGTGGAGGATCATGTATTTGCAGCAAATTCTACCTATACAAACCCAATGAAGGCGGTGGAATTTTTTAAGAAGACGGGCTGCGATGCCCTGGCGATTTCCTACGGCACCATGCACGGCGCTTCCAAAGGCAAAGATGTTCGTCTGCGCCGGGAGATTCCGATTGCAATTAAGGAATGTCTGATGCACGAAAATATTTTTGGCGTTCTGGTATCCCATGGTTCATCGACGGTACCCACCTATATTGTGGATGAAATTAACGCTCTTGGCGGAAATATTAAAAATGCTCACGGCATATCCATTGATGAGCTTAAGGCTGCCATCCCATGCGGAATCGGAAAAATTAATGTAGATACAGATATCCGTCTGGCAGTGACAAGAAATATGAAGGAATTTTTCAGAGATCACCCGGATTTACAGGACAGTCCGTCCATCGGGGAAGTGTACCGCCTTCTTGAGGAAAAACGGGAACAGTTTGATCCGAGAGTCTTTTTCCCGCCGATTATGGATACAGTCATGTACGGCAATATTCCGGATGATGACGTCGCTGCACTGATGCATGCAGTTGAAAAAGGGGTTAAAGAAGCCATTGGCACTTTAATTGTGGAATTTGGGTCTTACGGAAAGGCGCCATTGGTTGAACAGGTGTCACTGGATGAAATGATCGAACGCTATAAAAAGATGAAATGACGGAATATCGCAAAAAATATAAAGATTTTTCGGAGGCTTTCGGGCCTCCGTTTTTTGTCCTTAAAACCTGTGAAATATGACCGTCAGGTTGTTTTGTCAGTGTTTTTGTTTAAAAACAATATATCGAAATTGTGCAAAATGCTAATTGAAAAAGAAAAATATGATAAAATAGCAACACTTTAACGCAAGTATGTGACCTTTTGGCAAACGTTTGTCTAAGAATGTGTTGAAACATACAAGGCTTTGTGGCATTATAATTATATAAATTATACAAATACTTGATGACGTGAGAAAGCTCTTTGGGTAAAGGGCAGGATGCGGATAATGAATTCGCGGAGAGAAGATAGGAGGTTACATTATGGGGAAAAAGAAGAAAAACGACATTGTCGGTAAGATTCCAAAAGGGGTATGGCTGCTTATCTCACTGGCAGTAGCTCTGATCTTGTGGACACTGCTTTCTTTTGGAAAAAGTACCGGCAGGGTTTTCCCAAACGTTATCGTTGTTGCCCAATCCATCGGAACGATGATTGAGCGGGGGCTGTTATTTAAGGATATTGGAAGCAGTTTGATTTCCGTAATCGCCGGCTTTGCCATTGGTTTTGTGACATCTATTCCGGTGGCATTTTTGATGGCCTGGTATCGTCCGGTTCGCTATATTGTGGAGCCGTGGATTCAGTTTATCAGAAATATTCCGCCCCTGGCTTATGTTCCCCTGGTTGTTATCGGTGTGGGCGTCGGACGGACACCTCAGATTATCGTGATCTGGCTGGCCACCTTCCTGATTATGACAGTGACGGTTTTTCAGGGTGTGATCAATGTGGATGAAACATTAATTAAGGCCGCCAGAGTCCTTGGTGCCGGTGATGTGGCCTTGTTTATACGGGTTATTTTTCCGGCAACGACACCGTTTATTATTACGGCGGTACGCCTTGGTATTTCCACGGCCCTGACAACTTTGATTGCAGCAGAATCTACCGGAGCCATGGCAGGTCTTGGCATGAGAATTAAGGCTCTGGCCAATAACTATGAAACAAAACCAATGCTGCTGTACATTATCATTATCGGTATTATCGGTATGACGGCAGAAAAAATTCTTAAAGTCGTTGAAAGGAAGTTGACGGGATGGCAGGAAAAGAGGGAAATATAAAAGTCAGTATTCAGGGCATTAAAAAGATTTATAAGACAAGGACCGGAGAGAATATTGCTCTGAATGGTGTTGATTTTGATATTAAAGAAAATGAATTTATTTGTGTGATCGGACCTTCGGGATGTGGCAAGTCCACACTGTTAAATATTATTGCAGGACTTTTGGAGCCTACCAGCGGTGAAGTTTATGTGGACGGCAACAAGGTGCAGGGGACAGGAACTGACAGGGGTGTTGTTTTTCAGCAGTATGCCTTGTTCCCGTGGCTGACTGTGAGAAAAAATGTTGAATTCGGATTAAAACTGAAAGGCATGGATAAAGAACAGCGCAAAACCATTGTTGATAAATATTTGAAGATGGTTGAACTGGAAAAATTTGCAGATGCCTATCCAAAGGAGTTATCCGGCGGTATGAAGCAGCGTGTGGCGATTGCAAGAGCTTATGCCATGAATCCTTCGGTTTTGCTGATGGATGAACCTTTTGGAGCTCTGGATGCCCAGACAAGGACACAGCTTCAGACAGAATTGCTAAAAACATGGGAGGAAGAACATAAAACCTGCTTTTTTGTAACTCATGATATTGAAGAAGCCATTGTTCTGGCAACCAGAGTGGTGATCATGAGTGCCCGTCCGGGACGGATTAAAGAGGTTGTGGATATTGATATTCCTTATCCAAGAGATCAGGAAACAAAAATGAGCCCCCGTTTTATTGAACTTAAAAATCATATCTGGGGTCAGGTTTATCAGGAATATCTTGAAGTCAGAAAGTAAACGGATGCATGGATCCAGGGCCGGCGCGGGCTTTAGGAGCGCGGTCTTAAAATAATGAAAGTGATTGAGGAGGTTTCACTATGAAAGGTAAAGTTTTATCATTGGTTATGGCAGCAACATTAACAGCAGGCTTACTGGCCGGATGCGGCGGCTCCGGCGGAGAGACAAAGGCACCTGAAACCGAGAAGACAACACAAGCCGCAGCTCCATCAACCGAGGCAGCCGAAGATGAAAGCAAGGCATCAGAACAGACTGAAGCTAAAGAGGAAACTAAGACTGAGGAAACCCAGGCTCAGGCTGACGGTGAACTTGAGAAGGTTAATGTGGCCTTTATGCCAAACTATGCTTCACTGTGGGCTGTAGCCACAGCGGATGCAAAAGGATACTTTGCAGAAGAAGGCCTTGAAGTGGATATGCTTATGTTCCAGGATGGCCCAACAGAAATCGCAGCGATGGAGTCCGGTTCCATTGATGTGGCTTATATCGGACCCGGAGCGCATACTTTAGCGATCCAGGGCAATGTGGATGTTTTTTGCTTCTCACAGCTGGGCAATGCGGACAGCGTTGTTGGCTTAAGCTCCCATGGCGTGAATTCTCTGGAAGATTTAAAGGGTAAAAAGGTTGGGTATGCATCTGGGACATCTTCGGAAACCATTCTTGTGAGAGCCCTTAATTCCGTAGGTTTAACAATGGAAGATATTGATGGCTACGACATGGAGATCAGCAACATGGTCAGCGCCATGATTTCCGGATCTCTCGATGCCTGTGCGCCGTGGTCACCGAATACAATGACAATTACCGAGCAGCTTGGTGAAGATGCCCAGATTTTATGTACAAATGTATCCTTTGCAGAGGAGTCTGCAGACTGTGCAAGCTGGGTATGCACCCCGACTTATTCTGAAGAAAACAGAGAGACACTTGTGAAATTTACAAGAGCATTATATAAGGCTATGGATTTTGGTTCTCAGGAAGCCAATTATGACGAAGTTGCCGGATATGTAGCTGAAAAATGCGGAACGGATAAAGAAAGCGTTCTGGATCAGACTTCTGACGGTGCATGGCTGGATTCCGCAACATTGACCAAATATGCAGAAGACGGAACAATCGAAGGCTACTACAAGATTCAGCAGGAAAACTTCCTTAAAAACGGCAAGATTACTGAGGAAGAAGGCGCTGTTCCTGTAACAGATTTTGTTCTGTTTGACATCATGACAGAGGCCGGCAAATAATCATTGACAGGTTTATAAATATTCATCAGGCATAACTGCCAAACAGTAAGCTGGATGAAGCATTCAGAATACCCTGCGGCATACGGCTGCCGCGGGGTATTTTTGGTTCGATGTGTTTGAAGCCGGGATATGACAGGACAAAGGAATAGGAGGAAATGGCATGGCAGATCATATGTTGATTATTCATGGCGGCGGGCCCACGGCGGTGCTTAATGCTTCTTTGTATGGGGCGGTAAAAAAGGCGCTGTCATCGGATGCGGTTGGACACATTTACGGCGCCAATAATGGTACAGGTGGTGTATTAAAGGAAGCGTTTATTGAACTTGAACAATATTCTCAGGATAAACTGGAACTGCTTTTGCAGACGCCCGGAACGGCGATCGGCACATCCAGAGATGCCATATGGCAGGAAGATTATGAAAAAATGGCCGACATTCTTGAGGCGCGTCATATTAAATATGTACTTTTTAATGGCGGAAACGGTACGATGGATACGTGCGGCAAGCTGCATAAAACCTGTGTTTCGCGTGGACTTGATATTCGGGTCATGGGGATTCCAAAAACAACGGATAATGACATTGCGGTGACAGATCACAGCCCTGGATTTGGCAGTGCGGCTCGGTATATGGCAGCGTGTACGCAGGAATTGTGTGCAGATGTCCGCGCCCTGCCCATTCATGTGGTTGTCATGGAGGCATCGGGAAGGAATGCGGGATGGATTACCGCTTCCAGTGCCCTGGCCGCTGATCGGGGCTTTGGACCGGATTTAATTTATCTTCCGGAGCGGCCTTTTGATGAAGACAGGTTTATTGAGGATGTACAGCGGCTGTTAAAGACAAAATCAGGGATTGTTGTTGTGGCCAGTGAAGGGCTTTGCGATCAGGATGGTAAACCTATTGTTCCTCCTGTATTTAAAACCGATCGGGCCACGTATTTTGGGGATGTCAGTGCACACCTGGCGAATTTGGTTATCCAACGGCTGGGGTATAAGGCCAGAGGAGAAAAGCCGGGACTTTTGGGCAGGGCGTCCATCGCCTGGCAAAGTTCGGTGGACTGCAGGGAAGCAGAGCTGGCCGGTGCAATGGCCTGTGAGGCAGCGCTTACAGGAGAATCCGGGAAAATGGTAGGATTTCGCAGGATCGGTGATTCCCCATACAGGATGGAGCCGTTTCTTGTGGATATAGATGAAGTGATGATGCATGAAAGAAAAATGCCGGCTCATTTTATTAATGAAGCCGGAAATGGGGTGACGGAGGCATTTTTAGAGTGGTGTCGTCCGCTTATCGGTGAGCCATTGCCGGAAATGGTCTCATTTAACTGGCAGTCCGGCAGAAAGTGAGGCAGAGATGAAACATATTTATCTGAACCTGAAAAGATTTGATGTGCCGCGGCAGCTGGGCGGTGTGAATCAGATCAGTCCCATAAAGGACTGGGGAAATTATATTGTTACAAGCACCCAGGAAGCATTGAAAGCCTATGATCCGGATCAGGTGGATTTTTCCATGTATTTTCCGGAAGCTCACATTTTACAGGCAGCAGCGGCTAAATCCGAGGGCAGCCCTGTAAAAATCGGCTGTCAGAGTGTATTTAGAGAAGATGTGGCTTGTGGTAAAAATTTCGGGGCATTTACATCCAACAGGCCTGCAGCGGCAATGACGGCTATGGGCTGTGAAACGGTGATTATCGGTCACTGTGAGGAAAGAAATGATAAGGCCGGAATTTTGGCAGAGGCCGGGGTGATCGATGGGGATGCCGTGAATCGTTTGCTGAATAAGGAGATTAAGGCAGCCGTAGAGCGCCATATGACTGTTTTGTACTGTATTGGAGAAAAAAGTGAGGA
Organism: uncultured Lachnospiraceae bacterium; assembly: GCA_905199445.1. Lineage (GTDB taxonomy): Bacteria > Bacillota > Clostridia > Lachnospirales > Lachnospiraceae > Catenibacillus. The sequence goes on along the minus strand of CAJKGK010000018.1, from coordinate 54,252 downwards.
GCAGGAAAACTGGCAGGAAGTTTTAGGTAAACAGCTTGAAATCGGTTTAAATGGTGTGGATCGGACAAAAGTTGTGATTGCCTATGAACCTGTATGGTCTATCGGTCCCGGCAAGACACCGGCAGATAAACCATACATCGAGAAAATTGCCGCATTTGTCAAAGAGAAAACGAAAGGCATGGATATTGTGTACGGCGGCGGACTTAAAAAAGATAATGCGGCCATGCTGGCTTCAATTAAAGATATTGATGGCGGCCTGATTGCTTTGACCAGGTTTTCCGGAGAAATCGGATGGTATCCGGAGGAGTATCTGGAAATTATACGTCTGTATATGGAAGCAGCGGCTCATTAAAAATTGTGGACATTAAAGCGCGATCGCATAGTTTAGAGTTGGAGGTAAGCGATATGAAAATTAATTTTGAATACGGACAGGGAACAATGGCAGCAGAATTGCCGGATAATACGGATATTTTTCTTCCCGGAGAGACAGTGAAAGATCCGGAATGTATTCCTGAAGATCAACTGGAGGCCGCCTATCTGGAAAGTCTGGCTCATCCTATCGGGATGCCCACGCTGACTCAGCTGGCCCATAAGGGAAGCAGGGTGTGCTTTGTTGTTCCTGACCGGGTAAAAGGGGGCGAGCAGCCTACCAGCCACAGAAAGCTGAGCATTCATTACATTCTTCGGGAATTGTATGCAGCCGGTGTTGAGAAAAAGGATATTTTGTTTATTATTTCCAATGGCCTTCACCCGAGAAGTAAAGAAAGCGATGCCAAAGCGATTTTCGGTGAGGCGCTGTTTAATGAATTCTGGCATACAGGACAGATTATCAGCCATGACAGTGAGGATCAGGAACATATGGTTGATCTGGGGACAACCCACAGAGGGGACCCGGTTTATATGAACAAATATGTTTTTGAATGTGATATTCCGATTTTGATCGGCCATGTTCAGGGCAATCCCTATGGCGGCTATTCCGGTGGATATAAGCACAGTGCCACAGGAATTACAAACTGGAAAAGTATTGCCAGCCATCATGTGCCTTCCGTTATGCATCGAAAAGACTTTACACCGGTTAACGGCGGCAGTCTGATGCGGACAAAATTTGATGAAATCAGCATGCATATGGAAGAAAAAATGGGACATCCGTTTTTCTGCTGTGATGCCGTACTTGATACATTTTCAAGACAGATTGCTATTTATTCCGGCTATGCCAAAGAAATGATGCCCATCAGCTGGAAACTGGCTGATCAGCGGACTTATGTCCACTGGGCAGAAAAGAAATACGATATTCTTGTTTTTGGTATGCCTCAGAAATTCCATTACGGGGATGGCATGGGTACAAATCCAATTATGATGATGCAGGCGCTCAGTGCCCAGGTGCTTCGGTTTAAAAGAGTCATGAGTGATCACTGTGTGATTATTTGTGCATCGTCCTGCAACGGATTTTTCCATGACGAGCTGTGGCCGTATTTAAGAGAATTGTATACCATGTTCCAGCATGATTACATGAATACCCTTCCGGATATGAACCGGTATGGGGAATATTTTGCGACCAATGAAGAATATATCCGGAAATATCGTTTTACCAATGCTTTTCATCCGTTTCACGGCTTTAGCATGATGTCCTGCGGGCATATTGCAGAAATGAATACAAGTGCTATTTATATTGTAGGTGCTCAGGAACCTGGATATGCAAGAGGCATGGGGTTAAAAACAAGGGCGACCTTTGAAGAAGCATTGGCGGATGCTATGAAAAAATATACAGGCCCTAATCCAAATATTCTTGCTTTGCCTGAAACCTTTAAGCGGGCAGCCGTTCATCTGTGTATGAAAAATCCTGAGGATGACTGCATGGATGCGTATGGTCATATGCATGGCCATTCCTGCTGCTGAATAAAATTTTTGGCCCAGGGGGCGGTCTCTGTCTGATCCGGACAAAGGGGCCGCCCCCCTGGCATTTGATATGAATGATGGATGAAAGCGGGGATTTTATGATAACACTGGATATTAAAGATGATACAGGGCTTGCTGAAAATAAACTGACAGAATATATGGAGGCCCACAGGAATATTTTTGAGCATGTGGTGAAAGGAGAGACGGCATATGCGTCTGCCCTTGGCTGGTTTTGTGTGGATGAATGGGCCGGATCGGATGAATTGAAACGGCTGGAGGCTTTGGCCGGAGAGATTCGGCAAAATGCAGATGCCTTTGTGATTATCGGTGTGGGCGGCTCCAATAACGGTGCACGCGCCGTGATCGAGGCACTGGAGAATACAAATGGCCCTGAAATCATTTATGCCGGCAATACATTATCTCCCCATGCCCTTCGTCAGGTGATGACGCGTGTCAGGGGGAAAAAGATTTATATTGACTGTATTGCAAAAAATTTTCAGACGCTGGAACCAGGCGCCTCTTTTCGGATTTTGAGAAAATATATGTATGATACTTACGGACCTGAGGAAGCCGCAAAAAGGATTATTGCCACCGGATCCAGGGGCAGCCTGCTGGAAAGTTTATGTGAGGCGCACGGCTACACATTTCTGGAATTTCCGGAAAATGTAGGCGGCAGATTTTCGGCAGTGACAGCGGTAGGTCTGCTGCCTATGGCCGTGGCCGGTGTGGATATCAGCCTTCTCGTTCAGGGCGCTGCTGCCATGGAGGAGAAACTTAAAGGTACGCCTGTCATGAAAAATATGGCGTATCAATATGCGGCGCTCCGAAACATTTATGATGATCATGGCTATAAGGTGGAAATGCTGGCTGCTTTTGAACCTCAGCTGCGCTGGTTTTATAAATGGTGGATACAGTTGTTTGGGGAATCTGAGGGCAAGGACGGGCGTGGACTTTTCCCGGCGGCTGCCGAATATTCGGAGGAACTTCATGCTGTCGGACAATATATTCAGGATGGGACACCGCTGATGTTTGAAACCTTTTTGGATATTGCGGATAATGGTTCGTCACTGGTGATCGAAAATGACGGTATAGAGGACGAATTTGATTATCTGGATCAAATGGACTTTAAGGATATGAACCGAACAGCCTTTGAGGCAACCGTGAAGGCCCACAGCAGCAGGCTGCCTTGTCTGATTTTTCATGTAGACCGAATCGATGCCTGGCATTTTGGCCAGCTGTTTTATTTCTTTATGATGTCCTGCTATTTGTCTGCGCGGCTTCTTGGCGTTAATCCTTTTGATCAGCCCGGAGTGGAAGCCTATAAAAAATGGATGTTTGACGGACTTGGCAAGCCAGAGGCATAAGAAGGCTTTTGGGGAGGACTTGCATCCCTTTCCTGGTTTCCTTATAATAGATAATGATGACTGGCATTTACAAAAAAATTAGGAGGCAGCCAGATGAACAGGGATCAGAATTCTACAAAATACAGTTGTATTTATCATGAGATCAGGGCACAGATTGTCAGCGGAGCCATACGGCCCGGGGAGCGGCTGGCTTCAGAAAATGAGCTTTGCAAACAGTATGATGTGAGCCGGTACACGGTTCGCCGGGCGATTTCTCAGCTGGCGGCTCAGGGGCTTGTTCAGGCCAGACATGGTCAGGGGACATTTTGCACCAATCGGGGGCCGGGCATTTCCAGAAGTCATAATATTGCGGTGATTACAACCTATCTTTCGGATTATATATTTCCCAGTGTGATCCGGGGAATTGACAGGGTGATGTCGGAAAACGGGTATACAATGTTTTTGAAAAATACAGGGAACAGTCAGAAAAATGAGGCCAAATGTCTGGAGGAAATGATGAAAAAGGATATTGATGGCCTGATTATTGAACCCAGCCGCAGTGAGGTGCTGTGCAGGCACGAGGAGCAGTATCGGCTGCTGGATGCGCTGGGCTTGCCTTATGTATTTATTCAGGGTCAGTATCTTCAGATGAAGGACAAGCCCTGTGTGCTTTTGGATGAACGGCGGGGCGGTTATCTGGCCACCAAATATCTTTTGGATACTGGTCACAGAAATATTGCAGGAATTTTTAAAATGGATGATTTTCAGGGATGCGAGCGTCATAAAGGCTATGTGCAGGCGCTCAATGCGTATAAAATGATGTATAATCCGGATTATGTGATCAGTTTTCACACAGAAGACCGCAGAACCAAACCCGCGGCGGCGGTTTCTCAGCTGTTTATGGCGCAGACTGCAAAGGAAATGTCCCCGATTGACGGAATCGTGTGCTATAATGACCAGACGGCAGTGAGTGTGATTGAAAGCCTCAGGGTTCAGGGGTATAAGGTTCCGCAAGATGTATCGGTCGTTGGCTATGATAATTCGCAGCTGGCAAAAAACGGACCGGTCAAACTGACGTCTGTGAATCATCCGAAAGAACAGCTGGGAGAATATGCGGCCCGGCTGCTTTTGGATATGATTGACGGTCATTTAGATGAGAAAAACAATCAAATGATTATAGAACCTGAGCTGGTGATCAGAGAATCATGTATGAAGCGGCAGGATTAATGGTATAAAACAATGGCGAATGCATAAAATGATACTATCATTGATGGGAAAGTCAGGGTGGTGTGATGGCGCGCTATTGCGAGGATGATTATGAAAAATGCTGTTTGTGTCATAAAAAACTGGAAATTCCAAAGGACAGGCCTGTATGGGATCGGGCGTTTTATGTCGAAGGGGCCGGTCAGCTTTGCGGGATCTGTTATCGCGAGCTTTATGGAAGTCCGTTGAGTCGGTATTGGCCGGAAAAAGAATCATGGACGAAAAATGGATGATCGACGGTTTGGCATATTTTTATAAAGGGGCTGGTCCGGTTTTTATGGGCATTAAACCGGCGGCTTACCTGACTGTCAGGACGGCGGCGGTTTGCCCTGAATCCGTTTTGGAACCTCTAAAATATTTTTCTGTCCCCTGTGCCAACGGTGTCAGATATTTTATTTATGACCAGGAATTGATGGCAAAGCAGCTGAAACTGGCAGACAGGGCGTATATACTGCGTATGTTTGATTATCCTGTACCTGTAACCGCGGCAGCGTATGACGCAATGGTAAGGCCGGATTTAACCGGAATGGCTGTTTCGGCGGCTTGGATGCAGCCGTGTCTTTTCCGGCTTTACAGCCGTCTGTGTCAATATGAACAACGTGGGGAGAGAAAAAATTTTCCCCATGAGCTGGGCATTTTTCTGGGTTATCCCACGGAAGATGTGATCGGATTTTTGCTCAATGGGGGCAGGGCGGGAAAAGAAGGCCGGTTTTTTAAAATGTATGCCAACCCTGTGTGGGGAGAGCAGCTTCAGGACTTGTGGGAAAAGGCCGGGACGGTTTTATGGAACGCTATACAGGCCGGAATGATGCCGGATGAGGCTGTCCAATATTACAGAAATATTTGATTGCTTTTAAGGGCGGGATAGTGTAAGGTAAGAATGAAAACCTTAAAGTGTATGGAGTGAAATATAAATATGGAAAATTTAACAGTAAGAGAAATTGCCCAGGCTGTTCATGGCAGGCTTTTGTGCGGAGATCCGGAGACGGTTATTTCCTATATCAGCATAGACAGCAGAGATATTCAGGCAAATACCTTATTTACACCGATTATCGGGGAACGGGTCGATGCCCATCAGTTTATCGGTCAGGTTTTTGAAAAAGGTGCGGCTGCTGTATTTACATCCCATGGAGAAATCATTGATGAAAATAAACCCCATATTTTTGTGGAAAATACGGAGAAAGCACTGGGAGATCTGGCAGTTTATTATAAAAGTAAATTTCCGGTTCCCGTTGTAGGCATTACCGGAAGTGTGGGCAAGACATCCACAAAGGAGATGATCGCGGCTGCTTTATCTGTGAAGTATCATGTGCTTAAAACTGCGGGAAATCAAAACAGCAATATCGGCGTACCCCTGACAATTTTCAGACTGGGACCGGAGCATGAGATGGCGGTTGTGGAAATGGGGATCAGCGATTTTGGGGAGATGGACGAGCTGGTTCGTTTTGCACAGCCGGAAACGGCGGTTGTCACCAATATCGGTGTTGCCCATATCGGCATTTTGAAAACTCAGGAAAATATTCGCAGTGAAAAGCTTAAAATTGCCAAAAATTTTGACAAAGGCCAAAAGCTGTATTTAAACGGCAATGATCCCATGCTTCGGGAAATTGCAGCGCATGCACAGGATGGGCAAGCCACAGACGGGATCCGTATGCCGGTGGATACGATCTTATTCGGCACAGGCAGTGATTGTGAATATTATGCAGAAAATATACATATTAAAGATGGCATGCAGTGTTTTACCTTTGTATGTCCCCAGGGAAAAACAGAGGTTACGATCCGTCAGCTGGGAATGCATAATGTGAATAATGCGGTCGTGTCCATGGCGATTGCCATGGCGTATGGCATTGCACCGGAGGCGGCAGCGCGTGGTCTTAAAGCCTATGAAGGTGTGGCAATGCGTCAGCAGATCAATCATTTAAAAGACGGGATAAAAGTGATCGATGATACATATAATGCCAGTCCAGACTCCATAAAAAGTGGTATTCAGGTATTAATGCTTTTGGACAATCCGGGAAGAAAAATTGCTTCCCTGGGCGATGTTCTGGAACTGGGGGCGCTTTCTTATCAGTGCCATTATGATACCGGATGTTTGATTGCTCAGACCGATATTGACGAGATTGTAACTGTCGGTGAAGAAATGAAGGCTCTGACAAAGGCGGTTAAGGAACACCGTCCGTCGGTGATAACGCATAATTTTACGAATAATGAGGAAGCAGCAGATTATCTTAAAAAAATTGTTAAACCAGGAGATGCCGTGCTTTGTAAGGGCTCAAGAGGTATGCATCAGGAAGAAATTGTGGCTGCTCTGAAAGAAAAATTTGCATAATTTGCATAAATATTCATAAAACTCTTGACAAATATTCATTCTGGTGGTAGATTATTCTCCAGACGAAACGGAAGGTGTTCTGGTGTGACACCTGTGAAATGAAAAATGAAGATAAGATCAGGAGGATATGAAAATGAAGATGAAAAAACTTATGGCAATGACAATGACAGCTGCAATGGCGTTTGGCCTGGCAGCATGCGGAAGCAGCAATTCTACGACACCATCGACAGGCGCAGCAGACGCCTCAGCTGAGGCTGTATCCACAGAAGCTCCGGAAGCGCACAGTGCTTCTCAGAGCAGTGAAGCAGCGGATGGAGAAACTTCGGCTCAGGAAAGCGACAGCGCAGCTGCAGCTGAGACAAGAGCCGATGACGGGAAATTAATCATGGCCACAGAAGCCGGATTTGCACCTTACGAATATACAGAAGACGGTCAGACCGTTGTCGGTGTGGATGTTGATATTGCCAACGAGATCGCCGCTGCCATGGGAAAAGAGCTGGTGATTAATAACACTTCTTTTGATGGTGCTTTAGTTGCCGTACAGCAGGGAAAAGCAGATTTTGCCGCTGCAGGTATTTCTGTGACACCTGAGCGTGAAGCTGTGATGGATTTCTCTGTGGAATATGCGACAAGCAAACAGGTTGTTGTTGTTAATAAAGAAGCAATGGCTGTAGAAAGCGTGGATGCAATCACAGCCGACACGGTTGTGGGTGTTCAGACAGGCAACGTTGCAGACGGATACTGCCAGGATCAGGGATGGCAGGTTAAGCAGTACGGAAAATTCATGGAAGCCGCTATGGATCTGAAAAACAATAAGATTGACTGTATTGTTATGGATTCCCTTCCGGCAGAACAGATGGTGGCCGCCAATGATGACCTGGTTATTCTGGACGGAGAACTGTTTACCGATAAATATGCCATTGCTGTACAAAAAGGCAACACAGAAATGCTGGATCAGATCAATGAAGTGCTGGAACAGCTGATGGCTGAGGGCAAAATTGAGGAATATACAATTAATCATACGACAAAATAATTGAAACTCCAGGGCGGAAAATGCCGGTGAACTGGTGATTCTGCCGAATTATACGTTTTTATCATAAAAACATTGAATTTTTATACATATAATGTATAATTAAAACATGAGTTATGATTGATAGCCGAAAACGGGCGATTTCAAATCAATTCGTTTTCGGCTATTCTTGTGTGTTTACCCCTGGATTGTAAGGGGTTATTTACTTTAGTGAAGGAGGGCTATTTTGGAAGGCATGATTCAATGGTTCCAGGAGATTGGAGAAAGCTATTATACGGCGTTTATTGAAAAAGACCGTTATATGGCCTATCTGAACGGTTTTAAAATGACATTACTGATTTCTCTGGGCGCGGTACTGGTGGGCGTTATTATTGGTACGATTCTGGCAATTATAAAGTACTCGGCAGGCCGTTCAAAGAAAATGAAATTTTTTGGCTGGCTTGTGAATATTTATTTAACTGTATTCAGAGGTACCCCGGTTTATGTCCAGCTGTTGATTATTTATTATGTTGTATTTACATCCAGAGGTATGCCCGCAGAGCTGGCGGGGATTATTTGTTTTGGCCTTAATTCCAGCGCATATGTGGCTGAGATTATAAGAGCCGGGATCGAAGCTGTGGATCGGGGACAGACAGAGGCCGGACGCTCTTTGGGTCTGAACGGAATTCAGACAATGGGATATATTGTATTGCCTCAGGCCATCAGAAATATTCTGCCTGCCCTTGGCAATGAGTTTATTACATTGATTAAAGAAACTGCGATTATCGGAAATATTGCCGTACTTGATATTACAAAGGCTGCACAGAATATTGGCGGAAGCACTTATGATATTCTTACGCCGCTGGTGATTGCGGCGGCCATTTACCTGATCGTTGTCGTTATATTGACAAAACTTCTTGCAATGTTTGAAAGGAGGCTGGCACGCAGTGATCGACGTTAAAAATCTGAACAAGTCCTTTGGGGATCATCATGTTTTGAAGGATATCAGTGAACATATTGAAAAGGGCGAAAAGGTCGTGATCGTAGGACCGTCAGGATCGGGGAAAAGCACATTTCTGCGCTGCCTGAATCTGATGGAGGTGCCCACTTCCGGTGATATATTATTTGAAGGAAGCAATATTACAAAGGCAAAAGCAAAACAGGTGAATGCCCTTCGTCAGAAAATGGGAATGGTTTTTCAGCATTTTAACCTTTTCCCTCATCTGACCATTCTTGATAATATAACGCTGGCCCCGGTGAAGCTTAAAAAAATGTCCAAAGCGCAGGCCAGAGAAAAGGCCATGACCCTTTTAAAACGGGTGGGGCTGGAAGATAAGGCGGATGCCTACCCCAATCAGCTTTCCGGCGGACAAAAACAGAGAATTGCAATTGTGCGGGCGCTGGCTATGAATCCGGATGTGATGCTGTTTGATGAACCGACCTCAGCGCTGGATCCAGAAATGGTTGGTGAGGTGCTGGAACTGATGCATCAGCTGGCCGATGAAGGCATGACCATGGTTGTTGTGACCCATGAAATGGGGTTTGCCAGAGAGGTGGCCTCCAGGGTATTGTTTATGGATGAAGGCCGGATTGTGGAGCAGAACAGACCGAAGGAATTCTTTGACAATCCCCAAAATGAAAGATTAAAGGAATTTTTATCCAAAGTGTTATAAAATATTACTTTTTTGTTAAAAAAATGACAGCTTTCCTGAAGGATTTTTGCGGAAACTGTCATTTTTTATTGAATTCTTAAAAGTTATCTGATAGAATATAGATACATTGCGTGCGCAGCTTGCTTCTTATTTATAGTTATATGATTTGCACAGGCCTTTGTTGCTGCGCCGGATTCCATTGCACAATTTTTGTTGTGATTTCAGCTGAGACCGGGCGGGAAGCCGGTTTGTGAGACTGAGCGCGACTAATATTTAGGAGGATTTCTATGTACAAGATTTTAAAAGCCGAGAAATTAGCCGACAAGATCTATTTGATGGATGTGGAAGCTAAGCGTGTGGCAAAATCCTGCCAGCCGGGACAGTTTGTCATTGTTAAAATGGATGAAACAGGAGAGCGTATTCCCCTGACAATCTGCGATTATAACAGAGAAGTTGGTTCCGTAACCATCGTTTTCCAGACTCTTGGAGAATCGACCATGCGTATGGCAGATCTGAAGGCCGGAGATTATTTTGAAGACTTTACAGGCCCCTTAGGCTGTGCTTCCGAGTGGATTCATGAGGATCTGGAAGAACTCAAAAAGAAAAAAATGCTTTTTGTGGCCGGCGGTGTAGGTACAGCTCCGGTTTACCCACAGGTAAAGTGGCTTCATGAACACGGCATTGACGCTGACGTCATTGTCGGTGCAAAAACAAAAGATCTGGTGATTCTTGAAAAAGAAATGGAAGCCGTTGCCGGCAACCTTTATATTACAACCGATGACGGTTCTTACGGACGTCACGGCATGGTCACAGCCGTTGTGGAAGAACTGGTCAATGCTGGTCATCAATACGATGTGTGTGTCGCTATTGGGCCTATGATTATGATGAAGTTTGTCTGTCTGCTCACAAAGAAGCTGGAGATCCCCACAATTGTCAGCATGAACCCGATCATGGTTGACGGAACCGGTATGTGCGGAGCCTGCCGTCTGACCGTTGGCGGAGAGGTGAAGTTTGCCTGTGTGGATGGACCGGAATTTGACGGACATCTCGTAGATTTTGATCAGGCGATGAAACGTCAGCAGATGTATAAAACAGAGGAAGGCAGAGCTATCCTTAAGGTGCAGGAAGGCGATACCCACCATGGCGGATGCGGACATTGCGGAGGTGACGAATAATGGCAGTAAAGAGAGACAGAGTTGCTGTTAGAGAACAGGACCCAAAGGTAAGAGCAACCAATTTTGAAGAAGTTTGTCTTGGATATAATGAAGAAGAAGCTGTCGCAGAGGCAGAAAGATGTTTGAACTGTAAAAAGCCGCTCTGCGTTGGCGGATGCCCGGTTTCTATTAATATTCCGGCATTTATTGAGCAGGTGAAAAACCGTAATTTTGAAAAAGCGGCTCAGATTATCGGAGAGTCTTCGGCCCTTCCGGCTGTATGCGGACGTGTGTGTCCTCAGGAAACACAGTGTGAAGGCCAGTGTATTTTAGGTAAAAAAGGCGAGCCTGTAGCCATCGGAAAACTGGAACGTTTTGTGGCTGACTGGGCAAGAGAACATCATATTGATCCGATTCCTGCAAAGGAAAAGAAAGGCAAAAAGGTTGCAGTGATCGGTTCAGGCCCTGCAGGTCTGACCTGTGCCGGAGATCTGGCGAAGATGGGCTATGATGTAACGATTTTTGAAGCGCTGCATCAGGCCGGCGGTGTTCTTGTTTACGGAATTCCTGAATTCCGTCTTCCAAAGGATACAGTCGTTGCCCATGAAGTTGAAAACGTTAAAAAACTGGGCGTTAAGATTGAAACAAATGTGATTATCGGTAAATCCGTAACCATCGATGAGCTGATGAGCGAAGAAGGCTTTGACGCTGTATTTATCGGTTCCGGTGCAGGTCTTCCAAAGTTTATGGGCATTCCTGGCGAGCAGGCGAACGGCGTATTTTCTGCCAATGAATTCCTGACACGTAACAACCTGATGAAGGCTTTCCGTGAAGACTATGATACACCGATTTATCATGGACAGAAGGTTGCCGTTGTGGGCGGCGGAAATGTTGCTATGGATGCAGCCAGAACTGCTTTAAGACTGGGTGCTGAAACCCATATTATTTATAGAAGAAGTGAAGCAGAGCTTCCGGCCAGAGTAGAGGAAGTGCATCATGCGAAAGAGGAAGGGATCAACTTCCACCTTCTGACTAATCCGACAGAGATTCTTGTGGATGATAACGGATGGGTTAAAGGGATTCGCTGTGTGAAGATGGAACTGGGTGAGCCGGACGAATCCGGAAGAAGACGTCCGGTTGTTGTTCCTGGATCTGAGTATGATATTGAGGTTGACTCAGTGATTATGTCTCTGGGTACAAGCCCGAATCCGCTGATTTCTTCCACAACAGAAGGTCTTGGCGTCAATAAATGGAAGTGTATCATTGCCGATGAAGCGAATGGTGCCACAACAAAAGAAGGCGTTTATGCCGGCGGTGATGCCGTTACAGGTGCTGCAACAGTTATTCTGGCTATGGGTGCCGGAAAAGCGGCTGCCAAAGGTATTGATGAATATTTAAGTAAATAATTTTTGGAATTCGTATGAAGGGTCCTTTTGGAAATGGATAGATGCCATTTCCAAAGGGTCCTTTTTCTTTATATCGAATATCCCGCCAAAACAATTTTCCTTGTCTGGTGTAGGAAAAATGTAATTTTACGTTTGAAAATCTTAAGAAGTTATGATAATATTTATGGTAAATATTATATTATTTTTGGTAAATACTGTAATATTTACTAGAAATATTATTTTTAAGAATTTGATAGTATGTAAAGATTTGAATGAGAAGGTGCTGCATTTAAAATTATATCGAAGACCGGCAAAATTGCAAAACGATCGATCCTACATTGTGCGGCGATTGACTTGCGTAATTGTCGATCTTTTTTTTATGGCTATATTTTGATTGTCAAATATTATCGAAAGATGCAGATATATAAGGAGGAATCAGTGTTATGAATCTCAGAAACAAGCTGAGGAGAGGCACGGCATTTTTGATGGCAGTGCTGATGGTGCTGTCCATCGGGGGCGGCAGCAAAGAGACTGTATTTGCGCAGAGCGTTATCCAGACAGAAGCAAACGGAAATACCGGCGAAACGGATGAAACAGGGAAGACACAGGAAACCGGAAAAATACCGGAAACAGAATCTGAGGTCAATGCAGAAACTGAAACCGAAACAGCCGCTGTGACGGATTCAGAAACCGAAACAGCCGCTGAATCTGAAAGGGAATCCGAGACCGAAACAGCGTCAGAGACTGAGAGAGAAACTGAGACAGAGGCGGAATCAGAGACTGAGACTGAGACAGAAGCGGAATCGGAGGCTGAGACGGAATCGGAATCAGAGACCGAACAAGCAGGACGTCCTGTGCTTGACTGGTCATGGAATGATAGGCGGGAATTGCTTGTATGGTCAGAAGAAAATCAGCGGTGGGAGCTGGCACTGCCTGGCGCCAGTGAGAAAAATCCCATGACGCCTGAGCTTTTAATCAGAGATTATCTGCCTGCGTCTTTAAGCGCAGCCGTTGCGGCAACAGATGATTTGAAATCTCGGGATGAGATGGCGCTTTCTCTGACCTGGGATTTATCGGGTATTCCGGAAATGGTCTGGGATGGCGAATATACGATCACTGCGTCCCTTGATCAGGAATATGTGCTGGCTCAGGAAGCAAAACCGCTGGAAGTGACATTGATCCTGGGTGAGGCTGCATTGATGGCGTTGGATGACTATCTGGTACAGGATACAGTGACACCGAAAGGAACAACCATTAACCTGTTTGATTACTGGTCTACCGAACGTTATGTCAATGACCGATTGAATTATTCTCATTCGGAAGGCATTAATGCAGGTCATGATCTTAAGTTTACCATGGGCCATAGTGGTTTTAATAATATGAATCATTGGACAGGATCTGCGGCGCCCAGAACCGGTATTGTGGAAAATCGGCTGGATGAAAACGGATATCCTAAATTGTCCGATGGGTATGCACAAAACAGGGAGTCCCTTGAATACCTGTTTAATCCGTCTGTACAGCATGCAGGTAAGGAAAGCTATGCGGATGTGGGCGGATTGCTTCAGGTTGATCCGGATGGCTATTATTATTATAACTGCCAGGAAAATTATGCGGTATTTGACGAGAACGCCGGAATGTTTAAGCTTTATGAAGCGCCGGGTGTATTTACCGGTGATTCATGGAGTAAAAACTGGACAACTCAAAATTCAAACAATGGCCAGTTTTTCCCGTTTAATACCGCCGGCGGTGTCTTTAGAGAAAAGCTCTGGAATAGTGGACTGGAGCAAAAAAGGGTAAGTTCTAAATCTACGGTTGATAACAATCGGGATCAGGTTTCAGATACAGACCGAAATGATGAAACCCTTTATTGTGATCCTCCATTTAATCACTACTTTGGTCTGACGATGAGTACTCAGTTTATTCAGAAGGATGATGGCTATACCGACAGTACCCATGAGACACGGATGACCTATGAATTCAGCGGTGATGATGATGTGTGGGTATTTATCGACCAGGTGCTTGTTGCAGACCTGGGCGGTATTCACAGTAAGGCCACGCTGGAAATTGATTTCGTAACCGGAAACATTTATATTAACGGCAAACAGTCCGGGACTCTGAAACGTAAATTTCAGGAAGCCGGTGTCAATATTTCTTTTAGCGGCAATACTTTTGTGAATGACACTTATCATACACTGGATTTTTTCTATCTGGAACGGGGAAATTCGGACTCCAATATGCGTTTAAAGTTTAACCTTGTCACGGTTCCGGAAAGTGAGATTATTAAGGTGGATCAGATCGGTGAAGCTGTTCCTGGTGCCAAATTTACCTTATATCATACCGGCTCAGACTATGTGGTGGATGCTCAGTCCGAAGTGATTGCCACGGGAACAACCGATGAAAGTGGTCAGTTTATTTTAATCAGCCCTGATGGACGGCTGATCAGTCTGCAAAGTCTTAATGATAATTATGCAGACAAGTATTTCGTTCTTAGAGAGACAACTGTACCTGCCGGCTACAGACCGTCTGGAAACGGAGATATGCATCTGTATATTCCGGAAAATGTTAAATCTCCGGTTTTACTTTCAAAAAATCCATGGCATACAGGTGCCAAAGCGATGGCAAAGTTAATGACAACAGCGGAGCCGCAGATTACTCTTGTTCCCGATGCCAGCGGCAGTACAGGTCCCGGCGGAAATCCATATGTTGATCTGAACAATGGAGGAACCATGTTTGCTGTTGTGCTTCAGTATAACGACAACGGTGACCTTACAGCTCCTGACAGCTGGCATGCCGTATCCGGTGATCCGATTGGCGGCTGGATGGTGCAGCCGGAGGCTTCGATGGAAAATATGATTGCTGCAGCCAGACAAAATCCGCATGTATTTACACTGGATCCCAGCGGTGCCTATAAAGCTGAGGTGGAGGAGCTGCCCGGTGATGTTTTGACGTATTATTTTATGCAGTCTAATCCAACAGAGGCAAATACAGATTACACGGTCGCGTATTATTATACAACGGCGGATTCTTTAGACGGTGCAACGGCGTCCAATACCTGGCGTGTGGAAAGTTATGATTTTGACCGGGTGTTTGCTGCAAGACTTTATGTCCCTAATATTGAAAACCATGTATACGTAAAAAAGGTTGATGAGGATGGAAATGCTGTGAATGGAGCTGAATTCGGACTTTTCAGTGCGGCCAATGCTGGTGTGACAGTTCAGCCGGATGGTTCTGCAGTGATCCGTGATGATGCTGTCCCTGATTATCGGGGGACAACGGCAACGATTTCAGGTTATCCGTTTAAAGATGAGACGGAAGGTGCGCTGATCCTTCCACGGGAAGGCGGACTGTCCATGGGGACGTATTATCTGAAGGAATTGTCAGTCCCCGGGGGATATGTGCTGAATGACCGGCTTACAAAGATTGTGATCGATAATACCGGTATATACACAGATGCCGGCGAAAAGAATGACGGTATTGTGGTCAGCCGGACGATCGGCATGATTGTTAAGAGTATGGTGCAGTTTGCGGCCGGTGACGACGTGGATAATACGCTGCATGACGTGATTGCCAGTTTGAAAGTGAGCGGCAGCTATGACGGGGAACAGACGCAGTGGCTGCCCACAGACCAGATTTCGTATCTGCAGTTTCATCCTGACGATAATACAAAAACAATATTGGAATATATGCCACTGGATGGTTATCCGGATACGCTTGATACTGACGAAGGCTGGTCCAGACTGGAAGTTAAACAGAACTATGAAGACCCTGCCCACGGTATTTCTTCTCATTTGAAAATGGACTGGAGAGCATATGAATTGCGGAATCTTTTTTCAGGTACGACACTTATAACAGTTACCAATAAACGGGTGGGCGATCTGGAAATTTCAAAACAGATTCAAAGCGATCTTGCGGTGGATCGAGATCAGAAATTTGGGTTTACGGTTAAGTTCCAGGATGTTACAAATCCGGATCAGCCCCTGGAGCTGACACAGGCGTATAAGGCTCAGATGACGGATATGAACGGAAATCCTGTGGGACAGCCCTTCCAAATCACAAGCGGTGCTCGTTTCAGCCTTAAACATGATCAGAAACTGACAATTTATGATTTGCCTTACAATACCCGGTATGAAGTGACGGAGGCGAAAACACCAGGCTATCGTCCTTCGGCAGCCATCAATGGCGTTCAGACTCAGGGCACAGTTTCTGATGAAGGCTATACGGTGTCCGGTAAGATTCAATGGACAGGAAGCGGTGAAACACCAACGATTGAAAAGATTGCCTATACCAATACATATTCCAACAGTGTGATACTCACCGGTGATACAGCTCTGAAAGGTCAGAAAACACTGATAGGCGGCGCATTGCCGGGATACCTCTTTGAATTTACGCTGGTACCGGATCTTTCGGATGAAGGCACACGCCAGGCTGTTGAAGGCGGGCTGCTTCAGCTTCCGGATGAGACGGGAACCAAAGTTTCCATAAACGGTGAAACGCTCACAGATTCCGCCCCAGTGGCATTTGTTTTTGGAGATGTGACGATAAAGGCTCCAGGGACATATCGATTGCTTATAGCAGAGACTGTACCTGATGCAGCGGTCAGTGGAAAGCTGGATTTAGGAGACGGACGCACATTGATTTACGATACCCATCAAGCGATGGTTACGGTGACCGTTGAGCCGGATTCTGAAAATAACGACCGACTTAAAGCTTCTGTAATTTACAGTAATGCGGGAGCGCCTTCCGGCGCAGATGTGACGCTGACAGACAGGGCGGCTTTTACCAATAATCAGACCGCACCTTTTGGTTTTACAAAAACAGATCAATCCGGACTTCCTGTGGCAGGTGCTAAATTTGCAATGTACAGATTAGACTGCACAGATACCGGAGCGGGTAAGCATGATCACACAAAAGAGCTTTTGAAAGTGGATGCTGCCGGAAATCTTACCGATGAAACCCAGAAAATGTGCTGGGCGCTTGTAGCGCATGCCCAGTCCGATGCCCAGGGAAAGGTGGAATTTAATGACCTTCCGGTGGCTGCAGAATATCGTCTTGTGGAATATGAAGCCGCTCCAGATTATGTGCTTCCTAGCGGGCAATGGCGTGTGATTGCTGTTCAGGGGCAGTTTGTATTCCCGTCTTCAGAAGGCATTGGCGGTGTAGACAGTGCGGTTGGCAATCCACCGGCCGTCGAGGTGGGCGATGATGGAGGATATGCCATTGTCAACTATAAGCCCACGCAGCTTCCGTTTTCCGGAAATAAGGGGATCGGTGCTTTCCTGGCCTTTGGACTATCTTTAATGGCTGTGGGCAGTTGCGGCTGTCTGCTGTGGTTTGTCCGAAGACAAAGACATAAAGCCTGATCAAGCAGCTGAATATGGACGCCTGCGGCGGCAGCGAGGGATGACATCACATGGCTGCAGGCGTTGATGAAATAAATAGACATATTCAAAATTTTTTAGGAGGAGAGGCAATGAAAGAAAGAAAAACCTCAATTACAAAAAAACTCATGGCACTGTGTCTGACGGTCATCTTTGTATTTTCCATGAGTTTAAGTGCGTTTGCCCAAATTGATGCAGACAGCACAGGAACCGTAACCGTGACCGGGTTAGAATCAGATAATGGTGCGAATATTACAGCGTACAAAATTATTGATGTGAATTTTGATATCACAGATCAGCAGCTGGAAGAACCGGTTTATACATGGAATGCCAGTGTGGCTGCATGGGTAAAAACAAATTATCCGGCATATATCAACAGTGCCGACAACACCGTATCTGAAACATATATGAATGCTTCAGGAAGTGACCTGAAAGGTTTTTATAACGCAATGTCTGAAGCAGGTGTTCTTTCGCAGGTCGCAGCGACAGCCGTTATGACCAACGGGACAGCCACATTACAGCTGCCAATGGGACAGTATGTGATTGCTGCTGAAAAATCCGGTAATGTATATTCGCCTGTAACAGCCAATGTATATCCTGTTTTTGATGATGCAAAGGGATGGACGATTGCTCCTGTGACCGTGGCTTTGAAGGGAAGTGCCCCTGGGATTGACAAAACCGTAGATCCTAACGGCGAAGGGGAAACCGATAAAACTGTTGCCGTAGGGGATATTGTCCCTTATGTGATTACAGCAGATATTCCTGTTTATCCTGAGGATGCAACAGGCAAGATCTTTAAGATCGGAGATCAATTATCTGCAGGTTTAACACTGGATACAACCTCTATTCAGGTGATGGCCGGAAATCAGGCGCTTACGGCGGATGCATATACAGTAGATTTTGGGCAGATAAATCCGAATTGTACTTTTGAAATTACCTTTAACTATGATGTGTTAAAAACTTCTGCCCCCAGTGCAGCAGAGGTTACCGTGAAATATAAAGCTGTTGTCAATGAAAATGCATTTACAGTGGATGATCTGGGCAACAGTGCGTTTGCCGGATACCAGACAGATCCTTATGATGAAAACAGTTACATACCAGGCGATGGCGATAAGGAATATGTTTATACTTATGGAATTGATCTTACAAAAATGGATAAGGCTGATCACAGCGTTTTAGCTGGTGCTGAGTTCGAACTGAGAGAGACTGATTCTCAGAGCGCTGCCCTGGAATTTGTGGAAGTTTCTTCAGGCGTTTACCGTCCGGCTAAGGCCGATGGCACCGATACAGCAACCGTAACAACACTGAAGGTTTCTGCTGGCGGCAAATTGCAGATTCAGGGAATTGATGCGGGGACTTATTATCTGAGAGAGACAAAAGCACCTGCGGGTTATGTTCTTCCTGACAAAGATGTGGTGATTGTACTTAAGGATACAGAACCTGATGGTGTACTGGATAATTCGACTGTAACAATTCAGGAAAGTGATGTTGCTTCTGTAGACAGTGTGACAATCAGTGGTCATACAATTCTGTTTCATCTGCTGAATACATCTTCCACAGATAACGGCTTTGTGCTTCCTACAACTGGCGGTGCAGGTACACTGATCTTTTCAGTGATTGGTATTGTACTTATGGGCGCAGCTGTCGTTATGGTTGTCGTTGCCGGAAAGAAAAAAATGAACCATTAATCAATGGCTGAAATAAGGAAAAGGCTTTCATGAAACAGATTTTACAGGAAACGCAAAATACAAAAGATCAAAAAAAGCCATGGATGCTCCTGGCGCCCCTGCTGATTTTTGCAGTGGGCGCCGGGATTTTCCTTTATCCGGCGATCAGCAATTTTCTGGCTGAGAAAAGGCAGCAGGGCGTGATTCACACTTATCAGGCCCAGGTGGAAAAAGAGGATGACACAGATTTGGCTCAGGCATGGGCTGAAGCCGAAACATACAATGAAAATCTGGCCGGAGATCCGGTGCACGACCCTTTTGTTGTAGGCAGCGGTTATGTCCTTCCGGAAAATTATAATCAGGTTTTAAATCCAGGCCATGACGGCGTGATGGGCTATGTGGAAATCCCCAAGATTGGGGTTTATGTACCCGTTTATCACGGTACAGATCCGGATGTTCTGGAAAAGGGGGCCGGCCACCTGGAGGCTACGGCGCTTCCCATTGGCGGTGAATTTCGTCATTCTGTGATCAGCGCTCACCGGGGACTGCCCAGTGCGGAATTATTTACCCGACTGGATGAAATGACAATCGGGGATATTTTTTATATCCATGTGCTGGATCAGATATTGGCCTATAAGGTGGATCAAATAGAGGTGATTGAGCCTGAAAACCTGGCTCTTTTAACGCCCATAGAAGGGCGGGATCTGGTAACTTTGCTTACATGTACGCCTTATGCGGTGAATACCCACCGACTTTTGGTTCGGGGAACCCGGATCCCTTATGATGCTGCTCAAAATACGGATGGCAGCGTGGAAATTGACACCGGGGCCGACCAGTCATGGATATGGATTTATATTGTGGGCGCCGGGGTAGGCTTTATGCTTTTATTTATTATGATTCCCGCTGTTTATTTTCCGTATCAAAGGCGAAAGCGTCGCAAAGGAAAAAAATAATATTTTGATGGCTCAGGAAAGGGAAGAAACTCAATGAAAAAAATACTGATTCATCTGCTGGCAGCGCTTTTATTTGTGGCCGGATTTTTCATGCTTGCTTATCCGGTGATTCAGAGCCAGATGTTTAAATATGGAAAACGGCAGGAAATTGCGGACTTTAAAAAATCCGTCGCAGAGGGGACGCTGTGTATCCGGGAGGCCGGGAAGACGGGGACGCAGGCTGCACAGCAGTCTCAGGGGTTGGAACCGTTTCAGACAGAGCAAAGCGCCATGTCTGACTATGGGCAATTGCTGGAAAGTATGAGGGCTTATAATCAGCGTATTGATGTGGAAAAGCAGACTCGGCTGCAGGATCCGTGGAGTTACAGGGAAAATATTTTTGATTTTGAATCCATGGGACTTTCGGATGATATGATCGGGTATATCACGATCGATGCCATGGATGTGGAAATTCCGCTGTATATTGGTGCCGGCGATGCCAATTTAAGGCGGGGGGCCGCGGTTTTGACACAGACAAGTATGCCTGTGGGCGGTGAAAATACCAATTGTGTCATCGCCGCTCACAGAGGCGGCTATCACGGTGATGCCATGTTTCGGGATATTGAAATTTTGCAGCCCGGGGACCGGATCGAAATTACGAATTTGTGGGAAACACTGACATACGAGGTGATTAAAACCATTGTTACGGTTCCCGATGATTTGGAGGCTGTCAGGATTGTGGAAGGCGAAGATCTGGTGACGCTGGTCACCTGCCATCCTTATGGCAGCAATAACCAGAGATATATTGTTTATTGCTGCCGTGTACAGCCGGAAGATGAAGCGCGCACAGCTTTGGCCGGGGGGGATTTTGAAGATGATGAGGCTTCCGTGGATCGATCCTCCATTGGTTCCCGGGGAATCGCCTATGAATCCTCCCAGCCGGAGATTTACAGGGAAAAGATACTTCGAATGATTGGATTTGCTGTTTTCGGCGCAGGTATCCTGCTGGTGGTTTGCCGGACTGTTTTTAGGCTGATTGTTCATAAAAGGGGCATATTGCGAAAGAAAACATAAAAATTTAAAGATAAGGTATAAACAACAAGAGACAGTCCTGTACAAATTCAGGGTTTTGAAAAAAACTGAATTTTATGGGACTGTCTCTTGTTTATAGATCAAGGGTTAAATATCCGCAGGTGTTGATAACCCTTTAAGGACATTTTTTTGTTACTGTTCTCTCAGCCAGTCGCCGTACCAGTTGATCACATTTTGAATTCTGTAAAGGTCGGCTTCCTTGCCCTGACTTCTCCATATATCTTTATAATCCATAAACCAGGTTTCAAGATCAACGGCTGTCTGATGACGTGCAGCTCTGCTGTTTTCCTGATTTTGGGATGCACAGGCCGTACAGGACGGTGATGCTTTCTGAACTTCATAGATATGCTGGGCAATACGGTTTAAAATACGCTGCCCCTGGGCGCCGTTAAGGAAGCAGTTGATGGTATATTTTACTTTTTCCGGTACATGAATCAGGCAGGCTGACAGCCGGTCTGACAATTCATCGATTTCACTGTTGATCTGACGGATCTTTTCGGGTGTGGCCCTTTCCAGCATTTTTTCAATCTGGCTGCCATAATATTGTTCAAAGGCGCTGCCTTTAAAGTATCCCTGGGTATTTTCTTTGAACAGTACGGCTGTTGTCCAGTTCATCACAGCCTTTGTGGATAACTGTGAAATAAGTGTCATCACAGTTTCGCTGGTATCCCGGTATTCAAGCACCGATACCTGACGGCAGGCATCCTCAAAGGAAAGCGTGTCACGGTTCCAGGAAAGTGCGGCGCCAAGAATCAGGCCAAAGGCAGAGAAATCCGGATGGTTGGGATGTCCCATGTCGCCCCAGTCTGTATTTAAAATGCCCTGGGCGTTGTATTTAAAGGCGTAGCTGCACATCCGGGAAATATTCTCGTAAGCGTCCGGCATAAGGTTAATCAGGCTGTTCCAGCCCTGTACACCTGGACACAGGTACTGCTTCACACCGGCAGACTGGAAGGCCTTCACGGAGCGATCATCCTGGTTGGGGGCATAGCCCCAGTTCAGACAGATCGTTTCTTTTGGTAAAACCGCAGTTTTCTCCGGTGCAGAAACAATAATATCACCCCAGAACATAGGAATTTTTCCCCGGGCGGCGACGTGGTCGCATAAAACTTTAATAAACCGGATGTAGACTTCCTCCTTGCCCAGTGTTTCCACCAGTTCCTTCGTACGGCCACAGCCGATATCAAAGGTCTCATCGGCACAGATATTAAAATATCTGGATGAGAACAGGGACATATATTCATCAATTCTGTCCTTGATCAGTTCAAGGGTTTGGGGATTTGAGGCATCCAGC
Source organism: uncultured Lachnospiraceae bacterium (assembly GCA_905199445.1). GTDB lineage: Bacteria > Bacillota > Clostridia > Lachnospirales > Lachnospiraceae > Catenibacillus. The sequence continues at coordinate 31,858 of CAJKGK010000018.1, read as the reverse complement.
GTATGATGGGCCATACGGTTGGCAAAGGAGAATGGATGTCCTCCTGCATCCTCAAGCTCGCATAGCGGTGAAAATGTTTTTGTTTCCAGCATTTTATATAAATGGCCGAAAGTGGAGATCGATGGAATCAGGTCAATGCCCAGATTTTGACAATAGCTGTCAAATTCCATGATTTCCTCAGCTGTGAGCGGCGTCTCATCCCGCCAGACTTCGCTGCAGCCCTTGAAAAGGTAGCTGTGCTCCACATAAAACTGCAGTTCATTGATTTTGTAATAGCTGCATCGGTCTGCCAGTTTTTTGAGGGCTTTCAGGTCAGGAATACGGCCTCTGGTGGCATCATGATAAAAACCTCTGTGAAGCAGCGCAGGATAGTCTGTAATCCGTACACCGTGAAGCAGGGCACCCTGCTGGGAAATCAGCTGTCGCAAAGACTGGATGGCATAAAGCACATCCACGGGCTCATGCCCCTTAATGACAATACGGTCATGGTCAATTGTCAGGCAGTGACTGTGGGCATCCAGCTGTGCATCCGTCATAAGAAAAATATCCCCGCCGTCCCAGTGACTGTGCGGCAGGTTATTGGAAATTTTGTCCGGATCACAGGTACCGGTAATAACCGGAATTTGTATACCAGTCATTTCTTTAACTGATTTTTGCAGGAGCCGGGCATGGTTAAAAAGGCTTGATGACTGTCTGGCACATCCGCAGGCGCTGATGCACAGGACGATGTGACGGCATCTGTGCAGCGCAAAAGTAATCTCCGGGGCATAGGAAAAATCCTGCGGTACCGGAAGAATATAAGGCTTATGCTCCATATTAAAATCCCCCTAAATAAATTTGATAAATATGATTGTACTACAAAATTGCGATTTTTACGAGACAAATTTAAAAAATCAATATGCACTCTGCCCAATAATATTTGTAATTTATATATACAATACCTATTAAGTTCTCTGTCGGAAATCTGATAAAATAAAAAACAAGTTGTGAAGGAGGAATTTTTATGCAGATTTTTGTCCGGGATCGTTTTTTTTATGCCAATACAGTACGTATTGCGGTGCCGGTTGTGCTTCAGAGTCTGATTACCATCGGCGTGAATATGATGGATACGCTGATGCTGGGGTCTTTTGGCGAAACTCAGCTGTCAGGGTCGTCTTTGGCTAATGAGTTTATTAATATTTTTCATATTATGTGTATGGGTATGGGATATGGTGCTGTCGTTTTGACGGCTCAGTACTGGGGCGCTAAAAATATTACGGCCTTTAAAAAGGTTGTGACGATTATGCTAAGGCTTTGCCTGGGGATTTCTTTAATATTTACGGTTGTCACTTTTTTGTGGTCAGAACAGATTATGAAAGTTTACACTAATGATCCGGCGATTATTGAAATGGGATCTTTGTATTTTAAAGTCAGTGTGCTCACCTATATACCAACCGGCCTGTCGCTGACACTGACGGCGATTTTGCGCTCCATGCGGGAGGTACGGCTGCCGCTGCTTACATCCATCGCCGTATTTTTTGTCAACATATTTTTCAACTGGGTATTTATATTCGGAAAACTGGGAGCGCCCCGGCTTGAGATTGCCGGCGCAGCTTTGGGAACGGTGATTGCCCGTTTCACGGAAATGGCTGTGATTGCGGGATATTTTTTCTTTGTGGACAAAAAAATTCGATATCGTCTCAAAGACTTCTTTATGAAATGTACAGACCATTTAAGACTGTATATGACTTATTGTATTCCTGTGCTGATTTCGGACAGCCTTCTGGGGGTTGGCAATACAATGGTTTCGATAATTATGGGACATATCGGTGCATCTTTTGTGGCCGCCAATGCCATTGTGGCCCAGGTCGTCAGAATGTCCACGGTGTTTACTCAGGGGATTTCCAATGCCTCCAGTGTGATCACAGGCAATACCCTTGGGGAGGGACAGACAGACAAGGCTTACAGGCAGGGCATTACATTTTTGGGACTTGCCGTGATCATCGGTCTTCTGGCCGGCGGTATTATTCTGGCAATCTGTCCGATTGTGGTCAGTGGCTTTAATATTACACCGGAAACAGTGGCTATTGCGGACCAGCTGATGATGGCTGTGGCTTTAATGGTTATCTTCCAGTCTATTCAGTCTGTACTTACCAAAGGTGTGCTGAGAGGCGGCGGAGATACCCGTTTTCTCATGGTGGCGGATATTTTGTTTTTGTGGCTTGTGTCCATTCCTCTGGGCTATCTGGCAGGGCTTGTGTTCCATGTTCCGGCCTTCTGGATTTATGTGTGCCTGAAAGCGGACTGGGTGATTAAATCCATATGGTGTTCCTTCCGCCTTGTAAAAGGAAAGTGGCTGCGCACAGTTACACGGTGAGCGGTGTAGGGTTTTCGGCAAGCTCATAGGAGAAGATATCTTTTTTCAGATAGACATCCATATATTCCAGGATTTTGCATGATAAAAGCAGAAGCTGGTTCAGGTTGGGATCCGTGAGGTGAGTATCCAGGATTTCCTCGATTTTGGTTATTTTATTCATCATTGTATTTCGATGGAAGTTCATGACCCGGGCTGTTTTAGACAGATTACAGTTCTCTTTTAAGTAAACAGAAAGCAGCTGTACATAATTTGTGTGATGTTCCCGGTCAAATTTAAGCAGGCGGATCATCAGGGGATGGCACATATAAATCAGATTCTCGTGGTGGTAGGTTTTGGAAAAACCTTTGCGGCATAAATCAATCAGATGATAGATTCTGTAATCCTCAAAAAAATAAATCGGTGGGTCGTCCGGGTCAGGTGCAAATACTGTTCCAAATTTAATGGCCTGACAAGCCATAATAAAAAAGGTTCTGAATTGATCCATGTGGGTGGCAATGGTTGAAACGCCTGCGTTTAGCCTGTGATTTTTTATATAAGTTTCAAAACCTCCGGGAATTTGCCGGAGGTTTTTTACATCCGTCTGGGGAAGCCAGGCAACAATCATGTGCTGGAAAATGGCAAACTCTCCGTGAGGGAAAAACGAATGCAGCGGCGGTATCAGAGGGCTTAAAGGGCAGAGCTGTTCTTTTTGCTTATTGGAAATGACCATACAGCAAAACCAGGTATTCGAGTTGAAGTGAATCATTTTCAGCCGATGGTTGATTTCATCATAGCTGGATATACGCATATGAATCATGTCATGGATCAGCTGTTCAAATTCGATGCGGTGGTTTAAGCCGGGCTGAGTGCTGGGGCGAAAAATACAGTCGCGGACAGTCCGTATAAGATCCGATAAATACAGTTTTGTATCAGATGCAAGATAGGTATCATCCGTAACCAGATAGGCCAGGGAACTAACACCCCGGCGTATGGCTTCAAAGTAGGTGTGCCCGTCGTTTTTGATTTCCTGAATTTGGTCGGGGGTAAGGTAATTTTTTTCAAGGATCATCTGTCCTGCCTTAAATGGGCGTTTGTCAAGATCATATTGGGCAATGAGCGAAAAGCCAACGTTTAATAACGCCAGAGGCAGATGAAGCATCTGCCCGGCGTTTTTTATGATTGTGGAAAGGGGCATTTGTTCCTTTCTGCTCTGGTCAAGCAGGCGGGTAAAACGGCTGTAAAATCCCCATATTTCATGGATTTTGTTCATAATATATACCGGATGACCGTAAATCTGGAGCAGGTTAAAGGCTGGAAGCTGGGTGCGGGGGTCTATCCCTGCAAAATCATTTAAATTATTTAAAAGATTTTGGTCACAGTCCTGACTTTGGGCGGTGCCCCGGCTGCAGACGATAAACAAAGGCACTGCCTGACACGGATGCGTGCCTGTTTGCTGAATATAGTGTTTTATAAGGGGAAGCATCTGCTTACAGGTGCCGATCCAACCGCCGGGCGTCTGGGGAAATTTAGAAAAAAGATGGTTGTTGCCAGGATTGTCAGTGTCCATGTCGGTGAGCAGCGTCAGGTATTGGATGGCTTCATATTCCTGGGCTCCGATATGGGATTTAATAATTTTAAGATCCGGATGATCTGTTAAAAGCCGGATGGACTGTATCATGAGAAGCTTCACCTTTCTTTCATTCATTAATGGTATTGATCCTAGTGTATCATTTGCAAAAGTGCCATGCAAGAAAAATAGATAGGGTGTTAATTGATTAACGATAAAGTTTAACGATAAATGGCTGAAATATAAAGAGTAACAGTTTGGTAAGTATGGAGGATTGTACTAAAATAAAAACAATTTATGAATATATTGTTTTTATTTTAACAATATGTTAGACTAAGCCTGCGTTAAAAAAATAAAGACGATACCCGAAAAGGCCCTGATACGGGCAAAGCAACGATACATCGTATTTTACAGGAGGCGTATTTACCATGATGAGATTTACATTACCAAGAGATTTATACTATGGTAAAGGATCACTTGAACATTTAAAAACATTAGAAGGCAAAAAGGCTGTAGTCGTTCTGGGCGGCGGTTCCATGAAACGCTTCGGCTTTGTAGATAAAGTGCTTGCATACCTGAATGAAGCAGGTGTTGAAGCAAAATTAATTGAAAACGTTGAGCCGGATCCATCTGTTGAAACAGTAATGTCCGGTGCGGCAGTGATGAGAGAATTTGAACCGGACTGGATTATTGCCATGGGCGGCGGTTCACCGATCGATGCAGCCAAGGCAATGTGGGTATTCTATGAATATCCGGAGACTTCTTTTGAAGAAATCATTCAGCCGTTCTCTTTCCCAACATTAAGACAGAAGGCCAAATTCCTTGCAATTCCGTCTACATCCGGAACTGCTACAGAAGTTACGGCATTTTCTGTAATTACTGATTATGCGAAAGGCATCAAATATCCTCTGGCAGACTTTAATATCACACCGGATGTTGCGATTGTTGACCCTGAACTGGCTGAAACAATGCCTGCAAAGCTGACAGCCCACACTGGTATGGATGCTTTAACACATGCAATTGAAGCATATGTCTCCACTTTAAACTCTCCATTTACAGATCCATTAGCTTTAAAGGCTATTCAGATGGTATTTGATGAACTTAAAAAATCTTATGGCGGTGATATGGCTTCCAGAGAGCAGATGCACTATGCACAGTGTCTGGCCGGTATGGCATTTTCCAATGCGCTGCTTGGTATTGTTCATTCCATGGCTCACAAAACTGGTGCAGCGTTCTCCACAGGACATATTCCTCACGGATGTGCCAATGCCATTTACCTGCCTTATGTTATTAAATACAATGCAAAGGATGCTGTGGCAAAGAGCAGATATGCAGCTATTGCAAAGTTTGTAGGTCTTGAAGGTGACAGTGAAGACGCACTTGTGAAAGCACTCTGTGATAAGATTGATGCATATAATGTTGCATTAAACATTCCGAAAACCCTGAAAGAATTCGGCATTGTTGAAGAAGAATTTAAAGAAAAGGTTGCTAAGATTGCAGAACTGGCTGTAGGCGATGCATGCACAGGTTCCAACCCAAGAGCAATCACACCTGCAGAGATGGAAAAACTGCTGACCTGTACATACTACGGTACAGAAGTTGATTTTTAATTCCGTTTGCTATTTTGTTTGATGGCATACTAGCCAGCCATCAGATTGAAATAAATCCCAAAGTGAAAATTGTGCATGGGCCGGGAATAAACTCCTCATTTCCCGGTCACCTCCCCGAAGATTTCCCGATCTTCGGGGATTTTTTTTGGAAAACTTTAATTTTGCTGATTGGACATGGATTGGGTACAGTTATAAACAACTTGTAGGCATATCCGTACAAGTTGTAAAATCTTTTTATAAAGGAGGATTTTATAATGAAAGCACTTAAAAATTACAAGTTCTGGTTTGCTACAGGTTCTCAGGATTTATATGGAGACGAGTGTCTTGAAAAAGTTGCCCAACATTCCAGAATTATTGTTGATGCGTTGAATAAGACGGGGATTTTGCCTTATGAGGTTGTTCTGAAACCAACAATGATTACAAATGAGGTGATTCGCAGAACTTTTAATGAGGCGAATGCTGATGCGCATTGTGCAGGCGTGATTACATGGATGCATACATTTTCACCGGCAAAATCCTGGATTTTGGGGCTTCAGGAATACAGAAAGCCACTTTTGCATTTACACACGCAGTTTAATCAGGAAATTCCATATGATACGATTGACATGGATTTTATGAACGAAAATCAATCTGCACACGGAGATCGTGAATATGGCCACATTGTCAGCCGTATGGGGATTGAGCGTAAAGTTGTTGTGGGACACTGGAGCGATCCTGCGGTTGTGGAAAAGATCGGATCATGGATGCGTACGGCTGTGGGAATCATGGAAAGCAGCCATATTCGGGTCATGCGTGTGGCCGATAATATGCGTAATGTGGCGGTTACGGATGGCGATAAAGTTGAGGCTCAGATTAAATTTGGATGGGAAGTCGACGCCTATCCGGTAAATGAAATCGTCCAGGCTGTGGAGGCCGTTTCTCAGGCGGATACCAATGCTCTTGTAGAAGAATATTATGATCGATATGAGATCTTACTGGAAGGCAGAGATGCGGATGAATTCCGTCGTCATGTTGCTGTTCAGGCCCAGATAGAGCTGGGATTTGAACGTTTTCTTGAGGAAAAAAATTACCAGGCTATTGTCACCCATTTCGGAGATCTGGGTGCTTTAAAGCAGCTTCCGGGACTGGCTATTCAGCGTCTTATGGAAAAAGGCTATGGATTCGGCGGCGAGGGAGACTGGAAGACCGCTGCCATGGTACGCCTGATGAAGATTATGACCGCTGGCATGAAAGATGCCAAAGGAACATCTTTTATGGAGGATTATACCTATAATCTTGTGCCGGGTAAGGAAGGAATTTTACAGGCACATATGCTGGAAGTATGTCCCACAATTTCCGAAGGCCCTATTGCTATCAAGGTTCAGCCTTTAAGTATGGGTGATCGTGAAGATCCGGCCAGACTGGTATTTACATCAAAGACCGGACCGGCTGTGGCCACATCTTTGGTTGACCTGGGCAGCCGTTTCCGTCTCATTATTAATGAGGTGGAGTGTAAGAAAGTAGAAAAGCCGATGCCTAAGCTTCCGGTGGCTACAGCCTTCTGGACACCCAAGCCGGATCTGTATACCGGAGCCGAAGCCTGGATTTTGGCCGGCGGCGCTCATCATACGGCTTTCTCTTATGATCTGACGGCCGAACAGATGGGGGACTGGGCCGCTGCTATGGGTATTGAGGCTGTTTATATTGATGAAGATACAAAGATTCGTCAGTTTAAAAAAGAGCTGCAGCTGGGAAGTGTTTTTTATAAATAATCTAAAATAAAAATATTATTTTGGGAATTTAACAGACAATATTTTATTGGGTCTTGCTTTTTCTGAAAAAGTGTGCTATATTAACTATAACAATTGGATAATAAAAAAGAACCGTCTGAAAGAAGGGCTTTTGGTATTACGCTTAGCGGCGTTATATGAAGAGCTCTTCTTTTTTTTATAGATTTGAAAAGGCGGGGCTGCCAGATCGGTCTGATGACTGTCAGAATTTTGAAAGCTGGCGTTGGATTTATAATTCCTTTGTTATACAATGCAGCAAAACAAACTGGTGATGTTGAAAGCGTGGATGAAATGACGCGTTTAATATCATCGCAATCTAAAAGGAGGAGACTTATGGATTTGTTGGGGCAGGCCGTGCATCATAAAGTATTTGGCAAAGGTATTGTGACTGATTTTTGCAAAAATAAAATGACCGTCTGTTTTGCGCAAAGTCAAAAATTGTTTTTATTTCCGGATGCGATTCCCCGCTATTTAACTTTGAAAAACGTTTCCCTGCAAAAGAAAATTGAAGATATCAACGAAGAACGGGAACGGGTAATCAGGGAAAAAAGACGTAAGATAGAGGAAGAAAACAGATATCGTAAGCGTCTTTATACGATGAAGATTTTGCCTAAATCCCAGGTGGCTTACAATATCTCAAATGCTAATATTGAAAAATTAGAATATATTGAGACCGGATACTTTTTAAGTGGAAATATGAAAGGTAAGCCGAGAGTTCCGGTAAATATACAGCCAAACTCGGCGATTCTTCTCACAGAGTGTTTATCTGACAGGGAGGATGAACGGGCCATTATCGGCGTGGCTATGGCCGGTCAACGATTTTGGGGTCAAGAGTGCAGGGACGGGATGATAAATCTACACAATAAATATAAAGTTATACTGCCTGAAGACCAAAAACTTTCATTTTGGCAGTATTTTAAGCGTGAGGCCTTTCCGGCCAGATGGGGAAGTGTTCCGTTCAGATATTTTCAAAATCAAACCATGGAGAAAATTTTACTGGATATTTGCCAAAATGCAGCAGGGACAGATCAGGCACAGGCGGTTTTGGACTTTTACCGTTACTTCTGTAAATTAAATCGTATATCAGAAAAGAAAATAGCAGAGGGGGAAGAATGAACAATCACTTAGATATCGTTTGGACAAATCAGTTTAAGAAAGACTACAAGCTGGCAATGAAACGTCATCAAATGATTTGCTCGTATTGACATTATCCCGAACGGGAACGCACAGCGATTTGTTCGGAAAGTAGGAATGAGACACTCGGTTTTCCGGGTGCCTTTTCCTTTTTGTATGTATCCGGCGGGCGCACGTTCTAACGGGTGAAAGTCTCGAATTCATCCTGGTAGTGGGAAGGATACGGCCAAGATTTTCAAAAAGCCTGGGCACTTACGGCTCAGGCTCCGGCGCGCAGCCAGTTGGATTTAAGTAAAAACACCAGGAAAACAATGGAGCTTAAGCACCATGTCAGCGGGTATGCCCAGAATATGACGCTGATGGAGGGAATCACTTTGACGACAATTGTAATATAGGTCACACGGATGATGCACCAGCAAACCATCATGACAAACATGGGAACCGTGGCTTTTCCTGCGCCGCGCATGATTCCGGCCGCACAGTGGGAGAAGGCCAGAAGAAAATAAAACAATGTGACGGTTCGGGCCTGCTGTGTACCATAGGCCACGACCTGTGGGGCGTCATTAAAGGCAGCAATCAGAACCGGAGCAAGGATATTGATGATAATGCCCACGATCTCTGCGATTGTGACAGAGCATAGAATGCCAAAGATGGCGCCTTTTTTGGCTCGGTCAATTTTTTGTGCACCCAGATTCTGGCTGATAAATGTCGTCAGGGCCAGAGCAAAGCAGGTAATAGGCAGGAAGCCAAAGCCTTCAATTTTGGAATAAGAACCGCAGCCGGCTACAGCCATTTCGCCAAAGGCGTTAATATTGGATTGAACAACTACATTGGCCAGGGCAATAATAGAGTTTTGAATACCTGCAGGCAGACCGTTGGAAATAACAAGCCGAAGCATCTGACCGTGAAAACGGATTTTTTTCAGATGTACACGGTAGTCTTTTGGCGCACGCAGCAGGTGGCGCAGACAGAGAACGGCGCTGACAAACTGGGAGATAATTGTGGCCGCAGCTGCAGAACCCACACCAAAGTGGAAAACACCGACAAACAGCAGATCCAGAATAATATTGACTATGGATGAAATAATCAGATAAATGAGTGGATGCCTGCTGTCTCCCACGGACTGAAGAATGCCTACAAAGGCATTATATAATACAAAGGCCAGGGAACCTAAAAAATAAATTCTGAAATATAAAATGGAATTTGGAAGTACATTTTCCGGGGTCCCCATTAAAATTAGAATTTGAGGCGCTAAAATAAGGCCAATGGCGGTCAGTGCAATACCGGAGACAATGGCAAAAGCAATGGTTGTGTGGATCGCTTTCTGAACTTTATCGATTTCTCGGGCACCGTAGAAACGGGCGACAACCACGCCGGCGCCTACTGAAATTCCGTTGAAAAAACCAACAAGCAGAAAAATAAGGCTCCCTGACGAGCTGACGGCCGCCAATGCATTGCTGCCAAGGAAATTTCCCACAATTAAAGAGTCTGCAGTGTTGTAAAGCTGCTGGAAAAGATTACCCAGAAATAACGGGATGGCAAAGGCAATAATTTTTCTCCATATGGGGCCCTCCGTCATCAGGGTAGATGATGATGTTGCACGCATTTTTGATTCCTCATTTCATGTTTGATTTTATCCAGAACGTTGTGTGAACGCAGAACTTGGAATATCCCCCCGGAAAATCCGGGGGGATATTTATTATCTATATATTAGCACATCATAAGATAAAGGGCAATTTTTTTTACGCGTCCGGGTTATCCAGCGGGATATACTTAAACTGTTCCACATCGAACAGACCCATATCTGTCAGTTTGAGCTTTGGAATAACCAGCAGAGACATAAAACTTAGGGTCATGACCGGTTCTACGTTTTTATGGATTCCCAGCTGTTCCCAAGCAATTTTGTGAGCCTTTTCAAGCTCATGGCTGACCTGTTCTCCGCTTCCCGTGCTCATCAGCCCTGCAACAGGAAAGATCACGCGGTATATGATCTGGCCGTCAAGTGCAAGACAGATACCGCCGCCTTGAGCAATCAGGCCATCTGCGGCAGTTTTCATATCACTGTTGGAAGCTCCGGCACAAATAATATTATGGGAATCATGAGCAATAGAAATGGCGATTGCGCCCTGTTTGAGTCCATAACCAGATAAGAAACCAATGCCTATGTTGCCGGTTGCATGATGGCGTTCAATAACAGCGGCCTTTACAATATCTCTGGATGGACTGAATATAAAATCACCGTCACTGTTAAGGGGAAGTTTTTCGTAAATTTTATCTGTAAGTACACCGCCAGGCAAAAGTTTCATGATCGGAATATCCCCGGAGAAGGCCTGGCCGTGGATGCTGGTTCGGATCATCAGGTGGGGATTAAGCTGATCAGCTAAAAACGGAACAACATTCATGCTGGAAGTCACACTCTGAGTCGGATATTTTTTTACATCCGGAAGGTATTTGCCGTTATCGGCAGTCAGGCAGCCGTTTGTGAATACGTGAGTCACTTTAAAACTTTCCAGATCTTCAAAAAGTACAATATCAGCCCGTTTTCCCGGAGAAATACTGCCGCGGTCGTACAGGCGGTAACATTCGGCTGCATTCAGAGTGGCCATTTGAATGGCTGTTATAGGATGGATGCCGTTTTGTACACAGATTTTCAAATGGGCCTCCAGATGGCCGGTGGTGAGCAGGGTATGGGCCTGACGGTCATCACTGCACAGAAGACATCGACGGCTGTTATATTCATTGACCCCTTTGATAAGAACAGGAAGATCATGGCAGGCTGAGCCATAGCGCAGCAGAACATACATCCCTCTGGAAAGACGCTCATTCATCTCATCTACGGTGGAACATTCGTGGTCGGTAAGAATACCTGCGGCGGCATAGGCAGACAGTGCCTCAGGAGAAATTCCCGGGCTGTGGCCGTCAATCACTTTTCCTGAAGCCTGACCTGCCACAAGTTTATCCAGTGTCTCGCTATCGGCATTGACCACACCTGGAAAATCCATAAATTCTCCAAGACCATGGACATCCCCACGCGTAAGGGCATTTTTCATATCAAGCGCACTGATTGTGGCACCGGAATGTTCTGCCCGGGTTGCCGGGACACAGGAGGGCAGCATAAAACGAATATCCATAGCCGTATTGCGGGCTGCATGGATCATATAGTCCAGGCCGTCAAAACCGCAGACATTTACAATTTCGTGGGGATCCGCGATGACCGTTGTGGTGCCGTGAGGCAGACTGATCCTGGCAAATTCCTCCGGGGTCAGATAGGCGGATTCAATGTGGATGTGACTGTCAATCAATCCAGGGGCGGCAAAGGCACCTTTGGCATCAAATATATTTAGACCGCGGCCGTTTCCCGGCGGTACAACGGCTCCAATACGGTCACCGCAGATCAGAATATCCCCCTCATAAATTCTGTGCATATAAACGTCGATGACCTTACAGTTTTGAATCACCAGATCCGCAGGTATACGTCCGGCGGCGGTATCAATAAGTTTTTGAAGCAAAGCTTTTTGGCTGCTGTGATCTGTCATAGGAGCACCTCCAATCAGAAATAAAAAATACCTTATTGTTAATCCTATTATACTGAATCAGAAGGTAAAATACAATCTGGGGGGAAACTTTTTACTTGATTGCTAATATTATTCCAGATATGGTATACTTGCTGTGAAAGCGAATATTTTAATAGATACATTTGAATATAGAATTTGGAAATGTGCAGGCTGTGGATTCGCCGAAAAATTAAGTTTTAAGTTTGGGGGGTGAGAAGGGTGAATCAGAAACATCTGGCAATATTAGAACTTCTTATGGATGGAGATTTTATAACTGGGCATTGGCTGTCACAACAGTTGGGGGTTAGTGAGAAAACATGCAGAAATTGGATGAATGGGCTGATTGAAGCTATTGATAAAAGTTGTGCTCAGATTTTGGTGAAAAAGGGAAAAGGATATAAACTGGAAATAGAAAATTCGGATGAATTTGATCGGTGGTATGCCCAAAAAAAGTTGCAGATTGCTAAATCTGTACCGCAGTATGGGAGCGAGCGTATTCGATTTATATTGAAATATTTGCTGTCACAAAAAGATTATGTGAAACGCCGGGATTTGTGCAATGCCCTTTATGTATCAGAAAAAACTGTTTCGGGAGACTTAAAACAGATTGATACCATTCTTTTTCAATACCATTTGTCCTTAAAGAAATCTACAAATGGGCTTTTGGTTGTGGGGGGAGAGTTTGAGAAAAGACAATGTATTTTGAATTATTTTTACCGTCAGAATAATAATTGGTATTTATTTAATTGTGATTATAGAGCACAGTCTTCAGCTATTGCAAAAATTGTTCTTGAGACAAAAGATTTTTATTTTACACAAAGCGGACTAAAAACCTTGGTGGATTATCTTGTTGTGATGAAATACCGTATGAAACAGGGCTTTTACGTGGAAGACCATAAAAAGATGAGAAACAGTGAATATAAACAGGCACTTAGGCTGCTTGAACGTCTGTATCAGTGCGGACAGGTTCCTAAAGTTAAAGAGGCTGAGGCCTTTTATATAATGCTGTATATGAAAGGTAATATGCTGCAGTATGAAGATCTTCGCGGAACTGATAATTTTATTATTCCTGTAATGATCAGTCAGATGGTTCGGAATATTCTTGATGAGCTTTATGTAAATTATTCCATCGATATGAGAGATGATTTTCCTTTTTATATAAGTTTATGCAAACATTGTACAATATTAGATATCCGAATTCGATATGGTATACAGTTAGAAAATCCCATGCTGGAAAATATCCGGCAGAAATATGTACAGTCTTATCTGAGAGCACAGGTGGCGTCAAAAACTATTTCACAGTACTATCGTGTGAAGCTTTCCGAAACTGAGGTGGGATATATAGCTCTTTTGTTTGAGATGTGCGGCGAAGATCGAGATCTAAGTGACATTTCTAAAAGTAATATACTTCTTGTCTGTCCGCCGGATGAGTTGACTTCACAGTATTTGTTTTATATGCTGAAACATAGGTTTGGAAAATTTGTGGGCGATATAAAGATTTGCGGACTTAAAGAACTACAGAAGCAAAATTTTGCTGACATTGATTATGTGCTGTCTGCGATTCCTGTGAATAGAGATGTGCCGGTTCCTATTATAATGATTCATGAGTTTATGACTGATGAAGAAATGGAATATTTGGAAACAAAAATGAAGCATTATAAATATTTGTTTTTAAAGGATTACTTAAATGAGGCATTGTTTTTTACGGATATTGAAGGGAAGACAAAAGAAGAAATTATAGAAAATCTATGTATAAAAATCAATGAACATATAAAATTACCCGATGGGTTTTATGAGGCGGTTATTCAAAGAGAGCAGATGGGAAATACGGACTTGGGATATCATACGGCCATCCCTCATCCGTGCAGAATTATGACGGATGTTAATATTGTGGCAGCCGCTGTTTTAAAGCAACCTGTGTTTTGGCATCAGCAAAATGTTAGAGTTGTTATTCTATCTGCACTTTGCAGCTCCCAAAATCAGAATAATAAAGAAGTATTCGCTTGTATCAGCCGGTTGATTACAGACCAAAATAAAATTGAAAAATTGATTCAAACAGATAATTATGAAAACTTTTTAAACTTATTAATGATCTGATTTTTGTTGATGCGGTATCGAAACAGGACGGTATAATCGGTTTGGAAAAATGGATATTATAAAAGGCAGTAACGGATAGTGTGTTACTGCCTTTTTGTTGTGGGAAAAGGGGGTATACGTATTTATATTTTATGATAATAGGGAAGGGATTTACTGCTTTGGAAACGGTAAAAACCTGGATTGCAGTTTATGGTCAGGAAATTTAAAATAAAGTTAGTAAATAAAAATAATTAAATGATGGAGGTTTTACAATGAAAAATATTATTTTAATGTGTTCTCAGGGAATGTCAACCAGTATGATGGTCCAGAAGATGTCTGAGGAAGCAAAAAAGATTGACTACAAGTGTCACATTGAAGCCTGTTCTGTATCGGAAATCGATGAGGTTAGCAAAAATGCTGATGTTATAATTCTTGGGCCACAGGTACGGTTTCAGTTAAAAAAACTTCAGGCAAAATGTGACGGGATTCCTATGGCTGTGATTGATCAGACAGACTACGGAATGATGAATGGTAAAAAAGTTCTGGAAATGGCCAGAAGAATGATGGGAGAGTAAAGTAATGGAAGAAGCATTGGAATTACAGTATTTTAGTCTGATTGCACAGGCTGGGGATGCGCGTTCCTGTTTTATAGAGGCCATTGGATGTGCCGGTGAAGGAAAGTTTGAGAAAGCGAATCAACTGCTGAATCAGGGGCATGCTGCATATGTGAATGCACATAAGATGCACAGTGATATGATTGCATGCGAAGCCGGAGGTCAGACTAAATATGAAGGATTATTGGCCATGCATTCTGAAGATTTGATGATGAGTGCGGAAACCTTTGAAATTATTGCGGAGCAGATGGTTGATTTATATCGGAGACTGCAAAATAGATAAAGTAAAAAGGAGCTGGGGGAAAATGGAACCAATATTTCCGGAAGATTTTTTATGGGGAGGTGCAACGGCGGCCAATCAGTTTGAAGGTGGTTGGAATGAAGACGGCAGAGGAATGACGTTATCGGATATTTCAACTGTGGGAGGAAAAGATATTCCCCGATTTATTACCTATGTTTTTCCAGACGGAACCAAAGGAAAAAGCGTGAAATATGAGGGGCTTCCTATGGGAGCCATAGGGGAGGTATGGCCTGAATGTTATTATCCTAATCAGCAGGCGAGTGATTTTTACCATCACTATAAAGAGGATATTGCTTTAATGGGAGAGTTAGGGTTTAAGGTTTTCAGAATGTCTATTTCATGGTCCAGGATTTTTCCCAAGGGTATTGAGAAAAAACCTAATCAGGCTGGTTTGGATTTTTACCGGAAGGTTTTTTTGGAATTAAAAAAATATGGAATTCAGCCGTTAGTAACGATTCTTCATTTTGATATGCCTTTATATTTAGAGGAGCAGGGCGGCTGGAAAAATAGGGAAACTATAGAACATTATGTCAATTATTGCAGAACTATTTTTGAGGAATATAAAGATTTGGTTAAATATTGGCTGACAATTAATGAAATTAATATTCCTCTGGCAGCTGCCAGCAGTATGTGTGATTCCATGCCGGTATGCAGAATTCAAAGTTATTACAGGGAACAGCACTATCAGCTTGTAGCCAGTGCCAAGGCGGTTCGATTAGGTCGCAGTATTCATCCAGGGTTTAAGTTTGGCTGTATGCTTTCAGCAATGACGAGTTATCCCTATACCTGCGATCCAAAGGATGTGCTTTTAAATCGACACAAATGGGAAGAATCTGTTTTTTACAGTGGAGATGTAATGTGTACAGGCAGTTATCCCACATATGCACACCGTATATGGAAACAATGGGGGATTGAATTAGATTTCACAAAACAGGATGCACAGGATCTTCGTCTTGGAACTGTGGATATGGTTACATTTTCTTATTATAGTACCAGTGTTGCAACAACCCATCATCATGAAAAAGATGCGCATGGGAATTTTGTAAAAAGTGCAAAAAATCCTTATTTACATTATTCTCAATGGGGATGGGCCTGTGATCCTGATGGTCTTCAGTATTTACTTGAGCTTCTTTACGACCGATACAAGCTTCCTCTGATGATTGTGGAAAATGGCCTTGGTGCCATTGATCAGGTTGAGTCAGATGGATGTATTCATGATTCGTATCGAATTGAATATTTACGGGAGCACATTAAAGCTATGGGGCGTGCCGTTGAAAATGGTGTCAGACTGATTGGTTATACAAGCTGGGGCTGTATTGATCTTGTAAGTGCTTCTACAGGTGAAATGTCCAAAAGATATGGATTTATCTATGTGGATCGGGATGATGAGGGGCATGGAAGCTTTCAGCGAAAGAAAAAAGATTCTTTTTACTGGTATAAAAGAGTAATTGCAAGTAATGGTACGGATTTAGAGTAGCCGTATGATGGGGAGGATAAATATGCAGAAATTTATTGATAAATTGACTGAATGGTCGGAAAAACTTTCACAGATGTTTTTCTTGAAAGTCATTATGGGTGGTTTTGTAATGATTATGCCAATGACACTCATTGGTTCAATTGCATCTTTAATTAATGGCATTACAATTTCAGGTTTTCAGGATTTTTTGATAAATACGGGAATTGGCGGGGTTTTAGGTGCCATTTATCAGTTTACAATTGGATTGATGGGGGTATATATTGCATTTTGTATGGCCCATTCCGCAGCAGAGCAGTTGGGAATGAAAAAACAGGCCATTTCTGTTGGACTTGTTTCTCTTGTGAGTTTTCTAATTATTACACCCTATGAAGACGGTGTGCTTCCAACCCAGTGGCTTGGTGCTACAGGGATGTTCAGCGCGATCATTGGAAGTTTGGCTGTTGCAGGAATCTTTAAATTCTGTCTTGATAAAAAGATTGCCATCCGGCTTCCGAAGCAGGTACCACCGATGGTATCTAATCAGTTTACAGCTATACTTCCGGCGCTCTTTTCAATTTTGATTTTTGGAATTATAAAATATGTGATGGAACTGACTGACTTTGGATGTTTGCATAATCTGATTTATACAGTCATTGGTATGCCTCTGAGAAGTTTGGGAAGTAATATTTTTGGTGCTTATATTTTGTTTATGGTAACAGGGCTTTTGTGGTTTTTTGGTATTCATGGCGGTATGATTGTGATGAACATTATGATGCTTGTATTTATGCCTTTACAGATGGAAAATCTGGCAGCATATCAGGCCGGAGAACCTTTGCCAAATATGATTTCCGGACAGTTTTTATCTGTGGGAACAGGTTCACTTGTTTTCTTAGTTTTAATGCTTATATTGGCTAAATCAAAAACAGCCAGATCTGTGTCTAAACTGGCGATTATACCATCATGTTTTGGTATAGATGAGCCGGCATATTTTGGTTTGCCTATGATTATGAATCCTATTTTTTTTATACCTTGGGTAGTGATTTCTCCGATTCTTACCGTTTTTGGAACTTATATTTTAAATTTGACCGGATTATTACCTTACGCGACCGGAGCATCTGTTGGTTATAATCTGCCGTTTTTTGTGACAAATTTTGTGAGTTTCGGATGGCGAGGTGTTTTATGGGGATTTGTATTTTTTGCCATTGATGCCATTTTGGCTATTCCGTTTATTAAGGCCTATGATCGTCAAATGTTCAAACGAGAGGCACAGACAAATGCAGAGGAGTGAATGAGATGAAATTATTGGTACAATCTGATGATTTTGGAATAACACCGGCCGTATCGTGCGGCATTCTGGAAGCAATTAAGAAGGGAATTGTCCGTAATACAGGCCTGTTTGCCAATATGCCTTGGGCCGGAGAATGTGTGGATATGATTAGGCCAGTACTGGGGCAGATTTCCTTTGGAATAGATTTAAATGTTTCTGCCGGACCTCCGGTTTTGCCTCCTGAACAGATACCGGATTTAGTGCAGGATAATGGATGGTTTTTGACAAGTGCCATGAATCGAGCGTTGGATACAAATGAAAATAATTTTGATCATGTAAATTACGAGGCTGTCTACAGAGAATTTGATGCTCAGGTAAGGAGATTTCAGGAAATTGTAGGGAAACTTCCCGATTATATTCACGGACATGCCTATGGCACACGGACAACCATGAAGGCAATGAGGGCTATTGCATCAAAATACAACCGCCCTTTAAGTTCTGATGTTTTAGAGCACCTGAATGTCAGGTTGGGAACAATGGAGTGGTATCGTTTTGGCAATGAAATGCAGGAACAGTTTAAGGATGATGTAAAAACTTGTGTGCTGGAAGACAAAAGTGGATTTTTAAATAGTGAATATGGATGTCTTGTTACACACTGTGGATATATGGATATGAAGCTCTTGGAATTGAGCAGTTTTACCGTGTATCGAATGAAGGATTTAGAGGCAATGACCTGTGCACAGGTTCGACAATGGGTTGCCGATAACCATATACAGCTGATTACCTGGCGTGACCTGCAGGACCAAATGATAAAGTCAGGAACAGAAAAAAATGGGGACAAAGCGTGAAAAAATGAAGGGCGAAATATGGAAGATACTGCAAATAAGATGACCCAGGAAAAACTTTGGACGAAAGCTTATGTATGTCTTTTGGGGGTAAATGTTTTATCTGCGTTCAGCTTTTACATGACTGCTACAGTTTTAATTTCATTTCTAACAGATGATGCGGTAGGAATGACTGCAGCGATGGCGGGCGTAATTTCTGGCATGTTTTCCATCACTTCTTTTATATGCAGACCTATGTGTGGTGTAATGTCTGACCGTATGAATAAGGTACGCCTCTTACAGATTGCAGCTGTGATGATGTCTTTGGGATGCTTCGGATATACCCTGCCTGCCGGAATTGGTATTATTATTCTAATGCGTGTCATTCACGGTGCAGGTTTTGCGGTGAACAGTACGGCTGTGACGGCTCTGACGGCTGAGAAAATCCCAATGTCTAAAATGGGGGAAGGGATCGGCTATATGGGGCTTGCTAATGTGATTGCTTCTGCAGCGGCTCCGGGAATCGGCATCAGTATTTCTGAGGTTTTAGGTTACAAGGCAGTGTTTTATATTTCGGGTATATTAGGACTTGTAACAATGGCTATTTTCTGTACTTTCAGAGAAAAAGGAAAACCAAGAATACATTTAAAAAAGAAGTTGGAGTTTAGCGATATTCTGGCAGTGGATGTTTTGGGATATACACTGATCGGAGGTATATTTTCTTTTACTAATGGTGTAATTTCTGCATATTTACTTATGTATGCTCAGGCTATGGGGATAGTCAATGTAGGGCTTTACTTTACGGTTAATGCTGTAGTAATGTTTTTGATAAGGCCTGCAGCAGGAAAGCTTATGGATCGTCACGGCCTTTATGTGGTAGCCTTTCCTGGACTCGTTGTAACAGCAGCATCCATGATTTTACTGGCACAAGCCGGAAGTTTTGGATCCCTGGCTTTGGGAATAATTATCATTAGCGGAATGATTCGGGCTGTTGGTCAGGGAGCGGTTAATCCTGCTTTACAGACTCAGTGCATTCATAAGCTGGGAATAGCAAAAAGCGGTGTGGCAACCAGTACGTTTTATTTGGGGGGAGATATTGGTCAGGGACTTGGGCCTATGGCAGCAGGTGCCATGATCGGAACCAATGATAAGGATCCTGCGTCATATAAAAAAGTATTTTACATGTGCACTGTTTTATTGATTGCTGCGGTTTTTATTTTGATGCGCGTGAAAAAGAAAGACATACAGAATGATAAAAAGTCCAGATAAAATAGATTTTATGATACATATTTATCTAAATTTGTTTTAATTCGCTGCTGTGTTGAAAAATCCCTGGCAGTATGGTATAATCGCTGCAAAAAGCAGCTGCAAAACTGCTGCTTTGTCAGCTGTACCAACACTGAGAGGAGATTGAAAATGGCAAATAAAGTAACACCAAGAACTTTATCCGGTTTTATGGAATTATTACCCCAGGATCAGATGAAGTTTGACCGAATCGTGAACACCCTGGAAGATGTATACGCATCCTATGGTTTTTTGCCTCTGGATACACCCATTCTTGAAGCATCGGAGGTGCTTCTGGCCAAGGCAGGGGGAGAGACGGAAAAGCAGATTTACAGATTTAATAAAGGGGATACAGATCTGGCCATGCGTTTTGACCTGACGGTTCCTTTGGCTAAGTTTGTGGCTAAAAACTACAGTAGTCTTACATTCCCCTTTAAACGTTATCAGATCGGTAAGGTATATAGAGGCGAGCGGGCACAGAAAGGACGATTCAGAGAATTTTATCAGGCGGATATAGATATTATCGGCGATACATCTCTGGGGATTATGAATGATGCAGAGCTTCCAAGTATTATTTATAATATTTTTACGGATCTGGGGCTGGATGATTTTACGATTCGTATGAATAATCGTAAGGTTTTATCTGGATTTTTTGAAATCCTTGACTTATCCGACCATGTTGCAGATATTTTGAGAGTTGTGGATAAACTGGAAAAAATCGGCAGTGCCGCAGTCATTGAAGAACTGAAAACGCTGGGTGTTTCCGAAGAAAAATGCAGTGAAATTATCCGTTTTATCAGTATTTCCGGCAGCAATGAAGCGGTTGTGGCACAGCTGAGAAATTATGCCGGTCAGAGCGAAGTGTTTGATACGGGTGTGGATGAACTGGAGGCTGTGACGAAAGGCGTAAGTGCCTTTGGAGTACCGGAAAAAAATTATAAAATTGATCTGTGTATTGCCCGTGGCCTGGATTACTATACAGGAACCGTTTATGAGACAACCTTTAACCGTCATCCGGAAATCGGTTCCATCTGCTCCGGCGGCCGTTATGATAATCTGGCAGAATATTATACAGACAAAAAACTGCCAGGCGTGGGAATTTCCATTGGACTGACACGATTGTTTTATATTTTGAATTCCATGAATTATCTTGGTGCACAAAAAGAATCACCGGCAGATGTGCTTGTGATCCCCATGACCGGAGATTTGTCCTATGCCATCGGCGTGTCTACCCAGATGCGGCGCAGCGGTATCCGTACTCAAATTTATTTTGAAAATAAAAAATTCAAGCATAAAATTGGTTATGCAGATAAACTGGACATGCCGTATGCTGTTTTTATCGGTGAGGATGAAATCGCGGCGGGTAAGATTACAGCTAAAAATATGAAGGACGGCGTACAGGTAACGGATACGCCTCAGGCCATTATTGAGCAGATTCATACACACCTGAATCAGAACCGCAGCGAAAAATTAATTCAGCTGGATTGATGATTTTGCAAATAAGGCACAAACATTTCCTGAAATTTGACATTTTCTCAAAAACCCTATATAATGTAGAACTCGGAAAATAAGTAGGAGGTGCGCGTGTGAAGAAGCGTATGGCAAAAAAGCTGGCAAAGCGTCAGGCCGAGCGTGCTGTAGCGGCAAAGCTGGAAAAAATTCTTGAGGAACGGGAAAACTTAAAAAAAGAAAAGAGTGCTGTAAAAAAGGCGGAAGTTAAAAAAGCGTCAGATAAAGAGACAGAAGCCAGGAAGCCGGATGCACAGGCAGTTGTAAATGCTGAGATAAAAAAATCATCCCCTTCAAAGTCTGAAAGCAGTGCAAAGAAAACCAATATTTTTTATCAGTTTGGCGGACAGCAGATCGAGCAGCAGGAAATTATCGGACTGATTAAAAATGAATGGAAAGCCCAGGGCCATATGGTTAAAGATCTCAAAAACCTGGAAATCTATTTAAAACCTGAAGAACATACCGCTTATTATGTGATCAATGATCAGATTAAAGGCAGCATTGCTGTTGGCTGAGGTTTAACGATGGGCCGGCGGACGATAAAAGTTCTCCAAAGTCACTTGATTCGTGTGACTTGGGAGAACTTTTTTGTAGTGTTTTTTCATAAAATGTCTGTGGGTTTGGCTATACAAATTTACGGGAAGGATGTATCATAAAGTTGTAATTCTGTCAGGAGGTTATTGCATGGAAAATATACGGTTACTTGTCAGACGTCAGCGGTCTGTTTTTGAAAGTGAGATTACACGGCCCATGGAATTTCGTATTCGGGCTTTACGCCGGCTTAAAAAGTCTATTCTGGAAAATGAGCAGGCTTTGGAGCGGGCTTTAAAAAAGGATTTGGGAAAATCTCCGTATGAAAGCTATATGTCAGAAATTGGTTTTGTGCTGGACGAAATCAGCTTTACGATTCGGCATCTGCCTGTATGGATGCGCTGTGTTCCGGCTGTGCCTTCTAAAATGCAGGCTCCGGCACGGTGTTTTCGTTCTCCGGCCCCCTATGGCTGCGTATTGATTATGTCTCCGTGGAATTATCCCTTTATGCTGACCATGGGACCGCTGATCGGGGCTATTGCTGCAGGAAACTGTGCGATTGTCAAGCCCAGTGCCTACAGTCCAAATGTGAGTGCAGTGATGGGAAAGATCCTCAGGGACTGCTTTATGAGTGGTCATGTGGACATGGTCAGCGGCGGAAGGGCTGAAAATGCCAGTCTGCTGGAAGAACGGTTTGACTATATTTTCTTTACGGGAAGTGTAGATGTCGGTCGGCTGGTTATGGAAAAGGCTGCTTTGCATCTGACGCCGGTAAGCCTGGAGCTGGGCGGTAAAAGTCCATGTATTGTCCATGATGATGCCGATTTGAAGATGGCCGCAAAACGTATTGTTTTTGGGAAATTTTTAAATTGCGGACAAACCTGTGTGGCTCCGGATTATCTGCTTGTCCATGAAGGGGTGAAGGCACAGTTGCTGTCTGAGATCCGCAGGGAAATTACGGATCAGTACGGGGAAAATCCCATGGAAAATTCGGAGTATGGCAAGATTGTCAACCGCAAACATTTTGACCGGCTGTGTGGTCTCCTGGAGGGACAGCAGCTGAGCTGGGGCGGCAGGACGGATGGGCACAGTCTTAAAATTGAGCCTACGGTGGTGGATCATGTAAAGCCTGGCAATGCCCTGATGCAGGAGGAAATTTTCGGGCCGATTCTTCCTGTGATGACTTATAAAAATCTGACTCAGGCTATCCGATACGTGAATGCCCACGAAAAGCCTCTGGCCCTTTATATATTTTCTAAAAGTTCCCAAATTGCCAGACGGGTGATGCACAGCTGTAATTTTGGAGGCGGATGTATCAATGATACGATTCTTCATCTGGCAACCAGTCATATGCCTTTTGGAGGTGTTGGCCACAGTGGCATGGGTGGTTATCATGGTAAATACAGCTTTGATACATTTACCCATTATCGGAGCATCGTAAAAAAATCCGGATTCATGGATTTGCCTATGCGTTATCATCCATATACGGATGCTAAAATGAAGCTGTTGAAAAAATTAATCCGGTGACGGTTTTCCGGCATTTGACGGCTGCTTTTTCTCATCCGGTAATTGGTGGTGCAGGGTTTCCCGAAAATGGGAGGGGGTCATCTGCTTTTTGTTTTTAAAGGCTCTGGAAAAATAAAGGCTGCTTTCAAAACCGGTAGAGTTGGCGATGGAGGTGATGGAAAGCTTTGTGTTTTCCAGAAGCATACAGGCCTGACGAATGCGGAAATTTGTAAGATATTCCTTTGGAGACTGCCCCAGCACCTGGCGGAAGGCACGATGGAGATGACTGCGGCTGATCCCGGTATAGGCAGCGATTTCTTCTATGGAAACAGGGTAGGAGAAGTGGCTGTGGATATAATCCGTGGCCTTATGAACATAAATTTCATAGCCATCAGGCGAGGGACTTGTGGGATGATCATGGATAAACAGGGACAAGGTGCTGTATAAAAGACCTGTCATATCTACGGCACTGGCCAGGGTATTGCCGCGGCAGTTGTAAATTTTGGTGAGCATTTTATGAAGTTCACTGCCAAAGGCACAGCTGCGTATGACTGGGCGATGGAGCGAAAAGCCTGCTGCCCCAGCCATTATTTTGGCGTCTGTGCCGTTAAAGCCCACCCATACATATTCCCATGGATCCTGCTTGTGAGCATAATAGAGGACTTCCCGCCCTGGAAAGACCATAAAAACATCACCGGCTTTCAGGCTGTAGATCGTTTGTGCAAGAATATCCTGATAAAAACCTTGACCGGAAACAACATAGTGAATCAGATAATGATCCCGCACACCAGGCCCCCACTGGTACAAAGGTTCACATTTCTGGGCGCCTGTATTATATACAGTGAGCGCCGATAAAAGCTTATTTTCAACTTTATAGGAATTTTTAAAACTTTCATGGATCATACAGATCTTATCCTTTCTGTGCCAGGTACTAAAGTGTTGATTTCAGTATAGAAAAATTTAGACGATTGTGCAACAAAAATCCATATAAAAAGGACATTTGTACATTGCGATGCTCTGAAAAAAGGCTTACACTGAAATTATCGATAAATCAGGTAAAAAGCCGAAAAATAAAACTTATTCGGTGGCAGAACGTCTATTGGAAAGGGGAAGCACAATGAATATTAATGAGAGAATATGTCAGTTGATGATCTATGCCCGTGAGGCCGGACTGATCCAGGCGGAGGATGATACCTATACCGTCAACAGAGTGCTTGAAGTTTTGGAACTGGATGATTTCGAAGAAGCTGATGTAAGCGCAGAGGGGATTTATCCGGACGGTCTGGAAGAAATTTTAAAAGATCTGGTTGATGATGCGATTGTCCGTGGCGTACTGGAAGATGACAGTATTGTGAGCAGAGACCTTTTTGATACAAAGATCATGGGCTGCCTTGTAGCCAGACCATCAGAGATTGTCAAACAGTTCAATGCGCTTTATAAGCAGAGTCCGGAGGCTGCGACCGCCTATTATTACCGTTTCAGCCAGGACACGGATTATATTCGCCGGTATCGGATTAAAAAGGATATGAAGTGGATAACGGCCACAGATTACGGTGATTTAGATATTACCATTAATCTTTCCAAACCTGAAAAGGATCCAAAAGCCATTGCGGCCGCACTTAAGGCGAAATCCAGTGCTTATCCCAAATGTCAGCTGTGCCGGGAAAATGAAGGCTATGCAGGACGCCTGAATCATCCGGCCAGGCAAAATCACCGGGTGATTCCCATTACAATGAATAATCAGCCATGGTTTTTGCAGTATTCACCTTATGTGTACTATAATGAGCACTGTATTGCATTTAATGGTGCCCATACACCAATGAAGATTGATCACAGCGCTTTTGTAAAGCTGTTTGACTTTGTAAAACTTTTCCCTCATTATTTTATCGGTTCCAATGCAGACCTTCCGATTGTGGGCGGTTCGATTCTTACCCATGACCATTTCCAGGGCGGGCATTATGAGTTTGCCATGGCCAAGGCACCGGTGGAACAGCCGGTGGTATTTCAAGGATTTGAGGACGTGTCTGCAGGCATCGTCAAATGGCCCATGTCGGTGATTCGTATCAGCGGAGCGGATTCAGACCGCCTTGTGGCTCTGGCGGATCGGATTCTGGATTCCTGGAGAGGTTATTCCGATGCGTCTGTGATGATTCTGGCCCAGACAGATGGTGTCCCTCATAATACGATTACACCGATTGCGCGGATGAGAAACGGAAAGTTTGAACTGGATCTTGTACTGCGCAATAACCTGACAACGGATGAATATCCGGACGGTGTGTACCATCCACATCCGGAATTTCATCATATTAAAAAAGAAAATATAGGCCTGATCGAAGTCATGGGACTGGCTGTACTTCCGGCACGTTTAAAGAATGAAATGCAGGACCTTAAAGCGGCCATGCTTTTAGGTGCGGATATTTCAAAACAGGAAAATATTGCCAAACATGCACAGTGGGCGGCCATGCTCAGAGAAAAATACCCGGAAATCAACAAGGCAAACATTGATGGTATCATTGAGGACGAAATTGGCTTTGTTTACGCCGCAATTCTTGAACAGTGCGGTGTTTATAAACGGGATCCGCAGGGCCGGGATGCATTTTTGAAATTTATCGATCAGGTGAGATGAATGAACGGAGATGATTGAATGCAAATGTCTTTGACCAAACGGGCGATGGGACATTTTAAAACCATTACGTATCATAAATGGCTTGTGATGAAAGGCTGTTTTGCTGTAGGCCTTTATCGCCAGGGGCTGATTCACGACCTGTCCAAATACAGCCCCACAGAATTTTTATCTGGTGTTTATTATTATCAGGGAAATCGGAGCCCCAATGCTGCGGAGCGGGAAAAAAAGGGCTATTCCGGTGCCTGGCTCCATCATAAGGGACGGAATAAGCACCATTATGAATACTGGTGTGACGTGGGCAAAGACAAATATATGGCAGGCGTGAAAATGCCGTTGAATTTTGTGATTGAGATGTTTATGGACAGAATTGCCGCATCAAAGGTTTACGAAAAGGAAAATTATACCAATGCCAGTGCGCTCAATTACTATAATCTGACAAAGGATTATATTTTGATTCATGAGGATACAAGACAATTACTTGTCCGTCTTTTGAAAATGCTGGAAAAGAAAGGTGAACGTTATACGTTTGCTTATATTAAAAAGGTGCTTCTTCCGCGAAAAACTTATTAAGTTTTGAGAATATTTTTTTTCGCCGGGGTCATAATAAAAGTACAGCCCAATACTTCATATGAAGGATGAGCTGTAATAAAACGTCACACAAAACTCAGGAGGAAAAATCATGACAGAGAATTGTGGAAGAAACAACGCATCTAAAAACAGCGCAAAAAACAGTGCTTCTAAAAACACTGTAAAAAACAATGCATCCAGAAACAGTGCAAAAAACAATGCTTCTAAAAACTGCTTTGACCGGGAGTCTGCTTCCAACAGCACAAGTGACTGCTCCTACGGTGAAAGATAAGCAGTCAGGTTTCTGAAGATGGGAGAAGGGAGTCCATGGAACCCCAAAAGGTTAAGGTTCTGGGACTCCCTTTTCCTGCTTGGAAAGTGCAGGTCAGAAAGTGTGAAGCGGTACAGATATGAAAAGTACCGGAATAGAAAATAAAGATGGAGGATTGGATACACATTTGTCGAATTATCTGAATATATTAAGCATATAGGACGTGAGAAGCCGACGGTATCCCAGCCGGGCCGTCTGACTGGAACCACGGACTTAGAGAGCAGGTGAATTTTATGGGATTTGATACAATTCCGGCGAAATATATTGAAAGATATACAGATACTTCAAGATATTGTATGATTGATGTTCGTGACTCGCGGGAATATTATGATGGTCATATTCCCAATGCCATAAACATTCCATATGAAGATTTTGACCGTCAGATGACCGGTCTGTCCAGAAAGAAAGTATATATCCTTTATTGTGACCGGGGAGCTACCAGTCTTTTGGCTGCCAGAAAAATGTATCGGGCAGGCTATGATGTGCTTAGTGTGATTGGAGGCCTGATGGCCTACAAGGGTCCGTTAGAGGGGATCCGTCAGGAGTTTTAAGGAATTTTGTGAAATTCTGTGATTGATTGGCCGGAATAAACAGTATATACTATAGCTGTGTTTAAAAGATTAATGATAGAGACAGCACAATCTTGCACGACATTATATCAATCAGGAGGTATGGCGGCCATGAGGCCGCCTCGATATACATATGAATCAACAATATGAATTTACTGCCCCCTGCCATTTTGGTATGGAAGCTATTTTAAAAAGAGAAATATGGGATCTGGGGTATGAAATTACCCGTGTGGAAGACGGAAGAGTGTCTTTTAAAGGAGATATGGGTGCGGTCTGCCGTGCCAATATGTTTTTAAGGACGGCAGAGCGTGTTCTGCTATGTGCAGCCCGTTTTAAGGCATGTACATTTGATGAACTTTTTGAGGGAACAAAGGCAGTGCCCTGGGAGGAATTTCTCCCTCAGAATGCCAGATTTTGGGTGAAAAAAGCGTCGACTGCCAAAAGCCAGCTTTTCAGCAGCTCGGACATTCAGTCCATTGTCAAAAAGGCGATTGTCGAACGGCTGAAGCAGCAATATAAAATCAGCTGGTTTGAGGAAAGCGGAAGCGAGTATCCGCTGAGAGTATTTATTTATAAGGATGAAGTGACACTGGCGTTAGATACAACCGGGGAATCTTTGCATAAGCGGGGATATAGAAAGCTGACCGGAAAGGCGCCGGTATCCGAAACTTTGGCTGCGGCTTTGATTATGCTTACGCCATGGCGCAAGGAGCGTATTTTAGTTGATCCGTTTTGCGGCAGCGGTACATTTCCCATTGAGGCGGCCATGATCGGGGCCAATATTGCTCCGGGAATGAACCGGGAATTTACTGCGGAAAACTGGAAGAATATCATCAGTAAAAAGGCATGGTATGAAGCCGTGACCGAGGCTTCGGATCTGATTCGGGATGATGTAGACATGGATATTCAGGGCTATGACATTGATCCCCAGGTTGTACGCATTGCCAGAGAAAATGCCAGGGCAGCTGGTGTGGATCATTTGATTCATTTTCAGCAGCGTCCGGTCAGTGAACTGAGACATCCGAAAAAATATGGTTTTATTATCACAAATCCTCCATACGGTGAGCGGCTTGAGGAAAAAGAAGCGCTTCCCGGGCTGTATCGGCAGATCGGTGAGGCCTATGGCAGGCTGGATGCCTGGTCCATGTATGTGCTGACCTCTTATGAAGATGCGCAGCGCTATATCGGGCGGAGTGCGGATAAAAACCGTAAGATTTATAATGGTATGATTAAAACATATTTTTATCAGTTTATGGGGCCAAAACCTCCAAAGCAAGTCAAACGGGAGGAATAAGTTGAAGTATTTAAAACGGCTGTTCGTTTTACTATTAATCGCAGGCATGGGCCTGACTGTATATAGATGCATTTTTGGAAGTCTGGGTGGCGATCAGGCGGCTGAGGCACTGGAGATGTATTATGGCGTCAAAAAGGCAGATGAAATCAACAGTAAGAAAATAACGATATACATAGACGATCAGGATCTGACGCCGGAGTTTGATCAGCCGCCATATATGACTGAACATATGGAGCTGATGATTCCTGTTTATATGGCACCCAGGGTGTTTAACACTCAGGTTCGGATTGATGCGCAGTGTCAGGTGATTTTTGAACTGGATGAGCAGCGTTTGATGGCAGCCGTTGGAAGCAGCGATTATACGGCCAACGGGAAGCCGCTGTCCATGCCGGAGCCATTGATTGAGCGGGGCGGACAGCTGTTTGTTTCGGTGGACATGCTTTGCAATTGGCTGGGCATGGAGGGCCGGTGGAACGAAGATACCAATACAATGACCATACGAACTTTGGATGCAGTATCCGGGGATGATCCGTCTGCGCTTCCGTCTGTGTATGATATGCGCCGTGACAACAGAGTCACGGCGGTGCGCAGCCAGGGAAATTTTGGCACCTGCTGGGCGTTTGCTGCCCTCGGAGCGCTGGAATCTACACTGATGCCCGAGCAGCCTTTTGATTTTGCGGCGGATCACTTAAGTATTTTGTCCGGCTTTAATGCAGGGCAGATGGATGGTGGTGATTATAATATGGCACTGGCTTATTTTGCATCATGGAAAGGGCCGGTTCTGGAAGCTTTGGATCCTTATGGGGACGGTCAGACCGATGAATCTGCCAAGGCCGCTGTTCATGTTCAGGAAGCGGTCAATATTGGTTCCAAAGATTATGATACCATTAAAGAAATTATTTTAAATAAGGGCGGCGTCCAAAGTTCTTTTTATTCAGATATGGCCACAGCGGACAGCGATTCTTCCTATTACAGCCTGGAGCATGATTCTTATTATTATCCGGGAAATGCGGCTGCCAATCACGACATTGTGATTGTCGGATGGGATGATTTTTATCCAAAGGAAAATTTTAATATTCCGCCCGCAAAGGATGGCGCCTTTATCTGCCGGAACAGCTGGGGAAGTGAATTCGGAGAGGACGGTTATTTTTATATTTCCTATGAGGATACAAATATCGGACTGAATAACATGGCGTACACAAAGGCAGAGCCTGTGGACCAATATGACTATATTTACCAAAGTGATCTTTTAGGGTGGGTCGGCACCATCGGATACGGCTTGGAAACTTCCTGGTTTGCCAATGTTTATACGGCCGGGAGTAATCAGCAGCTGTCTGCGGTTTCTTTCTATACAACCGGAAAAGAAAATTATTATGATATTTTTATTGTGAATGATTTTACAGATGTGCAGTCATTTGATAAAATGAAATATATCGGCAGCGGTTATATTCCTCAGGCCGGCTATTATACCTGTTCTTTTCCCGGGGCTGCCTGTTTTAAGTCAGGGGAACGTTTTGCCGTCATTGTAAAAATACACACAAAAGATTCTGTCAGACCCATTGCTATTGAGTATGAAGTTGGCGATATGACAAGCAGCGTCGACCTTTCCGACGGCGAAGGTTATATCAGTTATAATGGAAGCCAGTGGGAATCCGCTGAGAATTTGTACCAGTGCAATGTGTGTCTGAAGGTGTTTACTGATAAAAAGGAAGATGAAATATGGAAAAAATAATTTTTGCCACCGGGAATGCCGGTAAGATGAAAGAAATACGAATGATTCTGTCTGATCTGCCCGTTGAGGTTTTGTCTATGAAAGAAGCGGGAATTGATGTGGATATTGTGGAGGATGGTACAACCTTTGAGGAGAATGCACTGATCAAGGCTCGGACGATTAACCACATGACCCATACCCTTGTGCTGGCCGATGATTCCGGCCTTGAAGTCGATTATATGAATGGTGCGCCAGGGGTTTATTCCGCCCGCTTTCTGGGTGAGGATACCCCGTATTCGGTGAAAAATCAGTATATTATTGATCAGCTGGCACAGGCTTCGGGCAGTGCGCGCAGCGCCCGCTTTGTCTGTGCCATTGCAGCTGCATTTCCGGATGGTCATACCGTATGCCGCAGAGCAACCATCGAAGGGGAGATTGGTTATGAGCCTGCAGGAGAAAATGGTTTTGGCTATGACCCTATCTTTTATGTGCCTGAGTACGGCTGTTCTACGGCCCAGTTGTCTGCTGAGATAAAGAATAAAATCAGTCACAGGGGCAAGGCGCTGGAAGCTATGAAAAGTGTGATCCGGGAATATCTGGAGGAGAAACAATGAAGGCTTTGATTATCAGCGATTCACACGGAAAAAATATGAATCTGGATAAAGTCATAAAAAAAACAGCGCCGGTGGATCTTATTATCCATCTTGGAGATCTGGAAGGTGCAGAGGCATACCTGGAGGATATTGCACCGTGTCCTGTAGAGATGGTATGCGGAAATAATGATTTTTTCACGCCATGTGAAAAGGAGAAAATCATCGAATTTGGAAAATATCGGATTTTTATGTGTCATGGTCATCAGTATTCCGTATCCTTTGGAAATGAACGTATTAAAAATGTGGCCATGGCTTTGGGCTGCGATGTGGTGCTGTACGGACACACTCATTGTCCGGTGATCGATTATTCCACGCCGGGAATTATTGCGGTGAATCCAGGCAGCATTGCCTATCCGCGTCAGGAGAGCCGGAAACTTTCATTTGTTCTGATGGAAATTGACCGATTTGGAGAACTTCATTTTTCTTTGAGTTATATGTAAATCTATGTTGAAAAATGCCGGAAATAGAGGCTTATGGCCACGGGAAAATGTTGAATCGTAACTATTTTTCGAAAAATTAAAAAAATTCAAAAAAAGTGTTGACATATGTAGGAAGCTATGGTAAAGTATATCTTGCGTTGAGGACAGCACAGAAAACTCAGCGAAAGAGATACCTTCGGGGTGTGGCTCAGCTTGGCTAGAGCGCTTGATTTGGGATCAAGAGGTCGCAGGTTCAAATCCTGTCACCCCGACTGAAATTAATATTTTACATTATGTGCGGGTGTAGTTCAATGGTAGAACATCAGCCTTCCAAGCTGAATACGTGGGTTC
>CAJKGK010000017.1 GCA_905199445.1 uncultured Lachnospiraceae bacterium | reverse complement strand
ACAATAATGCCGCACACCTTGCCAATACTTCCTATACCGCCCAATAGTACCAGCAAGGTGAGAAAAAAGAAAACCCCGCCGGTCAATACAGGCGGTATTTGAAAGGTATCAAAAAGAGCAATGGCCGCTGAATTGGACTGGGTCATATTGCCCATACCAAAGGAAGCGATCAATGTAAAAAATGAAAACATGGCCCCCATAACGATGCCCACCTTTTCAGGTTTTATGGCAGAACGCATCACATACATAGGACCGCCGCACATTTGTCCCGATTTATTTTTGCTGCGATAACGCACTGCCAGATAGCTTTCGGCAAAATTCGATGCCATACCCACAAAGGCAGACAGTACCATCCACACAAGTGCTCCCGGTCCGCCCAGAACCATGGCTGTTGCTACACCTACAATATTTCCGGTACCCATCATGGCGGCCAGCGCAGTCATTAAAGACTGAAAAGGAGAAATATCCCCTTCCTGGCCGCTGCCTTCAAAAAGACTGTGCCACACCTGTTTAAGGGCATAACCCAAATGACGCAGCGGCCAAAAATGCAGTCTGAACATAAGAAAAAGACCTGTTCCCATAAACAGAACCAGCATCCACGGCCCCCATATGATCTCGTTCATCCCCTCCAGTATACCCTCAACTTCTTCCAGACAACCCCTCATTTTTACACCTGCCGTAACTGTAATTTGACTTATTTTATGAAAGATCATGGTTGTTTATGAATCACAAAAGCAAACAGCGCCTGATCCGTATCTACAGAATCAGACGCTGTTTGTCCATCATTTTAGAAGAATCTACGATAACTTAATCCTTCCCAGATTCAATCATCTGGGGCGGGAGCTTCGTATGCTTAATAAGGACTGTTCGGCGTATATGAAGATATACACTGATCAGTAAAATATCAGCAGCAACCCAGGCAGCCGGGTTGGCCAGTGTAACACCAAAAAAGCCCAAAGGACCTACAAGGAAAAATGCCACAAATGTACGGCCGGCCAGTTCAAATATGCCCGCAAGCATGGGAAGAACACCATATCCCATGCCCTGAATACTGTTTCGAAGAACGTGTAAAATACCAAGAGGTATATAAAAAAGTGTATTCCAAAACAGAAAAACCTGTACATCGGCCATAACCTCCACCTCTGAGGCATCGATAAACAAAAGTGCCAGAGATGTACCAAACAAAGCTATAGCAACCAGAGAAATCAGACCATAGATGACTTCCAGCAGACAGCCGATATTGACGCCCTTGCGAATACGGTCAAACTGACTGGCTCCCATATTCTGACTGCAGTAGGTTGCCAGAGTCACGCCGATAGATTCCATACCGGCACTGAAAATCATATGCACCCGGCTTCCAGCCGTCATAGCGGCAACGGCTACAGCGCCAAGACCATTGACTGCGGTCTGCATAATCACGCTTCCGATGGCTGTAATAGAAAACTGCAGCGCCATGGGAAGTCCGACCCCCAGAAGGCGGCGCATTTTTTTCGGATCAGCCTGCCACTCATGGCGCTGAAACCTTAATACATCATACTTTTTAAACATATAGACAAAGCACACTGCCCCTGAAATCCCCTGGGAAATCACCGTGGCAATGGCCACCCCATAAACACCCATCTCGAAAACAATCACAAAAAGCAAATCCAAAAGAATATTTAGGATTGCCGCAGCAACAAGGGCGTAAACCGGGGTCTTACTGTCACCAATCGCTCTGAGTATGGCAGCAGCGCAATTGTACATCATCAAAACCGCAGTGCCGGCAAATATAATGACAATATAACCATAGGCCTCATCGATAATCTGTTCCGGCGTATCCATAATCTCCAGAATCTGTCTGCAAAAAATCACGGTCAGCGGCGTCAGCACTGCTGCAATCCCTACGGCCAGATAAATCGCATTGGCAATAAA
Organism: uncultured Lachnospiraceae bacterium; assembly: GCA_905199445.1. Classification (GTDB taxonomy): domain Bacteria; phylum Bacillota; class Clostridia; order Lachnospirales; family Lachnospiraceae; genus Catenibacillus. The sequence goes on along the minus strand of CAJKGK010000017.1, from coordinate 69,660 downwards.
ATTTCTCATAGAGCTGTAGTCCTTGGCGCCAAAACGTTGTCCATACATAATAGAAAAACCGCTGCATACACCATTGGCAAAACCTAAAATAAGAAAATTCACGGCTCCGGTAGAGCCAACACCGGCCAGGGCGTCAACACCGACAAACTTTCCCACGACAATGGCATCAACCATACTGTAAAACTGCTGAAACAGTGTGCCCAGCATCAGCGGGATACAAAAGGTAATAATCAGTTTTAATGGATTCCCTGTTGTCATGTCTTTTGTCAAGTAAATCACCATCCATCCTTTTTATTTTACTCTGCTATAGTATATCATCAATGAATAGTTTTGCAATATAAAAAATCGACTTGAATATAGGTCGATTCCGACTTTTTATTCTTGCATTTTTTCCTGTTTCATCCTATTATAATAAGGTGATTTACCAATAATTTATAAAAATTGGAGTGTGGATTATGAATTCTTCAACCCATGAAAACATCAAATACGCATCAGATATTGATATTATTTATAAAGTTATGCAGAGTCCGCCAAGCTATACTGCAAATCATTGGCACAATAGTCTTGAGATCTCCTATATCCTGGAAGGGGAGGATTCCGTACGTGTCAACCAAAAGCGGCGACAGCTGCCCCCAGGCAGCTTTGCCATCATCAACCCTCGGGAAATTCATTCCTTTTCCAGTAAAGTATGGTGCCGCTCTCTGCTTGTACAAATTCCTTACAGTTATCTGAAAAAATATATCCCGGAGATTGATTCCATTAAATTTTATATCAGCCCCACGCTAAAAGATCCCCTGCTGTTAAACGAGGTTTCCAAAATACGGCAGGACCTTTATGCCCTTTGCCAGTTATACCCCCTGCCCTCACCGGATGCCCAGCTGAAGGTTCACAGTATTATTTTTGACATTCTTTATCACCTGAAACACTCTTTTTCCAAAGAAATTTCTCCGGATGAAGCCGGTGCCGCCTCAATGAAATATATGAACCGTCTGGGGCAGATTGCCGCCTTTATCAGAGAGCATTATATGGAAAATCTCACCCTGGATGAGGTTGCAGGATATGTCAACTTAAACCCGGATTACTTTACCCGTTTTTTTAAAAAATACATGGGCATGACATTTTTAGAGTACCTGAATTCCATTCGTATGGAAAATCTGTTTATGGATTTAATGGATACCGACCTAAGCATTCAGCAGCTGCTTTCCATTCACGGGTTTACCAATTATAAATTGTTTATGAAAATGTTTAGAGCCCGCTATGGCACAACACCTAATGAATTGAGGAAAAGCAGTCGTCAGCACGGTCCTGGCCACGCCATGTGAAACCTGACGCAGGCCAGGACCGTAAATTCAGAAAAAATTGTCACAGATGACCTCAAGCCAGATCACCGTATGGATGCCCTGTTAAGCATTGCCGCAAGTTTTCGGTGACTCTGCTGTAAACTTTTCTTCCAGTTTCTTCACAATTTTTTCTACACAGCCATCCTCAAACGGTACATCCAGTCCAACCTGACGAATCATATCTGTAAAGAAACCGCTGGCCGACAGTTTGCACAGTTTCAGGTAATTGTTCCATGCTTCTTTATAATCTTCATCCATGCGTATTTTAAACTGTAAAGCACAAACCTGTGCCAGAACATAGTCAATATAATAAAACGGACTTCCGTATATGTGAAGCTGCTTCTGCCAGAAACGGCCCTGATCCATAAATGTGTTGTCTTCATAATCCAGGTGTGGTTTATACACCCTCTCCAGCCGGCGCCATACCTGGTGGCGTTCATCTGGCGTCATCTGAGGATTTTCATATACAATATGCTGGAATTCATCCACCATACAGCCATAAGGAATAAATGCAATCGCATCCTCCAGCTGCATTTTCAGGAAATCTTCACTGCGGTCACCAAAAAACATATCCATCCATGGATTTGTAAAAAATTCCATGGACATAGAATGGATCTCGGCAGTTTCCATTGTAATATCCGAATGTTCCTGAATCGGATCAAAACCAGACAGGTAGCCCTGGAAAGCATGGCCGCATTCATGAGTAATCACATCCACATCCCCGCTTGTTCCGTTAAAATTGGCAAAAACAAAGGGTGAATGATATTCCGGAATATAGGTCATGTAACCGCCGGCCCTTTTTGTCTTCCGTCCCAGTACGTCAAACAGTTCGTTTTCCATCATAAAATCCATAAATTCCTTTGTTTCCGGCGACAGTTGCTCATACATCTTCTGTCCGGCCAGAAGAATTTCCTCCGGTGTGCCAAAAGGTGCCGGATTTCCCTGGGCAAAATACACACTGTTATCCACATAGGACAGCTTGTCCACCCCCAGACGGACTCTTCTTCTTTCATGGACCTTCTCAGCCAACGGCACAAAATAAGTTTTAATCTGACGGCGGAAGTTCTCCACCATATCCTTGTCATAGCAGTTTCGGTTCATTCGGTAATAACCCAGCTCAACAAAATTTTTATAGCCAAGCGTCTGGGCCTGAGCCGTCCTGTTTTTCACAAGGGCATCATATATTGTATCCAGCTCCTTTGCTGCACTTTCAAAAAATCCGGTAAACTTTTTCCATGCCCGGCGACGAACCTGGCGGTCAGCATGGGTTAAATAAGGTGTAAGCAGAGAAAGATTCAGGGTTTGACCCTCCCAGTCGATTTTAGCACCGGCAATCAGACGATCATACTGATTCACAAGCGCATTTTCTTCCTGAATCAGCGGAACCAGAGCATCACTGAAAGATTTAATACTCAGTTCAATATTTTTAAAGGCAACCGGCCCAATCTTTTCCTCCAGAAAATCTCTGTATTCAGACGCATATAACAGCTTTTTATAAGCCACAACATATTTGTTATACTCTGGTAATTTCTCGTCGTAATAGTCCTTTTCAGCACTGTAAAATGCATCCGTTGTGTCAATATCACTGCGGATGAAAGCCAGCTGTGCACTGGTGGATACCTCATCATTCAGTTTATAGTAAGCTTTGTGAATCTCAAACTGCTCCTCACCGCTTTTAGCGGCCTTAAAGTCTTCCAAAAGCTTCTTAAACTCCGCTTCTTTCTTTTCAAAATCAATTCTCTTATAAGGCATTTCACTGAATTTCATTAAAATTTCCTCCTAACGCTGATCGCCTAAAAAAATCAAACCAATAGCTCCCGGGCCGGAATGGACACCAATACTGGGACCCACCGGCTCAATCTTTATATTGTCAATTCCCAATTCTTCTCTCACCAGGCCGGCCAAATAAAGGGCATCTTCTTCGCAGTCACCGTGAACGATTCCCACAAACTCCTGTCGATCTGCAAAGCTGCCAATCCGTTCCTTCATATTTTTTACAAGAAGTCCCAGAGATTTTTTGCGTCCTCTTGTTTTATCCAGAGCCACCAGCTTACCTTCATCATTCACATAAAGTATAGGCTTAATATTTACAAGGGTTCCCAACATAGCTGTTGTTTTAGACAGCCGCCCGCCTCTGTAGAGATGGTTTAAGTCATCCACCGTAAACTGCACACACAGATGAGGGACAAGAGCGCGCACGTAATTTTCCGTCTCCTCAAGACTTTTACCCTCGGACTTCATGCGCAGTGCGGCATGAATCAAAATACCTTCGGCCAGAGAAACATTAAGGGTGTCAACAACCCTGATGGACATTTCCGGATGCTCCTCCATGACTTCTCTGGCACCAGTCACAACATTACTGTAGCCGCCGCTTAAAGCTGATGAGAAGCTGATATGAAGCACATCCTTTCCCTCCTGAGCCAGTTTTGTGAATGTATCCAAAATCACTCCAGGATTGCTGGCCATGGTGACGGCCTTTTTCTGGGCACGCATGGCATCATAAAATTCTTTGATGGACATCTCCTTATCCTCGCCGTACATCACATCATCCACTGTATAATAATGAGGAATAACGACAACACCGTTTTCCCGAAGGTCTTCAGCGGATAAATCCGAATTGCTCTCCGTGGAAATCACAAACTCTCTCACCTTTAATCCTGCCTCCTGTCAAAAAAATAAGACAGAACCATCAATCTGTGTAGATACTGCAGACCGACTGCAGCTGATTCATGGTTCTGTCAGGTATAATCTTTTATTCCAACTTATTCAGATTTCCAGAGTCCATGCAGATTACAATATGCATACGCAGCCTCAACCTGATCACCGTCACATAACATAAATTCGGCAACAGGGGCGCTTCCCGGTGTCAGGACTTTTCTCTGATTGCCCTGCTTTGTCTGAAGTGAAATCCAGGAAATGTAGTGTTCAGGAAGCATCGGATGGGTCACGCTGCTTACCGTAACGGTCACTTTTTGTCCTTCTACTGTAATCACAGGCATATGTTTTTCAACTGCCGCCTCTACTGAGCCAGGCACAAGCGCCTTCATCTTCTCTCCGCAGCACATAACCGGTACGCCTTTATTTTCAACAAAAGCGATGATATTTCCACAGTGCTCACAGATATAAAACTTCTGTTCCATAAGAAATCCTCCTTTATCTCTTGTTTGTTTTAGAATAGCATATTTTGACGGGGTTTACAATCTTTTTATCTTTCATTTTCTCCCATGATTTGCTAAAATAATAACGTAAGGAATATTAAATTTTCATTTTAGGAGGTATTTTTATGGCAAACAGAATAATGTTAAACCAGACATCGTATCACGGTTCAGGTGCCATCGCAGAAATTGCTGCAGAGGCAAAATCCGCAGGCTTTAAAAAAGCTTTTGTCTGCTCTGACCCGGATCTGATTAAATTCCAGATCACCAAAAAGGTCACCGATATCCTGGATCAGGATCACCTGGCCTATGAGGTTTACTCTGACATTAAGGCCAATCCAACCATTGAAAATGTACAGCACGGCGTAGAAGCCTTTAAAGCTTCCGGTGCAAACTATATTATTGCCATCGGCGGCGGTTCTTCCATGGATACAGCCAAGGCCATCGGTATTATTATTGCCAACCCTGAGTTTGAGGATGTGCGCAGCCTTGAAGGTGTTGCACCCACAAAAAAGCCCTGTATTCCCATTATCGCAGTTCCCACAACAGCCGGAACTGCTGCCGAAGTTACCATTAACTATGTGATCACCGATGTTGAGCGAAAACGTAAATTCGTATGTGTTGATCCTCATGATATGCCTATTGTCGCTATCGTAGACCCTGACATGATGGCATCCATGCCAAAAGGTCTGACAGCAGCCACCGGTATGGATGCCCTGACCCATGCCATCGAAGGTTATACAACCAAGGCAGCCTGGGAAATGACCGATATGTTCCACTTAAAAGCCATTGAAATTATTGGCCGTTCACTGCGTGGTGCCGTTGAAAACACAGCCGAAGGCCGCGAAGGCATGGCGCTTGGCCAGTATATTGCCGGAATGGGCTTTTCAAACGTTGGTCTTGGGATTGCCCATTCCATGGCGCATACACTGGGCGCGGTTTATGATACGCCTCATGGTGTTGCCTGTGCGATGATGCTTCCAATTGTCATGGAATATAACGCAGAATATACTGGCGAAAAATACCGTGAAATTGCCAGAGCCATGGGTGTTGCAGGCGTTGATGCCATGTCTCAGGACGAATACAGAAAAGCAGCCATAGACGCCGTGAGAAAGCTTTCTCAGGATGTAGGTATTCCATCCAGGCTTGAGGCATTAAAGGAGGAAGATCTTACCTTCCTGGCCGAATCTGCGTTTGCAGATGCCTGCTGTCCAGGCAATCCAAAAGATACAAATGTTGAAGATCTGAAGGCTTTATTCAGAAAACTGATGTAATTTAAAAATAGTATCCCAACACCGGAAACTGATATTAAGGATCAGAATCTGATGTAAATTTAAAAGGTGTGTTTTCAGTGTATAAACTTAAGCACTGAAAAACACACCTTTTGTTTTGCCGTTTTTATGGCTGACCTGTGTGGACAGATCGATTTTCTATTAATTTTATTTTTCTTTTAAATCTCTGATCACCTTGAAAAGCTGAATAATCACCGTAGGAATCAATGCCAGTCCGCAAATCACGCCGATCTGCATACCGCTCAGCGGAGATACGGAAAACAGAGATTCCATAAACGGAACAAAAACTACAATTCCCAAAAGCAGTACACCGGCCCCAAAGGCGCCCAGACTGTACCAGTTTCCTGAAAATCCGATTTTAAAAATTGAATGACTGCTGCGGCAGTTAAATCCGTGGAACAGTCTGGCCAGCGTCAATGTAGCAAAAGCCATCGTACTGGCCACAGCCGCTCCGCCCTGATTCAATCCCAGATAAAAGGCTGTCATTGTACATATAGCAATTAATCCGCCCTGTAAAAGTAATTTCAGCATAAAATCCTTTGTCAGAATACCTTCCTTAGGATTTCTGGGCTTCATCGACAGTAAATCACGACCTGCCGGTTCCATGCCAATGGCAATCGCCGGAAGAGAGTCTGTAAGCAGGTTAATAAACAGCAAATGAACCGGCTCAAAGGGAACAGGCAGCCCTGCCAGCGATGTATACAATACGGCCAGGATCGCGGCCATATTACCGGAAAGTAAAAACTGAATGGCATTTTTTATATTTTTATAAACATTACGTCCATTGGCTACAGCTTTAATAATTGTAGCAAAGTTATCATCTGCAAGAATCATAGATGCTGCATCCTTTGATACTTCTGTACCTGTAATACCCATGGCCACACCAATATCTGCGGCCTTCAGCGCAGGCGCATCATTGACGCCGTCTCCGGTCATAGCCACAATATTACCGCGGCGCTGCCATGCGCCCACAATCCGGATTTTATTTTCCGGTGAAACACGGGCATAGACAGAAATTTTAGCAATATTCTCATCCAGCTGCTGATCACTCATCGCATCCAGTTCGCTGCCGGTCACAGCCATATCCCCGTCCTCAAAAATCCCGATCTGTTTTGCAATCGCAGTGGCGGTCACCTTATGGTCACCGGTAATCATTACCGGACGGATTCCGGCTCTCTTTGCATCAGCCACTGCCAGCTTGGATTCCTCTCTTGGAGGGTCCACCATAGCTACAAGCCCCAGGAAGATAAATCCCTGCTCACTGTCCAGAGACAGCGCATGAAGCTGATCGATTTCCCTGTAGGCAAAAGCCAGCACACGAAGGCCATTTTCAGAAAAACAGGTGTTTTGTGCCTCGATGATCTTACGGTCATCCTCGGTCAATACACGTACGCCTTCAGATGTGCGAATATGGGTTGTCCGCTGTAACAATACATCTACAGCACCTTTGGTCAACATGGTTGGCACCTGGTGAAGGCTGTATTTTGTACTCATGAGTTTTCTGTCTGAATCAAAAGGAATTTCATCCTCACGCTTCATCATATCCCGGATCACATCATCATTGATACCGGTTTTTCTCACCATTTCAAGCAGCGCAAATTCTGTGGGATCGCCGATCCCCTTACCATCGACAATGGCAGAATCATTGGTAAGAATGGCATTATACATCAGATAACGATGCAGCTGATTTTTAATGTCCAGCTGCTCTGGCTTAAACACCTGACCATCAATATAAATTTCCTGAACAGTCATTTTATTCTGAGTCAGAGTACCGGTTTTATCAGAGCAGATGACGGAAACACAGCCAAGACTTTCCACGGCCTTAAGCTCTTTGATAATCGCATTTTCACGGGCCATCTTCTGTGTCCCCATAGCCTGTACAATCGTAACAATAGAACTTAAAGCTTCAGGAATTGCAGCCACAGCCAAAGCTACAGCAAACATGAGAGAATCTAAAACCGGCATATGGCGATACAAACTCAGTCCAAATACAATGGCTGAAATAATCATGATCACAATGGCCAGACGGCTGGAAAACTGATCCAGACTAACCTGAAGAGGGGTTTTCTTTTCCTTTGTATCATTCATAAGCGCGGCAATCTTACCGATTTCCGTATTCATTCCTGTGCCTGTAACCACACACATGGCACGTCCATAGGTAACAAGGCTCCCGGAAAATACCATATTGGTACGATCTGCCAGGGGAAGTTCCCCTTCCAGATCACCCTGGGTTTTATCTACATTGGTCGATTCACCGGTCAGGGAACTTTCATTCACCTGGAGTGAATAATTATTTAAAATTCTTCCGTCGGCTACAACCATATCTCCAGCTTCAAGCAGTAAAATATCCCCTGGAACAACGACTTTGGAATCAACCTCGATTTTTGTTCCGTCCCGGATAACCTTTGCGCTGGGGGACGACAAAGACTTTAAACTTTCCAGAGACTTCTGAGCCTTTTCATGCTGAACTGTGCCCAAAATGGCATTTAAAACAATAACGGCCACAATAACAATAGTACTTTCCACATTTCCGGAAAACATGGAAATCACAGCTGCCGCAATCAAAATAATCACAAGCAGATCGCAGAACTGTTTAATAAATACTTCGAATATACTTTCCTTTTTTCCTTCCTGCAAAATATTTTCACCGTGGGTTTGAAGAAGATGTTCGGCCTGCTGGCTGTCCAGTCCTTCCCGTGTTGTCTGAAGTTGAGAGAGAATCTCACCTTCAGTTTTTTGATACCAGTCTTTCAAATGATTCTCCTTTCCGCTGCCACACGGCAGCTGCCCATATTGGTCCAATGTATGAATTTCTTTTCAGAGCAAAATAAAAAGACTTTCAATGCATCTGCAAAAAGACAAACGCTCAAACGGCTTGTCTTCTATACAGATGCATTAAAAGTCTGGTAACCGAATCCGGCATACACCACCAGGTGCACCTACGGCATCATGCCATAATGCATCCAGGATGTTGATGATGTATTAAAACTACTCCCCTTTAATGGAGCACCTATAAATATCCGCTCTGTGAAATTAGTGTTAGTATAACCATTTTCCATTTGGCTGTCAACTAATTTCTGAAAAATTGTTCAGCCGTTTCAGCAGATTATTTATATTATCTACAAAAAAACGAACATTATTCACGACAAACACCCGAAGGGGATCTCCCCAGGTTTTGGATTCAAAAAATTTTTTTCCTCTATATTAAATACAAAACAGCCGGCGGCCGCCTCCCCTTCAGGTTGGCCGCCGCCGGCTGTTCATACCAGCTTTTAATAGCAATCCCATGTATATAAAACTTTATCAAACTTTCCGGCTTTAAGGTCATTATAGGTGATAAAAAAGGTGCATACACCGGAATCTCCCCACATAATTTCCTGTTTTGCAGTTCCCTGACTGTCGATCTGCAGTAAGAGAAACTCATAATCCTTATACGGCGGCTGACCGTCTCTCGGGTCTTCCTGAGTAAACGCCGGGTAACCGCCCAATTTATGTCCAAAACCGGATATCTCATCAAACATACGCTCTGCAATATCCGAAGGCAGATCAAAATAGCTGTCAACAGGGCTGTCCGGATACGCTTTATTCCAATAACTGGCAAATAAAGGATCAAACCGATAATCACAGGTGCTCATGCCCTCGCTGACTGCATTAAATTCCAGACTGAAGGTTCCTCTGACAGGAAACCAGGCATCTTCACCACAATAGGGATGATACTTTTTAAGGACATCTGCCTCGGTGACGGCCTCATCCACTGCCGCATAGTGAATCACACGACTTTCCCGGCATGAAGTAAGATTTTTAAAATCTGCCCCTGTATTCTCATTATCCAGAACCCAAAACTGAAGAAGCCCCTGAATCGGCCAAAAATCATTTGCCGGAAGATCTTTTGAATGAATCTGTGCCAGCAGTCTCAGCTGATGTCCCTGATCATCCACAGGAACCGAACCGTTTTTAGGCAGATAAGGCACACCGCCAAACTTACTGTCCGCCAGTTTTGGCTCTTTATCACTGACTTTAATATGGATGGCCGGTCTGGCTGTGTCTTTGTTCAGCAATGACATCACATGTTCCAATCGTTCCATCGTATAAGTTTCCACTGAATCATAAAGCTCCCAGGAGGCCCCCAAATCACTGCATGTCTGCGGCGTTTTGGCCGCAGCTTCCTGAGTTGCCCCGGATACCTGAAAATCTGTCAGCTGATCAGCCATCACCGGAGATACTTTTTCAGACAGCAAATCCGAAAAATTTTCACTCCACGCTATCCCAGAATCATCTTTTGCCTCAGCCATCTCAGGCTTGTCTGCCACAATATTCCTTTCCTCTGCTGCCGTATATTCCTGATTTTTATGATCTTCAGCCGCTTCCGGCTCCGAAGTTTCATGGCTATCCTGCTCCACAGTTTTGTTTTTTTTCCACCCTCTGAAAAAATCAAATAAGCCCATAAATTTATGTCCTTTCTTTCATGTTATGGAATTATTGTAGCACAAATATATAAGCAGTGAAATATTCCATTCATACAGAAATATTGTAGATGTTTATGGAAAAATATACGCCAGTAGCGTTATGAACAAAATTTGAACGGAGTTTTTTTCTTTTTACCGACATAAAGCACAGCCAGCCCAAACAGATATTACCGATCAATATACGGACCCGCTGTCAGTACGGATGAACCGTCTTTCCGAAAATATGATCCTTACTAGCGCACCGTTTTCCTGTAATCCTGAGGAGTTACACCTGTATATTTTTTAAAAACACGATTAAAAGTTCTCATTGAATTAAACCCAGAGGCAAAAGCAACCTCAGTTACAGAGTAATCACTTTTTTCCAGCAGTTTTGCCGCCTCGGTAATTTTCAGAGTATGAATATAGGTACCATATGTCATATGCAGTTTTTCGGAAAACAAATGTGATATATAGTACTTGCTTAAATGAAGGATTTTGGCCACCTGCTCCAGAAGCAAAGGTTCATGGACATGGGCTGTACAATAATTAAGTATCATCTGTATACTCTGGGATTCTGCCTGATTAAAGGAAATCAGTTTCATCTGTGCAAAAAGACGGCTTAAAATAATCAGAAAGTTTCCTTTGATTTCCGTCCGCTGAAAGGGCAGGATCTCCAAAGAAGCCTGACGCCTGTACATGGCTCTAAACTGGGCCGCCCGATCCTTAGAGGAATCACCGAGTCCTTGCATCCCAAACAGCTCCATAATCCGTTCCATACCATACTGAATGCATGCGTCTTTCATCATCTGAGGCACAACCGCACTCTCAGGAATTTTTGTTCTGAAAATCTCGGTAAAATCCTCGATTAATTCCGGAGGAAAAATAAAAATCATATAAAATTCTTCATCTATTTTCTCATATCTGTGAATCTGATTCGGAAATACAATAAATACATCGCCTGCCTTAATCTCGTACGCCCTGGAATCCACATAAGCCCTTGCTTTTCCCCGAATCATACCCACCATTTCGATATGATCATGAAGGTGGGCATCAAAGGCCAGACGTTCTCCGTAGTTAATTTGAAAAGGGCGGCCGTTGCGATCCTCATAAAAAAATTTCATCGTTTGTATCCTCTTTTCATTTTACGCAATTATTGGCTGATATTATCCTGATTATGACTTGTATTATAACACAATCTGTCTTATGATTCCAGTAAAAGCATATGGTCGTTCTGCGATTTTCTTATGCAAAAAATTTTTATATTTTTTAAAGGAGAAGGTATTTATGTCAGATGCAGTATTAAGCCAATTTACACCGCCCAGTCAGAAAAAAGAAATCAAATTTGACCGAAAGTTAAAATTTGGTATTATTGGTACAGGCTGGATTGCAGAATCTCATGTAGAAGCCTTAAAACAAATGCCGGATGTGGATATCGTTGCCGGTGCAGATTTAATTCCCGGAAAAGCAGAAGCTTTTTTTGAACGTTATGGTGTGGAAAATGTTCATTGCTATCTTTCCCATACAGATATGCTTGAACATGAGACACTGGACGCTGTATGTGTTTGTACATATAACAAAACCCATGCCCAGTGTACAATCGATGCTTTAAATAAAGGAATTCATGTTATTCTTGAAAAACCAATGTGCGTCACAACCGAAGAAGCCGTTGAAATTATCCGTGCAGAGAAAAAGAGCGGCAAGCTCCTTTCCTTAGGTTTCCAGCCTCGTATGGATGAAAATATGAAAATGATAAAAAAAGTCGTAGATTCCGGCGAGCTCGGACAGATTTACTATATTCAGACCGGCGGCGGCCGCAGAAGAGGTATTCCAAACAGCACCTTTATTGAAGAAAAAACTGCCGGTATCGGAGCTCTTGGTGACATCGGCTGCTATTCTCTTGATATGGTTTTAAATGCCATCGGTTATCCAAAACCATTGACAGTGACTGGCTATCGTTCCGGTTTCTTTGGAAGCAATCCAAAGTATAATAATCCCGAAGATGCCAAACGTTTTAATGTCGATGATTTTGCTGCAGCCTTTGTTCGTCTGGAAGGTGGTATTATTCTGGACTTCAGAATTGCATGGGCTATGCATATCGACACACCGGGAGATACCATCATCATGGGTACAGAAGGCGCTTTAAGAATCCCGTCAACAGAATGTTGGAACGGAACAATCGGCGGACCGTTAAAGCTTTACAAAGATGTGGCCGGAAAACAGGTTGAAATCGAAATTCCACCTGAACCACAGGGCGATTCCTTTGGCGGACTGTTCTACCTGAAACTGCGTTCCTTTATCGATGCCATCGAACAGGGACTTCCTGCACCGGTACCATCCAGCCAGATTCTTTATAATCAGGCAATTATCGATGGTATCGTACAGTCAGACAAGCTGGGACATGAAATCGAAATTCAGATTCCTGAAATTTAAACATTGTAGTTGAATCTAAACGATTAAATTTAAATCGGGTCAGCGGCACGAATGAATACGCCGCTGACCCGATTTTGCTTATTTGAGCTTATCGTTATTTGTATGGGTTGGTACTTGTTTGTATGAATACGTTGTCTGTTATTTCTCAAGATAACCCGTATAGGAATCCGTATCCAGTATACGGCAGGCATTTTCAACCCGTGCCTTTGAAGGCGGGCAAATGCCTTCCAGTGGATAGGGAATACCCATATTCTGCCATTTAAACACACCCATTGTATGATAAGGAAGCACTTCTACCCTCTGAACATTTTTCAGTTTTTTCAAAAATCCGGACAATGCTTTTAAATCCTCATCAAAGTCACTGCGGTCTGGCACAAGGACATGACGAATCCACACCGGTTTTCCGATTTGTGAAAGATAACGGGCCATTTCCAGAATATTCGTGTTGGAAACACCGGTCAGCACCTGGTGTTTTTCTTCATTAATCTCCTTCAGATCCAGCAGCAGCAGGTCTGTATACGTCATTAGCGCCTGAAATTTCCCGAAAAACGGCTCTTCCTTTGTAAACGGATTACCGGCTGTATCAATCACCGTATGAATACCCTGTGATTTAGCTTTCTTAAAAAGCTCCAGCAAAAAATCAATCTGCAGCAGGGGTTCACCGCCGCTGACCGTGATCCCCCCCTGGCTTCCCCAGTATCCCCGATATCTAAGTGCCTTTTCAAGAAGCTCATCCGCAGTAAACACCTGACCAGACTGTAATTGCCATGTATCCGGATTATGACAAAACTGACACCGCATCCGACAGCCCTGTAAAAAAATAACATACCGTACCCCAGGCCCATCCACTGAGCCAAAGCTTTCCAGGGAATGTATATATCCGTTCATCGCTACATCCTCTCATGACAGGTTCTGGAAATAACATCCAATTGCTGCTCCCTTGTAAGATCAATAAATTTAACCGCATAGCCCGATACACGAATCGTAAAGTTGGCATATTCTTCTTTTTCCGGATGCTCCATCGCATCTTCCAGTTTTTCACGGCCGAAAACATTCACATTCAGATGATGGGCGCCCTGATTAAAGTATCCGTCCATAATCTGTACAAGATTATTTTTCTGCTCCCGTTCATCGTGTCCCAACGCCGATGGATTAATGGTCTGTGTATTGGAAATTCCGTCAAGGGCATATTCATAAGGAAGCTTGGCCACAGAATTTAAGGAAGCCAAAAGTCCGTTTTTCTCCGCACCATAGCTTGGATTCGCACCTGGAGCCAGCGGCGTTCCCGCTCTGCGGCCGTCAGGCATATTCCCGGTTGCTTTTCCATATACCACATTGGACGTAATGGTCAAAATAGAGGTTGTGGGTTCAGAGTTTCTATACGTATGTCTTTTTTTGATCTTCTCAAGAAATGTTTTTAACAGCCATACCGCAAGATCATCAGCCCGGTCATCATCATTGCCATATCTTGGGAAATCCCCTGTGGTTTCAAAATCCACAATCAGGCCATCTGTATTGCGGATCGGTTTTACCCTGGCATATTTAATGGCGCACAGCGAGTCTATAACATGAGAAAATCCGGCAATTCCCGTCGCAAATGTCCGCCTGACATCGGTATCAATCAGCGCCATTTCCGCTGCCTCATAATAATATTTATCATGCATATAGTGAATCAGGTTCAACGTATTCACATACAGACCGGCCAGCCAGTCCATCATCAGATCAAATTTGTGCATCACCTCATCAAAATCCAGATACTCGGATGTAATCGGTGCATATTCAGGCCCTACCTGCTCTCCTGTTTTCATGTCCCGGCCGCCGTTGATGGCATAAAGCAGGCATTTGGCCAGGTTGGCCCGGGCTCCGAAAAACTGAATTTCCTTTCCTGTCTGAGTGGCAGACACACAGCAGCATATGGAATAATCATCGCCCCATACCGGACGCATCACATCATCATTCTCATACTGAATTGAACTTGTCCGCACAGAAATTACAGCTGCATATTTTCTGAAATTTTCCGGAAGCCTGGACGAATATAAGACCGTAAGATTGGGTTCCGGCGACGGTCCCATATTTTCCAGTGTGTGCAGAAAACGATAATCATTTTTTGTAACCATATGACGGCCATCCACGCCAAAGCCGGCGACTTCCAGTGTGGCCCATACCGGATCCCCTGAAAACAGCTGATTATAGGATGGAATTCGCCCAAACTTAACCATACGGCATTTCATGACAAAATGATCAATCAGTTCCTGCGCCTGCATCTCTGTAAGTGTTCCGTTTTCCAGGTCTCTTTCAATGTAAATATCCAAAAATGTGGATACACGTCCAACACTCATGGCCGCACCATTCTGCGTTTTAATCGCTGCCAGATAACCGAAATACAGCCACTGAACGGCCTCCTTTGCATTTTTGGCCGGTGCCGAAATATCATATCCATAAGTTTTGCCTAATTCTTTCATCTGTTTCAAGGCTTTGATCTGCTCGGCAATTTCTTCACGAAGACGGATAACCTCATCGACCATTGTCCCATCGCCGCAGTTTAGAAGATCCTTTTTCTTTGCCTCAATGAGAAAATCAATACCATACAGGGCAACCCTTCTGTAATCACCCACAATACGTCCGCGGCCATACGTATCGGGAAGTCCTGTAATAATATGATTATGTCTTGCTTTTAGCATTTCCGGTGTATATGCATCAAATACGGCCTGATTATGAGTTTTATGGTATTCAGTAAAAATTTTGTGAAGATTTTCATCTACCTGATAACCATAGGTTTCACAGGCCTGCTCTGCAGTTTTAATCCCCCCAAAAGGCATAAACGCCCGCTTTAGGGGACGGTCTGTCTGAAGCCCTACAATCTGCTCCAGGTCCTTTAATTCATCCTTAATATAACCTGCAGGATAAGCGTTAATGCCGGAAACAATCTTTGTTTCCATATCCAGCACACCGCCTTTGGCCCGTTCCGCCTTCTGCAGCTTCTGAAGTTCTCCCCAAAGCAGATCTGTTGCCTTTGTAGGGCCAACCAAAAAGGATTCGTCCCCTTCGTACTGTTTATAATTATTTTGTATAAAGTCACGTACATTGACTTCTTCTGTCCATTTTTTTCCGGCAAACCCGGACCATGCTTCATAAAATGCCATAACAAAGCCACCTTTCTTTTGTAAAGAACATTTAATTTTTGTTAGTTAGGTCTTACTAACCTTTTACTGTAACAGTATAGCGCTTTATTCCATAAAGTTCAAGCTTCAAAAAACATGTTTTTCATTTAGTACAAAAAATATCTCATCTATGGAAATTTTCCTTGTCTCATGCTAAAATAGATGAAGAAAATTTAAAGAGAAAGGGACAATTATGGACACATTGAAAAAATTTATTCATTATTACAAACCGTATAAAGCGGTCTTTTTTATTGACCTGCTCTGTGCAACAGTGATCAGTATTGTGGATCTGGCTTATCCCCAGATTCTGAGAACCCTGACCAATACTTTATTTACACAAAGCGCATCGCAGATTCTGAATGCTCTGCTTCCTATTGCAGCAGGTCTTCTGATCATGTATCTGGTTCAGAGTTTTTGTAAATATTATGTCAGCTATCAGGGACACATGATGGGCGCCAATATGGAGCGGGATATGCGCCAGCAGCTGTTCGAACATTATGAAAAGCTTTCATTTTCTTACTATGACCAGAATAATTCCGGACAGATGATGAGCAAGCTTGTATCCGACCTTTTTGATATTGCAGAATTTGCCCACCATGGCCCTGAAAATCTGTTTATTTCTGTAATTAAAATCGTGGGTTCCTTTATTTTCCTGTTTCTGATCAACTGGCGTCTGGCCATCCCTCTTGTTGTACTTGTGATCTGTATGTTTGCATTTTCCATTAGCCAAAACAAGCGTATGCAGCTTACCTTTATGGATAACCGCAAAAAGATCGGTGAGGTTAATGCCAGCCTGCAGGACACTCTGGCCGGAATCCGTGTGGTTCAGTCCTTTGCCAATGAAGAAATCGAACGCAAAAAGTTCGGCAAAAGCAACCACGGCTTTTTGCTGTCCAAAGATGCCAACTATAAATGTATGGGAAACTTCATGGGCTTTAACCTGTTTTTCCAGGGTATGATGTACCTTGTAACATTAATTTTCGGCGGTTTTCTCATCGCCAAAGGTCAGATGGATGCCGCAGACCTGGCCATGTACGCACTGTACATCGGTATCTTTATAAGCCCGATCCAGATTCTTGTGGAGCTGACCGAGATGATCCAGAAAGGTCTTTCAGGTTTTCGCCGATTTACGGCAGTCATTGAAACTGATCCGGAAATCAAGGATGCGCCTGATGCCAAAGCCCTTGAAAATGTCCGCGGTCATGTGGCCTATGAAAATGTATCTTTCCACTATTCCGATGATGACACACCGGTATTGACCAATGTTTCCTTTGATATACCGGCCGGCCGTTCCATTGCCCTGGTTGGTCCGTCCGGCAGCGGAAAAACAACGATCTGTAACCTGCTCCCCAGATTTTATGACATCACCGGCGGCAGGATTACCATTGACGGTCAGGACGTCCGTACACTGACCTTAAAAAGTCTGAGAAGTCAGATCGGTATTGTTCAGCAGGATGTATATCTGTTCTGCGGCACTGTCAAAGAAAATATTGCTTACGGCAAACCGGAGGCCACCATGGAAGAAATCATCGAAGCAGCCAAAAAAGCCAATATTCATGAATTTATTCAGGAACTTCCCGATGGCTATGATACTTTTGTGGGTGAGCGGGGGACAAGACTTTCCGGAGGCCAGAAACAGCGAATCTCCATTGCCCGTGTGTTTCTTAAAAACCCGCCGATTCTGATTCTGGATGAAGCCACCAGCGCCCTGGACAACGAAAGTGAACGCTGGATTCAGAAAAGCCTTGAGGCACTGGCAAAAAACCGTACAACAATCACGATTGCCCATCGTCTTTCCACGATCCGCAATGCAGACGAAATTCTTGTTGTGTCAGACAACGGTATTGCCGAACGGGGCTCTCATGATTCATTGATTGAAAACGGCGGCATTTATGCCCATTATTATGAAATGCAGTTTAAATAATCAATATCATTTCAACAATATACCAACGGCCGTAGGACTGTATATTTTGTGTACATACACTAACCGTTAAAAGACCCCTGTGTTGTTTTGAACGCATACATTTGAACGTTCAAAACAACACAGGGGTCTGAATTTATTTCTTTACCAATCTTTCAATAAAGCTTCTAATCATAAATGTTCCAGCTCATAAGTTACCAATGCAACAAATCTGCTGTCTTTTGACCAGGAATTCACATTCATCGAACCCTGACCTCCGAAAAATGATAAAAGCTTTCTTCGATGACTTCCGTCACTGTCCATCATCCAAAGCTCCACATGCATATTCGGCAGATGTTCATCGGCATCCAGTCCCAACTGGCTGTAAGACAGATAAACAACCTTTTTCCCGTCTCTAGATACATGCGGGAACCAGTCATTACGATCTGTACAGGCCATCTGTGTCTGTTCGCTTCCATCGTTTTTCATTCTCCAAACCTGCATAAGGCCGGTACGGGTGCTGCAAAACCAAATATACTGTCCATCCGGTGAATATTCCGGGCCATCGTTAAAACCGTTATTCTGAGTCAGGCGCCGGTGAAGTTTGCCGTCTTCTGACACCGTATAAATATCCGTGGACCAGCCGCCCTCTCCCTCGCAAATTCCGCAATAGGAAAGTGCTTTGCCGTCCGGTGACCAGCCATGTAAAAAACTCATAGGATCAGTCGGTACAGGTACAGGATCTCCCCCCTCTGCAGGAAGTATATAAATACCTGATTTCCAGCTGCCCTCCTGTGCATGGCTGACAGCCAGCCGCTTCTGATCCGATGACAGTACATGGTCATTGTTGCAGTTCACACACATTCCTGTATCCAGACAGCGCCGCGCGCCTGACTGGATGTCATACGACCATATCCGTCCATTAGAATTATAAATCAAAGTATTGGTATCAAATTTCCAGTTCGGCGCCTCAATCACCTCATCAAATTCTGCCAACTCGGTAAGACTGCCGGTTTCAGTGTCTAAAATACAAAGCCGGCTTTTTGTCCGTTCTCTGCATGAAGTCAATAACTTCAGACACTGAATGGAATGATGGAGATCGTCCAAAAAATCCCCTTCGCTGGCATCCTGATCCACATACTGAATAAGCTCCTTGGCTCTGGCAAACTGAAAGCAGGCCGTCACATCCAAAGTTCCTGTACCCAGTGATGTTTCACACCGACATTTATCCATATCTTTATAGTGAATTGACCAGATCAAACCTTTATTTTTCCACAGAAATTCTTCCGGATCCTCACCGCCATTTAATATCCACCCCAGATCCGGCTGAGCACCGATCATTCCGCCGCAGCGCTTTAGAAGCCATTCGTAAGCCGTTTGATTTCCAAACTTCACTCTAATTTCATTTGCACCATTATGCAGCAGCAGCTTAATCCCTTCACGGGCCAAAACCTCTGCCACCGGCATAATTATTTCTGCAAATGTCTCATAAGCATCCTGCGTAACATCTGCGGGACAGGGACATACAAACTGGCGAATACCATACTGTCTGCCAAATTCCACCATCTTTTCCCCGGCACCATCCCAGCACTCAAAACTAATGTGACAGGATTCCACAGCCAGATGATATTTTTTGATATCCGGCATATAAACCGCAAAATCATCCTCTGTCCAGGCTGCACTCCCGGTCCAGTCCCCATTTTCCAATGTCACACACGGCTCGATCCAGCCATATCCCATCTCTGATAATCTTTTTAAACAAGCTTCCGGAGCCTTTTTAAACACCTCGCTTAAACCATACAACTGAACACCAAAACGCATCTTTTGCTGCCTCCAATCCCTTTATATATCAACATTCATTCCCTTCTTTTGATATTTTAACAACCGATGGCAACACAGTCAAGGCCACGGGTTAATTTTTAAAAAACACATGAGCCATATCATAAAGATACAGGTTCCATGCCTCAAAGGTGTGGGCACCATCTGAAACAATAAAGTCATAGTTTTCTCCTACATTTAAAGCATCATTATTTTCGGCAAAATCTACAAGAAGCTGGTGTGTTTTGACGTGGGGGTCAAGCGCAATATCGTGAACACCATTCATACTTAAAAGCATATGAATCTTATAGCCGTCAGTTGCAGCCTTCTCAATCGCAGGAATAATTGTATTTTTTGTATACGCCTCGGCTTCTGCAGTATCAGCTGACGGGCCGCCGGACATATTTCCAAACCAGCTGACCACATCCAGACAATTAGTCACTGCAGAATGCCATGTGGTAATAGAACCCATAGACAATCCTGCAAATGCGCGGTGATCCCTGCTGTCAATAAGTGCCTCCTCTGTCACATCCTGGGCATACGTGGAATATTTAGATTCTGCCACTTTCATTAAATCTCTCAGTTCATACGCAAAAGTTTCTGTATATCCATTTAATTCCTGTGTACTTTCATCATTTTCGTTATACAATCCCGGTGTAACGACAATAAACGACTGAGCATCTCCGTTGGCAAAAAGGTTATCTAAAATATTTACGGCATAACCTTCCCCCACAGCTCCATTTGTCTCATCTTTTTGAGAAAACCATTTTGCAGCATTATCACCGCCGCCATGGAGGAGATACAAAATATCATATTCTTTTGTTTCATCATAACCGGCTGGTAAATAGACATAGGCAGTTTTCGTAATTGGAGTTGCATGGCTCAGCGGATCCCCATTCGCCAGATCCTTTGCATAATAATATGTATCATACTCAAAGGCTTCCACACTTCCTTTTAAGTCACAAGGCTGTTTATAAGCCTCCAGCTTTTCATCTTTAATTTCAGTCGCCAGACCGTTTAAATTGGGATTTTCACGTTCAAAATTTTCTTTCCATACCCCAGCCTGAATATATAAAGGCCGTTCATCGGCCACATAATTCACCGCTGTTGGCTCATCTCCAGGATCCGTAAACTGTCCATATACTGCCGGACAGTCTTCGGCCTTAAACCATATATTTTGATCAATTGCGTATTGCACCACTTCCGGCGCAATTTCCTCCATAAACCCTGTTTTATCTTCTGTGACGGACAATTTTTCATCTACATATTCAAGCTTGGCTGTCTGATCTTCAAAAAAATAGCATTGAACCTCAAAACTTTGCAACATCTCATCCGCCGAAATTGTCGCAGTAAACTGCATCTGAGCATCTTCAACCAAATAGGGAATTGTTGTCCAAATCTGATAATCCGGATTTATGCCATAAGCCGGCCTGGCCGCTAACAAAGAAAGATCCTGGGATAAATGGACCGCGCCGGAAGTATCTGATCCAGTCTCTATGGCATTTACCATACTTTCTGTTACAGACTCTCCACGGATCGAAGTTTCTGATTGGCATTCCTCCTGGACATTTTCTGCAGTCTCAGGTAAACTTTCTGTCTGTTTAGTTTCGGTACCACACCCTGCCAGTGCACCTGTCACAAATGCAGTTACAACAAAAATGGATAAAACTTGTCTTTTCATGTAAACCTCCTGATATATGTATTTTAAAATTAGTAAGTAAGTATCACTTACTTATATTGAGTATAACAATATTTTTTCTACATTTCTATAACCATAATTTACAAAAATAAGTTTTAAAAATTAGTCAAAATTTACTTATTTTAAAAATCGAATAACCTATCCAAGCATTTTCAATTATGATATGATAGAAGAAAATCAATGCCAGAGAGGTGACAAAATGGAAGCTGTTAGAAAAAGGATTTCCGGAAAGCAACGTAAAGAACTTATATTAAATGCAGCCTGTAATTTATTTGCAGAATACGGATATGAAAAAACCACAACCAAGCAGATTGCCCTTACTGCCAACTGCAGCGAAGCGCTTATATATAAATACTTTGACAGCAAAAAAAGCATCATGGATGCATTATTAGAGGAATGGATTTTAGCTCAGAAACGTAAAACCAAGTTAGAGCTCATCGATCATTCAGCACTGACTACTTTGCGCAGACACTATGAGTCCTTTATCTCGGTTTCTTCGGAGGAATCCGCTGATCCGACGCTTCGGAAAAACCTGATCAAAGCACTCCATTCTGCTCCTTACTATCAGCAAAGGGCTACAGCTGCTTTTATGGATGGTTCTGACATGATTCATGATACAATTGTGCCCATTATTCGACTTGGCCAGCAGCTGGGCGAAATAAAGAAAGATGACCCTGTAATCATTGCCAATCTTTTTGTCGGCTACATGATTGGTGCCAGAGAAGTTACACGTGTCTTCCCAAATCGATTTAAACCTATTTCTTTTGATATTCTTGTTCAAACAATTTTTCAATAAAAAAGCCACCTGCTAAAACGTAATACTATAGGACAGGCTGATGCAACCATCTTGATTTTCTTTACCAATAAACATTTTCTAAAATTCTATGTTATACTATTTATGGTTTAAGTGTTTGAACGAAAGGGAGATGTGCATGGAACTAAATGAAAAGATTTTCACTTTGGCCAAAAACTTCTCCGCTTCGGCAAAGATATTGACAGCTATCGGTGATGAAACAAGGCAGCACCTCATTTTAGAAATGATGAAAATGGGAAACTGCATGGGTGTTCGAGTGGGTGATATTACGGAAAAAACAAACCTTTCCAGGCCTGCGGTTTCCCATCACTTGCAGATTATGAAAAACGCTGGAATTATGAAAGTACGCAAAGAGGGAACAAAAAATTACTATTATTTTGACCCCGAAATGGAAGCCTTTGAACAACTGATTTCGACGTTGCAGCTTGCCATGAAAATTTCAAAAGAATTGCCGGACAGAAGCGGTGAATAAAAAAACAAAATCGGAGGTAACTTTATAATGGAAATATTAGAACTTATGAAGCAGCGGCATAGTGTCCGCCAATACAAAGATATTGCGATTGACTCAAAACAGCGAACTGTACTCAATGAAATGATTGAAAAAATCAACAATGAAGCGGAATTACATATTCAGATTTTTTATGATGAGCCACAATGTTTTGACTCCATGATGGCACATTATGGCAAATTTACCGGGGTAAAAAATTATATCGCCCTTGTAGGCAAAAAATCCCCGAAGCTTGATGAAACATTAGGATATTATGGTGAAGAAATTGTTTTAAAAATACAGGAGCTTGGACTTAATAGCTGCTGGGTGGCAATGACTCACGGCAAAAGCAGGGCAAACATTTGCAGGGGAGAAAAACAAATCTGTCTGATTGCGTTCGGTTATGGTGAAACACAAGGTGTGCCCCATAAAAACAAGTCATTGCAGGCGGTCTGCAATCATGCAGCCAATATGCCGGAATGGTTTTTGAATGGTATGGAAGCTGCACTTCTTGCCCCGACTGCGATGAATCAACAGAAATTTTTCTTTAAATTATCTTCTGACAGTAAAGTCAACGCAGTTTGTAGCAAGGGATTTTATACAAAACTGGATCTGGGAATTGTAAAATATCATTTTGAAATAGGTTCCGGAAAAAAATTATCACTTTAAACACAATGTTCTATTGTGTAATAAAACAGAGAGCTGGCGCCCCTTTGGGCGTCAGCTCTCTGTTTTATCTGCTCCCCAGGCTCTCATTAATCTGGTTTTTTGGATTTTTGTACAGCTTCCGCTGCCGGCTTAACCAAAGGTTTCTTAATCACCGGCGGGGTCACATCATAACTGTCCTTTGACTTATGGTCATCGGGTTTTGTATAACCTGAGACAAGTTTCAGACATTTTTTCGGGCACACATTGGCACAGTTGCCACATTGAACACAGTCAAAACGGTCAATTACCCATTTTCCTGCGGCCTTGTCCACCAAAATAGCCCCCGGTGGGCAGGAACGCATACATAGCCCACAGCAGATACAATCTTTTGTTTCGATTTCAATATGCCCCCGCATCCGTTCCGGAAATGTAGCCGGTGCAAAAGGATAATCCGTTGTGGCCGGTTTTTTAAACATATTTTTCAGGGCCGTACGGGCAAAGGCGAGAAACTTTACATTTTCCATAAACTATCATCACCTTTCTGTGCAGCTGATACAAGGGTCAATCGTTAAAATCAGCAAAGGTACATCGCCCAGCTGACAGCCTTTAAGCAGCTCAAGCATGGGTGGAATATTGCTTGTGGTCGGCGTTCTCAGCCTGAAACGGTCCAAATTTTTTGTTCCGTTGCCTTTGACATAATAAATCGCCTCACCTCTTGGCTGCTCGATCCGCATAAAATACTCTCCATTAGGATTTCCCTTCACAGGAACACTGATGGGTCCTTCAGGGATTTTATCGATGGCTTCACGAATCAACCTAAACGACTGAATAATTTCTTTTAATCTGACCTCACAGCGGGCATAGGAATCTCCGTCATTGGCAATCACCGGTTCGATCGTCAGATCATTATAAGCGGCATAGCCCAGTCTGCGTACATCATAATCTTCTCCGCTGGCCCGAAGCATCGGTCCTACAGCGCCAAGTAAAATGGCCTGGTCTTTTGACAGTACACCCAAGCCCTGAAGGCGGCTCTGAACCGTATAATCTTTTAAGAAGGTTTCCATGATCGGGGCCAGTTCCTTCTCCATATCATTAATTGTCGAAGAAATAGCCGACAGCATGGATGGCTCCATATCTTTGAGCACGCCACCCACACAGTTCACTGAAAAAATAATCCGACCTCCGGTTGTAGCATCAAACATATCCAGTATTTTTTCTCTCAGCCGCCAGGCCTCCATAAACAGACTTTCAAAGCCCAGGGCATCTGCCAGAAGACCAAGCCAGAGCAGATGACTGTGTACACGGCTCATTTCCATCCAGATGGTTCTCAAATAATCTGCCCGTCTTGGGACTTCGATACCCATAACCTGCTCCACGGCCTCACAGTAACCCATCCCGTGTCCGCAGCTGCAAATGCCGCAGACACGTTCTGCAATATATACATACTGTTTAAAATCCTTTTTTTCTACCAGCTTTTCCAGACCTCTGTGAATATAACCGATACTGGGAACTGCCTGTACCACTGTCTCGTCTTCCAACACAAGATCCAAATGAACCGGTTCCGGCAATACCGGGTGCTGAGGCCCAAATGGTATAATACTTCTTTTTGCCACTCTGACTCACCCCTTTTCCTTAAATGGCGTTTCTTTATTGATCCGATAGATTTTGGAATGATAATCCGGATTCAGGCTTTCGATATGAACCCCAAATAATTCCGCAGCTTCATTTTCCTGTAAAAAGGCACAGGGATAAATCTGGGTAATACTGGGAACGACATCATCCAGACCTGCCAAAAGTCTCAGCGTGATCATCTCATAAGCTCTGCTGCAAAAAGAGTAGCTCAGCTCATAGCCTTCCTGAACACGAACCGCACAAATCTGGGCTAACCGCCACTGTCCCATTTTCAACCGTATAACCTCTGCCAGAAAATCTTCCATTTTTACAGGTTTAATTTCACTTTTATAATCCATACATCAACTCTCCTCATCCGTCCGCGCCCTTGTCAGCCGTCATTTTTTCCTGACCGCATCCGTTCACGCTTTTCATCCAGCACCGCCAGCGCCCTGACCACACCGTCAATAATAGCCTCCGGGCGTGCAGCACAGCCAGGCACATAAACATCCACAGGAATCACTGTGTCAATACCGCCTTTGATGTTATAACAATCTTTAAACACACCGCCGCTACAGGCACAAATTCCTACAGCCACAACCACTTTGGGTTCAGGCATCTGCGTATAGAGCTGTCTGACCACCGGCTCCGTCTGACTGTTTACGCCGCCTGTAATAAGCAGTATATCCGCCTGGAACGGATCACCTGTATTAATAATTCCAAAACGCTCGATGTCATACCGGGGTGTTAAGCAGTCCAGAACCTCAATATCACAGCCATTGCAGCTGCTGGCATCATAATGTAAAAGCCAGGGAGATTTTGATATTTTCCCCATCTGTTCTTCCCCTTTCCGCTATTTAATCAGCATCAGTATAAGCAGATTCAGGCCGCCGGCCAAAAGAGTTACCACCCAGCAGCTTTGAAGTGTCTTTTTCCAGTTTAGTCTGGCCGAGGCATTGTCCCAGAGAATCTCCAGAAAATAAATAATCAGACACACAACAACAGCCAATGGCCAGCTCCACCAGTTTTCATTGACAATAAATAGCCCAAAAATGCCGAAAATTAAAATCATTTCATAATATTCCGCAATATTCATAATTGCCAGGGTTGTCCCTGACATTTCCGTTGTCAGCCCCTTAATCATCTCCTGATGTGCATGATGACTTGTGGATAAATCAAACGGTGATTTTCTGAATTTAATGGCAGCGGTAAACATAAAGCCCAGAAGCATTCCCGGCATAAACACAATGGCACTCACCGGTGCCTGAACAATATCACCGACATGAAATGAACCGGTTGAAAGATAAAAGCCTACAGCCACGATTAACGTCAGTGGTTCATACGCCATCATCTGAATCATTTCTCTGCCTGCACCCATATTGGCATAGGGTGAGGAATCACTGGATGCGCCCATAATTAAAAACATATCGGCCAGTGTAAGAATAAACAGACACATGAGAATATCCATGCCGCCAAAAAGCATACAGCCTGCAATGACAAGGAAGATCAGATAACTCAGGTTTAAAAACAGCTGAACATTATTCACCGCAATCATCTGTTTGGAAAACAATTTTTTTAAGTCATAAAAGGGCTGAAACAGGGACGGCCCACGGCGCCGCTGCATTCTGGCACTGATCATCCGGTCAGCGCCGTCCAACAGACCGCCGATCAGGGGCGCCAGCAGCAAATATCCAATGACAAATGCAACGTTCATTTTACCGCACCTCCTATAATCAGACAAAACATAACGATCAGGACGCTAGCCGCAAAATATACGGACGGCCGCATCAGACGCCGCATACCAAATTCAAACCGAAGGTACCAGTTACTCAGATACAAATGCTCCGGTTCACCCATACTATTGGTAAAATGACGGTTATCGCCTTCATTGACACCATTCATATAAATAGGCACAAGGTGTCTGCGCGCTGCTCTGGTAACAAATGCCATCGTCATTGGTACAATAAGAACAGATAAAAGCATAATAACCATGGTTGTGAGAACACTCATGGAAAGAACCGTGTCCGCATAGCCAAACAGCTGCTCCAAAATAGGATTGACAACACCTGTTGCCAGCAGCGGGAATAAAAGACATAAAAGCAGCATACAGCCTGCGTGAATAAACATAGACATATACTGATCTTTATGGGTCACATCCGTAACACTGCCTCTGGCCTCATGCTGTGAAATCAGCTTTGCAAGCCATTTTGTCCAATAGAACATCGTAGTGGCGCTGCCATAGGCAATAAAAAGAACAAGAAGCACATCGCCGGAATCCACAAAAGCCTTCAGTGCCACCCATTTGGAAATCAACATTCCAAATGGCGCAAGATACATACCAGCAATGCCGATGCCCATAATATAGGTCAATTTTGGCAATCTTAATAGCATACCGTGCATATCTTCAATGTCTCTGGATCCCAGACAGTTCTCCGTAGCTCCCACAGCCTGAAACAGCATGGATTTACTCACAGAATGGAAAATCATTAAAAAGACAGCACCCCAAACGGTTTCTTCTACGCCGATTCCTGCACAGGCCACAATAAGCCCCAGGTTGGAAATTGTTGAAAAGGCCAGCACTTTTTTACCGTCATTTTGGGCAATGGCCATCATGCTGGCTGCGATAAATGTAAAGCCGCCGATTAATGAGACCATGGTTCCCACCATGTTGCCATGCATAGCCGGAGCCAGACGAATCAAAAGATAAACCCCGGCTTTAACCATTGTTGCGCTGTGTAAAAGTGCACTGGATGGTGTAGGGGCCACCATAGCGCCAAGAAGCCATGATGAAAAAGGCAGCTGGGCTGATTTTGTAAGTCCAGCCAGTGCCAGACAGGCCAGCGGCAGCGCGGCGCCAAGGGCAACCGCATCGGACAGCTGTACGGTTCCATTTGTGAAAGCCAGCAGCGCAATGGCAACAGAAAATCCCAGACCGCCTAAGAGATTCATCCACAATGCTGTAAAACTGTTGTGAATGGCTTCCTCTGTACGTGTATAGCCAATGAGCAGGAATGAAATCACACTGGTAATCTCCCAGAAAAAATACATCCAGATCAGGTTATGGGACAGCACAAGACCGAACATGGCTGCCAGAAATAAAAAAAGCATTGAAAAGAAAAACGGCTGCCTATCCTTAAATTCTTTGTGGTGATGGTGATATCCCTTCATATAACCAACCGCATAAATACAGATCAAACCGCCCACAAGTGCTACAATCAGGCACATAAGCATCGACAGACCATCCGCCATCATATGCTCTGCCTCCGGCAGCTGTGCGGTCATCTCCACATAAATCAGAAGCACCGTTTGTATCACAGAAAGCAATGCCGCTAAAAATTTCCGATGCTTAAAACTCAGGCAGACAATCAGCAGCATAAGGAAAACATCAACAACCAGCATCAGATGGTCGATTAGCTCTGTATGGACATACATCATCTGCGTTCCGGCACCGGCGTTAAACCAAAGTCCAAGTACAGCCACAGTCACTGCCATCACTGCCCCGGAACCTGCATAAACAACGATTCCACGGATCTTTTCCCCGCGCAGAAAGGGCATAATAACAGCCACCAGCGCAGGAACTCCGATCAATATGGGAATCAGTTCCATAAAAAACCCTCCTCTTTAATTTAATCTGATAAAACTTTATGGTGTAGAATACCCCACTTCATTGTTATAGTACTTTTTTTAACTTTTTTCAAGAGAATTTGTTAAAATTTTACCAAAATCTCATATGGAATTTTACATCCACTCGTGCTAGAATAACTACAGAATCCCGGCGATGGTACAAAATCAACGCCGTTTTCAACAAGTTAAATCTGTGGGAAGGAAGCTGTAATTATGCATGAGCTAAGTATTACACAAAATATTCTGGAAGATTCCATCCGGGAAGCCCAAAAACAAAATGCTGTCAGAATACGAACCATCCGGCTTCTGATGGGACCATTCTGTGGCATCGTCCCGGATTGTATTCAAATGTATATGGATGTCATTGCACAGGACACCATTGCACAGGGGGTAAAAATCGAGGCCCATGTTCTGCCTTTAAAGGTACACTGCAACGACTGTGGTCTTGAAAGTGAAATCACCCGCAAAAGCATTGCCTGTCCCGGCTGCGGCAGCTTAAAACTTAAGGTTCTTTCCGGCAGGGAATTTTTAATTGACAGTTTGGAGGTTGATATCAATGGAAATCAAGGTACTCCATCAGGTGATGGAATGGAATGAAAATGTCAGTGCTCAGGTCAGAGAGACTCTGGCCAGCCATCATATATGTATGATTAATATTATGGGAAGCCCGGGAACCGGAAAAACAAGCCTGATCACAACGCTGATTGAAAAGCTGCGGACACGGTGGCGCATCGGCGTTATCGAAGGTGATATTGCAGGGCAAATCGATGCCGACAAAATTGCAGCACAAAATATTCCGGCAGTTCAGCTTAACACCGATGGGGCCTGCCATATCGAAGCCATGAGTATCCAGAATATTCTTCCTTTGTTTGATCTTTCGTCACTGGATGTGATCTTTGTGGAAAACATCGGCAATCTTGTATGTCCTGCCGAATTTGATATCGGAGAAGCTTTACGCATTACGATTTTAAGCATTCCCGAAGGTGATGACAAAGTTGAAAAGTACCCTTTAATGTTTACGGATACCGGCTGCCTTGTTCTGAACAAGTATGACATGCTGCCTTATTTTGATTTTGATGTGGATCGGGTAGAATGTAACTACAGAGCCGTTAATCCACTGTCTCCAATGTTTCATGTCAGCTGCCGGAACGGTGAAGGTATTGAACAGCTGTGTACATTTTTAAACGAACAGATTGCTGCCTGCACGGCCCCAAATACGCAGCATGATCCCCAGGCATGAACGGAGGACTATTTTTAACCGTTCGTGGTATTGTGCAGGGCGTGGGCTTCCGGCCTTTTGTGCATCGTCTGGCCAGTGAAAACAATCTAGGCGGCTGGGTTCGGAATACATCCGGCGGTGTGGAAATTCTTTTGGAAGGCTTGCCGACTGATTTGGACTGTTTTGTGAAAACTTTAAAAAACGCCCCACCACCTATGGCCGTGATCGAAGACATCCACATCCGTCCCCTGACTCCTAAAGGGAAATGTAACAGCTTTACAATCCGTCCAAGCCATTGTGACCACCAGGTGACGCTGATTGCACCGGACACAGCCCTTTGCCCGGATTGCCGCAGGGAGCTTTTCTCCCCTAAAGACCGACGATATCACTATCCTTTTATCAACTGTACCAACTGCGGTCCCCGCTATACAATCGTCAAGGCCCTGCCTTATGACCGCAGCCAAACCGTTATGAATGTTTTCCGGATGTGCCCGGATTGTCTCAGCGAATATAAAGATATTACCAATCGCCGTTATCACGCTGAACCAAACTGCTGCCCCACATGCGGACCTCAAGTATTTTTCACCGCCGGCCTTAAGGACAGCCATTATATTTACGGCCCATCCGCACTCAAGGCCGCCTCACAACTGCTATCCCAGGATAAAATTCTTGCAGTTAAAGGCATCGGCGGTATTCACCTTGCCTGCAACGCCAATCGCCCACAGGCTGTGGACAGTCTGCGTATCCGAAAACAGCGCCCCAAAAAACCTTTGGCCGTTATGTGCAGGGACCTTAAAACCGCCGCCCGATTCTGTCATATCAGTGATGTTCAGGCCCGTCTTCTTACCAGCCCCCGCCGTCCCATTGTCCTTCTTCGGAAAAAGAACCGTGATGACTTTAACAATGTTGCCTTCGGTCAGATGTTGGGCGTCATGCTTCCTTATACGCCGGTTCATGAGCTGCTTATGGAAAACTTTGAAATCCTTGTAATGACCAGCGCCAATACCGGCGGCAGCCCAGTACTCATTGATAATGATCAGGCCTTAGACAAACTCAAGTATGTGGCAGACGGTTTTCTTCTCAATGACAGGATCATCGAAAATCGATGTGATGATTCCCTTGTCGCTGTATTTAAGAATCATCCTGTTTTTATACGGAAAAGCCGCGGCTATGCCCCACAGCCTCTGACTTTCCACCGCTCCGTCAACGGCATTTGTGCCTTTGGTGCAGAACAAAAAGGCGGATTCGCTCTGGGTAACGACTGTCATATTTTTATGAGTCCTCATATCGGTGATTTGAAAAACATGGAAACCATGGATCATTATAAAGATACCATGGAAACTTATTTTCATTTGTTTAAAATTCAGCCTCAGTATCTTGTGTGTGATCTCCATCCGGATTACGGTTCAACCGCTCAAGCCGAAAAATACGCCCGTCAACTGGGCCTTCCCCTTCTTAAGGTTCAGCATCATTGGGCGCATATGGCAGCCTGCATGGCTGACCGTAAACTGTCCGGAACGGTTTTTGGCATCATATGGGACGGAACAGGTCTGGGCACAGACGGTAACATCTGGGGCTGCGAATTTCTCGAGGGAAATTATGACAACTTTGTCCGACGGGGAAGTATACGGCCGATTCCCCTTCCAGGAGGTGACAGGTCAACGATAGAAATTGGCAGAATTGCCCTTTCTCTTTTCAAGGAAGCCTGCAGCGGCTCCCCCATGGACAGTGCTATGTTAAAATATATTCCCCTTCCAGAATCAAAGATCCAGATGCTTGAACAACTCCTTGACTCTGGCATCGCCTGTCCAGGGGCCAGCAGCATGGGACGTCTGTTTGACGGAGTCTGTGCACTGATCACCGGCACCCATACAATCAGTTATGACGGCGAAGGACCGGCCACACTTGAGGCCCTTTTACAGACGTCCAACAGAAAGTTACCCCAAAATTCGTCCTACCCTTTGGCATTTTATATGGAAAACAACATTCGCCGTTTCGACTGGCGCCCAATGATCCGTGCAATTATTCGGGATCTTGACATGCATATATCACCTCATATGATTACCTGGCGTTTTATGTCGACACTGTGTCATCTGGCGCTGAATCAATGCCAAGCATTAAATCCGGAAAAATATCCGGTTGTCCTGTCTGGAGGTGTTTTCTTCAACCAATTTTTACTGTCCAAAATTACCGATCTGCTTACACGGTCCGGTTTTAGAGTTTATGTTCAGCAGCGTACCAGTCCTGGTGATGAAGGCCTGGCTCTGGGTCAGCTGGCAATCGCTGCGGCTCAAAGGAGGAATCAATATGTGTCTTGCCATACCAATGAAAATCAAAAATATGAATGGGTGTGAGGCCACCTGTGAAGCCGGCGGCATTGAAAAAGATATTCGAATAGATCTAATTGAAGATGCAGCTGTCGGCGACTATGTGATGGTACACGCCGGTTTTGCCATCGAAAAAATGACCGAGCAACAGGCTCTGGAAAACATCCATTTTCTGGAGGAAATTGGAAATGCTCTATGAAAAACAATTTAAAAGCCCTGAGTATCCCCAACTGCTGAAAAAACATCTGCAAAGGCTTGCAGAAACCACCGGACCGATCAAACTGATGGAAATCTGCGGCACCCATACCATGGCCATTGCCAGAACCGGTCTGAAAAGTATGCTGCCGCCAAACATCCGCCTGATTTCCGGCCCAGGCTGTCCGGTCTGTGTCACTCCGGCCGGTGTTATCGACAGTATCCTGAAATTATCCCAGCATCCGGGAGTGACCATTACCAGCTACGGAGATCTGCTGCGGGTTCCGGGAAGTGTGCGCGGCGACAGCCTGCTAAGACGCCGGGCGCTGGGGGCATCCATCGAAACCGTCTACTCTCCCATAGATGCACTCAAGTTAGCGGCTGCGCGGCCTGACAAACAATTTATTTTTCTTGGCGTTGGTTTTGAAACAACAGCCCCGGGGACGGCGGCATGTATTCTGGAAGCATCCCGTATGGGCCTTAAAAATTTTTCGGTACTCAGCCTTTTAAAGCTGACCGAACCCGCACTGCGAACATTGATTGCTGCAGATGATTTTTGCGTCAACGGCTTTTTATGCCCCGGACATGTGGCTGCCATTACCGGCACCGGTATTTTCAGATTTCTCCCGGAAGAATACGGTCTTGGTGCAGTTATTTCCGGCTTTGAAGCGGCAGATCTGCTTTATTCTGTCTATGCTCTTGTAAAAATGCTGGCCGACCATAGACCATGCCTGAAAAATGAATACATCCGGCTTGTAAAACCAGAAGGTAATCTGGCTGCCCAAAAGCTTGTTTCACAGGTATTTACCCCCTGTCTCAGCCATTGGCGCGGTCTTGGTGCCGTGGCGTATAGCGGGCTGGCCATTCGTGAAGACTTTGCCCTGTATGATGCCGCCAAACGCTTTGATTTTCAGATATCCACAGAGTCCTCCATTCCCGGCTGTCTCTGTTCCCAGGTCATCCGCGGTGCCGCTCAGCCATCCCAATGTCCGCTTTTTAAAACCGTCTGCACACCTTCAGATCCTGTTGGTCCGTGTATGGTTTCCGGAGAAGGCGCCTGCGCTGCGGCATATCGCTATCAGCTTTAAAAAGGAGTGTTGTACTATGGAAAATATTATTACCCTTGATTACGGAAGCGGCGGCCAGAAAACAGCTGAACTGATTGACGCCCTTTTACTTCCGGCCTTTGATAATCCTGCCTTAAATGAACTGGGCGATGGGGCCTGCATCCCCGGAAATGATCACCTTGTTTTTTCCACTGACAGCTTTGTTGTCTCTCCCTGGAAATTTCCAGGCGGAGATATTGGTAAGCTTTGTGTCTGCGGAACAGTCAATGATGTTTGCATGGCTGCAGGCATACCAAAATATCTAAGCCTTTCCTTTATTATTGAAGAAGGCTTTCCCGTCCGGGATCTTGAAAATATTGTCCGCTCCATTGCTTTGGAAGCCAGACTGGCAAATGTAACAATTGTCACCGGGGATACAAAGGTAGTTGAACACGGACGCGGAGACGGCATTTACATTAACACATCCGGTATCGGTTTCCGTCTGACCCAGCTTCCGGGAAAAAAAGACTTTCGGGAAGGAGATGCGGTTATCCTGAGCGGAAGCGCCGGCTGTCACGGTGCCGCCATTATGATGGCCAGAGCCGGATTAAATAGCGGAAATCTTCTGTCGGATTGTATGCCCCTGAATCAGCTGTCTGCAGCGACTCTGCAAGCCGGGGACGGAAAAATCCGCATCATGCGTGATCCTACCCGGGGCGGTGTGGCTACCACACTCACTGAATTTGTGGAAAACAGCGCTTTTTCCATTGAACTGGATGAAAACGCAATCCCCATCGATAACAGCGTGACCGCAGCCTGCGATCTTTTAGGGCTTGATCCCCTCTACTGTGCCTGTGAAGGACGGATGCTGGTTATTACTGCACCGCAGCAGGCTCAGGCAATTATAAAAGCCATGCAAAGCCTTCCTGGCGGCCGTCAGGCTGCTGTCATAGGCCAGGTTACAACATCAAGACCAGGTCAGGTTATTTTAAAAACATCCATGGGCGGCAGGCGTTTGCTGACAAAACTCAGCGGTCAGCAGCTTCCAAGAATCTGCTGATTTAACAAACTCATCCTTTTTTAAAAACGAAGAAAAGGTATTGCCTTGGCCATGACGGAAAAATCAGGGTGCAGATATGACGAATATTCCCTAATCTGCACCCTGATTTTCGCTCTGATCGGCATATATTTTTCTCATAATTTTTTTATTACATGAACTTCCATATCTAAAAAAGTATCATTCATAAAAAATGCATCTTGAATTCCCTCTGTCAGATAAATTTTATTTTCATCTGTTACAAGCAACATTTCAAAACCGCCATATTCCTTCCAATATTTTACTGCTTTATCAACCCCCATAACATAAATTGCAGTAGAAAGAGCATCACAAATCTTTCCTTCCTTACCAATAATAGAAACAGATACCAACCCACTTTCGGCAGGATAACCGCTGGAAGGATCAAGAATATGTCCATATTGCTTTCCATCTTCACCTATAAAATATGCATCCCGTCCGGCAAGGTTACAAAGTTTTCTTCTAAAAGCACTTTTTCATAGTCTACATTTTGTAATAAGTCTGTCAATTCATCCTCAGTAGGTATATCGTATTCCCCGCTGATAAAGCCCCAGGTGGTAACCACTGGGGAAATGGTTGGATCGAAGGAACCGCCCGTTTGTTCTGCCATATCAAGCGCAAATTGCAAAATCTCTGCGGTTTCTTCACTGACTTCTGTTCGTGCGCCACCGTTTTGATTCACTTTATAAATATCGCTGTTCGCGTCGGTGGTTGACCATAGGGCTTCCAGTTCTTTGATTCTGTCCTCGGAAAGCGTAAGCGCCAATAAGATCAGAAGGGAAACGAGTTTATTTCTCCACAAGTTTTTTCCTCCTCCCGGTCAACCTTTGAATCTCCTTGGAAGCATAATATGCCAGAAAAATAAACAGGCCCATAATTGCAATATACTCTGTAAAAAAAAGTGGAACAGGTCTTTCAAAATTAAAAAATACAAAAGAAGATGTTAAAAACATATAGGCTGGAAATTGATTTTTCAGAAATGCATATAGGCCATATCCCGCAATAAAAATCACTAAAGGGCGTACTAAAAATTGCCGCAGTTTAGCGTCCGTTATTCCCGTCATTTTTCGCACCATGGCAAGAATCATATTCCAATGCAGACCAAGGTGCAATGACATGAGTACGAATCCCCAAAAAGCTCCGAGCATATGCATTGTTCTTGCCATAGCAATCCCATCGGAAATCGGCAGGAAAGCAAATACCTCTCTGGAAAGTATGATTCCGCTTACCATCATTCCCAGCATGGAAAGCAATACCGAAAAATTCACGACGTTCTGTATCATACGCATAAGTGTGTACTTGCCCTTGAAAAGGTGACAGTACCAGTTCCAATTCAAAATATGATGAATGATCCATAAAATAAAGATCCCGGTTCCCATCCATTCATGAACAAAATCTCCGGTAAGCTGCCTGCCCATGAGGAGCAACAGCAAAACTGTCATAATCATATCAACAATGATTTTACCGATAAATTTTTTCTTCATCAGAAACAATCCTTTCCTATTGCTCTTCTGTCAAACCAAGCCCATTTACCCATTCTACCACTTCTCCTTCTGCGCTCGCCACATTGTTTCGTGAGATAGAAAGTCCATCAGAAACCACGGTTGCATTTGGCTGTAATTCCAAAATAGTCTGAATCGTTCTGGAAAATCCACTTCCACCGTGGGTAGTGAACGGAATGATTATTTTCCCGCTGAAGTCATATTCTTCCAAAAATGTATAAAGCGGCATTGGTAAATCTGCATTCCAATTTCTTCGAATTCTTCATCTCCCTTATAATAAATTGCTTCCGTTAATTCATTTTCCCGGATCCTCTTTGCCCCCTGTCCTAAAACATTCAAAGGTTCCATGATCTGGCGTGCCAGTCCTCCTGTAAATAATAGACTGACCAGAATCCATACCGCCACACAAACCAGCATATCTGCAAAAACCAGCACATAAAAAGATTGCTGATGCAATGTCCAGTCTTCCAACATATCCTCCATACTTGCTGTATCTGCCATAGTTTCCATGGATATCTGCCAATCCTGCTCAATAGATTCCCAATATAATTTTAGAACACCTATATTAATAACAAACACCAATACGAATGTAACTAATATCATTAAGGCATTGGAAATAAAAATTCTTCTTTTTACCGTCTGTTTTTTCATTTACATATCCTCACATTCTGCAATAGAGAAGGCAGCCCATCGACTGCCCTATTTGTTACAATTCAACCTCAAAACATTCACTTTTCAATCTGCGTATAATGAGGCCGTATAATGTTTCCATCCAGATAATTAATATACTCAAAACTGTTTTTAAACCAGTTATTGAATACCAAAATCTGTCCGTTTTTTGCCCTTCCAATTAAAAATGGACTAAGTCGGATTTCTTTAAGCCCGCCATAACTTCCGTAAATTTCCACAAATTCTTCTCCTTTCCATACAGGATGCTGCCCCATTCTCAGAGAAATTTTATCTGTTTGCAAAATTCTTCCCGTAAGCAGAGCCAGTTTCATAATAATCTTATACAGATTCATCGCATCCTTTGGGAGAAACGTGCCATGTCCTCTTAATCCATTTCTCATCCATCGGCTCAAATCCATTATTTCCATGTAACCATAGGTTGAAGGTCTCCTGTAATTTTTCAAGTACCTTTCTATAAGCGCCATCTGAAAGCCTGAAAAAATTTCTTCAGGCTTAAATCGGACGCCTTTATCCAAAAAATGGGAATGATGCTCAAGTAAAGCAAACATGGCACCTATGTTCCCCAGTTTTCCTCCGTGTTCTTCAAACCATGCCGTATTCTGTCCAGCAATAAAAGAAAGACAAAGTCTGTACTGAAGATCCATATAATCAAATAATGCGTATATGGACGGCAGTAATTCCAGCTGATGAATACAAATATTCATAAAATCAAAACAAAGCCCCACACCCCTGCCCAGATTTAAATAAGCCTTTTTTAACTCCGGATGTTCAATATCATTGAGAGGATTCCCCTTATAACGGCTTTGATCAAAATAAATCAACTCCTGAGCTTTTGTAAATATTTTTTCAAGATCTGTCCCAGCGCCAGGCTCGGGACCATCCGTTTCAAATACCTTTACACGCATATGCGGAATCAGTGCTGCATGGCGGATTTGCTCAGCAATCTCTGGCAAAACCAAAGTACCGGATTCAAAAAGAATCAGGCATTTTGAAAAATCCTCAACGCTTATGGAATGCGCCCATCTTTTGTTTAGTTTTTCAAGGTCACAGCTGTCAACTGCCCAAATACGGCTTTGATTCTTTCCAGGCAGGACTGCAAATGAAGATATTCTGCATGGACTGTTGGTAATCACATACCAGAAGGAATCCAGCTCGGTTCCTGCTTTTTTCAACCCTCCAAGCATTTTTTTATATGTATATACAGGCATTATACAATTCCAGTAACCCACACTGCCCACAATCAATAGTATTGTATAGCCAAGAACGCCACTGGATAAATTTCTGAAGAAAACAATAATCTGAACATATCCCCATACTGCGACTGTTTCCAGGGCAAGCCCTACAATACAGTCCGCAATCCATTCTTTTCTCCCCATAAATTCAAACAAATCTGTTTCCTTTTTTCTTCCCCTGGCGTCAGCTTTAGAAATCAATATATTGATAACATAAACCCCAAAGGCCCCCGCCGAAATAAAAAAAAGCATACATACAGCTGGTGCAGTCACAGGACTGGAAGGTATAGACATAGACTTAAATCCCTGCCTGATCAGAATTTCTGCATTGCGAAACGCCTTCGACGTAAGCACCGTATTCACATTAATCCCGGTTGCCAGAAGCATAATTACAAAAATCCAGTATGTAGCTGACCGTCTTTGATTATTCCAGTTTTTCATCGCTTACCCCCTCCGGAATTCTTAAAGTTATCCCTTTCTGGAAGCAATAATATTCAACTTCCCTGTGACAGGTCTCCACTGTATAGCAAAAATAGCGATCACCACCAGATACAGCCAGCCATCCATTATTTTCCAAATTGTGCATATCTGTTTTTAGAAGACCGGAGTTCACCAGTTCACTAACCAGATAAACAAGGATCGTCACCAACGCTGTATTTATATCTCCACTGACTTCAAACGTATACACGCCATGTCCTCTCGTATAATTTCTTATTCTGACCATCCGGTCCAGTAAGTCTGCATTGGTATATCGATGATGTTTCCAGTCAAAACAATTTTCCTGCCCGGATATACTCAGCCACAGTGTATTATAGCATTCCATAACATGAGAATCCGTAATCCAACGGTTTAACAGTTTTTTATATAGATTCAGTTTTTCTAAAGTTTCCGTTTTCTCGCATGACTTTATATATTTCCCAATATTTTTTCTTCCAAGAATATGTGTTCTCAGGTTTCGCCATTTTCCAAAATCAGCATACGTAACATACGCCCGGAAATCTCCTGTCATTTTATTTAAATCTATATCCAATAAAGCAATCAATATCAGGGTATAAAAATAATTAATAATCTCTGCCCACTTTATAGAATAGTCAAAAACAGAAAATAGATTATCACTTTTCATATAATAATTTTTAAACAGCCTTAATTCATCCAAAATCGGATTGTCCCCATTTCCTGCATCTAACTTTAATTGAGCGATGATTTTATACTGTTCTTTTTTATAAGAAATCATGGCTTTAATATCCACAAGTTTCTGAAATAACAGCCCCCAATCCGTAAATACCCAGTCATAACCGGGTTTCAAAAAAGACAGCCAATCTGCCTCGCTGCAATAGGCTATCCTAAAAACAACGTTTTGATCTTGATTTCCATAGATTTCTTTGTTTTGATCCCCATATATTTTCCCATTTTTTTCGGATAAAGCAGACGCTGCTTTTTTTTCTTTATAAATATCCAGAACAACATCTCTATGACATACCTGGTCATACATATTTTCTAAATTAAAAATTTCAGGAAGGATCAAAATATGATTACGTTCAACCAAATTCAAGTACACTGAATGTTCCAAAAGTATGTCTGAAACAAAAGACCAATCGCTGTTTCCCAACTCACAGGCAGCCACCGTCATATGATTGGGATCCTGGCCTTGTTTGTAATAAGACAAAAGTCTTTCACAAAACCGCCTTTTTTTATGAAACCACCGAAAAATAAAAATCCCTTCAAAAATTCCCAGTAAGCCCAAAACAAACCATCCTGAAATATCACTGATTAGAGGCATTCCCGGCCATACCAAAAATAAAGTAAAAACTTCATCCAGATTTTGTGTCCATTCATCTTTTTCATCCAGAAGCTTTCGCATTATATGTTTCTTTGTATGATCTTTAATGAAAATATCCATCTTCGTAAACATGGTTCCTATCAGCATCATACTCAAAATCACTCCGCAGGAAATCCATTCGGCATTTTCAATGGAACCGTAAAGATCTGTGTAAGACCACTCGAGTCCCCACAAACCATTGTCATCAAAACAAACCCGAATCAAGTATTTCCAGTATAAAATATGGCTGACTGTCTGCACCAAAACAATCCGTATGATCTGGCCCGGCCAGCCAGTTCCAGGCCCTTTTAGGGACTTTCCCAAAGTCCAGGCTGCCATGATCACTGTTATATATAGCGAAGTTGCCAGTACCCAGTTTATTTTTTTATAAAAGATAAAATCATACCACCACGCCTTTAAATCCATGGCCCATATCCCTGCAGTAACTTCTATTGCATACTCGGAAAAAAATATAAGCAGGATAATAATAAAACTAACCCAAAGCATCCTTTTTACTGCCCCCAGGATAATGATCGTACTGCTTTTAAAACTTGCTGTGTCTCTGTACATATCTGCTCCATCCAATCCAAATTACTAATTAAATTTTATAATTATCGGTTTCTTTTTTCAAGCCAATTTTGTATACTGAAATTATCTATATTGAATTTGTAAATAATCACTATTTTTCAACATCTGAAATCTAAAAAATAAAGGAGACCTCAAAATTGACTATGGAAACATTTTACACAACAATTATTATACCGTTTTTATATAACTCGGACTGCTACACAGCCGCAGAGCACTATGATTTTGAAAATTTTTCGGATTTATTCCAGGCAGATCTGAAACAAACAGATCTATGGAATTTGGACGGACAACGTATGTTCCAAAATCCTGATCTTAGAATTGTAAAAACCTATAAACTCAAAGATAAAGGCTATCAAACAGCGGGGCTGTCTTCCAACAGAAATACAAAATACCGGCTCCACACTACGCCCACTCCCTTTACATTTCAAATCCAGAATATTAAACTATGGCTGTTTAAATCCGGATGTGCGTTTTTTACTTTGCAAATTTTTACGGATCAGTATTCAGCCAATGAGCTGCTTTTTTTCAAAAAAGCTTTGTTGGATCTTAAACGCCGCACACCGATTTCCTATTCCCATAAAAAAAGCAAAACCCAAATCATCACAATTCAAACTTCCCTTAAAAAGCTTTTGCAGAACTTAATTAACAGCCTTGCACCGTTTCTGGCTCGAATAGACATTTACGGAATCCATAGTCATGCTGCATCCGTAACCTATGTACTCTTAAACGACTGGTCACATATTGACAAAACAGATTATTTAAAAAAGCTCTGTCTTAATTACACGCCGAATGTTCATCCCATTGAGCCCCTCTTTGCCTATCCTTCGCCTTACAACTACTATACATGGATGGCAGAAAAAGAAAAACATGGTTTTGTCATTTTAGGCTGTCGCAAAGCCGCTTTGGAAGAATCCGGACCGCAAGGCTCCAAAAATCTGGATTTTCTTCAGCGTCTGTTTAAGGATAATATATTTCGCCACTATCTGACACTATATTTATATGATTACAGTCTTGAACTTCAATGTGAATATATCCGTTATGAACTTGAAAGTGGAAATTACCACACGGATATGTACAGAAAAAATTTATTGTCCGAAATGCTGGATAACGTGGGCCAGCCAATAAAGCCTTATACAACCGTGCCATATATCAACCAGCTTTTTACTCAATATATCGCCTGCAAAGTCTTTGGCCTGGATACGTACAGTAATCAAATGGAAACCTATAAAAATTCGGCAGCCATTTCTCCCAACGATCGCTATGATTTTTTTATCAGCTACCGCAGAGAAAATGGCGGTATTTATCTGGCCCTATTGATCAGTCATCTGCTCCAGGAAAAAGGAAAAAAGGTGTTTCTTGACCTGAATGATATTTCTTATGGTGAGGAATTTCCTCAAAAAATAAAAAAGGGCATTGAATGTTCCTCTGTTTTTCTGTCCCTTTTGACGCCAGGCTGTCTTGATCGGTGTACCAGTGAAAATGACTGGGTTTATAAAGAAATCTCCTATGCCTTTCAGTGGGGTATAAAATGTCTTCCTGTTGCTCAGGATACCTTTAAATGGCCCACAGATGCTCTGCCGGGAATAAAAAAACTGCAGAACAAAAATGCGGTCATTATCGGACATATCATTGATCTGCAGCGGGTAATTGACGATATACTGACTTTTTATGATTCCATTGACAAAAATCCGTCATGGTGCTTAAACAATTAGAATGTATGGTGCAATCGATCTGGCATGACTATACCGTAATAAACATTCTTTTCTCTAAGCTAAAGCATTCCTAACCTACCTGCATAGCAGGCGGTTCCTAAAGTTTCGTTTTTCAGATCAGCGAAATACTCCATAATGGTAAACAGGGCTTTGCCCGAGCAGTCAAAAAAGCCCTGGAATTACAGAATTTATCTGTAACTCCAAGGCTTATCTTATTTTTTTATTTCAGGCCTTGCGGATAACGTTTATCCTGTTTGGGGGCAAAGTTTCTATCCTCTTGATATTCTCTGCTATCCTTAATTACTACTTTAGATTGCTCTTTGATATTATCCTTTGTAAATAAGTGAATAATACTTCTGCCATAGTTTATATATCTTATTGTTTGCATACCTTATTTTCTTGTTTTGTTCCTCATAAAATACGAATTTTATGTGTAAATCAACACCTCTAAAAACCCTTAAAACAAGGTAATTCCTAACAATAGAATTTTATCTCATCCGTCACAAATGCCTGTTTCCATTTTGCACAAATAAGGAAGAACTGTGCTGATATAAATTCCATCAATTCATTTAATTCCTTATTTGAAATCTTACTTCCATTACTTGCCAAAATACATCCTCCTGACCTTGTAAGCCAGATTTTAGTTGCAATTAGGAGTAGGCTTTCCCTTTGATACATGAACATGAATCGGTTCACCATTCTCATTAGACCAGAAATATACGGTATACCCACTTACATTGCCATTTCCTCGTCAGAATATCCTTGTCTTTCTGTCCATTTATAATCAGGTAATTCACATCTTGCAGAATCAAATCCATCTTCTGTCGGACGTTCAAAGTTTACTATAACCTTTTTCATTCCGTCTTTCTCAATAATTTGAGAATGAACGATTTCTGTCTCATCTGCCAGAGTCATATATGAATACATCATATAACTTCACCTCATTTCTATTTTAGCCATATTATAGCATCTCTCCATGTAGTTGTCATGTAGATGTTAAAGCATATTCCAAAAACAAAAAACCTTGAAGAACTGTATTTCTACAGTCCTCCAAGGTTATTCTTATGCTTGGACACTTTCACATAATTAAACGTGAATTAGATTTTTCACAGGCTGGAACTTTTGCCCTGAAACTGGATAAAAGCCTTTGCCCTGTGACACAAACAATCAGACAAAATTATTTATTGTTGATCGCTGCCTGAGCTGCGGCCAGTCTGGCGATAGGAACACGGAATGGTGAGCAGGATACGTAGTCAAGGCCAATCTTATGGCAGAATTCTACGGAGCTTGGGTCACCGCCATGCTCTCCACAGATACCAATGTGAAGATTTGGATTAACCGGTTTTCCTAATTTGATTGCTGTTTCCATTAACTTACCAACACCAACCTGGTCAAGCTTTGCAAACGGATCGTTTTCAAAGATTTTAGCATCATAGTAAGCATTTAAGAACTTGCCTGCATCATCACGGGAGAAGCCGTATGTCATCTGTGTCAGGTCGTTTGTACCAAAGCAGAAGAAGTCAGCTTCTTTAGCAATGTCATCAGCTGTAAGCGCAGCTCTTGGGATTTCGATCATTGTACCAACTTCGTACTTCAGAGCTACGCCTGCTGCTGCGATTTCAGCGTCAGCTGTTTCAACAACAACTTTCTTAACATATTTCAGCTCTTTGATATCACCGATTAATGGGATCATAATTTCCGGGCAAAGGTTCCAGTCCGGATGAGCCTTAGATACGTTGATTGCTGCACGGATAACAGCTCTTGTCTGCATCTTTGCAATTTCTGGATATGTTACAGCAAGACGGCATCCACGATGACCCA
Organism: uncultured Lachnospiraceae bacterium; assembly: GCA_905199445.1. GTDB lineage: Bacteria > Bacillota > Clostridia > Lachnospirales > Lachnospiraceae > Catenibacillus. The sequence continues at coordinate 26,010 of CAJKGK010000017.1, read as the reverse complement.
TCATCGGGTTGAATTCATGAAGAGAATCAATGATTGCTTTGATCTGTTCAACAGTCTTGCCCTGAGCATCAGCCAGTTTCTTAATATCTTCTTCTTCTGTAGGAACGAATTCATGAAGTGGCGGATCCAGGAAACGAATTGTAACTGGGTTGCCTTCCAGAGCTTCATATAATTTTTCAAAGTCTCCCTGCTGTTCAGGAAGGATCTTTTCAAGCGCTGCTTCTCTTTCTTCTACGGTTTCAGAGCAGATCATTTCGCGGAATGCGTCGATTCTGTTGCCTTCAAAGAACATATGCTCTGTACGGCAAAGACCGATACCTTCAGCGCCCAACTCACGAGCCTTCTTAGCGTCAGCAGGTGTATCAGCGTTTGTACGAACTTTCAGTGTTCTGTATTTGTCAGCCCATGCCATAATTCTTCCGAATTCTCCAGCGATCTGAGCATCAACAGTAGGAATCTGGCCATCATAGATGTTACCTGTGGAACCATCGATGGAAATCCAGTCTCCTTCATGGAATTCTTTTCCTGCTAATTTGAATTTCTTGTTAGCTTCATCCATAGTGATGTCGCCGCATCCAGATACACAGCAGGATCCCATACCACGGGCAACAACGGCTGCATGAGATGTCATACCGCCACGAACTGTCAGAATACCCTGAGCAGCCTTCATACCTGTGATATCTTCAGGGGATGTTTCAAGACGAACAAGAACAACTTTTTCACCTTTTGCTGCCCATTCTACAGCATCTTCTGCTGTGAATACAACTTTACCGCAAGCAGCTCCAGGAGAAGCACCAAGGCCTTTACCCATCGGTGTAGCAGCTTTAAGAGCAGCTGTATCAAACTGAGGATGAAGAAGTGTATCCAGGTTACGTGGATCGATCATAGCTACAGCTTCTTCTTCTGTTCTCATACCTTCATCAACAAGGTCACAGGCAATCTTTAATGCAGCCTGAGCTGTTCTCTTACCGTTACGAGTCTGAAGCATATACAGTTTCTTATTTTCAACTGTAAATTCCATATCCTGCATATCTCTGTAGTGATCTTCCAGAGTCTTGCAAACTTCTACGAACTGAGCGTATGCTTCTGGGAATTCCTGTTCCATCTTTGCGATTGGCATCGGTGTACGAACACCGGCAACAACGTCTTCACCCTGTGCATTGATCAGGAATTCACCCATGAGTTTCTTTTCACCTGTAGCCGGGTCACGAGTAAATGCAACACCTGTACCACAGTCATCACCCATGTTACCAAAAGCCATACTCTGTACGTTTACAGCAGTACCCCAGGAATATGGGATATCGTTGTCACGACGGTATACATTAGCACGAGGGTTGTCCCAGGAACGGAATACAGCTTTGATGGCACCCATCAGCTGTTCCTTTGGATCATCCGGGAAATCTGCACCGATTTTTTCTTTATATTCTGCTTTAAACTGAGAAGCCAGTTCTTTTAAGTCATCAGCTGTCAGATCAACATCGAATGTAACGCCTTTTTTAGCCTTCATGGCATCAATCAGCTCTTCGAAATATTTCTTGCCGACTTCCATAACAACGTCAGAATACATCTGGATAAATCTTCTATAGCAATCCCATGCCCAACGTGGATTTCCGGATTTTTCAGCAATTACGTTAACAACTGTTTCATTCAAACCAAGATTCAGGATTGTATCCATCATACCAGGCATAGAAGCTCTTGCTCCGGAACGTACGGAAACAAGCAGCGGATTCTCGTGATCACCGAATTTTTTACCTGTAATTTCTTCCATCTTTCCGATGTATTCGTTGATCTGACCGCGGATCTCGTCATTAATTTCACGACCGTCCTCATAGTACTGAGTACAAGCCTCTGTTGTGATGGTAAAGCCCTGTGGAACAGGAAGACCAAGGCCTGTCATTTCAGCGAGGTTAGCACCTTTACCACCAAGGAGCTCGCGCATGCTTGCGTTACCTTCGCTAAACAAATAAACCCATTTCTTAGCCATTTGTTAATTCCTCCTACAATGTAATTTAATCAATATAATTTCCCGTTTGTCCAAATCTATGTCAAATATTACGGGGAAGTATATATTTTATACCGGGTTTATTATATCATAATATGACCGGGTATTTCAAATTATTTTTTCACATATTTTACTTTTCTCAGGTGTATTTATAGGGCATTTTGTTATTTTTCAGATAAAAAAACCGTATGAACCATAAAAAGGCACCTCCTTTTTATAGTCATACGGCTTTTTCAACAAAATTATCCTTCTATTTAGCGGGAAGTCCATCATTTTTCCACAATACATGGCGGGTTCGAAGCGTAAAACAAATAACCCTGAAAATCCAATCCATGACCATGGCAATCCAAACACCGATCACACCCAGGCCCATATGTATCCCCAGTATAAAGCTGAAACCGATTCTGAAAAAACACATGGAAAATACAGAAATAACCATGGGGAAACGGACATCATTGGCTGCTCTGAGCGCATTGGGCATGGTAAATGAAGCCGGCCACAAAAACAGGGCGCATCCGTTATGAATACAGATTAAAATCACTGTATAATTATAGGCTTCATCCGAAAGGTTATACGCCTTTAAAATCAACGGTAATGCCGCAAATAAGACAATATTCAGCACCCACATAATAACATAGGTTATTTTCATCAGTTTTTTCAGATAATATCTGACCTGATCATAATCGCCTGCGCCCACGCACTGGCCAATAACCGTAATCAGAGCCAATCCCATGGCCTGTCCAGGTAATATTCCAAAATTATCCAAATTGTTTGCCACGGCATTGGCGGCAATTTGTGCGGTTCCAAAGCCGGAAATCATACTCACCAAAAGCACCCGGCCCAACTGAAAAAAGCTGTTTTCCAGGCTGCTTGGAATACCAATAGCCAGTATGCGCTTCATCATTTTTAAGTCAAGCTTAAAATGAAGCAGCTTTTCAATATAAATCGCATAATGTTTACGGTGCAAAAGCACAAGGACAATAACCGCAGCCACATATCTTGAAAGCAGCGAGGAGGCTGCCACACCGTCTACACCCCGATGAAAGCCAAAGACAAACACTGCATTTCCTATAATATTAAGTACATTCATCAGCGCCGATACAGCCATGGAAATCCGGGAATTTCCCACAGATCTGAAAAGAGCGGCACCGGCATTATATAAGGCAATGGCCGGATAGGACAGTGCAGAAATCCAGAAATAAGTCACTGCATTTTCCATCACCTGCGCTTCGGTCTTTCCAAATAAAAGCCCAAGCAGGCCCCTGTTTGTGATCAGGATAATCACCATGATCACCAGAGAAATCAAGGCAGTAATATAAATCAGTTGGTTTGCCGCCTTCCGTGCCCGGGGCTGGTCTTTTGACCCGATCAACTGAGCCACCACTACAGCGCCGCCGGTCGCCAGAGCCGCAAAAATATTAATAATCAATACATTAATCAGATCCACCAGCGCCACACCGGATACCGCAGCTTCCCCCACAGAGGAAACCATCATAATATCCGCCATCCCTACAAGAACGGACAGCAGCTGTTCGATTAAAAGAGGGACAATTAATTTTTTTAAAGCCTGATTACTGAACATAGATCATTTAAAACGCCAGACGTTCCTCCAGATAAGCTTCCAGCGCCTCAATTTTAATACGTACCTGCTCCATTGTATCTCTGTCACGGACAGTCACACAGCCATCTGTTTCTGAATCAAAATCATAGGTTACGCAGAACGGTGTACCGATCTCATCCTGTCTTCTGTATCTTTTACCGATATTTCCTCTGTCATCAAATTCACAGTTGAATTTTTTGCTCAGAGACATAAAGATCTTTTCTGCACCCTCGTTAAGCTTTTTAGATAAAGGAAGCACGCCCACCTTCACAGGAGCCAGCGCCGGATGGAAATGAAGCACCGTTCTTACATCACCTTCTCCGATTTCCTCTTCATCATAGGCGCCGCACAAAAACGCCAGAACCACACGATCCGCACCCAGAGACGGTTCGATAACATATGGAATATATTTTGCCTTTTTAACATCATCAAAATAGGACATATCCTCTCCGGATACATTCTGGTGCTGAGTCAGGTCATAATCTGTACGGTCAGCAATTCCCCAAAGCTCACCCCAGCCGAAGGGGAATAAAAATTCAATATCGGTTGTAGCCTTTGAATAGAAGGATAATTCTTCTTTTTCATGGTCTCTGACACGCATTTCTTCTTTTTTCATGCCAAGGCTTAACAGCCAGTCAATACAAAACTGTTTCCAGTAAGCAAACCATTCCAGATCTGTATCCGGTTCACAGAAAAATTCCAGCTCCATCTGTTCAAACTCTCTTGTGCGGAAGGTAAAGTTACCTGGTGTAATTTCATTGCGGAAGGATTTTCCGATCTGACCAATACCAAACGGCAGTTTCTTTCTGGATGTACGCTGTACATTTTTAAAGTTCACAAAAATACCCTGTGCCGTTTCCGGTCTTAAATAAACTGTATTTTTGGCATCTTCGGTCACACCCTGGAAAGTTTTAAACATAAGATTAAACTGACGGATATCCGTAAAATTATGTTTGCCGCAGGACGGACATTTAATATGATGTTCCTGAATATAAGCTGCCATTTCTTCATTGGACCAGGCATCCACAGAACCTTCGATCTCAATTCCATTTTCCTGCATGTAATCTTCAATCAGCTTATCTGCACGGAAACGTTCATGACATTCCTTACAGTCCATCAGCGGGTCAGAAAAGCTGCCCAAATGGCCGGACGCTACCCATGTCTGGGGATTCATTAAAATGGCACAGTCTACACCAACATTATATGGATTTTCCTGAATAAATTTTTTCCACCAGGCTTTCTTTACATTATTTTTCAGTTCTACACCCAGATTGCCATAATCCCATGTATTGGCAAGACCACCGTAGATTTCGGAACCCGGATATACAAATCCTCTGGCCTTTGCCAGTGCTACTATTTTTTCCATTGTCTTTTCCATGACTTTCTACCTCGCAATTATTGTATTACTCATTTACTTATATAAAATGACCGATGGCACTTGTGTACACACCACAGTCTTTTTATCTGAAATCTGTGCACCGCTGCTGACATAAGCAACTTTTCCGTCAACTACAACCTGACCCGGCGCATAAACAACAAGCATCTTGTACCGGTCCAGATTTTCTATAGAATCCAGACGCCCCACAGACGTTCCCTTAACGTCTGTCATCTCCTGATCGGCCCATTCACTCTGGGCAGACGCCGTTTCCATATACTTCAGATCCACATGATTAAAATTTACATAATCCGTCACCGTTGCATAAGAAAGCTCTACCCTGGCAGAAGCATCCTCCACACTCACCTGCTCCACAGTAATGGCCATGGCTTCTTCATCTTCATCCGATATCGGATGTTCCTGATTATATGCCTTCACTGAATCATTGACATAAGCCGTCAAATCATCCAGGGAATAATAGCTTTCTTCAAAGCGTTCTATGCTGACCTCGGAAACACTTCCATCACCGTTAATGGCAATGGTACTTTCTGCGGCCTTTGATAAATCAGCCCGACCTTTACAGCCGGCAGCAAAGGTCAGAATCAGTCCGCCTGCCACAAGCAGGGCTGTCAATCTTTTTTTCATCGGCTTCCTCCTGTTATACAGACTTATATATTGTAGCGTTTATTCTGAATGTTTTCAATATTTTTCTTTATGTTTTCTCTCCAATGAGTTCCAGCATATCCAGAGTTTTAAACTTTCGGTCAATGTGGAGCTTCAAATACTGATCCATTACCGCCTCCAGATCTTTTCTTACATCCGCTGAAACAGTAAAAGTATACAGTCTTTCTACCGGCGCACTGACAATATACTGCATTGTATAAACAGTGGACGGATGCAGTACTTTAACATCCTGCTCCAAAGGACGGCACTTGTCACAGATCACACCAGCACGAAAAAAGCTGAAAAAATTCAGCTGCTGCGTACCCTGACACCGAACGCAGCTAAAGCACTGAGGATATTCCCCTTCAATCACCAGCAATTTCAGCTCAAAAATCCTGCGAACCAGCCTAAAATCAATAATCTTTCGACATAAAACCCGCAAAGACTGATATAAAAGCTTTAAGATTTCTGTTGCGTCAGCATTCTCTCTGCCATAATATCCTGCAAATTCCAGAAAATAAAAACCATAGCATGCTGCCGTCAGGTCTTCTCTCAGTTCCATAAAATAATTAGAAATACTGGCACCCATAAGCGTATAGGCATCTCTGCCTTCAACCAGCATAAACTCACCAAAGGCAAAAGGCTCTGTGGCCCCCAGCATGGCACTTTTAGGCCGCCTGGATCCTCTGGAAAATGCGGTGATTTTACCTCTTTTAGTTGTCAGAATAACAAGCCGCTTGTCATACTCTCCCACCGGCATGGCGGAGATAATCATCCCGGTCAGTTTAAGCTGATCTGTCATAAACCTTCCTTCTTATCATAACCAAAGTTTTTGATCAGAAAATCACTGTCCCTCCAGTCTTTTTTCACCTTAACCCATAACTGAAGATTTACTTTCATATCCAGAAGATTTTCAATTTCAAGTCTGGCCTGGGAACCGATCTTTTTCAGCATAGCGCCCTGCTTTCCAATAATAATGCCCTTATGCGAATCCCGCTCACAAATAATCGTAGCATCAATATCCACGATATGTCCATGGCGCCGCGACTTCATCTGTTCAATAGAAACTGCAATTCCATGAGGGATTTCCTCATCCAGAAGCCTAAGCGCCTTTTCCCGGATCAGCTCTGCCACAATCTGGCGCTCCGGCTGATCGGTAATCGTATCCTCATCATAAAACTGAGGGCCTTCGGGAAGATACTTCATGATAATCTGAATCAGTTCATCGGTATTCTCCCCTTTCAGGGCCGAACACGGTACAATTTCCGCAAAATCACAAATATCTTTATAAGTGTCAATAAATTTCAAAATTTCTTCTTTTTTAACCGTGTCAATTTTATTAATGACCAAAATCACCGGCGTATGGACATTCTTCAGCTGCTGTGCAATATGACGTTCACCGGCTCCGATAAAAGTTGTAGGCTCCACAAGCCAGAGAATAACATCCACTTCCTTAAGTGTCCGCTCAGCGACGGTCACCATATACTCTCCCAGCTTATTTTTCGCCTTATGAATTCCCGGGGTATCCACAAAAACAATCTGCCCCTGTTCACTGGTATACACGGTCTGAATACGATTTCTTGTCGTCTGAGGCTTATTGGAGGTAATGGCAATCTTTTGTCCGATTAACCGGTTCATTAAAGTAGACTTTCCCACATTCGGCCGCCCGATCAGGGTCACAAAGCCGGATTTAAACTGCTGTTTCATAAATCTCTCCCATCATGGTGCCGCCTGACGGCGGCACATTCATCTATTCGTATACATTTACAAAGCTTCTATGGTGTCAAAAATGTCCTTATTGGCATCGATCTGGCTTTCACTGCCCACAACGCAGATATTATTCTGATTGACAAAGCTTTCCACCAAAGGGGCAAAACCCCGGATCGTCTCCTGATTTGTAGAAAGCAGTTCATCTCTAACCTTCTGATAATCCGCTTCACTGATGCCGCCAATATAGGCAGCCAGCGAACGGGCACCGGCAATCTGTGGCGTCATTGGCACATCCATGGCACTGATGGCACCGATAATATATTTATTCATATCCCGGTCGCTAATATTAAAGCTTCTCAGATAATCCCCGCAGCCTCTGTAAATATCCAGTGTTTCTTTCAGATTCGGATCTCTGTAAGACGCAAAATAAGCATTACCGTTAACAGAGAAGCCACACATACAGCCATAGGCACCGCCTTTGACACGCAGGTTTGTCCACATATATTCATAGTCCATCACAATCTTAAGCACGTGAAGTCCGCCATGATATTCAAATCCTGCCTTTTTAAAGTTGCCAGCCATCACATCATACTGAACCATACCGGATGTAAGAAAAGCTTCACTGCGGGTTTTTGGTTCAAACCCAATGCTGCCCTCTGCTGCAGGGCAGGTGTAAAAACCATCGTCCAACACCTTAAGGGATGATTCCAAAGCCTTAATACCATCGTCCTGGCAGGTTGCATCCACTAAAAGATTTTCTTTCCTAAACAGCGCCGCTGCTGTTTCTTTGAGCCCCCTAGTCAGCGCATCCGCCATAGAATCAAACTGCTCATCCAGTTTTTTGATAAACTGATAATATGCCAGACCTGATGTCTGTTCCCTGTAATAACCAGATTCCGAGAAAAAGGATGTGGCTCTTCCCACAGCAACGACGTGACCGCTGCCGTTCATGTACATTTGAAGTCTGGATTTGGTCTGTGCCACAATCTCTCTGATCCGCTTCGTATCCTCAAACTTTGTGGTGAAAATCAATTCGCCCATCAGCTTCAGCAATACATCCATCCGGTCAAACATGGCCTTTCCGGACACTTCAAACTTGGGATGATAGCCGTTTTCTTTATCCCATTCCTGATAAATATTAATATAAGCACCAATGCCTCCGGTATAAATGTTGATTTCGTCCGTCAGATCCTGGTAGGTATAATTTTTTGTATCTGCATTTCCTAAAATATTGGTCAGCAGACCTGCATAAGGAAGCAGGCGTTCAGGCAGACGGCGCATATCAAAGATCAGCTTTACATAACCAATTCCCCTTGTATCGTAATTATGAGAAAGCAGCTGATAGCCTTCATAAAAAGATTCGCTGTTAACCACGGGTTCAATTGTTTGATCAATATCCGCCACAGAGAGCATGGGAATTGTTTCAAGCTCCGCCTGTGTAGAAGGGGTTTCCTGATAATATTTCAGATGTTTGGTTGCCTCGATAAGCTCATCCAGCTGTTCATCACTCAGGGATGCCTTATAGGCCGCCAGTCTTTCTTTAAGCCGGTTCTCCCGCAGGGTTGCCTGGCCTTTTTCCGGTTCAAGAATCAGCAAAGAGGCATGGGGATTATTCAAAAGGTATTTTTCAATCAGATTTTCAAAATAACCGGTTTCCATCTGGCTTCTCAGAAAAGCGAAATCGTCATAGCATTTCAGATGAATAAACGGTGCCTGATCATCATAAAGCCAGCTGTCCATCATCTGAATGCCATACATCAGGCCTGCAGGGAAACGCCCGTAATCAGCCTCGCGGAAACGGAATTCAAAGTAATTAATGGCACCTTCCAGAGAACGCCGGTTAATGCCTTCTCTCACAAGCTTTTCAAGGGTCTGACGAATCACGGATAAAAAGGTTTCCTTATCCTTTGTATTGGAATTTTTGGCGATAATAGACATATAAGGTTGTCTTGCGCTGCTGCTGTAATCCCCCAGTACATCCCGGGCAATACCGCTGTCAATCAAAGCCTTTTTAAGTACAGCGCCCGGAGCACTCATCAGAACATAATCCAAAATCTGAAAGGCTGTATGCATGGCTGGATCCAGAGTGTCTTTCAGCACCACATTATAGGACAAATACGTATTATCCTTCTCCTGCTCGCTGCTTCCCAGCGCATATTTTTCAACCACTTCATGCATATGATCAAATGGCTTTTGCAGACTGATCTGGGAATCCACCGCCAGGGCATCAAAGTGACTCAGATATTCTTTATCTATAAATTCCAGCTGTTCATTGACATTAAAATCTCCGTACAGATAAATATAACTGTTGGACGGATGATAATATCTGCTGTGAAAGTCTAAAAACTGTTCATAGGTTAATTCAGGGATATGATCCGGATCTCCGCCTGATTCCACACTGTAGGTTGTATCCGGGAACAGGGTTGTCGTAATCATTCTGTAAAGCACCTGCTCCGGCGAAGAGAATGCGCCCTTCATTTCATTATAAACGACTCCATTATATGTTAATTCCCCATCCCTGCGCTCCAGCTCATAATGCCAGCCTTCCTGTTCAAAAATCTCTTTTCTGCTGTAAATATTGGGATAAAATACCGCATCCAGATAAACATGCATCAGATTATGAAAATCCTTGTCATTACAGCTGGCCACCGGGTACATCGTTTTATCCGGATAAGTCATGGCATTTAAAAATGTATTTAAAGACCCCTTGACCAATTCCACAAAGGGATCCTTCGGCGGAAATTTTCTGGATCCGCATAGCACCGAATGTTCCAGAATATGGGCAACACCTGTGCTGTCCTTTGGCGGTGTTCGAAAGGCAATATTAAAGACCTTATTTTTGTCTTCATTGGACAAAACAGCCACTTTGGCACCTGTTTTTTTATGTCTTAAAAGCCCGGCCCAGGACTTGACCTCCTCGATATATTCCTGAGAGATCAATTCATATTCAGGAACTATATGTTCAAACTGATTCATCATTATTTTCACCCTTTCTTTACCCTCACCTGACAAGGGTATAACTGCTATAAGTATAGACAATTATAACACAGCCTATGTATTTTTTTCCACCCATGATCTCACATCACCCTTAAAATCTTCCCAGGCATCTTCATGTTCCACAAAATACAGGGGACAGGACTTACCGGTGACATCATAATGACGAATCACCTGGTCTGGTGAAACCTCCAGATAAATGCAGAGCCATCCCACGAGATGAACAAGGGAATCATAAGTTGCATCAGTAAATTTTCCGGTGGCATCCGGATGGCAGGTTTCGATGGAAACGGTGTCATGATTTCTATTGTTGGAAGCATACGCCACTTCATTGGTGGGTATACACTGAACAATTTCACCATCAATACCTACAATAAAATTACTGCTGGCATACGTCTCATGGCTGTCTTTAAGCCCTTCAAAATAATTTCTGTTCTGTATGGCTGTTGATCCAGGATTTGCTGTATAGTGAACCACGATTCCCTTAATTCCATCGGTTGGCGTTTGTGGCCTGGAATAGGGGTTGGGCGTTAAAAGCTCCACATCAATATCCGGTTTAAGGGCCTGAATTTGTTCTTCACTTAGATGACTGTCAAAAACAGCCACACTTCCGGAATTTTTCCAAATCACCAGCCAGATCGCCAAAATAATAACAAAGACTAAAAGTACAATTAAAGCTGCCTTATACTTTTCCTTTTTCATATAACGCACATAGCCGTGCCGGTTTTCACCGGCACGGCCTGTACGACTGCTATGATTATGTTGTTCTGTTTTTCTGTCCATAGAACCCCATCTTTCATCAATCATGTAATTTCTTCCAGGCTGCAATAATGCAGCTTTCCTTTTTTGCTTCAGATGCTGCCCAATCAGTGATCTACACTGTAATTCGGCGCTTCCTTTGTAATCTGAATATCATGAGGATGACTTTCTTTGAGGGATGCCGCAGAAATCTTTACAAAACGTCCGTTTTCCTTCATCTCCTCAATTGTACGGGCACCACAGTAACCCATGCCTGCTCTTAAACCGCCAAGAAGCTGGAATACAGTATCTTCAACCATACCCTTATAAGCCACACGGCCTTCAACGCCCTCGGGCACAAGCTTTTTGGCATCAGCCTGGAAATAACGATCCTTGCTGCCGTTTTCCATGGCTGCGATAGATCCCATACCACGATATACCTTGTATTTTCTTCCCTGATATAATTCGAAATCTCCAGGGCTTTCATCGCATCCGGCAAACATACTGCCCATCATACATACATTGGCTCCGGCCGCAATAGCCTTCGTAATATCTCCGGAATACTTAATACCGCCGTCAGCAATAATCGGAATATGATATTCCTTAGCCACTGAATAGGCATCCATCACCGCAGAAATCTGAGGCACACCGATTCCGGCAACAACACGGGTTGTACAAATGGAACCAGGTCCGATTCCCACTTTAACCGCATCCACGCCAGCCTCAATCAGTGCTTTTGTAGCTTCTGCAGTTGCCACATTACCGGCAATAATCTGTAAATCCGGATAAGTATCTTTAACCATACGGACAACCTTTAAAACATTTGCGGAATGTCCGTGAGCCGTATCAATAACAATAACATCTACATGGGCTTTCACAAGCGCATCTACACGGTCCAGAATATCCGCAGTAACGCCAACGCCTGCACCGCACAGCAAACGGCCCTGAGCATCCTTCGCAGATAAAGGATATTTAATCTGCTTTTCAATATCCTTAATTGTAATTAATCCTTTCAGATTAAAATCATCATCAACAATCGGAAGCTTTTCTTTTCTGGCACGTCCAAGGATCTCTTTGGCTTCTTCCAGTGTAACACCTTCTTTGGCTGTCACAAGATTTTCCGATGTCATACTTTCACGGATTTTCTTTGTAAAATCTGTTTCAAATTTCAAATCGCGGTTTGTAAGAATACCGACCAGTTTTTTTCCCTCTGTGATCGGCACACCGGAAATTCTGAACTTCGCCATCAGTTCATTCGCATCAGCCAATGTATGATCCGGTGATAAATAAAACGGATCTGTAATTACGCCGTTTTCCGAACGTTTAACCTTATCGACTTCATCGGCCTGAGCTTTAATCGACATATTTTTATGGATAATACCAATACCACCCTGTCTGGCCATAGCAATAGCCATCCGGTGTTCTGTCACCGTATCCATCCCTGCGCTCATTAAGGGCACATTTAATTTAATTTTCTGTGTCAGATGTGTTGAGATATCAACCTGATTTGGAATAACTTCAGAATAAGCCGGAACTAAAAGAACGTCATCAAATGTGATGCCTTCACCGATAATTTTACCCACGATTTCTTCCTCACTTTCTTTTGATTGATACTTTAGTCTATATGACGCCATATACAATTCGACAACTTACTATGAAAGCCCTGGCATATGAATTCACAGACAGGGAATAATAAGTTGTCGAATAAAGTACCTTTATAGTGTTTACAAGTGTAACAAAACATTTTCAAAAAGTCAACCTGCACAATTATAATAAATACTTAACAGTCTTATTAATATTACTTAAATCAATAGGATTTAAAATACTCAGAACTTCTGATTTTATGCACGCTTAACTTTTCTCGGCGAATAATTATACATATTATCAAGCATTTTCTCAGATGGCTCGAAATAAACCTTCACCCGTTTGTTATCTTTGCTGCTTCCGATATACACATATCGCTTATTATTTTTATCGCGGGATGAAAAATCATAAACTTTAAAATCACCGTTTCTAAACGGGTCCAATTCATGAGAATCTTCCGGAGCAATCATTTCCATAGATTCAAATGTAAGACTCAGCTTTCTTTTACGTCTGAAATCACCGGAAAGCTGATCAAAATCCAGGTCACCGGATGTGAATATGTACTCATATTCCACTTTTTGAAACTTGATCACAAAGTATTCGATTACAAGAATGATAATCGCAAAAATAAACAGTCCGGGAACCAGGGCAAAAAAGCCGATTAAAAACAGAACCAGAATGGCCAGTGCTATAATCCCGCAGATCACACGAACCACAATGTTTGCCGGCGTAATTTTACGCTTCACAAGGACTTCGGAGAATACATCTCCTGATGAACTTACCATAATCTTATCCTCCAATAGCAACTTAATTCATTGTCATTTATTATAACTGATTTCCGCCAGAATATAAAGAGGTAATAATAAAATTTTTCAAACTATATATAAAATTTTATATAATTTTTACAAAAAAATCCGGTCATCAGGGAAGCTGATTGCTAAACGCATCTTCCCCGACGACCGGATTTTAATAACCAAATTTTTTACAGCTTCTGTATGGTTTATAATCTTATGAAGATTACATCATTCCCATACCGCCCTGAGGCATAGCAGGAGCCGGAGCATCTGTCTTGATATCCGCTACAACAGATTCCGTTGTCAGTAATGTGGCAGCAACACTTGTAGCGTTCTGAAGTGCACTTCTTGTAACCTTAGCCGGATCAATGATACCAGCTTCAAGCATATCTACGTAAACTTCATTCAATGCATCATAGCCAACGCCAACTTCGCTTTCTTTAACTTTATTGATAATAACTGCACCTTCCAGGCCTGCATTTGCTGCAATATGATATAAAGGTGCTTCCAGAGCCTTAAGAACAACATTGGCGCCTGTTTTTTCATCGCCTGAAAGTTCTTTTGCAAGCTCTGCAACCTTTTTAGACGCATGAATATACGCAGAACCACCGCCGCAGATTACACCTTCTTCAACAGCAGCTCTTGTAGCAGCTAAAGCATCTTCCATACGCAGTTTCTTTTCTTTCATTTCAGTTTCTGTAGCCGCACCGACACGGATCACAGCAACACCACCGGACAGTTTTGCAAGTCTTTCAAGTAATTTTTCTTTATCAAATTCAGACGTTGTTTCTTCAGCCTGCATCTTAATCTGAGCAACTCTGGCTTTGATTTCATCCTGATTGCCAAGACCGTCAACAATGATTGTATTTTCTTTCTGGACTTTAACAGATTTTGCACGACCAAGCATATCCATTGTTGTATCTTTTAATTCATAGCCAAGTTCTTCGGAAATAACCTTGCCGCCTGTTAAGATAGCGATATCTTCCAGCATTGCCTTTCTTCTGTCGCCATAACCAGGAGCTTTAACAGCAACAACAGAGAATGTTCCTCTTAACTTATTCACAACCAGTGTAGCTAAGGCTTCGCCTTCGATGTCCTCAGCAATGATTAATAATTTGGCACCTGTCTGTACGATCTGTTCAAGTACAGGAAGAATTTCCTGAATATTGCTGATCTTCTTATCTGTGATCAAAATATATGGATTGTCCAGGTTCGCTTCCATCTTTTCCATATCTGTACACATATATGCGGATAAGTAGCCTCTGTCGAACTGCATACCTTCTACAAGATCCAGTTCTGTTTTCATTGTTTTAGATTCTTCGATGGTAATCACACCGTCATTTGTAACCTTTTCCATAGCATCTGCAACCATCTCACCTACGGAATCATCGCCAGCCGAAATTGCTGCAACTCTTGTAATCTGACCTTTGCCTGTAACTTTCTGGCTCATCTTCTGAATTGCATCCACAGCTGCATCTGTTGCTTTCTGCATACCCTTTCTAAGAATAATCGGGTTAGCGCCTGCTGCCAGATTCTTCATACCTTCGTTAATCATGGCCTGAGCCAGAACTGTAGCTGTTGTTGTACCGTCACCGGCAACATCATTTGTCTTTGTTGCAACTTCCTTTACAATCTGAGCGCCCATGTTTTCAAAGGCATCTTCCAGCTCAATTTCCTTTGCAATAGTCACACCATCATTGGTAATTAAAGGACCGCCGTAGGATTTGTCCAGAACAACGTTTCTTCCTTTAGGCCCCAGTGTGACTCTGACTGTATCTGCCAGCTGATTAACGCCAGCTTCAAGTGCTTTTCTTGCTTCTGCACCATATTTAATTTCCTTTGCCATAATTACATTCCTCCATATATTCGATTTTCCTGTTCATCCGGTCAGGATACCTGTTTATCAATTTATTCAACAACTGCAAGAATATCGCCTTGTTTAACAATGATATATTCTTCACCATCCAGCTTAACTTCTGTTCCGGCATATTTGGAATAAATAACCTTAGAACCAACTGCAACCTGCATGATGACTTCCTTACCGTCAACCATTCCGCCTGGTCCTACTGCGACAACCTCTGCTTCCTGTGGCTTTTCCTTAGCCTGACCGGTCAGTAAAATACCGGATTTTGTTGTTTCTTCGGCAACCAACTGTTTTAATACAACTCTGTCTCCTAATGGTACTAATTTCATATCTGAATTCCTCCTTAAAGACTTTTTGACGATAATTGTCAGTTATTAGCACTCATCAAACCCGAGTGCTAACTGATGTAATTATAATATGTTTTTTATGTCATTTATGCAAATGCACGTCTTGGGTTTTATCATCCGTTTTTTCTGTATTATCTTTAATTATCTCTTGAAATCTCTGTTTTTCTTTATTTTTCTAATTTTTGTCATTTTGTTTTTTCTGCAGATTTACAATTTCCCAACAAAAAAGAAGCCTGCAAGCAGGCTCCTTTTTTACCGTCGTCCAGCTGCGGCCTGACGGTATGTGTTTATTTAAATTTAATGACCGATTATTTTCCCGGCTTATAAGAGCTTTTTAAAGATACAATCCGGTTAAATACCAGATGATCCGGTGCAGAATCTTTCACATCCACGCAGAAATATCCCTGACGTACAAACTGGAAGCTGTCTCCCCCTTTAGCCTGATCAAAACTAGGCTCCAGATAGCACTCTTTAAGCACAGTCAGAGAATTTGGATTCAGATTTAATGAACCATCCTCCTTATTATAAACACCCTTTTCTTCATCAACAAGGTTTTCATACAGACGAACTTCGGCCTTTGTGGCATAAGGTGCAGCTACCCAATGGATCGTTCCTTTAACCTTACGCCCTGTAAATCCGCTGCCGCTGCGTGTTTCAGGATCATAAGTACAGTGAATTTCCGTTACCCTGCCGTTTTCATCCTTCACAAAATCGGTGCAGGTGACAAAATAAGCATTCATCAGACGTACTTCATTTCCCGGATACAGACGAAAATACTTCTTCGGAGGCACCTCCATAAAATCTTCCCGCTCAATATACAGCTCCCGGCAAAACGGAACGGTTCTTGAACCCAGCGTTTCATTCTCCTGGTTATTGGCCACTTCCATATACTCAACCTGGCCTTCCGGATAGTTATCAATAATCAGCTTTACAGGGTCCAAAACAGCCATCATACGGCTTCTTTTCAGCTTCAGGTCTTCACGGATGCAGTATTCCAGCATCGCATAATCCACGGCACTGTTGCTCTTAGATACTCCGACCAGTTCCATAAACATTTTTATAGATTCCGGTGTAAAGCCACGACGGCGAAGAGCTGCTATAGAAACCAGTCTTGGATCATCCCAGCCGTCTACAATTCCATCCTCCACAAGTCTTTTAATATAGCGCTTGCCTGTAATTACATTCTGCAGATAAAGCTTGGCAAACTCAATCTGCTTTGGAGGCATCTCATATTCCAGTTCTGTAACAACCCAGTCATAAAGCGGACGGTGATCTTCAAATTCCAGAGTACAGATGGAATGACTGATTCCCTCAATTGCATCCTCAATGGGATGGGCAAAATCATACATCGGATAAATACACCACTGGTCCCCTGTATTATGGTGAGTCATACGAGCCACACGATAAATAACTGGATCTCTCATATTAATGTTCGGAGATGCCATATCAATTTTGGCTCTGAGAACCTTGGAGCCATCCTCAAATTCTCCGTTTTTCATACGTTCAAACAAATCCAGATTTTCTTCAATACTGCGGTCCCGGTACGGACTGTCTTTTCCGGGCTCTGTCAGTGTCCCTCTGTATTCACGAATCTGCTCCGCCGTCAGATCGCACACATAGGCTTTGCCTTTTTTTATCAGCTTTACAGCGGCTTCATACATCTGTTCAAAATAATTGGAGGCAAATAAAACCTCTCCGTCATATTTGGCTCCCAGCCACTCCACATCTTCAATAATTGAATGTACAAATTCCGTTTTTTCCTTTGTTGGGTTCGTGTCATCAAATCTCAGGTTAAAACGGCCGCCATATTTTTTTGCCAGGCCATAATTAAGTAAAATAGACTTCGCATGACCGATGTGCAGATAACCGTTTGGTTCCGGCGGAAAACGCGTACACACCTGTCTGACATGCCCCTCTTCGATATCCTTTTCTATAATCTGTTCGATAAAATTTTTAGAAACAACTTCATTTTCCATGAACTTCGATTCGACCTCCCTGATCTTATTTTAGGGACAAAAAACCTTTGAACCCCAATGTCATTTTAATATCATAGCATATTTTATATAGACAGGGCAAGACCTTTATTAGCTTTTAAAAAAAGAAAAAAGCCCTTGAAAATCAAGGGCTTTGAAGCTGCCTAGGGGACTTGAACCCCCGACCTCCGCCTTACCAAGGCGACGCTCTACCGACTGAGCCAAGGCAGCATCTGATGAATCAGCTTATTCAATATACAATATTTTTCAAAAAATGTCAATACATTTTTAAATATTTTTTGAGTTTTTATTTTTCTTACAAAAAAACCAAATCTTCCAACTTTTTACCCGCCCCGCCTCTTGTCATGCGAACATATGTGTGTTATCCTGAATTTGATATTTGCCCAGAACTTATATGTTTCCTCTGTGCATGTCGACTGCCTGTCTGTTAAAGACAATGGAATTTGCCCACGAAACAAAGAATTTAATCAAGAAAAAGGAGTTCTTACCAATGAAAAGCATGAAAGTTTCCAATAACGCAAGATTTTTTTTGCTGACTTTGATATGCTGTACACTGCTGTTTTTTACAGGCTGTCAGTCCGCCCAAAATACCCTGGTTCAAAAAGACAGCCAGTCAGGACAGACAAATTTAGCTGCAGGCCACACAGACCAGGAAGCAGATTCGCAGGCTCTGAAAGTTTACTTTTTTGATGTGGGACAGGGAGACAGCATTTTAATCCAGTCCAATGATCATGCCATGTTAATCGACGCAGGCACCAACGAAAACGGTCCAGTCGTTGTGAATTATCTCAATCAGCTGGGCGTCACCAAACTGGATTATGTCATTGGAACCCACCCTCATGAAGATCATATCGGCGGTCTGGATGATGTTATTACATCCTTTGATGTAAAATCCGTCATCCTTCCCGAAAAAGAGCATACCACCAAAACCTTTGAGGACGTATTGGATGCTGTCATTGAAAAAAATCTCACCATTACACCCGCATCAGCCGGCGACAGTTATACGCTTGGAGATGCCGCATTTACCATCCTGGGCCCCCTCAAAGCATATGATGAATTAAACAACTGGTCTGTATGCCTGAAACTGACGTACAAAGAAACCTCATTTATGTTTACCGGCGATGCCGAGGCCGAAGCCGAGAAGGACATGATCGCTCACGGCACCGATTTATCGGCAGATGTACTCAAAGTTGGACATCACGGAAGTGATACCTCCTCCTGCAGTGAATTTTTAGAAGCAGTCAGTCCCGCAAGCGGGGTGATCAGTGTGGGGGCAGATAATTCTTACGGTCATCCCTGTGCTCAGACTTTGGAAAAATTAACGCAGCGCGGGGTCGCCGTTTATCGCACAGATGTACTTGGAACAGTCACAGCTTTAAGTGATGGGCATACGATCACTTTTGACCAAACACCTCTGACTTTTGCCTCGGCTCCATCTGAATCTGTCCAGGTTTATGTGACGCAAACCGGCAAAAAGTATCATTGTTCCCACTGCCCTTATTTAAAGGATTCTCATATTGCCATAGATCTGGATGAAGCAAAAAAACAGGGTTATACCCCTTGCGGCAAATGTAATCCGCCGGCTTAAGTGCCAGTCCCACCGCAGCAATACAGCAGACGGAGGCATTCAGACCCATCTTCCCCGGTTCTAAATCCTCCGTCAATCCCAATCATACTTTTAATATTTTCTTTTTTCTCTGTTTTCTTATAAACCACATAATTCCAGCAAATAAGGCAATCCCCAATACAAGCAGCGTCCAGTTCTTATATGTCCCCATATATTCTGTAATAATCCCCCAGGAAGCACCTGCAAAGGCGCCGAGATGAACAAGGACCACGTTCCATATCACTGTGCCCATCACCGTCATTAGCATAAAACTGCCCATGGCCATTTTGGCCATGCCGGCCGGAATGGAAATCAGACTTCTGAGAATGGGAATACAGCGGCAGAAAAAAACAGCCTTATTACCTTTCTTTGCAAACCATTCCAGTGTATATTCCACATCATCCCTGTTAAAATGCAGCCGTTTGCCCAGTTTGCCGTCTACCAGCTGCATCAGGCGTTCTCCTGTCAGACATCTGCCTACAATATAGAGCACAATTGCCCCCGCAACAGAGCCTATGGTAGCCGACAAAATAACACCCCATACATTCAGTTTTGTATAGGTTGTCAAAAAACCACCAAAAGTCAAGATAACTTCCGAAGGAATCGGCGGAAATATATTTTCCAGTGCAATCAGAAGGATAATGCCAATATACCCAAACCGCTCTACCATTTCAATGATCAATACTTCCATCATCGGTCTCCCGTTTTTTATTCATTATATGAATAAACTGGCAGCCTTATTCCTTATTCTCTGCAGCGCATTATCTACAGATTTCTGATCTTTTCCAAGAATTTCTGCTATATGCACATAACCGATGCCTTCCAGAAATAAAGTCAAAACCTGACGTTCAAAAGGGCTCAGCTTTTCAAACAGCTTTTTTTTACGAAGCTGAATATCTTCCCGGCCAACAATCATATCTTCCGGACTGTCTGTATCTAAAAACAGCATATCCATCAGAAGCGGTGAATTCTCCTCATCCTCAGCCGGCGAATATAGCGAAATATAGGAATTAAGAGGGCTGTGTTTTTTTCTCTGCGAAGCCTTCACAGCAGAATAAATCTGCCTTGAAACACACAAATCTGCAAAGCTTAAAAACGAAGTCTGCTTATGAGGATTAAAATTATATACCGCATGCATCAGCCCGATCATTCCCTCCTGTATAAGATCATCCTGCTCGCCGCCAATCAGATACAAAGGCCTTGCCTTTTTCTTCACAAGGCCTTTGTATTTATTCAAAAGAAAATCCACGCCCCGGGCATCACCATTTCTGATACATGCAAGAATTTCTTCATCCTTCATCGTCTCAAAACGATTATCCATAAACGCCTCCAACCGGCCTAAGAAAGGCGCTGTCTCACAATTTCGAAAGCAAGCACGCCGGCAGCCACGGACGCATTGAGAGAATCAATATCCCCTTTCATAGGAATTGATGCAATATAATCACATTTTTCTCTTACAATACGGCTGACACCATCCCCTTCATTCCCGATCACAAGTCCCATAGGGCCTTTCAGATTAAGACGGTACATAACTTCACCGCCCATATCCGCACAGGCAAACCACAACCCTTCCTTTTTCAGACTTTCGATAGTTGCCGCCATATTTGTCACACGGGCAACCGGTGTATAATGAATAGCCCCGGCCGATGTTCTGGCCACGGTAGGCGTCAGTCCAACGGCACGGTTTTTAGGAATAATCACGCCGTGTGCACCGGCCAGATTGGCAGTTCTTAAGATTGCACCCAGATTATGGGGATCTTCAATTCCGTCAAGCAATATAATAAACGGATCTTCACCTTTGTCTCTGGCAGCAGCCAGGATATCCTCCACCTGAGCATAGGCATAGGCTGCACATACCGCAATCACACCCTGATGATGCTTTGTCATCGAAAGCTGATCCAGCCGTTCCTTTGTCACAAAATGAA
The DNA here is from genome assembly GCA_905199445.1 of uncultured Lachnospiraceae bacterium. GTDB lineage: Bacteria > Bacillota > Clostridia > Lachnospirales > Lachnospiraceae > Catenibacillus. The sequence goes on along the minus strand of CAJKGK010000017.1, from coordinate 4,814 downwards.
TCATGGTATCCTGTTTCTTTGCCTCTCTGACAATTGTTCTGACCGGACCATCCTGACAGCCGTCCAAAACAAACAGTTTATCTACCGTTTTTCCTGATCTGAACGCCTCAAGTACAGGATTGCGGCCTTCAACTTTAGATTCTTCGTATCTCATGCTTGTATCCTTTCCTTTTTTATGATCAATTATAATAAATGTTCTGTTTTATATCCGATGATAATCAGAGGTTTACAGCAGCTCGCCCAGCCCGTCTTTAACAAGCTGGAGGATTCTTTCAAAATCCTGTTTTAAATACAAATACCCAATTAAAGCTTCAAAACCAGTGGCCATCCGATAATCCGACATCGTCGCATTTTTAGCCATTGTATAAGATTTGGCATTACGCCCCCGCTTGTAAACAGCCTCTTCCTCCGCACTTAAGCTTGATTCCAGCTTTTTAATTAAATCCGCCTGAGCCTGGGCCTTAACTAAAGCAGCAGATCGTTTATGAAGCTTATGCACCGGTGCATTTCCTTTTTCCACAATCACGGTTCGAATCAGCAATTCGTAAACAGCATCCCCAAGATAAGCCAGCGTCAAAGGCGAATAGGTGCGAAGCTGCTTTGGAGAAAGGTTAAATAATTCATGAAAATGATCACAAAATTGTAAAACATCCTGCCGGTTATCTATGCTCTTTTCCATTTTACACCTTCTCTTGTATCTTCCAGAATAATTCCCTGTTCTAAAAGCTGCTGACGAATTTCATCAGCGCGTGCAAAATTTTTCGCCTTTCTTGCTGCCTGACGTTCCTGAATCAAAGCCTCCACATCACCGTCCAGAAGCTGGGTCTCCCGCTGAACAATAATGCCCAGAATATCACAGTATTCTCCGATTGTCTTTTCTACATGTTTTATAAAAGCTCTGGAGGAATCTGCGCCCGCCTTAATATTCGCCAGTCTTACCATCTCAAAAATAGCCGAGACAGCATCTGCAGTATTAAAATCATCATCCATGGCATGGTCAAACTTTGCACACAGCGTTTTAAGATTGCCAAGCTGTTCCTGCTCTGCGGCATCCAGTTCTCGATCCACACCTGACAGATCGCTTAAACGATCCACAGCCGTAAGAATACGCTCCAGGCTATTCTTGGAAGCCGCCATCAAATCTGCACTAAAGTTCAGCGGACTGCGGTAATGGGCGCTAAGCATGAAAAATCTCAGGACCTGAAGATCATACTTTTCACCGATTTCACGAACCGTAAAGAAATTTCCCAAAGACTTGGACATTTTTACATTATCAATATTCAGGAAACCATTATGCATCCAATATCTGGAAAATGCCTTACCATTGCAGGCTTCACTCTGAGCAATTTCATTTTCATGGTGAGGGAAAATCAAATCTTCTCCGCCGGCATGAATATCAATTTGTTCACCCAAATATTTCTTTGCCATTACAGAGCACTCGATATGCCAGCCTGGACGGCCATCTCCCCACGGTGAAGGCCAGGACGGCTCTCCTTCTTTTTTGGGCTTCCACAAAACAAAGTCCAGAGGATCTGCCTTTCCTTCTTCGCCTGTCACCTTAATATCTCTGTGACCGGCCTGAAGATCATCAATATTTTTCTTGGAAAGTTTGCCATACGCTTTAAAGGAACGTGTTTTAAAATACACCGTTCCGCCTGCCTCATAGGCATGGCCCTTATCAATCAAGGTTTGAATCATCTCAATCATACCGTCAATTTCTTCTGTAGCCTTTGGATGCCTGGTCGCTTCCCGGACATTCAGACTTTCCATATCCGCTTTAGCCTCTGCGATGTAGCGCTGGGAAATAATCGATGCATCCACACCTTCTTCATTGGCCTTTTTAATAATTTTGTCGTCTACATCCGTAAAGTTTGACACATAATTAACTTCATATCCTTTGTGTTCCAGATACCTGCGGACTGTATCAAAAACAATCATCGGCCGGGCATTGCCAATGTGAATATAATTGTAAACCGTTGGGCCACATACATACATGCGGACCTTTCCTTCTTCCAGCGGTATAAATTCTTCCTTTTTTCTTGTCAGCGTATTATAAATCTTCATGGTTTTCCTCCTTTTTTTCTAAGCTTACACCATCGTTATTTTTACGAATTTCCATATTTTCATGGTTTTCTTTATACATTTGATATGCCTGCCTGTATTCCTGCTCATGCAAATGTTCACAATGACTGCACAGCCACTGAATCTGCATGCGAAGCGCCCTGTTTTCCTCGGACAGCTGGGTAATTTCCTGAGAAACAATATCCGGCAGATCAGTCTGATTCAACTCGGTCTGAGGTGTGCTTTCGCTGCGGCGCCGTACAATTCGTCCCGGAATGCCAACCACGGTAGAATTGGGCGGAACTTCCTTAAGGACAACACTGCCTGCACCGATTTTAGAATTATCTCCGATTGTAAAGGAACCCAGTATTTTTGCACCGGCACTGATCATCACGTTATTTCCGATGGTAGGATGACGTTTCCCATGCTCTTTACCTGTACCGCCAAGGGTGACGCCTTGATACAGGGTCACATTATCCCCTAAAACCGCTGTTTCGCCGATCACAACCCCATGTCCATGATCGATAAATAATCCCTTGCCAATGGTTGCCCCGGGATGAATTTCAATTCCCGTTTTTCTGGCCGTTTTCTGGGAATACCATCTAGCAAGAAAATAATGTTCATTTAAATAAAGCCAGTGAGCAACTCTGTAACGCATAATCGCCTTAAAACTGGGATATAAAAAGACCTCCATTGAAGATTTAATCGCAGGATCCCGCTCCTTAATAATCCCTATTTCTTCTTTCACATAACGCACAAAATGAAACATCTGCCCCACCTCCTGGCAGCAGCACAAACAAGCCTGCCGATAAAGACACAGACCGCCTCCACACTGTCATTTACAGTATAGAGGCGGTCTGTATAACCACGGTTCCACTCTATTTTCAGAGATCATACTCTACTTTATGTCTGCACATCGGCTTTTGCCTGTACAAGACTATACTTAACGCGTACCAACGTGCCGAAATACACACCGTTTCCAAATTCCGAATTTCTTCTGTAGATAACCCGCAATCAATAAAAACGGCTTCCTGCGGCCAGCTCATGGATGCACTTCTTCCGGTTCCGTCTAAAAGTCACTTTCAGCCGATGATGACTTATCTCTGATAGCTTTCCCGAAATATCTTTCCACTCTCTGCCTTTACCATTTAGAATATTCGAAAAACAAAAATTTGTCAATCCTTTTGTTTCATGATTTCTCAATAAGCAGACAGATGGCCTGACTGGCCATTCCCAGGCCCTGACCGGTAAAACCCAGACCTTCCTCAGTTGTTGCCTTAATATTAATATCCTTTTCTGAAATGTTCAGCGCCCTGGCCATAGTTGCTCTCATCTGGTCAATATAAGGTCTCAATTTGGGTTTTTGAGCAATAACCGTTGCATCAATATTCCCGATGCCATAACCGGCCTGTTCAACAAGCCGGGCCACCTGCTCTAACAGTTTTATACTGGAAATACCTCTGTAGGTTTCATCTGTATCTGGAAAATGTTTGCCGATATCATCCAGCCCTGCTGCTCCCAGAAGCGCATCCATCACAGCGTGTACAAGAACATCTGCGTCTGAATGGCCCAGAAGTCCCATGTCCCATGGGATTTCCACACCTCCCAGAATCAGTTTTCTGCCTTCCGCTAATTTATGTACATCATATCCCATGCCTATACGCATTCTTCCTGCCTCCCCTTTCACAGTGTTATTTTTATTTTAACATTGTCATTCATTCGTGTAAAGATGGTCATTCCCGTTTGTATATACGTTCTTTTGATCGGTACACCGAGTCCCCAGCGCCATAACTCCGGAAATACTTGTTTCCAGCATCGGAATGCCATAAATAAATTCCCGGCTCATTGTGCTTTTATAAACATCTTTCATTCGGCGCACTTCATAAACCAGGTCCCAACCCATAATAATATAATCCGGCATTTTATGGTTCCTTACTTCGTACGCATTTAAATTTTCCTGTAATTGTTCCAACGCTTTTTCCATATAATAGCACCTCATTCATTATCACAGCCTTTAGATCATTGTTTCACCCAGCATTATATGCAAAATTTTCTATATTATTCCTTTTTTAATTGCATTTTCTTTTTAACTGTATCTGTCAATCAAAAATACAAGTCACATCCTAAAGCTTTAGGAATATCCTATAAAAGAAAGATGAAATTTAAAAGGAGTTTTTACTATGAATTGTTGTTGGATAATTATTCTTCTTTTACTCTGTCAAAATAACGGTACCCCATCAAGGCAGGGCTGCTGTAAAACCCGTGATACCGGCCGCAGCTGCGGCTGCAGTTCCGGCCGCGATTCACGCACCAGCTGTGATATGAGCTGTGGCTGCGCCAATCAGGCACAGGCCTCAGCTTACACAGCTTCAGACAGCTGTTCAACTTCCGGCACCTATATTCCAAACTGCGGCTGTCATAACAATTAAATCCAGCTCAAGTTATTTAACCACCCTGTCAGTCCCCAAAACTGGAGCCTGGCAGGGCTTTTTTACGGTTTATCCTCCACAAAAGAATTTAAATTTTAAAATTCAAAAATTTTTTCAAAAATTTTCTTGACAATTGGAACAATTTGAGATATTATAATCTTGCAAATTGGTTCTGGCCTAGTGGCTCAGTTGGTTAGAGCGCCGCCCTGTCACGGCGGAGGGCGAGGGTTCGAGTCCCTTCTGGGTCGTTTGGTTTCAATCATTTCGTAACATGGGGTCTTAGCTCAGCTGGGAGAGCATCTGCCTTACAAGCAGAGGGTCACA
>CAJKGK010000016.1 GCA_905199445.1 uncultured Lachnospiraceae bacterium | reverse complement strand
GAGCATCTGCCTTACAAGCAGAGGGTCATAGGTTCGAGCCCTATAGGCCCCATTAATGCCGGCGTGGCGGAATAGGTAGACGCACAGGACTTAAAATCCTGCGGGACTTATCCTCCCGTACCGGTTCGATTCCGGTCGCCGGCAGTGAAAATTTATTAATATGTGTGCGTAGCTCAGCTGGATAGAGCGTCTGACTACGGATCAGAAGGTCGGGAGTTCGAATCTTCTCGCACACGTTTGAAAAGCCTTGATTTTCAAGGCTTTTTTGTTTTCAATAAATTTCAAAATCACTTCCTGGTTTATTAGTTAGAAAGAAAGCACCCTAAACAGGGTGCTGGATCAGTTTTTCTCTTTGCCTGAAATACTCCGTTCATAAAAAAATATATATTGCTGCATCACTCCACGAAATCCGCTATATTTTGAGAAATTGTCCTGGACGATTGTCTGATACAGCTTATTTTTAGGCAGTTCTTCGTACTCAGGTTGATAATATTCCTTTAAAAGAATCCTTTGAATCCATGTGTCAATTGGGAAAGCATCGATATGGTGCAGCCCGAAAAGACAGATACAATTGGCAACTTTTTCACCAATACCAAAAAAGCCAGTCAAATAAGCCATCGCCTGATCATATGTAAGGGTTTGTAAATAATTAAGATCCAGTGTGTTCTGGCAGGCTTCCATAACAGCCTTGAAAATATATTTAGATCGATAACCCAGTTTAAAATTCCTTAAATCTTCTTCGGTTACACAGGATAGTTGTTCAGGTGTTGGAAACGTATAATAAGTAATTGTTTTTTCAGAACAAGGGGAAATACATGGATCATGAGAATTTAAAACAGGCAGTGTGACGGTCAGGCGTGTTCCATAGTGGCGGCTCAGCAGTTCTACGGCTTCTCGTATTTTGGGAATGGTTTTTTGCTGGGAAATAATAAAAGTAAGAATCATTTCCCATGGATCCTGTCTGAGAATACGAATTCCACGGCCATAGTGTGAGGCTTTGTAAAGGTAAGAATCACATGGATCGGCAGCATTTATGAAAGATGCGTAATCTGTATTGATGTCGAAATAGTGAAGCCAAAAATCATTTTGATTGTCAGGACAGTTAAATGTAAATATTTGATCCGATTGGTAGACTTCTAAATAGTTATTCTGACTGATAACTTGGTAAGCTGCATTATTTTTGCTGCTATTGTCTGAAGAAAGCAAAAGCATACGAAAACATTGGCCGGATTGGGCAATTTGATGTAAATTAAAATTTTCAATTTCTTTTATAAACATTTTGTATGGGCACCCCTTGTAAAATTGTATGAATGACGTGTGTTGAGTCGATTTAGTGGAATATGCTTTGTATTATATCATTTTTATTTGCATATTAGAATATTAAAAGTAGAGATGAAAGTTAAAAATCAATAGGGAAAGTTATTGACAATCTGTGAAAGATTAAGTAAAATATGTTTATTCGTAAACAATTAGCTAGTTTATAATTTATATATAAATAGTTTAGTAATGAACGATAGGAGGCTATGATGAAAAATGAAAATACCGTAGGATTTGAGATCAGAACACTGAATAATTTAATGTTCAGATATTTTGTAGCGGTCGGGGAAACCCATGGATTTGATGAATGTACAGTTATGCATGGCTGGGTGCTTGGTTTTTTGTATGAGCATCCAGATCGTGTGGTTTTTCAGAAAGATATTGAGAATGAATTTTTTATTTCACGTTCATCGGTTACTGGAATTGTGAAAGTCATGGAAAAGAAAGGATATATTATCAGAGAATCTGTTGCTTATGATGCCAGATTGAAAAAGTTGACACTGACATCGCAAGGACGGCGTGTGTATGAAGAAACGATCCAGGATATCGAGCGTGTAGAAAAAATGATATGTTCAGGCATTTCTCAAGAACGGCTGAAAAATTTTTATACGGTGATTCAGCAGATGAAGAAAAATATATTGTCAGAGTACGGTGAAAAATTGTGTTTGAAATTTTTCCAGGATTAAAATGGCATAATAAAAAGATCAACATTAAAAATATGTATGGCAAGAATAGTTATGGTAAAAAAGGAGGAATAATCCAATGTTAAAAACACTTGGAGCACAAACGAAAGGAATTCGTGCAGCCTCCGCTTTAACGCCGTTGTTTATGATTCTGGAGGTCATGATGGAGACGATCATTCCATTAATGATGGCCTCAATTATAGATGACGGTGTTGAAGCCGGAGACATTCATCATATTTATATGATGGGCATATGGATGGTTGTAGTCGCCGGTGCCAGCCTTTTTGCAGGAACAATGGGCGGAGTGTTTGGTGCAAAGGCATCAACTGGCTTTGCCAGAAATCTGAGAAAAGCTATGTATGAGAACATACAGACATTTTCATTTGCAAATATTGATAAATACAGTACTGCCGGATTGGTTACACGACTGACAACGGATGTCACAAATCTGCAGATGGCTTATCAAATGATTTTACGTATGTGTATTCGTGCACCGTTTAGCCTGATTTGCGCTATGGCTATGGCATTTTTTATTAATACAAGAATTGCAAGTATTTATCTGATTGCGGTTATTGTTCTTGGTATTTGCCTGGTACTGATTATGAGTCGGGCGACAAAATATTTTAATCAGGTATTTAAAAAGTATGATGATTTAAATGCCAGTGTCCAGGAAAATGTGACAGGCATTCGCGTTGTTAAGGCGTATGTTCGTGAGGATTTTGAAAGAGAAAAGTTTCGGAATGCCAGCAATAATGTTTATAAAATGTTTGTGAAAGCGGAACGTATTATTTCGTTAAATTCCCCCATGATGCAGCTCACGGTTTATTCATGTATTTTATTAATCAGCTGGATCGGTGCAAAAATGATTGTGGGCAGCAGCCTTACAACAGGCGAGCTGATGAGTCTTCTTACGTATTGCATGAATATTCTCATGAGTCTGATGATGTTGTCCATGGTTTTTGTGATGATTACAATGAGTATTGCCAGCGCCAGACGTATTGCGGCTGTATTGGAAGAAAAGAGTACATTGACAAATCCGGAGAATCCTGTAATGGACGTTTTAGATGGAAGTATTCGTTTTGAACATGTAGATTTTAAATACAAAAAAAATAGTGAGAAATTTGTATTGACAGATATTGATTTGGATATTAAGGCAGGAGAGACTATCGGTATTATTGGAGGCACAGGAAGTGCAAAATCCAGTCTTGTCAGTCTGATCAGCCGTCTGTATGATGTTACCGGAGGTACTGTTTATGTAGGCGGCCGTGACGTTCGGACGTATGATATGGAAGTACTGAGAAATCAGGTTGCTGTGGTTCTTCAGAAAAATGTACTATTTAGCGGTACGATTCTTGAAAATCTTCGTTGGGGAGATAAAAATGCCACAGACGAGGAGTGCATTAGAGCCTGTCAGTTAGCCTGTGCTGATGAATTTATTGAAAAATTTCCGGATAGGTATGAAACCTACATCGAACAGGGCGGAACGAATGTATCCGGCGGCCAGAAGCAGAGGCTTTGTATAGCGCGGGCGCTGCTTAAGAGGCCTAAAATCTTAATTCTTGATGATTCCACAAGTGCTGTTGATACAGCCACAGATGCTAAAATTCGCAAGGCATTTGCTCAGGAAATTCCAGGGACAACGAAGTTAATTATTGCCCAGAGGATTTCCAGCATACAGAGTGCTGACCGAATTATTGTGATGGAAGATGGGAAAGTTAATGGGTTTGGTACTCATGAAGCGTTGCTTGCGTCAAATAAGATTTACCGTGAAGTTTATGAATCTCAGACCAAAGGCGGAGGCGATTTTGATGAGAAGGGAGGCGATCGATAATGGAGGAAAGAAAAAATTCGACCCCGTCTTCATCCATGTCCAGAGGACCTAAGGGACCTGGCGGGAGAATGCGGGGACCAATGCCAAAAGTTAAAAATCCAGGCAAGCTTTTGCTGCGGATTCTTAAATACGTGATGAAATATTATGGCATTAGTGTAATTATTGTGGCATTGTGTATATTTATTGGTGTAATTGCTAATGTCCAGGGTACCATGTTTATGCAGACATTAATTGATGACTATATTTTTCCTTTGCTTCAAAGCCCTGATCCGGATTTTGGCCCATTGGGAATGGCGATTTTAAAAGTGGGTATTTTTTATCTGGTCGGTGTTGTATCGACGCTGGTATATAGCCGGATTATGGTTTATGTAACTCAGGGGACGCTGAGAAATATTCGAAATGAAATGTTTATACATATGGAAAGTCTGCCGATTAAATATTTTGATACGCATCCCCATGGGGACATTATGTCCGTATATACAAATGATATTGATACATTGCGTCAGATGATCAGTCAGAGTATGCCGCAAATGCTGAGCAGTATCATTACGGTTGTCAGTGTATTTATAAGTATGGTTATCCTAAATATTCCACTGACAATTCTTACTTTGCTGATGGTTGGTGCTATGCTTTTCGCCGCCCGGAAACTGGCAGGGCTAAGCAGTAAATTTTTTATGGCTCAGCAGAGTGACCTGGGAAAAATGAATGGTTTCATTGAAGAGATGATGGAAGGACAAAAGGTCATAAAGGTTTTCTGCCATGAGGAGGAAAGCAAAGCACAGTTTAACCGATTAAACGATCAGTTATTTGAAAGTGCAAATAATGCAAATAAATTTGCGAATATATTGATGCCTGTCAATGCACAGATCGGCAATATCAGTTATGTACTTTGTGCTATTGTCGGGGGAATTCTGGCAATTAATGGTGTCGGAGGATTTACACTTGGCGGTTTGGCCAGTTTCCTTTCATTTAATAAAAGCTTCAGTATGCCGGTGAATCAGATCAGCCAGCAGTTAAACAGTATCGTTATGGCATTGGCTGGGGCGGATCGTATATTTAAACTTCTGGATGAGACACCGGAAACGGATGAAGGCTATGTGACTCTGGTTAATGTAGAGGTAAAAGACGGTCAGTTTGTGGAATCGCAAAAACGTACTGGGCACTGGGCATGGAAACATTATCATAAGGCCGATGGTACGGTGGATTATGTGGAACTCAAAGGGGATGTTGTGTTCGATGACGTTGATTTTGGCTATAATCCTGATAAGATCGTTCTTCATAATATTAAAATGTTCGCTCAGCCGGGACAGAAGCTGGCATTTGTAGGTTCCACCGGTGCGGGCAAGACGACAATTACAAATTTGATAAATCGTTTTTATGATATTCAGGATGGCAAGATCCGCTATGACGGCATTAATATTAATAAGATTAAAAAAGCAGATTTAAGGCGTTCGCTTGGGATTGTCCTTCAGGATACGCAGCTATTCACAGCTACGATCATGGAAAATATCCGCTATGGAAACCTGGATGCCACTGATGAGGAAGTGATTGCGGCGGCCAAGCTTGCCAATGCAGACAGTTTTATCACCCGACTTCCGGACGGTTATCAGACGGTGATTACCGGTAATGGTGCTAATTTAAGTCAGGGACAGCGTCAGCTGCTGGCTATTGCCAGAGCGGCTGTAGCCGATCCTCCGGTGCTGATTCTTGATGAAGCTACCAGCTCCATTGATACGCGTACAGAAGTTCTTGTCCAGGACGGCATGGATAAATTAATGTCCGGGCGTACAACTTTTGTGATTGCCCACCGCCTATCTACGGTAAGAAATAGTGATTGTATTATGGTTCTGGAAAATGGCCGCATTATTGAACGGGGAACCCATGATCAACTGATTGGGGAACGAGGAAAATATTATCAGCTTTATACGGGGAATTCTGCGCAAGGTTTATAAATACAAAATATAAGTATTACTTATATTACAAAGTAAATAATTTAATAAGACTAATTAATCCACTTTCGTTGACAAATAAATTAAAATAAGGTACTCTATTTTTATAAGAGCCGTGCAACTGGCGGAAGCAGAGAAACTGCAGGGGAGTACGGATTAAAGAAAAGTCGACCGCCTGGGCTGCCTTTAGAGCAGACCCAGGCTTTTTCTTATGGAAGGCAAAAGAATCCATGTGTGGGTTCTGGGATCCAGGATCTTATTGATATGATGAAAAGGAGAATCAAGTATGGAAAAGATTTCATTGGTAAAAGAACTTTCATCGAATGCTTATCCAGGCAGAGGCATTGTGATTGGAAAAACACCGGATGGTACAAAAGCAGTGACCGCATATTTTATTATGGGGCGCAGTGAAAACAGCAGAAATCGTGTCTTTGTTAAAGATGGAGAAGGGATTCGTACCCAGGCTTTTGACCCGGATAAACTTGTGGATCCAAGTCTGATCATTTATGCGCCTGTACGTGTTTTGGGAAATAAGACAATTGTCACAAATGGTGATCAGACAGATACTATTTATGAGTTAATGGATAAGCAGATGACTTTTGAACAGGCACTGAGAACCAGGGAATTTGAGCCTGATGCCCCCAATTACACACCGCGTATTTCAGGAATTATGCATATTGAAAACGGAAAATATAATTATGCATTATCGATTTTAAAGAGCAATAACGGTGATCCTCAATCCTGTAATCGCTATACATTTGCATACACAAATCCTACTGCCGGAGAAGGACATTTCATCCACACTTATAAGTGTGACGGTGATCCGCTTCCAAGTTTTGAGGGTGAGCCTAAATTGGTGGAAACTGTGGATGATATCGATGAATATACCAATCTTTTGTGGACAAATCTTAATGCAGATAATAAAGTTTCATTATTTGTGCGTTATATTGATATTGCTACAGGTCAATACGAATCAAGAATCGTCAATAAACATTGTTAATTACTTGTCGGAAATAATCTGAAGATTGAAAATAGGAGGACCAATCATGAGAGAAGTGGAATTAAAATATGGATGTAATCCAAATCAGAAGCCTTCAAAGATATATATGAATGAAGGTGAACTTCCAATTAAGGTTTTAAACGGAAAACCAGGTTATATTAATTTTCTGGATGCATTTAACGGCTGGCAGTTTGTACGGGAATTAAAGCAGGCCACAGGTCTTCCTGCAGCGACATCTTTTAAACATGTATCTCCGGCCGGAGCCGCTGTAGGTCTTCCGCTGACAGGTGTAGAACGTAAAATTTACTGGGTGGATGACATGGGTGAGCTGACACCTATGGCCAGCGCTTATGCCCGTGCCAGAGGTGCAGATCGTATGTCATCATTTGGAGATTTTATTGCTCTGTCAGATCCATGTGATGTGGCAACTGCTAAAATCATTAAAAGAGAAGTTTCAGACGGTATTATTGCACCTGGATATGAACCCGAAGCACTGGAAATTTTAAAAGCAAAGAAAAAAGGAAATTATAATGTAATAGAAATCGATCCTTCTTATGTTCCGGCACCGGTTGAGCATAAAGAGGTTTTTGGTATTACTTTTGAACAGGGAAGAAATGAACTTCAAATTAATGAGGAATTACTGTCAAATATTGTGACAGAAAACAAGAAAATTCCAGAATCTGCAAAAATTGATCTGATTATTGCTTTAATTACATTAAAATATACTCAGTCTAATTCTGTATGCTATGCCAAAGGCGGACAGGCCATCGGAATTGGTGCTGGACAGCAGTCCAGAATTCATTGTACACGCCTTGCAGGACAAAAAGCTGATAACTGGTTTTTGCGGCAGGCTCCACAGGTTCTTAATTTACAGTTTGTAGATAAAATTGGCCGTGCGGACCGGGATAATGCCATTGATTTATATATCGGTGAGGACTATATGGATGTTTTGGCTGATGGTGAGTGGGAAAAGACTTTTAAAGTGAAACCAGAAGTATTTACTAAAGAGGAAAAACGTCAATGGCTGAACCAGATGAAAGATGTTGCCTTAGGTTCAGATGCCTTTTTCCCATTTGGGGATAATATTGAACGTGCGCATAAAAGCGGTGTGCAATATGTAGCTCAGCCCGGAGGATCCATCAGGGATGATCATGTTATTGAAACATGCAATAAATATGGTATGGCTATGTGCTTTACTGGTATCCGGCTTTTCCATCATTGATTTGTTCGGTATGTGAAACTTATATCTTTATGGAATCTTAATACTGTGGCCATTGAATCTTCATACGGACTGTTGTATAATCATAGCAACAAAATTAAGTTATTTAAGGCAATCAAAGGAGGTCCTTGAATTATGAAAATGGTTATGGCAATTCTCCACAGGGATGATGAAGACGAAACAATCAGTGAACTTCACAAAAATAAATTTTTTGTGACAAAGTTATCCACAACAGGGGGCCTGCTTAAGAATAAAAGCACCACAATTCTTACGGTGACTGATGACGATAAGGTCCCCATGGTGATGGAAATTATAAAGAAAAACTCAGGTGAGCGTAAAACGGTTTCATATGCGAACCCGACGCTGATTCCAGGGAAAGGCTGTGTCGGTACATTCCCGATGGTCCCTATTGATATACAGGTTGGCGGAAGCACAGTTTTTGTACTAAATGTTGAGGATTTTCAAAAATACTAAATCAATCATGGCTCGGAAGTTTTTTCAATGGACTTCTGAGCTGTTTTTGTTTACAATATCTGTATGTTGACAGAAGATTACGGGTGTGCTATGATTTTTTCAGAAATAAAGTCAAGAGGTGAAAAGATGATTATTCGATAATCTGATGAATTGAATGAGACGACAAAATAGAAATTGTACCCAGGAACTAAACGCTGGCAGTCAGCAGTCAGGGGAATTTTATGCCCGCAGAAAGTTCGTGTCGTTTCAGAGACAGATTATCGCGATGATCATTTAATATGGCGCTGTACATAAGAACAGTCTGTTTTGTATTTTGTAGATTTACAGGTGTTTTAGGTGTGCAGTTAAATCAATAATGATATATGCGGTCGTAGGCCTGTCTCTGGAATGGAGACAGGTCTTTTTTGATTAAGTCTGTCGGAGCGGTGGATATGATGTCTTATAAGAGATTAAGGAAAAGAGGAAATAGACATGCTTCAAATCAAAAATTTGACAATTGTACATAAGAAGGATTTAAGAACAATGGTTGATCAGTTTACGTGGTCGCTGAATCCTGGAGATAAAGCGGCCGTGATTGGTGAGGAGGGCAATGGAAAGTCCACGTTACTGAAACTGATTTACAATCCCCAATTAGTGGAGGACTATATTCAATATACCGGAGAAATCATGAGAGGCCGAAGCCGTTTCGGTTATTTGGCACAGGAGCTTGAAGTTTGCTATGATCAGTTGAGTTTAATGGCGTATTTTCAGGACTGTCCATTTTTTTATGACAGATCTTATAATGAGCTTGTAGATATTGCAAGGCAGTTAAAACTGCCATCGGATATTTTTTATATGGAACAGCCGGTAAAGTCTTTATCAGGTGGAGAAAAAGTAAAGATACAGCTGGCCAGGATTCTGATTGAGCAGCCGGATATTTTGTTGCTGGATGAACCGTCCAATGACATTGATCTGGATACGCTTCAATGGCTGGAGCGCTTTATCAGGAATTGTCCGCTTCCGATTTTATATGTGTCGCATGATGAAACATTGCTTGAAAATACGGCAAATGTAGTGATCCATTTTGAACAGCTGCGTCGTAAAACCATGGCCAGAGCTACTGTGGCAAAAACAGGCTATCAAACATATGTGAAAGAACGTCTGTCAAAGATGGAGCACCAGGAGCAGATTGCCCGTAAGGAACAAAGTGAGTATGAAAAGCAGCAGGAACGATACAGAAAAATAATGCAGAAGGTGGAACATCAGCAAAATACAATTACACGGCAAAATCCCCACGGCGGTCAGCTGCTGAAAAAGAAAATGCATGCGGTTAAATCCATGGGACGCCGGATGGAACGGGAACATGAGCAGATGACAGAAATACCGGATACAGAGGATGCCATTATGGTTCAGTGGACTTCGAAAACGGATTTGCCTGCCGGGAAAAATATTTTAGATTTTGAATTGGACTGCCTGGCAGCCTGTGATGAGAAAGTTTTGGCCCGGGATTTAACTTTGCATATTCGAGGTCCGGAAAAAATTTGTATCATTGGAAAAAATGGCGTGGGAAAAACAACTTTAATTCGGATGATTGCCCATGAGCTTTTAAAACGCAGGGATCTTCATACTGTGTATATGCCTCAGAATTATGAAGAATTAATGGATTTTGATCAAACACCCGTAGAGTTTCTCGATAAAACCGGTGATCGGGAAAATATAAACAAAGTGCGGACCTTTCTTGGGAGTATGAAGTATACGGCCGATGAAATGGCGCATAAAATTGCTGATTTATCCGGCGGACAGAAAGCAAAACTGTTTTTCCTTAAAATGCTTTTAGATGGGGCAGATGTGCTCGTTTTAGATGAACCTACCCGAAATTTTTCACCATTGTCAGGCCCTGTCATTCGTAGGATTTTAGGTGATTTTCGGGGGTGTATTATCAGTATTTCTCATGACCGCAAGTATATCGAGGAAGTGTGCGATGTGATTTATGAATTAACCTGTGACGGGCTTAAACGTCTTCCATAGAAAGATTGCAGGCCTCTGTTGAAAAATAACGTCGGCGTGGTATACTTTAAAACGTAGTTTATACCATCATTCAAAAGGAAGGGATGATACAGTGAATGCCTGTGAACGTTTTTTAAAGGCGTTAGACATTGAATATGCCTATAACCTTGCGAAGAAAATGGAACAATACAGGAGCAATCCGGTTTTGGGATATCGTACAGCCGGTTCGGAAGCAGAGCGTTTGACCGGAGATATGCTTTATACAGAAATGAAAAATATCGGTCTTTGTGAAGTGTGCAAAGATCCCATCCATGTAGATGCATGGGAGTTTAAAAGAGCTGTGCTTACGTATGAAGATGCACTGGGAAATTGCAGAAAGATGCAGCTTGGCGCATATCAGACGACATTAGTGACAGAGGGCAGCCAGCCCATGCAGTTAGTCTATTGCGGGAAAGGCACTGCAAAAGATTATGAGGGGCAGGATGTTCAGGGTAAACTTGTTCTGGTAGATATGAATCAGAGAGACGAATGGTGGATTAATTTTCCGGTTTATCAGGCGCACTTAAAAGGGGCCAAGGCCCTGATTGCAGTACAGGAAGGCGGATATGGTGAATTTGATGAAGAAGCTTTAAACGCCCAGGATATTGCAGGACCGGATGATGCGCCGGCATTTTCAATATCACGCAGGGATGCCGCTGTTTTGAAGGCAGCCTTGAAAGACAATAGTGAAATTACAGTTTACCTGGATGCCAGTACGCAGGTCATAAAGGATGCAATGACCTATAATATTGTGGGAAAGATTCCCGGAAAAAATAATGATCGTATGATTCTTTTGTCGGCACATTATGATTCATATTTTGACGGCTTTCAGGATGATAATACGGCTGTGGCCATGTTCATGGGAATTGCTAAAGCCATGCTGGTCAGTGGCTATGAGCCTGAAAATACTCTTGTTTTTTGTGCCATGGCGGCAGAAGAGTGGGGAATATCAAATTCTAAATATGATTGGTCTACAGGTGCTTATGAGGAAGTTTTTCATGTACATCCGGAATGGCGCACAAAGGTCATTGCAAACTTGAACTTTGAACTGCCGGCTATGGCGCACGGACTTAGGGATGCCATACGCAGTACGTATGAATATGAAGACTTTTTGAATCATTTTATACAGAAGTTTCCCGATTTGATTTCAGCTGAAGGCTATAGGGTCGAGGATATCTATCCAGAGGGGGTGGGTGTACTGATACCGATTGAAACATGGTCTGATGATTTTTCTATTGCCATTTCCGGGATTCCGTCTCTGGTGAATGATTTTTCCGGCGGCAGCTTTATGGCTACACATTATCATTCTCAATTTGATAACCATACTTTTTATAATGAAGCGGCATATCGTTTTCATCATCAGCTCTATGGACTGTTGGTCATGGAGTTTGACCGCCTGAATATTGCACCATTAAATTTTGAAAATGTATTTTCTCACGCAGCACAGTGCCTTGATTTAACTTTATGTGAGCAGCTTGAGGCTGATGGACAAGGCCTTATGGAGACTCTTGAAAGAGGGGCTGAGGTGGCCAGGGAAGTCTATAGGGATATTGTTAAAATTAACAATGGCGGTAAATACAGGGGCGCTGACGCAAATGGAGAAGGCCAAATCGATGATGGCTGTCTGGCCGAAGCAGAGAAGATGCTTCTGGACATTTTTAAAAAAGAACAGGATGCTTTTGTGCGTCTGGACTGGCAGGATACAGTATTATTTCCTCATGAGGCGGTTCAGGCTAATCTAAGGCACTATCACGAAGCTTTGGAGTTTTTACAGGCAGGCGATCCTGGTCAGGCACTGAACGCACTGTATGCGGTTGACAACAATCAGTATGCTTTTTGTTTTGACGAGGCTGTTTATAACTACTTTACGGAATATGTGCTTTATAATGATCAGCAGCGTTTAAAATGGGGATCAGGAAGAATTATACATCATGAAAATTTATATCATATTGTTGAAAGCCTTCTTGAAAAGCAAACACGTAAGACTACAGATGGATGTACCAGAGAGCTTCAACAATTAAAAAGGGTTTACCAGAGGCAGTGTGAGGCTTACCGGGATGATATACGCTATATGAAAAAGTCTGTACTGGAAATGACGGCTATGCTGGAAAATATTAAAATAATAATAAAGGATTTGATCAGATAATGGAAAGTGCCACGCTTTACCAGGTGACTAAAAATGATTTTAGCCGCCTGGAGAAATTATTAACGCGCTGTTTTGCAGATGATCCGTTATATAAAACACTTATACCGGATGAACAAATGCGCAGGGATTTACTTCCCAAACTGTTTGACTGTGATTTGACGGAATTTTTTGAAACATGTGAAATTTATGCAGACAGTCCGGATTTAAACAGCCTTCTGGTTGTATCGGATGAGGCGGAAGATTATAATATATTCAAATATTATATGTCAGAACTTCATGCCCTGTTAAAAACGGATACATATCTTATCCTTGAGGATCCAAGCATGAAAATTTTTCGGAATTTTATGCTGGGTAAGGACTATCTAAACTCCAGATGGACGGATCAGCTTCATCAGAAAAACAGACTCCATATTATCTATCTTGCAGTTGACCCGCAGATGCAGCATCACGGCCTGGCAGACCGGCTTCTGACAGAAGTGATCGCCTATGCGCAGAAACACCGGATGATGATCTCTCTGGAGACTCATAATGAAAAGAATGTGGGTATGTATGAACATTTCGGATTTAAGGTTTTTGGCGTTCTGGAAAGACATTTTGGACTGAAGCAGTACTGCCTGATCCGGGAAGTTCAATAGTGTATGTATCAGTCCGTGCCGATCAGATCCATCCGCCGTCCAGTGTAATAATCTGACCGGTGAGATAAGGATGGCCGGTGGCCAGGTCAAAAATAAGGTCTGCAACATCATCCGGTGTTCCCATGCGGCAGGCCGGAATCTCATCCACCAGAGCCACACGATCCTCCTCGGATAGAAGCTGATTCATCTGGGTGTCAATCACGCCGCAGGCGATGGCATTCACCTGTATATGACTGGGAGCCAGTTCCTTGGCCAGCGCCTTAGTCAATGCGTTAATGCCTCCTTTGGAGGCTGAATAGGCAACCTCACAGGAGGCCCCGACATTTCCCCAGACAGAGGAAATATTAATGATTTTACCGGATTGTCGGCGAACCATAGCAGGAATAACCTGATGGCAGCAGTTAAAAACGGAGGTTAGATTGGTGCGGATGACCTGATCCCACTGTTGAGGTGTCATGTCAGATAAAAGCCCCAGATGGGCAATTCCGGCATTATTGATCATAATATCCACGGGCCCGAACTGACGCTCGATTGTTTGATACATACCGGCAATGCTGTCATAATGTCCTGCGTCACCGATAAGCGGCAGACAAGGTGCGCCTAAATCACGGATTAACTGAGCCGTATGCTCCAGCTGTGCCTTATTGTGAAAGCAGTTGATGACAATATTAAAATCTTTTGGGTAATGGGCGAAGCGCAGGGCGGTACTCTGACCGATCCCGCGGCCGGCGCCTGTAATAAAAACAGTTTTTCTGGACATATAAATACTGCCACTCAGAAGATGTGTACCTGTATCGGGGATAATCCAGGTTTTTTATGGATTTTGGGGTGCTTCTATATTCTTTTGAGTGGGTGCTCCTTTCTTTAATTCTTGTGTTTTAGCGATCGTTGATGCTTAAGCGTGTACAACTCTGTTTTTCATGGAGTTTTTTTTCTAGTTTAATTTTACCGTATTCTGTGTATAAATTCAAGTTAAAAAAGAACAATTGTTCGACAAAATATGACAAAAGGATACTGATCTGGCCGATAAAAATAAATAAATTTGAAATTCAAAGTATTATAAAAATATAAAAAAGAGCTTGAATTTTTTGGCTGCAGTAATAATAGACAAATTTTTGAAATTCAAATTAGTTAAAATCTTGATTTACATCTTGACAAATTACAAAAATGCAATCATAATGTAACAGAAATGTAAAATATTGAGTGGCAATGTGAAAAAAAATAGAATTTCCTCTTTATTTTTTGTCGTTTTTGCATTAATATATAAATAGGCTTATGGTCGCGGGAAAAAATTAATGAACAGGGGAGAAAACATATGATATCAAATCAGATTCTACAGAATACCATGGAAGGTTTAAAAGCAATCACAAGAGTAGATTTGTGTGTAATGGATACAGAGGGAAAGGCGCTGGCATCGACTTTCGAAAATGCAGATGCCTATGAGATGGCGGTTCTCGATTTTGTTTCTTCACCGGCAGACAGTCAGGTACTTCAGGGAATTCAATTTTTTAAAGTGTTTGACGATCATCAGCTGGAATTTATTATTCTGGCCAGAGGTGACAGCGATGACGTTTATATGGTTGGAAAGATTGCGTCATTTCAGACCCAGAATCTTTTGGTTGCTTATAAAGAGCGATTCGATAAAGATAATTTTATTAAAAATCTGCTCCTTGATAACCTTTTGCTGGTGGATATTTACAACCGCTCAAAGAAGCTGCACATTGAAACCGATGTACGTCGGATTGTCCTGATTATTGAAACAAATAGTGACAGAGATTCCAATGCGCTGGAGACGGTCCGCACCATTTATTCCGGAAAGCCAAAGGATTTTATTACGGCTGTGGATGAAAAGTGTGTGATTCTTGTCAAAGAGGTTGCTGAAAATGACAGCTATGAGGAACTTTGCAAATCTGCCAAAGCGCTCAAGGATATGCTTACTGCTGAAAACCTGCCGGATGTGCGCATTGCGTTGGGAACCATTGTATCCGAAATTAAGGATGTTTCCCGTTCTTATAAAGAAGCCAAGATGGCTCTGGATGTAGGAAAGATCTTTTACAACGAAAGAAGCGTTGTCGCTTACAGTAACCTGGGAATCGGGCGTTTGATTTATCAGCTGCCGATTCCGCTGTGCAAGATGTTTATCAGGGAGATCTTTGACGGTAAATCACCGGATGATTTTGATGAAGAAACATTGACAACGATTAATAAATTTTTTGAAAACAGCCTGAATGTATCCGAGACATCGAGACAGCTTTACATTCATCGCAACACGCTGGTTTATCGCCTGGACAAGCTTCAGAAAAGTACAGGTCTGGATCTGCGTATTTTCGAAGATGCAATTACCTTCAAAATTGCTTTGATGGTTGTCAAATACATGAAGTATATGGAGACGTTTGAGTACTGATTCGGTATATAAAATCGGAAGCCGTGGTGCCGGATGATCCATATGTATAAGGAGGCGCATATGATTGCTTTAGATAACGTCTATAAGACGTATTCCACCGGAGTTTCAGCACTTAATGGTATCAGTCTGAAAA
Organism: uncultured Lachnospiraceae bacterium; assembly: GCA_905199445.1. GTDB lineage: Bacteria > Bacillota > Clostridia > Lachnospirales > Lachnospiraceae > Catenibacillus. Next base: position 56,833 of record CAJKGK010000016.1, on the reverse strand, counting down.
TCCGCAAAGGTGAATTTGTTTTTATTGTGGGAAGCAGTGGTTCCGGTAAGACGACATTGTTTAAACTGCTTTTAAAAGAACTTGAGCCGTCTTCCGGTGCAATTTATATGAATAACCAGAATATCGGACGGATGAGAAGACGCAGAATCCCTTATATGCGAAGAGGGATCGGTGTTGTATTCCAGGATTTCCGATTACTTAAAGACCGCACTGTTTATGAGAATATTGCATTTGCCCAGCGGGTTGTTGGAAAATCTGCAAAAACAATTCGAAACAGTGTTCCACAGCTTTTAAGCCTCGTAGGGCTTTCAGATAAGGAAAAAGCCTACCCAAATGAACTGTCTGGCGGAGAACAGCAAAGAGTTGCTCTGGCCCGGGCCCTGGCAAACAATCCGCCGGTGCTTCTGGCTGATGAACCTACAGGAAATCTTGATCCTAAAAATGCATGGGAGATTATGAAGCTGCTGGAAGAAATTAATCTCAGAGGAACAACGGTTATTGTTGTAACCCATAATAAAGAGATTGTAGAAAGTATGCAAAAAAGAGTAATCACGCTGAGCAATGGTGTTATTGTCAGTGATGAACAAAAAGGTGGTTATTACGAAAATGAGTAATTTTATGTACTGTATTAAGCAGGGCTTTAAAAACATCTTCCGTAATCATACGTTTTCACTGGCATCCATTGGCACGATCACATCATGTTTATTTTTGTTTGGTGTTTTTTTCTGTTTGCTGGTGAATTTTCAGGGCATGCTCAATTCACTGGAACAGTCTGTAAGTGTGACTGTATTTTTCAATGAAGGCGTGACGGAAGAACGAATTCTCGAGATTAAAGATATGGTGTCCCAGAGAGAGGATGTGGCCCAGGTTACCTATATTTCTGAGGATGAAGCCTGGGAAGATTTCAGTAAAGATTATTTCCGGGACAGAGATCCAGGTTTGTTAACCAATCTTGAGGAAGATAATCCGCTGGCCGGAATGGCCAATCTGGAAATTACTGTAAGCGATACATCAAAACAGCCGGAGCTGGTTGAATATCTCAAGTCATTGGAAGAAGTTCGTCTTGTAAATTCTCTTGACAGTGTTGCCGAGAATTTTACGAATATCAGCCGTCTGGTTGGTTATATTTCTATGGGAATTATTATCATTCTGACCCTTGTTGCACTGTTTTTGATCAGCAGTACGGTGAAAATCGGTATTGCTGTTCGTAAGGAAGAAATTGCGATCATGAAGTATATCGGTGCTACGGATATTTTTGTACGGGGTCCGTTCCTTGTAGAAGGTATTGTGATCGGGGTGGTAGGATCCGCAATTCCTTTGGCGATTTTACGATTTGCTTATGTGGAAATTGTCAAATTTATTACAGAGCAGTTTCCTGTTGTTCAGGTTTTGATGCAGTTTAAGGATGCATCTGAAATTTTTGGATACCTTACACCGATTTCTTTGGGGATCGGTCTTGGCATCGGTTTCCTTGGAAGTTACCTTACCTTAAGAAAGCATGTAAGGGTATAATTGCCGGCATATCGGCTTAAAAATTTCATATATTATTATTAAACATACCGGATGAAGTCAGAATTGGCAGCCAGGCTGCCAGGGCTTGTATCCGGTATTGTTTTTGAAAATTTAAAATACATCATGCTGGTTTATTGTGAAAACATCATGAAATTGCTTTTATTACTTTTCGATTTGTGATAACATAATATAAAAATCCGGAAAGAAGGATATAAAAATATGAGTAAAAAAAGAATCGTGTATATTTTGCTGGCTGTTTCGCTGGTCCTTAACGGCGCCTTTTTTGTGGCGGGCTGTAACGGCGGACTGCCTGGAATGAAGGATTTGCTTGGTGAGAATGATGGTGCGCAAACGGAGAATGTATACAGTGATGAAGCAGATTCCTCTGAATATTCAAAGGAGATCCGGTCAAAATTATCTGCAATCGATGAAATTATTAACAAATATTATCTCAATGATACGGAAATTAATCAGCAGGAAATGCTGGAAGGTATTTATTCCGGTTATGTCAATGGCCTTGGTGAAAATTATACAACTTATTATACGGCAGAAGAGTACACTCAGCTGATGGAATCTTCTTCCGGGGAGTATTCAGGAATCGGGGTCAGTGTATCTCAGAATTTGAACACAGGCATTATTACTGTCGTCGATCCTTTTGAAAATGGTCCGGGATATGAGGCAGGTATGCGGCCGGAGGATATTTTATATGAGGTGGAAGGCGAAGAAGTCACCGGTGTGGATATTAATCAGGTGGTGGCCAGGATTAAAGGCGAGGAAGGAACAACCGTAGATCTGACGGTGTACCGTCCATCCACTGACGAATATATCGATATGACCGTGGAACGGCGGATGGTGGAAAATCCTACGGTTGAATATGAAATGAAAGAAGATCAGATTGGTTATATTAAAATTTCTGAATTTGATGAGGTGACGGTGGATCAGTTTTTAGAAGCCGTTGATCAGCTTGTGGCTCAGGGGGCTGCTGGTTTGATCTTTGATCTGAGAAATAATCCGGGAGGTCTGATGGAGAGTGTCTGCGAGATGCTTGATCGTTTGCTGCCGGAAGGCCTTCTGGTCTATACAATGGATAAGGATGGAAACAAAGAGGAACAGATGGCAGATGACCAACAGTCTCTGAAAATGCCCATGGTTGTTTTGGTCAATGGCAACAGTGCCAGTGCATCTGAGATTTTCACAGGTGCCCTTAAGGATTATCAGTGGGCAACGATTATGGGGACAACGACTTTCGGAAAAGGCATTGTTCAGCTTGTTATTCCCATGAATGACGGTTCAGCTGTGAAGGTGACAAATTCCAAATATTATACACCCAATGGTGTGTGCATTCATGGGGAAGGTATTGCACCGGATATAGAGGTGGAGTATGACAGCGAATATGAGGGCGATAACCAGCTGGACGCAGCGCTGACACAGATTCGGGAAATGATTTCGGAGCAGGCGTAGATCATTTAAATCGGATGATCCTTAGCTTACAGTGCGCTGCGAAAAAATAGCTGCAGCACGCTTGCGGACTTCCGTGGTCAATACAAAGGAGGAGAAGGAAATATGCTCATTAAAGGTGGATGTGTCCATAACGGACGGGGATATGTTGGAGTTTGCGACATCCGAATTGAGAATGGTTTAATTCAGGAAATGGGTGAAATGCTGCAGGAAAGGCCGGCGGAAGAAATCGTCTGTGCACAAGGCATGGAAATACTGCCAGGTTTTATTCAGGGATTGTCCAATTGGGGAATTAACGGGAGTATGACAGAAATCCGTCCCAGCTCCAATGACAACGCAGAACTTAGCAGCCCTGTCTATCCGGAGTTGGATGTTGTCTATGCATTTAACGGCCGGGCCATGACAACACAGCAGTTGGGTGCTTTTGGTGTGACCGCTGTAGGTGTGGCACCGGAGGACTCCAATCTTTTCGGTGGTCAGATGGCAGTTTTTGAGGTGGATGGTGTAAATCCAATGAAAATGTGTTTAAAGGAAAAGGTTGGATTAAAGGCCAGTGTAACCAGTGAGGTGAAAACTGTCTATGGCTCAAGGAAAACTGCGCCGATGACAAAAATGTGGCTTTTTGAGGCGCTTGGCGCACAATTTCGTAAAGCAGCACAGTACGATAAAGAAAAACAGGATGAAAAAACTGACAAAAAACCATCGTTTGACCCTAAAATGGAGGTCCTTTGCAAAGTATTAAAAAAAGAACTTCCCTTATTTATCAGCTGTGATCATAAGGCAGATATTTACAGAGTCAGAGACGTATTAAAGTCTTATGATATTCGTATGACCATATGTAACGGCAACGGTTTGGATGGTTCAGAAACGGATTTAATTGATGAAAATACATCCCTCATTGCCCGTTGGCCCATGGATCTTATGAAAACAGATCAGATTCCGGTCTGTGCCAGAGGAATTGCCCGTCTTGCTGACCAGGGAATGCTGATTGCCCTGGGTGGGATCAACGGGAATATGTCTCCAAGGGCGGAATGTCTCTGGGCGGCTTATGAAATGCTTAAGGTGATGAAAGATCCGGAAAAGGTGCTGCCTATGATTACATATAATCCGGCTAAAATACTGGGTGTAGATCAGATGACGGGGTCTTTGGAACCGGGAAAAAGGGCAGATTTAGTGATATGGTCAAAACATCCTTTGAAATCCTGGCAGGCCCAGGTACTGCTGACACTTCAGTCTGGAAAAGTAATTTATAAGAAGGGGGATGTCATGAGATGTATGTAATTAAAAACGGTTTGATTTATACAATGGGTACCCAGGGGATCGTAAGGGGGGATATCCTTGTGGAACATGGAAAAATTGTATCTGCAGGTGAGGAAATTAATATTTCTGATGCGCAGGTCTTAGATGCCAGCGGCAAGTATGTGGTACCGGGATTCGTGGATGCACATAGCCATATTGGAACAATGAAAGGCTCCGTGGATCAGGATGCCAATGAGCTGACCGATCCGCTGACGCCTCAGTTGGATATATACTATGGAATCGATGTGGACAGCCCTCATTTTGGAGGCGCAATTCGCCAGGGAATTACAAGCAGCTGTATTACGCCTGGTTCTGGAAACGTGGTATGTGGGCTTGCCCTTGTCATGAAATCTGCCGGAGACGGTCTGGAATCCCGGGTGATTAAAAGGCCGGCGGCATTGAAGGCCGCTGTAGGCATTAACCCTAAGGGGGTTTATGCTCAGCAGAACCGAATGCCCATGACCCGTATGGGCATTGCTCAGATTTTGGACGATTATTTCAGGCGTGTTCGGGAATATATGGAAAAGGAAGATGCGGTTTATGATGAAGGGATGGAACATGGCCGTCTTGTTCTGGAAAAGAAGATTCCATTAAAAGTACATTCCTATATGCATGATATGCTGACTGTCATTCGTATTGCTGAAAAATATGATTTTAATGTGACATTAGATCATGCACAGGGTGCCAGTGATTTTTATGATGCACTTAGAAATCCTCATGTTCAGGGTGTTATTTATGGACCGATTTCCACCGGGTTATTTCCGGGAGAGGGCGGTAAGATTGATTTTGAATGTTGTGCAGGACTGGATGCTCTTGGTATCCCTGTTGCAGTGATGACCGACGGTCCTGTTACAAGAGAAAATCTGCTGCTTCTGGAGGCAGGAGAGGCTGTTCGTCGGGGCATGGATCCAGTGCGTGCATTGGCGATGATTACAAGTAATGCGGCAAAGATCATTGGATGTGATGACAGAATTGGTTCACTGGAGCCGGGGAAGGATGCGGATCTCCTGATTTTTGATGCCATGCCGACTTTGGATGTCAGCGCAGTATTGGAAACCGTAATGATTGATGGAGAGATTGTTTATACGAATTAGGTAATTGCTTGGTTGATTTAGATATATACGTTTTTTGTTATACTTTTTGAGTAGAGAAGATAATTATGACGTGACTGGAGCGGAAAGGAAAGGGCATGGAAGCGCGTACACCTCATTTAATTCCAAGTATTTATCTGGCAAACTATTTGGATGATTTTGAAGACATTATTTTAAAATACGAAATCGAAAGAAAAGTATTTAAAAAAGGGCAGTACCTTACCCAATATGGGGTAATGAATAATACAGCTTATTATATAAAAAAAGGATTGATTCATCTTTCGCTGGGACACGAACAGGGAAAGAAATCTTTGAACTTTTTTGGCACAGGAACTATTTTTCCGGTAGGTGTGGAGGTACACGAATTTCGTGCAGAGTATGAAATGATTCTGCAGGCATTTACGGATACGGAAGTATATCAGATTTCGTATCCTGTATTAAAAAAAATTGTACAGGAACATGGAGATTTTTCAGGAGAATTACTTAGGGAAAATTGTGATTTCATTGGTTATATGTTTTTTGACACAATCAACCAAACTTTTGAACCTTGTTTAGCACGCATCTGCGATATTTTATATTTATATTTGACGAAAATTCATCCATCACAAATGCAGATTCCATTGACACAGAGTGAACTTGCCAGCATAGCGGGTACATCTCAGGCACAAATGGAAAGATCAATTAAGATTTTACGAAAGGAAGGTATTTTAGCTACATCGAGAAAGTGTATTACGATTTTAGAACCTGAAAAATTATTGGTGCACTGCACTCTGGGAATGCAGAGCAGTGTGTAGAAATATCAGTGTGAAAAAGGTCTGCAGACTGTAAAATTGCAGACCTTTTTTGTTGTTTCCCTCATATGACGGAGAACGATTTTTGAAAGTTTGTTACAGTATATTCGGAAAGCAGAAAAAGTCGGAAAAGAAATTACAGGCAGGGAGGAAAAGACAATGGATTTGAATAGATTACAGGAACCAATAACAATCGGTAAACTAACCGTTCCTAATCGATTAGTTATGCCTCCGATGGCTTCCGGAAAAACAACGAAAGAGGGCCGGGTTACAGATGACATATGTGATTACTATGGAAAAAGGGCAGATGGCGGCTGCATTGGTTTGATAATTGTGGAGCACGCATTTGTCAGTTTGGAAGGAAAAGCTCATCAGGGACAGATGTCGATCGCGGAAGATGGGGATATTTCTGGACTTCAAAAATTAACTTCGATTATTCATAAGGACGGAACAAAAGCATTTATACAAATTAACCATGCTGGAAGTGCAGCATCTTCTTCGGTAACCGGGTGCGAAACAGTCAGTGCCAGTACAGTACAATCATCTTCTGGAAATGTATCCAGAGAAATGAAACAGGAAGATATAGAAAAAGTTATTTCGGACTTTACTGCTGCGGCTGTTCGGGCTAAAAAAGCTGGATTTGATGGAGTGGAAATTCATTCTGCGCATGGCTATTTACTGAATCAATTTTATTCACCATTGACGAATTATAGAACAGATATTTATAGTGGGCAATATTTGGAGGGAAGACTTAGATTACATTTACAGATCATTGACGCAATTCGTTGCGAAGTGGGATCGGAGTTCCCTATTGCAATCCGTTTAGGGGCCTGTGATTATATGGACGGAGGAACATCTTTGCAGGATAGTGTTTTAGCGGCGCAGTTACTTGAAAAAGCTGGAATTGATTTGTTAGATATTTCGGGAGGGCTTTGTGGCTTTTCAAGGCCAGGTGTAAAAATTCCGGGCTATTTTAGTGAATTATCGGAAGAGATAAAAAAATATGTTTCTGTTCCGGTATTAGTTACAGGTGGAATTACAGATATTTTTGATGCGGAAAGGTTATTGGAAGAAAACCGGGCGGATATGATCGGCGTAGGCCGAGCAATACGTAAAGAGTGGGAATGGGCAAAAAAAATCCGGTTATGCAGAAGATAGAAAACGGTAAGTACGGTATAGAACAAACATTCGATTTGCTCTGTACTTTTGTTTTATATTCTGATATAATAGCAAGAAAGAATAAATGTCAATATCAGTGGCTGCACAGCTCTACGGGGAGTTCAAGGAATATTTGGGACTTTTTATTGGAGAAATTCGTAATGGAGAAGGAGGGCGATACCATGATTTATTTTACAAGTGATTTGCATTTAGGACATCGTGGAATTATAGAGATGCAGAATCGTCCTTTTGAAAATGTTCAGGAGATGCATCAGGCTTTGGTTCGAAATTAGAATGTGGTAGTACATAAAAATGATACAGTGTATAGTTTTGGTGATATTAGCCATCATCTACCGCGATAGAGCAAATGAATTGATCAGTAAATTAAATGGAAAAAGATTTTAGTAAAAGGCAATCATGATAAAAAATATGATTCAGAATTGTTTGAAGAAATTTGTGATTTTAAGACAATATCATTGAATGCTACGTATTTTGTATGAATGCATTATCTGATGATGTCATGACCAAAAAAGAACAGCGGGAGTATCCAATTGCATGGACATATGCATGTGCGTGCGGATTATAGAGTTTTTTGAAATAAGGCTACCGCAATCCCACTGACTTTAGATGGTGGGTTAAGGTGGCCAAAAGTAAAAAATTGTTATATACTTACGACATGGGAACATGGAAATCAAAAAACAGACATAAATATTTACTCCAGTATCATATTATATTCGTCTGCAAATATAGAAAGAAATTACTGGTTTCAAAGCAAATATCAGATATATAAAACAGTTTTCGTATGAGATATGCTAAAGAAGTACATAGAAAATCAAGGTTAACAAAGAATGAATAGATAGAGGAGAAACACATGGATCATTTCGAATTAGTATCAGAATACGCCCCAACAGGCGACCAACCCCAAGCCATTGACCAGCTTGTCAGGGGATTTAAAGAAGGCAACCAATTTCAGACGTTGCTTGGTGTTACCGGTTCAGGTAAGACATTTACCATGGCAAATGTCATCGCACAATTAAATAAACCAACCTTGATTCTTGCGCACAATAAAACATTGGCGGCACAGCTCTACGGCGAATTCAAGGAATTCTTCCCGAATAATGCAGTTGAATATTTCGTGAGTTACTATGATTACTATCAGCCGGAAGCCTATGTTCCTTCCTCTGATACTTATATTGAGAAGGATTCAGCGATTAATGAGGAGATTGATAAGCTGAGACATTCGGCCACAGCAGCGCTTGCAGAACGCAAAGACGTCATCATTGTTTCTTCGGTATCATGTATTTATGGATTAGGAAGCCCAATCGATTATAATCAGATGGTGATTTCCCTGCGCCCGGGAATGGTCAAGGACAGGGACGAGGTGATTCGAAAACTGATCGATATTCAATATATGCGTAATGATATGGATTTTAAACGGGGGACATTCAGAGTTCGCGGGGATGTGGTGGAGATTTTTCCGGCCAATGCCAGCGATGTGGCTGTACGTGTAGAATTTTTCGGAGACGAGGTGGACCGGATTGCGGAGTTTGATCCATTGACCGGTGAGGTTAAGGCACTGCTTAAACATATTGCTGTTTTTCCGGCTTCTCACTATGTGGTGGCGCCGGAGCAGATGGAACGGGCAATTCGGGATATTGAAGCAGAACTTAAGACGCGGGTGACTTATTTTAAAAGTGAGGATAAGCTTCTGGAGGCCCAGAGAATTTCCGAACGTACAAATTTTGATATTGAAATGATGAGGGAAACCGGATTTTGTTCCGGTATTGAAAACTATTCGATGCATCTGGCAGGCCTGAAACCAGGACAGCCGCCTTATACACTGCTGGATTATTTCCCGGATGATTTTCTGATGATTGTAGACGAGTCGCATATTACAATACCACAGGTGCGGGGAATGTATGCCGGTGATCAGTCCAGAAAAACAACTTTGGTGGATTATGGCTTCAGACTGCCATCGGCCAAGGATAATCGGCCTTTGAATTTTGATGAATTTGAGACAAAGATCGATCAGATGCTGTTTGTGTCTGCGACCCCGAATGTATATGAAAAGGAACATGAATTGCTGAGAGCAGAGCAGATTATAAGACCCACAGGTCTTTTGGATCCTGAGATCAGCGTAAGGCCAGTGGAGGGGCAGATCGATGATCTTGTTTCTGAGGTGAACCGGGAAGTGGAAAAAGGGCATAAGGTTTTGATTACCACGCTGACAAAACGAATGGCAGAGGATTTAACAGATTATATGAAGGAATTGGGGATTCGGGTAAAGTATCTTCATTCCGATATTGATACGTTAGAGCGTACGGAAATTGTTCGGGATCTGCGAATGAATGTATTTGATGTACTTGTGGGAATTAATCTTTTGCGTGAGGGGCTGGATATACCGGAAATAACGTTGGTTGCCATACTGGATGCAGATAAAGAAGGCTTTTTGCGTTCAGAAACTTCCCTGATTCAGACGATTGGACGGGCGGCAAGAAATACGGAGGGGCATGTCATCATGTATGCTGACCGTATAACGGATTCCATGGACAAAGCAATTTCAGAGACAAACCGAAGACGGGAAATTCAGCAGCGGTATAACGAGGAACATGGAATTACACCGCAGACGATCAAGAAGGCGGTCAGGGATCTGATCAGTATTTCGAAGACTGCAGATAAACCAGAAGCAGACCTTCAAAAGGATATGGAATCTATGACAAAGAAGGAATTAGAGGCGCTGGTAGGCAAACTGACAAAGAAAATGCATACGGCTGCGGCAGATTTGAATTTTGAACTGGCTGCTCAGCTGCGTGATGAGATGATTGAAGTTAAAAAATATTTGCATGATTATGATCAATAAGGTGCATACAGGAAATACCAGCAGGCATCCTTCCTTTGGGCAGGCATCTGACCTGGATTACAGTGACCGGACTTATGCAGTCACCGGGCTTATAACAGCTTGAACGGCGGGCCGGGGAACGATGCTGCGGCTGGTATTTTATTTGCTTATTTTCCTTTTTTGAACTGAAGATTGTCGATTTTGAGAAAATGCTTTGTACATACACAGGAGCCCCCCAGTAAAATAGCCATGTCCTGCAGCATGGAGGGCACAAATGTACAGTAGCGGCGCATGGTGTTGCATAGCTGCTCCTGAATTTGTGAAACAAGATCAGGAATGTTCATTGTAAATACACTGTTAATGACAATAATATCAGGATTAAAGGTATTGAGAATATTGTTGATACCGATCGCCATATAGCGGATAAAGGTATTTACACAGCGGATGGCTTCAGGCTCATCTTTTAAATATGCCTGGCACAGCTGAGAGGCATCCAGGGTATCATCATTTTTCAGACGATGATAAAGCGTTACAATGGCCCGCTGGCTGGCATATTGTTCAAAACATCCGTGATTGCCGCAGGGGCAGGGCTTTCCGCCGGGGACAACGATGGTATGGCCGAATTCACCGGCATATCCGTTGTGACCTGTATAGAGCCGGTCGTTCATAATAATGCCCAGGCCTACACCGGAATGCACACTGACATTAATTAAGTTTGGATAATTATAATAAAATACTTTTTCGCCGACAGCAGAGAGATTGGCTTCATTTTCAATATATACAGGAATATGAAAGTGTTCCTTGAGGCTCTGGCATAGATTCAGGGAAGAGAACCGGTAATAAGGCGTAAACAGAATTTCGTTATGATGAACAATTCCGTGGATGCCTATACATATTCCGATGATTCCGTAAAGTGTCTCAGGAATTTTTTTCATGGCCTGGCAGATATGACCACACAGGATGTCAAACATCTGATCCGGGTTAGCTATACCAGGGTGTTGGAAAAGGCAGCAATTCTCTCCTCGAAGATTGGATATAAGAATTGTGACGGCATCCACACTAAGATCGATGGCCATGGTCAGGGCGCAGTCTGCGTTAAATCTAAGCATAATGGGTTTACGGCCTTTGGTTGTATCCAGGCTTCCGGTCTCAATCACATAGGAGGCATCGATGAATGACTGGACAATGGATGAAACCGTAGCTTTTGTCAGGCCAAGGGCTTTGGCCAGCTCCGCACGGGAAACAGGTTCCTCGTTAATAATTTGCTGCAGAACCAGCCGGCTGTTCATATCTCTGATGTATTCCTGATTTCCAAGAGATGGCATATGATTTCGAGATGGCATGTTATTTCTCCGTTCTACTTTTATATTGATGAGGCTTTAGCTCCGATAAGTTTAGGTGACTGTTCTTATCATAAGCCGAAGCCTATGATAAGTCAATGATTCTGTCAAATATCCCGGCTTCCATAAAGTAAATTTCTCCCACGTTTTTGTTAGAATCTGTTATAATATAAGAGGCTGTGAGACAGCAAATATCAGAAGATAAGAAGGTATGGTAATGAAATACGATTTTACTACAATTATGGACCGGAAAGGTCATGATGCGATTGCTGTTGACGTGATTCCGATTCCGGGGGCTACGGTCAAAGAAGGTTTTTCCACAATCCCTATGTGGGTGGCTGATATGAATTTTCCCACACTTCCTACAATTTTGGAAGAAATCAGTGAACGTCTGCAGCACCATCATTTTGGATATTTTAATCCATCGGAAGCATATTTTGAAAGTATTATTCGGTGGCATAAGGTACGCTATGGTGTGGACGGCCTGAGTAAAACGCATATTGGATACGAAAATGGGGTTTTAGGCTGTGTGGCATCGGCTGTGCAGGCGTTTACGGCGCCTGGTGAGGCTGTATTAATGCACTCGCCGACCTATATTGGATTTACAGGCACACTGAAAAATAATGGGCGTAAAATTGTGCTCAGTGATCTGAAACGTGACAGCGATGGCGTATGGCGTATGGATTATGAAGATATGGAAAAGCAGTTAATCAATGAGAATATCCACTGTGTGATTTTCTGTTCACCGCACAATCCTACAGGACGGGTGTGGGAACGGGAAGAAATTGAAAAAGCCATGGCACTGTTCAAAAAATATGACTGTGTCGTGATTGCGGATGAAATCTGGGCTGATCTTGTTCTTCCTGGGGCAAAACATATCCCTGCACAGAGTGTATCTGAAGATGCAAAAAACAGAACAATTGCCGTCTATGCGCCGACAAAAACCTTTAATCTGGCCGGACTGGTGGGATCCTATCATATCATTTATAATAAATATCTGAGAGACCGAGTCATGAAGGTTTCCGAAATGAGTCATTATAATATGGGCAATGTCCTTTCCATGCATGCACTTATCGGGGCTTACAGGCCGGAGGGATGCCAGTGGGTGGATGAGCTTTGTCAGGTCCTGGGGGATAATGCAGATTTTGCTTATCAGTATATAACCCAACATTTTAAGGGTGTATCTCTGGCGAAACCTCAGGGAACCTATATGCTTTATCTGGACTGTGAACAGTGGTGTAAAGATCATGGGACATCTTTGGATGATCTGCTGGCCGCAGGCGTTTCGGTTGGCGTTATATGGCAGGACGGACGGCCATTTAACAGACCGTGGGCGATTCGTATGAATCTGGCGCTGCCGCATACGCTGGTTGTGGAAGCTATGAAGCGTCTGGACCAGTATGTATTTAATGCATCGAAATAAGCAGACTGCTGCCCGTAATATACAGTGAAATTTATATGCGTTCACTGTATATTGCGGGTATTCTTTATTTGACTGAAGGGATTGTATAATGGGAATATTTAACGTCAGCAGGAACGGCGCTCAATAAATGAAAATGGCACATTGCCATCGACCAGCGGATATTTTTGCGGATCAATCTGATGAAGCAGCAGTTCAACGGCTTTTTGTCCCATATCATATGTATGGACAAAGATCGTGGACAGAGGCGGAAAAAATTCCTGGCCTTCGGTGCGTGTGTGAGCTGTTGAAATAATCGCAATATCTTCCGGAATACGGATACCTTTGTTTTGAAGATGATTATAAACTGTAATACAGGCTGGCGTTGAATTGAAAAAAAGGGCATCTACAGGCTGCGGACTGTTCAAATAACGGTCTATAATCATAGGCAGATCTGTTGTATCTGATTCACGGAAGGCGCAAAGGGTGCAAAAATCCTGGGGAAGTTTGTATTCCTGAATAAAATTATCGATAATCGCCTGGATTTTATAACGGCTGAACCGTTCAAATTCTTCATAGTTTCCCTGAGGAAACATCACAATGTGTCTTCTGTTTTTCAAATAATAAATTTCAAGCACTTGGCGGATGTAATCGTGGTATCCGCCATAAACATTTCTGGGTGCCTGATCAAAAACCATTTTAGGACCAGTGTAAACAAATGGCTTTTGGTGGCGGTCCAGAAAATCGAAACAGTCGAAAAGTTCTGAATCATATACCGGAAAGATAATACCATCAAAATCGTGAATACACTTATTTAATTCTTTAGAGAAAACAGGTGAGGTATTATAAAGCATGACATTGTAATGAAATTCCTGAGCCTTGTCACATATACCAATCAGATAATTATTACTGTAGGAATTGTTTTTTTGATGCAGAGAGTAAAAATCTATGGCGATGGTATTGGTGAAATTTTTGGCCAGGTGCCGTGCCCTGAGGTTGGGCACATATCCCAATTGTTCAATGGCATGAAATACCCGTGCTTTGGTTGAATCAGAGTAGGAGCCTTTGTGGTTAATGATTTTGGATACAGTAGACGGCGAGAGCTGCGTTTCCCTGGCAATATCATAAATTGTTGTGTTTTTTTTCTCTTTCATATCAGACTTCCTTTCAACATATATCTCCCCAATTTATAATATTTTTAGGATATATAATAACTAAAGTGTAAATATATCCTTCACTTCTGTCAAGAGAAGCTATTCTCAATATTCTCAAAATTTCAGTTGCATCACTTAAAGGGGTAAGGAAACCGATTGCTTATCCTGTACTAGGATTATACCAATAAAAAACACAAAAATAAATGGCATTATTACCATAATAAGCATATATAAATTGAATATAATAAACAAAAAATACAATGTATATAAAAAGTTATTGACAAGATGCTAGCAAAATGCCAAAATAATAAAAAAGGAAACCGGTTGCCAAATGAAAAGTGTATATGTTTAACGGCGGCGTTGAATACGCCCGTTCACAGAGGAGGTTTATTTATGAAATCTAAAGCAATGGCATTATTCCTTGTTACAACAATGATTTTAGGTACAGCAGCATGCTCGTCCGGAGGAAACTCGGGAAAATCTGATCAGGGCGGACAGACGGCTTCTGGCGATGCCCCACAGGTTCAATCTCAGGCTGCGGATTCAACCGGTAATGATGACAAAGATCAGGCGGTGGATGATTCAGCCGGCGGTTCGGGGGAAGATGTTAAAATCAGTATATGGCTGGCTGGTACAGGTGAGGCGGAAATTAATGCAGCGTACAGTGAATGCTTCGATAATTATTGCGCGGCTAACCCAGGCGTTAGTTATGAACTTACCTTTATTCCATGGTCGGATTATTTTACTAAGTTAAATACTGGTCTTGTGGGCGGCGCCGGCCCGGATGTGTATATGTTAGGCTATGGCCAGATGGGCTCGGTGATGGACCTGGGCTATGTGGAAAATCTGGATGCTTATATCCCTGAAAACTGGGATGGCCTGACGGATTTTGCGGAAAATGTTTTAGATGCAGGAAAAAATGAGGGAAGCTTATACGGCTTGTTTCAGCCTTCAACCCGTGTGTGGATGTACAGAAAAGATATTGCCGAGCAGCAGGGTGTGACAGAGGAAGAGCTTCATATTCAAACGCCGGAAGATTTTTATAATCTTGTCCGTAAGCTGACCGTGCGTGATGAAAGCGGTAATGTTGTAACTTATGGCCTTGAACTGGATCAGGATGGAGAGCAGTTTTTCTACAGTCTGGCAGCGATGTATCAGGAGGAGCCGGTTAAATTCTGGGATGAAGATATGAAGGCAGCCTTTAATACAGAAGCTGCTGTAACATCTATTAATGAAATGAAAAAACTGGTGGATGAGGGCTGTGTGACGTTCCTCGCTCCAGGTGGCGCAATCAGCGGTGTGCAGACAGGGGTGGCAGCCATGACACTGGCGCCGGAAACTTCCTATACAACAGCAGATGCAGCCTTCCCGGGACAGATTGGTTTTGTCAAGAGCGATTTAAATACACTTTTGATCGGTAACTATGTTGTTGTCAACAGTGATTCCAAAAACAAAGAGGTGGCGGCTGAAATGCTGTTCCACTTATACTCCAAAGAGTCCTGCCAGATTTTGGCTGAAAAAGCAACCATATATTCAGGACGGAAGTCACTGGATGATGCATTTGTGGCTTTGAATCCTGATTTCGAAAATGTTGTGTACGCTTATGGAAGATCTACCACATTTGCAGATGTATTTAATCCTAAATATAATGAATTAATCACAGATTTCCGCCTGGGACTTGAACAGATTTATGCCGGTGCAGATACACAGGAACAGCTTACAGCCATGGAAGAACAGTGGAATGCTGTATCTTTACAATAAACAGGAAGCGATAAGCAGTATACAAAAGTAATTTCCAGTCAGAAGCAAGCAGAAAAAACCAACGGTAAGCGGGGCTGACCGGTAAAACTGGCCGGGTGCCTGAAGGTACCCGGCTATTATTATCATCAAAAGGATGAAAGGGGCGGTTAAATTGAAGAAACGTGCGAAAGTGGGGAGCCGTTATCAGAATGTGGGATATTTGCTTATTGCGCCAGGCTTTCTGATTTATACACTTTTTGTGCTGATTCCAATTATATGGACGATCGGTATGTCCTTTACGGACTATAACTTAAAAACATTTTCATTCGTTGGGCTGGAAAATTATATCCACCTGTTTCATGACAGTGTATTTCTGAAAAGTATGCTCAACACGATTATCTACAGTGTCATTACAATTCCGGTCACGATGGTGCTGGCTTTGTTTTTGGCAACCTTGCTTAACTCAAAAATTAAGGGCAAGGGGTTTTTCAGAACCCTGTTTTATATGCCAAATATTTTTTCCATGGTTGCGGTATCTATGGCATGGCTGTATTTGTTTGATACGAATAACGGTATTCTTAACCGTTTGCTGGATGTTGTGGGACTGGGGCCTGTGGGCTGGGTGACCTCTTCTTCCACGGCGCTGCTGTCTGTGGCCATTATGAGTATATGGAATTCAACAGGATACAATATGATTTTGTTTTTATCCGGTCTTCAGTCAATTCCGGAATATTTATATGAGGCGGCCAGTATCGATGGTGCTACCCGGTGGCAGAAGTTCAGAAAAATTACAATTCCCCAGCTGGCACCAACGACATTTTTTGTGTTTGTCATGGCCTGTATTAATTCTTTCCAGGTTTTTGGACAGGTTCTTATTGTGACCAACGGCGGACCGCTGAATTCTACAACAACGATTGCTCACCAGATTTATAAAAATGGGTTTGAGTACTATAAAATGGGCTATGCGTCCTCTCAGGCCGTCATCCTGCTGATTATTATATCTCTGATCACTCTGGTAAACTTTAAATATGGAAGAGGTGATAATTGATGGCCGCTGATACAAAAAAACATATAGGTATGAAAAAGAAAAACAATGCGCTTAAGATTCTGACGATTGTCATTCTCAGTATTTGGGGAATTATTACATTGCTGCCAATTATATTTGTTATATTTACGGCATTCAAAACAGACCCGGAAATTTCCCTGTCCGGTTTTAAATGGCTGCCATCCAGCTTTACGAACTTTGAAAACTTTATTCAGGCCTGGCACATGGGCGACTGGCTGGGCTATTTTAAAAACAGTGTGATCATTACGGTTGTTGTAGTGGCCGGCAGTCTGGTGATTAATTCCTTAGCCGGGTATGCGTTCGCAAGACTGGATTTTAAAGGAAAAAATATTTTATTTATGGCAGTACTCATGGGCATGATGGTATCCCCGCAGTCCATTATTATTCCTCAGTTTGTGATGCTGCGTTCATTTCCGCTTGTCGGTGGAAATAATATTTTGGGGCAGGGCGGCACGGGACTGCTGGATAGTTATGCTGCGCTGATCATTCCGTTTTTGGCCGGATCTTTTGGAATCTTTTTGTGCCGCCAGTTTTATTCCACATTTCCAAGAGAACTGGATGAAGCGGCCAGAATTGACGGCTGTGGACCTGTAAAAACGTACATATACATTTTTCTGCCCATGTCTAAAACAATATTGGCCACATTGACGATTCTTAAGGGTGTGTCCACCTGGAACGATTTCTTCTATCCGCTGATACTTACAAGTTCAGAGAAAATGAAAACGGTTCAGCTGGGACTGCAGATGTTCAGAGGATCCACGGCAACCCATTATAACTGGCTGATGGCTGCCACACTGATTACGTCTATTCCGATGGTTATTTTATATTTCTGTGCTCAGAAATACTTTGTTCAGGGCATTGCTTCGACCGGAATGAAAAACTGACAGGCCCTGTAAAATTACAGTGGGGGAACGATAAGGAGGAGAAAAAAATATGCGTGCAATTATGGTGATGTATGATTCACTGAATCGCCATTATCTGCCTAACTATGGATGTGATTTGGCGAAAATGCCTGATTTTAAAAGACTTGGTGAAAAAACAGTTACTTTTGACAGATCTTATGCTTCCAGCCTACCATGTATGCCGGCCAGGCGGGAGCTTCATACAGGGCGGCTGAATTTTCTGCACAGAGGCTGGTCGCCTCTGGAACCTTTTGATGATTCTATGCCTGAGTTGTTAAAACAAAACGGAATTTATAGTCATATTGTTTCGGACCATCAGCATTATTGGGAGGATGGAGGCGCCACATATCATACAAGATATCAATCCTGGGAGTGTATCCGGGGTCAGGAAGGGGATCCGTGGAAAGGATCATTGGTTCCGGCAGATGATGCAACCGTTTTCGGCAGCAGTTCCATTGCGCTTGCCCATCCGGAAAAACTGCCGTTTAATCCTGTCAACTGGCGCAGACAGGACCAGGTCAACCGCCGCTACATGAAGGAAACAAAGGATTTTCCTCAGGCGAAAACCGTTGGCTGCGGTCTGGAATTTATCGAGGAAAATAAGGATTATGACAACTGGTATCTCCAGATTGAAACTTTTGATCCCCATGAACCATTTTTCGCGCCTGAAGAATTTGAAGCATTGTATAAAGACGAAGGTGAGGATACCTTTAAATATGACTGGCCGCCATATGGACCGGCGATGGAGGATGATCATTTTATTCAGAAGGTGAGAAAAAAATATTTTGCTCTTTTGTCTATGTGTGATCATTTTCTGGGGAAGGTCCTGGATCTGATGGACAAATACAATATGTGGGATGACACCATGCTGATTGTAAATACAGATCACGGATTTTTGCTGGGAGAACACCGCTGGTGGGCAAAAGGCTGCATGCCAGCGTATAATGAGCTGGTTCATACACCTTTATTTATATGGGATCCCAGAAGTAAGGTGTGTAATGTGCGCCGTCAGTCTCTTGTGCAGACACTGGATCTGGCGCCTACGATTCTGGATTTTTTTGGCGTGGATATACCAAAGGACATGCAGGGTAAGGTTCTTGCACCGGTTATTGCCGATGATACACCGGTTCGCCGGTACGGTTTATTTGGATTTTTTGGTGCCCATGTGAATGTTACCGATGGAGAATATGTTTACATGAGGGCACCGGCGCATCCGGAAAATGAGCCTTTGTATGAATATACACTGATGCCCAATCAAATGCGCTGCAGAATGTCACCGGCAATTCTTCAGGGGATGACGCTGGCCGGACCCTTTGAATTTACAAAGGGCTGTAAAGTTTTAAAAATTCATGGAACTGAGGGACATATGGGACCGCCGGTTTTTCGTTACGGTAATCTGCTTTTTAATGTACTTAAGGATCCCAAACAAATGCATCCGCTGGATGATCCCCAAAAGGAAGTTGAGCTGATCAATGCCATGCTTGACCTGATGCGGGAAAATCATGCACCGGAGGAACAGTTTGAACGCCTGGGACTTCCGATTCAGGGAGAAATGACGATGGAAATGCTGATGGAACAGCGCAGTCGTGAACAGGAAATCAGATATCCGGATTTTTTAAAGCATATCAGCGATACATGGGAAGAGCCGGCTGTGTGGGCTTATAAAGCATTGCTTAATATGGGACTTATGCCTGAAAATGAGATGCATCAGAATTTGAAATCCTGGCTGGGACAAAAGCAAACCGCTGTGTTGGCTGCAGATATTTTTGAGTTTGCGAAAACAATTGTACCGGAAGAAGACTATGAAAGTGTCTTATATACGATGCAGTTTATTGCCAGGCTGAATTAAGCGGTGACAGGCGGCAAAATAAAGGAGAATTTTAATGGGGTGAATTTGTAATGAAGAAAAGGCCGAACATTGTCATTTTAAACCCGGATCAGATGCGGGCAGACAGTATGGCCCATTTGGGGAATCCGGCTGCGGTGACCCCTCATCTGGATGCTCTGGCTAAGGACGGTATGTCTTTTAGGTACGCTTTTTGCCAGAATCCGGTATGTACACCGTCCCGGTGCAGTTTTATGAGTGGCTGGTATCCCCATGTGTCAGGGCATCGGACCATGAATCATATGATGCATGACCATGAACCTGTGCTGTTAAAATATCTGAAGGATACCGGTTATCGTGTGTGGATGAATCAGAGAAATGACCTGCTGCCGGCACAGCATAAGGCATACTATAAAGATTATTGCACCGATTATTTTGTGCCGGCATGCCAGCCGGAAAAACTGCCGGAGGATGGGTGGCGTGGCGATCCTGAAGGGGATAATTATTATTCTTTTTTCAGAGGAAAGGTTCCTGAAATTCGGGATATTGATCAAATGTGGACCCAGGGGGCAGTAGATTTTATAAAAAATTATAAAGATGAATCCCCGTTTTGTATTTTTTTGCCATGGCTGAATCCTCATCCTGTTTATCAGGTCAGTGACCCGTGGTACAGTATGATTGACCGGCATAAACTGCCTCCGCGAATAAAAATTTCCGATCATTATCAGGAAAGACCAAGGATGGAAGGGGCGCTTCATCGGCTTTTGCAAATGGACGGATGGACAGAAGAAAGATATGATGAGTTAAGAGCTGTGTACCTGGGGATGTGCGCCAGAGTGGATGCCATGGCAGGACAGGTTCTGGAAGCCCTGAAGGAAAATGGCTATTATGATCAGACCGCAGTTTTCTTTTTCAGCGATCACGGGGATTACACAGGCGATTATGGACTTGTGGAAAAGGTTCAAAACTGTTTTGAAGATTGTCTCACCAATGTGCCTTTTATTGTGAAGCTGCCAAAAAGTATGCAGGGCAGGCATGGAATCAGTGAGGCGATGATTGAATTAATTGATTTTTATGCAACCGCAGAAGAACTGGCCGGTTACAGGCCACAGCATACTCATTTTGGTCATTCGCTGGTTGACTACCTTGCCGGGAAGGAAACTCCTCTGAGGGATACGGTATTTTGTGAGGGCGGTTTTTGCCGCGGTGAGGAGCATTGCAAAGAAATGGGCGGCGCAGATCATCCTGTGCCGGGAAATCTTTACTATCCCCGGCAATCACTTCAGGCTTCTGACGAAATGTATAACGGTAAGGCTATTATGTGCAGAACGCATCGGTATAAATATATTATGCGTCTTTATGAGCCGGATCAATTGTATGATCTGGAAAAAGATCCTAAGGAGCTGAAAAATTTTATTCAATGTCCGGAATATGGATCTGTTGCTGCAGAAATGAAAGAACGGATCTTAAAGCATTACATGGAAACCTGTGATGTGGTACCTTTTATAAAAGATGCCAGAATGTAAAATACAGTAAAATTAAGGGTGTCGTAAAATCATCAGATCAGAGGATGATTGGACGATACCCTTATTTTGTGTGAAAATGGATGATCAGTCTTGTTTTGAATATAAAAAAACTGCGTTTTGTCTCAGAAATTACGGTGAAAAATTTATAGATTGTGTCCTAAAAAAAGTGTAAAAATATAAAGTTTACATAGATTAAATGCCCTTGATTTTATTGGACTTTACGGATATTTTAGTCTTTTCGGTGAATTTTCGTTCAAATGGTAGACACAGTAAAAAGGATGGTATATAATGGGACTGTTCAATGGTTTATTAGTTAAATAATTATATTTTTATAAATCGTCGCTGTGCCGCGTTTATGGGATATAAGGTCATCTGTAGCAGAAATCTGCGTGGCATTAAAGTCAGGCAGAATAGATGTGCATATTCAAAATGCGGGGTGAAGTTATGTGGTTTGTCATACAGGTAAGGTCCGGGATGGAGCGGGACATGATGCTCCAGTATTAGAGGATTGTTCCTAAATCCATATTAAAAGATAGCTTTACGCCTGAATTTGAATATATGAAGCGGTATAAAGGTGCCTGGCATAAGGAGAAAAACCTGCTTTTTCCGGGATACATCTTTGTGCGCACAGACGATCCCACAGTGCTTTATCAGGCCCTGAAATCTGTGATTGGTCTGAGCAAGATCCTGGATATGGGTGGTGAACTGATACCTTTGACTAAAGAAGAAGTTCGTATGATCGAACTTTTGGATCATGACCGAGTTTTGCGGATGAGCCGGGGATATATTAAAGATCATAAGGTTTATATCAAAGAAGGACCTTTAAAAAGTTATGAAACATCCATTAAAAAGGTTGACAGGCATAAAAGAAAAGCCTGGTTTGAAGTGGAGATTTTTGGCCGGATGATGTATGTCTGCGCTGGTTTGGAAATTCCGGAAAAATTCAATACCATAGAAAATGCAATGGGAGAAATATATGGAAAGACAATTTGAAGAAAATGACGATATGCAGATTGATCTGGTCGCTCTGCTGAAAGCTCTGAAGAAAAAGCTGTGGCTGATTGTGATCTGCCTTATAGCCGGAGCAGCGGCCTTTGGAATTTATACAGCGGTACTGGTAACACCCATTTACAGCTCATCCACGATGCTGTATATTACAGGCTCCTCCTCAGCAGTGGTTTCTGTGTCTGATTTACAGCTGGGCAGCCAGCTGGCGGGGGATTATGAGGTTCTTGTGAAGAGCCGGCCGAATCTGGAAGCCGTGATTACCAATCTTGGATTGAATATGACATATGAACAGTTAAACAGCTGTGTCAGTGTGTCCAATCAGGACGGAACCCGTATTCTTCGCATAAAGGTTTCGCATCCGGTGCCTCAAACAGCCAAAGAAATTGCAGACGAACTGGCTTCGGTAACCATTGACAGTATTCCGAAAATTATGTCTGCGGAACGCCCGACGCTTGTCGAGGGTGCCACACTTCCCAAATATCCGGACAGTCCGAGTCTGAAGAAAAATATCATTCTTGGTGGCCTGGCAGGTGCATTTGCTGCGGCAGCGGTTATTTCCGTAATGTTTATTATGAATGATAAGATTCGTTCCGAAGAAGACATTGAGCGTTATCTGGGATTAAATACGCTGGCGCTTATTCCTGAGGTGGGAAATAAAAACAAGAGCTTGTCTCTGCCTCAGAAAACAGAAAGCAATAAACACAGAAAGGCTGAGGAACGTTAGAAATGCAGAATATTACTTTAAGCGGTGTTAGTCTGGAAAATCGTCAGGTGAATGAGGCCTACAAAATACTTAGAACAAATATAACCTTCAGCGGGCCTGATGTGAAGACGATTGTTGTCACAAGCTGCATGCCAGGAGAGGGAAAGTCTGAAGTTTCTTTTCAGCTGGCAAAATCTCTGGCAGAGTCAGGAAAAAAGGTTGTTTATGTAGATGCAGATATTCGTAAATCTGTATTTTTAAACCGATATCATCCGGATCAGGTGATGCGGGGGCTGAGTCATTTCCTTACGGGCCAGGATAATGTAGATAATATTTTTTATAAAGTAGAAAATGTTAAAAATTTATATTTGATTACTTCTGGACCAAGAGTTCCTAATGCGGCAGAGCTTTTAGGGGGGAAACAGTTTGAGATGCTGGTTCAGGCATTAAGAAAGGTTTATGACTATATTATTATCGACAGCCCGCCACTGGGGTCTGTGATTGATGCTGCGCTGATTGCAAAAAAATGTGATGGCGCATTGATGGTTATTGAGGATAATAAAACCGGACGGAAGTTGGCTAAGAAGGTCAAAGAGCAGCTGATGCTTTCACAGTGTCCGATTTTAGGTGCTGTTCTTAATAAAGTTGAGGTCCATAAAAAAGGCTATTACGGCAAATATTATGGAAACTATGAGTAATGATTACTGTTTATTTTAATAAATTCAGTAATAATGAAGCTTGAGAAAGGAAGGGTGGATTATGAAAAGTCTTAAGCGCAAAGCGGCACTGCTGCTTACCATGATTCTTGTTCTTGCATCATCAATGACAGTTTTTGCTTCGAATAAGAAGACAGATTTGATTGCGGCTATGGATGAGGCGGCAGGATCGCTTGGGGTAACAGAAACTCAGTCATACAAAAATGTTCGTGCATCTGTGGAAAATTACACAGGGACAATTACGGACGAACAGTATGAAGCAGCTTTGAAAGAAATCGAATATGTTCGTTCGCAGATTGAACTGCACGGCGTGGATGCTGTACGCAGCGGAACAGCGTTACGTCAGGAGCTGATCAATCACATTGTAGCGGCATGTGAAGCTGTAGGAATTCATGTAACCTATACCGAGGATGGTGTTGTAACAGTTGTTTACAACGAAAACGGTGAAAATGATCCCATCAAACAGACCGGCGGCAGTGTTGCATCTTTATTTGCAATTTCAGGTATCTGCGCAGCAGCCTTTGGTGGTACAGTTGTATATGCAAAACATCATAAAATGTTTGCATAGGTGACTGGATAATGAAAAGAAAGCATACAGGTTGGTTGTCGGCATATATAATTATGCCGGCAATCTTCATCATCTTAGGGGCAGGGCTGTGGTTTCTGGTTTTTCAACCGATTATTGATTCACAGAGACCTGTTTTTTTTACGCTGTTTCGGACTGGGGATATTGTCGATTCTGTGGTGATTGAGCCGGTTTTAGCAACACCCAGTCAAACCGGGGATGTGTCTTCAGATACAGAGCCGGATAAGTATGTGCCCGTAAAATCTGTTTCTGAACCTGATATCGGCGATCAATACGGAACGATTGTGTGTGAACGCATCGGGCTGAGTGCGCCTTTGTATTTTGGAGACAATGATTCGGTCCTGGATATGGGCATTGGAACCTACCCAGGCAGCTGGATTCCCGGAACCGAAGGAACAACATTAATTTCGGGTCATACAGAGACCTATTTCCATGTGCTTGAGCATATTCAGGCCGGGGATATTATTACGATAACAACAGAATATGGGACGTATGAATTTAAAGTGACAGAATATACGATTATAGAAGAGACAGAAGTAGAAGCTTGTCACCTTGATCAGAAAAATGGTGAGCTGGTACTTTATACCTGTTATCCATTCAGCCGTCCGTCAGGACGCAGAGACCATCGCTTCTTTGTGTATACTGAAAAATTATCCGGACCGGATATTGAATTGACAGATTACTTTATGAAATAGGATGTTTAAATATGGGAAAACAACGAAAAAAATTAATGATCATCACAGCATTTATTATGTCCATCATGTTTACTATGGCCGGATGGGGTTTTTCTATGGAACTGTCTTTCCTCAATGAAGGTCATGTTTTAAATCTTCTGGAACAAAGCGGATTTTATGAATCCGCTTCGGAAGACATTATGGATCAGATTGCAGGACTGACAGAACAGGCGGGACTTCCGATACAGGTTCTTGACGGACTTGAGGCTGAGGTTGATTTATCGGGTACACTAAAAAAGTATACAACAGGAAAAATTCATGGTGTTGATTCTGAAGAATTGAATAAAACGCTGATGTCGGATTTCATTCGTGCATCGGTATATATATATATGGAAAATGAAGGCATTTCAAAATCCTGGATTCAGACCGAGGCGTTTACGAATTACCTCGATCAGGCTGATCAGGCGTTTATAAGAACTGCTCAGCAAAACTTTTTTATTTATTATAAAGAAATCCGGGATTTTTATCAGACTGTGTGCCTGGGACTGGGCTGTGTAGGGCTGGCGATCGGTATTTCAGGGGTGATTTTTATTTATTTCCTTGTAAAAATGAGAAGAAAAACCCTCTCTTATCTGATTCGTAGTTTGGTGGCTGCAGGTATCATGACCGCAGGTGTTCCCGTGATTGGTATGATTACTGGAATAAGTGAAATGGCGGCAGCGAATGCCGGACTTTTGGGCGATTTTTCGAAGCTGTATATAAATAGCGGACTTCAGACTTTTTTTGTAACAGCAGGGGTTTATGGCGCTTTAATTTTGGTTTGCGCTATAGTGATTAATTTGTTAGGACATCATAGCGGAAATTAGAAATACAGAAAACAGGGAGAACGATATGAAAAGAAAACTTTTAATTGCGGTATTCGATGTTATTGGAATCATTTTGTCTTTTGGATTGGCACTTTGGTTCCGGTTTGACTTACAGCTTCAGGAAATACCTGAGAATTATGGTATTGGTTATCTGTATTTTGTGGCAGTGTGTATTGTTGTAACGTTGCTTGTGTTCTGTGTTTTCAAACTTTACCAAAGTATATGGACGTATGCGGGAATAACGGAAGTTATACGGACATTTTCAGCGACAATGCTGTCAATTATATTAACAGTGATCATTACAGTCATTGTTTTTGAAAGAATGCCCATTGGCTTTTATATGATTGGCTGGCTGCTGCTGTTTATGTATACAGCTTTTATTCGTCTGTCCTATCGACTTTTACGTCGTTTTAAAATGACCGGTGAACGCCGGGCGTCGGCAAATCGGAAAAATGTAATGATTATCGGTGCCGGCGGCGCAGGGATGGCTTTGCTGAAGGAATACCGGACAAGCGATAAAATTATGGATGTTGTCAAATGCTTAATTGATGACAATATTCATAAAAAAGGAAAATATCTTAATGGGGTTCCTGTTGTCGGCGGACGGGAACATATTGATGAAGCTGTAAAAAAGTATAAAATCAATAAAATTATTCTGGCGATTCCCACAGCCAGTCAGCAGGATAAAAAAGAAATTTTGGATATTTGTAAATATACAGGCTGTCAGGTTCAGACGGTTCCCGGTATTTATCAGCTGGTCAACGGTGAGGTCAACGTTTCCCAGCTAAGAGATGTGGAAATCGAAGATTTGCTGGGACGGGATCCTATTCGTATGAATATAGAAGAAGTGCTGGGATATGTCAAGGACCAGGTTGTTCTTGTCACCGGCGGCGGCGGTTCTATTGGCAGTGAGCTGTGTCGGCAGCTGGCTGCACATAAGGTCAAGCAGCTGATTATTTTTGAAATGTATGAAAATAATGCCTACGATATTCAGCAGGAACTTAAATATAAGTATCCGGATTTGAATCTGACCGTTCTCATCGGTTCGGTGCGCAACAGCAACCGTCTGGAATATGTATTCCAAACATACCGTCCGGATATTGTTTATCATGCGGCCGCTCACAAGCATGTGCCTTTGATGGAGGACAGCCCCAATGAGGCTATTAAAAACAATGTGATTGGTACATATAAAACAGCAATGCGGGCAGATAAATATCATACAAAACGCTTTGTACTGATTTCTACAGATAAGGCTGTGAACCCAACCAATATTATGGGCGCAAGTAAACGCCTCTGCGAGATGGTGATCCAGATGTATGCGCAGAAAAGTGACACGATCTTTACAGCCGTAAGATTTGGAAATGTGCTGGGCAGCAACGGCAGCGTCATTCCTTTGTTTAAAAAACAGATTGCACACGGCGGCCCGGTGACCGTTACACATCCGGATATTATCCGCTATTTTATGACCATACCGGAAGCGGTCAGCCTTGTTCTTCAGGCCGGTGCTTATGCCAAGGGCGGCGAGATCTTTGTTTTGGACATGGGAGAACCGGTTAAAATTGTAGATCTGGCCAGAAATCTGATTCGTCTGTCAGGCTTTACCCCGGATGTGGATATTAAAATCGAGTTTACGGGTCTGCGTCCCGGAGAAAAGCTTTATGAAGAATTGCTCATGGCCGAGGAAGGCCTGCAAAAGACAGCCAACCAGAGAATCTTTATCGGAAATCCTCTGCCGGTGGACGGCGTTAAGCTTAAAGCCAGCCTGGACAGACTGAATAAAGAAGCCTGGGGAGAATGTGATAACATTAAGGCACTCGTCAAAGAAATTGTGCCGGAGTATCAGATGAAGGGGTAAGAACATAAGAAAGGTCCTGGTGGTAATACCTGGGATTAACCCCTATTGTATATAAAAGTGCCATGCATAGCCTTGGTTTTTGGGACATAGGCGCTTTTATATACAGTATTTACGGGGGGGGGTTTATCAAATAATATTTTTATAAATCATATCGTTGAGAATTATTTTATAAAAGCATATAAAATGATGTAATTATTAAATTGCGTTTATTTGAAGAATTTTTAAATAAAAAAATTAAAAGGATATAATTTATAAAAATTATATACGAAGTTCTATATAAATTGTTTGTTTTAAAACTAAATTTAATACTTATTTTGGATTGAGTTCGTTTGGTTTTTTGATAAATCAAATGGAACTCAATTAGATCAAATGACAATTTTAAAAAATGTTTTTCCGGGGGACATTCTTTAGAAAGGGTATAAAGAGGGGGGATTTTTAAAAATAGGAATAACCAAGAATAAGAATGACTTAATTTATATTGGATGTCCTATACCATTTGATATCGAGAAGGTTTTGCAGGAGCCAGATGATTTGTTAGATGATAAGAATAAAGAAGATATCAAAGAAAGCGTACAGAAGATTGTTACAACTTATCATCCGGCATAAAAAAAGTAAAGGATGCTTAGATATGACAAATGTTAATACAAAAAATGAAAAAATTAGAAGAAATATACCTTTTAGCCCGCCAGATATAAGCGAACTTGAGATCGCGGAAGTTTCTGCGGCACTTCGCTCAGGTTGGATTACAACCGGACCCAGAACAAAGGAATTGGAACGCAGACTTGCGGAGTATTGTCATACTTCAAAAGTAGTATGCTTAAATTCTGCAACTGCAGCTGAAGAACTTAATCTTAGAACTTGTGGTATAGGAGACGGGGATGAAGTAATTGTGCCTGCCTATACATATACTGCTACGGCATCTGCTGCAATTCATTGTGGAGCAAAAGTAATTTTTGTAGATAGCCAGAAAGATAATTGCGAAATGGATTATGACAAAGTTGCAGAGGCAATTACTGAAAAAACAAAAGCCGTTGTAGCAGTTGATCTTGGTGGCATTATTTGTGATTACGATCAGTTGTATGCTGCTATTGAGCGTAAAAAAGATTTATTTAAAGCAAAAGAAGGCAATGACCTTGGCGCCAGAATTCAGCAGGCTATTGGACGTGTTCTTGTATTTGCTGATTGTGCGCATGCGTTAGGTGCAAGTAGACATGGAAAGATGGCTGGTGAAATCGCTGATTTTACATCCTTTAGTTTCCATGCTGTAAAGAATTTTACAACAGCAGAAGGCGGAGCAAGTACATGGAGAGATATCGAAGGAATCGATAACGAAGAAATTTACAAGCAGTTCCAGCTGTATTCTCTTCATGGTCAGAGCAAAGATGCTCTTGCAAAGACTCAGTTAGGTGCGTGGGAATATGATATTGTCGGCCCCTGGTATAAATGCAATATGACAGATATTATGGCGGCCATTGGCTTGAGACAGCTTGATCGTTACCCGGGAATGCTTGAACGAAGAAAAGAAATCATTGCAAAATATGATGCGATGTGTGATGAGCTTGGGATAAAACGTCTTGTACATTGTGGAGATGATTTCCAAAGTTCCAATCATCTGTATCTCACGAGAATACCGGGAATCACTGATGAAACCAGGAGAGAAATCATTATTAAATTAGCAGAACGTGGTGTGAATACAAACGTTCACTACAAACCGCTTCCGATGATGACAGCCTATAAGGCAATGGGATGGGATATTAAAGACTTCCCGAATGCTTATGCGTACTATGAGAATCTAATTTCATTCCCGCTTCATACATGTTTAACGGACGAGGATGTGGATTACGTTGCTATGAATTTCAAAGATGTAGTTAAAGAGTATTTATAACGAATGCGTGTGGGATAGGCAAGCAGTTTTAATTTTCTTATTGACTTAAGTGAGGTGTACGCTATTGATATTGAACAAAAAATAAAATGGTAGTCAATGGAAGAAAATCAGATCAATAGAGTTATTTTTTATGGTGAATTATTCAAGATAAGAGGTAATATACTTAGATTTCTGCGTGTCAGAGAATATGCAAAAAATAATCAGGAGTTTCAAGCTATTTAAAAATAGAAAAACTAAAAGAATATCACAATGTGTGTAGGACTACAGGTGATTTGAGATTGTAGAACTCTGGGATTGTATTTTTAGAGAGAGGATATTAGATAATGCTCAGAAAATGGGAAGAATTACCGGATTTTATGAGAAATGATGAAGTCAGATCTTATTATGAAGTTTTAAAAAAGAAAAAAATAAGTCTTGCTTTGAAGAGGGGAGTGGATCTTATAGGTGGGATTGTTCTTCTCATTATTCTGTCAATACCAATGGCAATTATAGCGATATGGATAAAGATAGATTCTGAAGGACCAGTTTTTTTTCGTCAAGAGAGAGTTACTGCTAATGGTAAGCATTTTAAAATACATAAGTTCCGTACAATGGTGAATGATGCGGACAAGATTGGATCTGCCGTCACAGTTGGAAATGATAGTCGAATTACAAAGGTTGGAGAAAAACTGAGAGATTGTCGTCTTGATGAACTTCCACAAGTGTTTGACTTGATCAGCGGAGATATGAGTTTTGTTGGAACAAGACCGGAAGCTGTAAAATATGTTGAAGAATATAAGCCAGAATATATGGCAACATTACTTCTTCCAGCTGGAATTACATCAGAGGCAAGTATTAGATATAAGGATGAAGCTGATTTATTGGAAGCAGCAGATGATGTGGACCGGGTGTATGTGGAAGAAATACTTCCAAGAAAGATGGAATATAACCTTGAGAGTATAAAAAAATTTTCATTCATTGGGGAAATCGCGACTATATTTAGAACGGTATTTGCGATGCTTGGGAAGGACTATAAGTAAGGAGATTGTTTGTGATAACTATTAGAGAAGTAAACTCGGAGGAAAAAGAAATAGTAAATGATATTGTTGAAATTCATTTGAAAACTTTTGAAGGATTCTTTCTAACCTTCATGGGAAGAGGGTTTTTGTGTCAAATGTATCAATCCTATTGTGATCATAAAGATTCCGGTTTGTTAGTTGCAGAAGATGGTGGTAAAGCTATTGGTTTCTTAGCATATTCGTCAAATTTTAGTGGATTATATAAGTTTATGATAAAGACTCGAATTATTAAGTTTGGGTGGTACAGCGCAGAGGCTTTTTTCCGTAGACCTTCGGCTTTCCTGCATATTATACGAGCATTTTTGAAGCCAAGTGAAGTTAAGCGTAAAGAGAAATATGTTGAGCTTTCTTCTATTGGTGTAGATCCTACTATAAAGAGTAAAGGTATAGGATCACTATTAATTGACGAGTTGAAGAAAAAAGTGGATTTTAGCCATTTTGTTTATATTACATTAGAGACAGATGCGATTAATAACGAAGGAGCGATATATTTTTATGAGAAAAATGGTTTTGTCAGACAACGGATGTTTACAACTAATGAGGGGCGAAAGATGTATGAATATAGATTTGTGGGGGGAAATGATTGATGAGAATGATTTGGTTAGTAAATCCGTATGGGCCGATAGAAGGAGAAAATTGGAGAGAATATAGTTTTAATCAGTTTGGAAAATACCTTTCTCAAAATGGATTTAATGTTATTTGGTGGACTGCATCATTTTCACATCATTTTAAAAAACAGAGATCTAGTGGGTGGAAAGATATAATAGTAAATGAAAATTTTATCATTAGACTTGTTCCAACTACATCATACAAGAAAAATTTTGGCGTAGGAAGAATGTACAAAGATTTTGTGTTTGGAAGAAATGCGATAAAGAAATTCAAACAATTAGAGAAACCAGATTTAATTATTGCAGCAGAAAATCCTCTTACAATGGGTGTGCCTTCTTATGTCTATGCAAAGAGAAATGATATTCCGATGATTTATGATCAGATGGATATATGGCCAGAATTTATTGTGAGCAATTTAAAAAAAACGTTTTCTTCAATTGCAAATTTCCTTTTTATTCCTGTTTGTAGAAGACGTAAAAAAATATATGATTCTTTGGACGGTTCAATTGCTTTAGGAAAGCATTATTTAGAATTTATGAAAAAAATAAGCCCTTCGCTTACAGGAAAACCAAACGCTTTAGTTTACAATGGCATTGATGTTACCGAGTTTAGAAGTCATCTAAAGGATGAAATGAATTGTTCAAGATTGACCAATAAAAATCCGAATGAAGTATGGTGTGTATTTGCTGGAACACTTGGACCTTCATATGATATTGGAGGTATTATTGAATGTGCAAAGAGGTGTGAAAATCTAGGCTATCATGACCTACGTTTCATTATTGCTGGCAGTGGACCATTTGAAGATGAAGTGAGAACTGCTGAACAAAAATTGAATAATCTTACTTATGTCGGTAAGTTATTGCCAAAGGACTTAATTCCTATTTATGGAAAGTGTGATATAGGGCTATCAACATATTCTGCTGGTTCTAATGTAGATATGTGTGATAAATTTTATGACTACACAGCGGCCGGTCTGGCTATTATTAATTCACTTAAAGGTGAAATATCTGAGCATATTACAGAGGAGAAACTTGGAGTCAATTATGAGGCAAATAATGCAGATTCTTTTATGGCAGCGTTAGATTATCTTAGAGATTCCGATCATTTGAAAATATGCAAACATAATTCTTGGAATGCAGGAATGTTCTTTGATAAAAATAGGCAGAATGAAAATTTACTGACTGTCATTAATAAAATTTTAGAGTAGGTTTTCTAAAGAGATTAAGAGCGTTTTGAGAAGGAGATAACATGCACTCAAAAGTATTAATTGTTGGAACATCACCATATGATAAACAAGGACCTGCACGTGCATTTGAATCATATTTTAGTGATTGGGAAAAAAATAATCTTATTCAGATATTTACTAGTCCTATTGTGCCAAAAGCAGGACATTGTTCTAAACTCTACCAAGTGACTGATTCACAAATGCTAAAGAGATGGTTTTCAGGAAAGAATAAAACAGGTGTTATTTATAAATATGAAGATCTGACAAGCATTGATGAACCTACAAGGATGAATAAAGGTGATGTCTCAAATTCATTTGTATCAAAATTGTATAAGATTGGAAAAAAGAAAACACCTCTTACATACTTACTTAGAGGTATATTATGGAGGCAGAAATATTGGTGTACTTCCGAATTAGTTCAGTTTGTTGATGAGTTCACACCAGATTGTATATTTCTTGCTTTTTCAGACGATTATTTTATCTTGAAAATTGCCTTGTTTTTTGCTAGAAGATATGATATTCCAATAGTTTCATGCATTGGCGATGACTATTATTTTATCGAAAGCCATTCCCATTCACCATTAAGTTATATATATAAAAAAACATATAGAAAACTTGTGAGAACGGTATTTGAGCATGGTGGTAGTGCTGTATATATTGGAAATAAAATTCGAGATAAGTATAATTCAGAATTTGAATTAAACGGTGAGACTGTGTATTTGGCCTCCGAAATTAAACCCCATGAGTTTAGGAAAATTAATGTTTTGAATCCTAAAATACTTTATTGTGGAAATATCAGGCTTGGAAGAAATCATTCTTTGAATGAGATTGGAAAAGCACTTGCATGTATAAATCGAGAGTATTGCTTGGATATTTATTCTAATGAAAAAGATGATGCTTACTATAAGGAATTAGTGGATAATCCTAATATTAATTATCATGAAGCTATACCTTATAATCAAGTGATGGCTAAGATGAGTGAAAGTGATATTTTAGTTGTTGTTGAAGGCTTTGATAAGTCTGATGTCGATATTACTAGATATTCTTTATCAACAAAAGTAGCAGATTCTTTAGCTACTGGTGGTAGTGTATTAGCGTTTGGTTCTTCTGATACAGGTGCAATGGATTATCTTAGTAGTATATCGTGTACTGCGTTGTGCACAAATATTGATGATCTTGTGAATTGTATGAAAAATTTAATTACCGATGAAAGTTTTCAAAAAAGAAATTATGATACTGCAATGAGGATTGTAGAGGAAAATCATAGAATTCAGAAAAGTATAAAAGTATTTGAACAAATTGTAAACAATGCAATTTCTAATTATAGAAAGAGGAGAAAGTAAATTATGTTAAGTAATAGATTGGAACTTTTGATAAGTTCGTGTGATAAATATTCGGATTTGTGGGACCTTCAGGTATATCATTTGAATAAAAATTGGCCAGACAGAAATATGAGAACTGTCATTGTAACAGATTGTAGTTCGAAAAAAGAATATGAAGATGTTCAAGTTTTTCCGGCTGGTGACGAATTAGAAATGCCGCAAAGATTGAAAGCAATATTAAATTCTGTATCTACAGAATATGTTTTTATTTCTTTGGATGACTATTTTTTGACCCAAAAAGTAGATAATCAAAGAATTGAAAATTTACTGGATGCAATGGATGAGTATGAGTTAGATTACATTCGTTTATTTCCGATACCGAAAGAACGAAAAGTGGTAAACAAAGAACAAAAACTCTACTGGATTGACTTAAATAGAAATTATGGTGTTAATTTGTATCCAGGAATATGGAGAAAATCTTTTTTGGAGCAAACAGTTAGAAATTCATTGGATGCTTGGAAATATGAAGTGTCTTTAACTACTATTGCAAAAGAGAATGATCGTAGATGTGCGATGAGTAGGGGAGAAGATTTTGTATTCGTTGATATTATAAGGAAGGGGAAACTTCTGAGTAAAGCAGAAAAATACTTATCTTCAAATGGGATGACTTTAGATAGGGAACATATTTCAAAAACAGAGGAATTTAAATTGAATTTAATGTTCTGGACGAAAAAAAATATGCCTAGATCATTGCAAAAAATAATAAAAAAAATAATGTTACTGTTTGGGATGAAATTTATTAGTGAGGGGATTTAATTAAGGATATGGTGATAAAAGTGAGATCAATCCTGAGAAAAGTATATTATATTTTTAATGTTATAAAGGCAAAAAATTCTGGAAGACGAATAAAAGTAACATGTTCTTCTGAAATAAAATTTCCATTTTTACTAGAAGGAGATAATAAAGTAGGAAAAGGGACCTACATTAGTGGTAAAATGGGCAGGTGTAGTTATATAGGAGATGATTGTAGAATAGTAGCGGATATTGGCAGATATTGTTCAATATCTAATGGTGTAATTACCGTAGAAGGAAAACATCCATTAGATCGAATATCAACATCACCAGTTTTTTATTCTTTAAACAAGCAGTGTGGAATGACATATGCGACTAATAATACATTTGAAGAAATAAATCTTAACAAAAGAACCATAATTGAAAACGACGTTTGGATTGGGGAAGGTGTTATTATTAAATCAGGAGTAAGAATAGGAACTGGGGCTGTAGTTGCAATGGGAGCAGTCGTAACCAATGATGTTGAGCCTTATAGTATTGTTGGTGGCGTTCCAGCTAAATTGATAAGAAAGAGATTTGATGAATCTACCGTTATCCATTTATTAGATTCTAAATGGTGGGAACAGTCTGATTCATGGATTAGAGAGAATCTTTGTTATTTCGAAAAAATGGTAACAAATGAATTAATTAATGAGTTGTTAAAGGAGGTGTGATGTATGCCTCGAATTTCTAATGAAAAGGTATTAGCCATTTTGATTGGACTGCCTTCTCTTTATTTATATTTATCTGGACTTGGCCAGTTCTTTTCTATTTTTTCTATAGTAAAGAGCTTTATATATCCAATAGTTTATTTGTTTGGTTTAGCGGCATATCAAAGAACTATTAAGAAGAAAAATAATTTTATATTTATTTTAGTTGTCTCTTTTGTAATTATTTTTACCGTACTTATGAATGAAAATATCACTAAATATTTAATAGATACTAGTTCTATACAGACTATTATTATAAGTGATTTATTCCTTCTGTATTTAGTTGCATTCCCTGCTTTTTTCATTGCAAAGGAAACAGCTAATTTTGAATTACTTCTTGAAGAATTATATACAATTGGATATGTAATAGTAACTTTATTTTCTATAACATTCTTCCTTTTGGTCTTTGTATATAAGGTGTCATTTGATTATATGAATATCACTTATGGTGCGATTCCGTGGTTATTTTTTGTGAGTGGTTACTCGATGTATAATAAAAAACGAGTTGCTTTAATCATATCATTTGTATCAATTGCTTTTATCATGATTAGTGGATGCAGAGGAGCAACAGTAACAACATTTCTATTTGGGATTTTATTATATATTTCAGCAATAAAGAATAATTTTACTGCAAAGAAATTGGTGATACTTTTATTTCTTATCCTAATCGGAATTGTTGTTTTAGTGAATTTAGATACAATAATATCTGCGCTGTATTATAGTTTAAAGGAAATAGGATTTAATAGTCGTACTTTGGAATTGTATTTGGGATTAGGCTATGAGAAAGGTTTAAATCACTATTCTGATAGAGCAGTACTACAGACACCATTAATTGAAGATTTTAATTTATTAGGTCATGGAATATACAGTGATAGAGTATTGCTAGTTGGTGTATATGCCCATAATGTTTTGATAGAATGGATATATGATTTTGGATTTCTTATCGGTGGGGGGCTCTGTTTATACTTCATTGGGAAAATCGTGAGTAAATGTAAAGTTTTGTTTAAAACTAATAGGACATCACTCAGAATTATATTGGCAGCTTGTATATCTGTAATGGTGTGTAAATATATGGTATCTTCTAGCTATTTGCATGCCCCAGAGTTTTGGGTTTTATTGGGATTGTTAGTTAATAAAAAAATGTATCTGGACAATACTCTGAAACAGAGAAGATAAGTGGAAAGGGATTGAAAATGAAGAAATCATTTGCGATTGTAATAGTATGTTACAATAGAATAGATGGTGTAAAGAGATTAACTCAGTCTCTTGAAAGGGTTGATTTTGATGGTAGAAATGATATTGACTTAATTTTTAGTATTGATAATAGTGGTTCCAATATTGTCGAAAAATTTGCGGCAAATTATCAATGGAAAAATGGGAAAAAGATTATAAGAACTTTTGAAAAAAGACAGGGTTTAAAGAAACATATACTACAATGTGGAGAATATACAAATGATTATGATATTCTGGTTGTTTTAGAAGATGATATTTTTGTAAGTGATAGTATGTATCATTTTGCATATAGTGCAGCAGTATATTATTGGGACGATACCAGTGTGGCAGGAATATCTTTGTATTCGTTTCAAAAAAATTGGCTAAAATGGTTGGTTCGATTTGAACCTCAAAAAACAAAATATGATACTTATTTTATGAGAATTGCAATGTCGTGGGGGCAAGTCTGGACAAAACCGAAATGGGTTGCGTTTAAGTCTTGGCTTCTTATGAATGAGTCTTTTGAAAAAGCTGACGATATACCAGATGTTTTAAATGTTTGGCCAGAAACATCATGGCTAAAGTATCATGATTTGTATTGTATTAGAGAAAACAAATATTTTGTTTACCCATATGTAAGTATATCAACAAATTATAGTGATGTGGGTGAACATGCACAATATTCTGTAACAGATCACCAGGTTGAATTAATGTATGGGAAAAAGGATTATTTATTTCCTTTAAATGATGATGACGCAGTATGTTACGATGAGTTTATGGAAAGAGAAGGTTTGGGAAAATACATGGGAATTGATGATAACGAGTTAACAGTTGATCTTTGGGGGAATAAGCCTAAAAAGTATTACAAAAAATACGTTCTGTCAATTGAAAACCTTCCTTTTAAGCAAATTGAGACATATGCATTGGCATTAAGACCTATAGAATTATCGGTTATTGTAGGTTTAAAAGGAAGTGAAATAAAACTATATGATACGTCACAAAAAAGCATCAAAGAGGGAAAAACAAATGCAGATTTTTATCGGTATCGATATAGTATTAGATCAAATGATTATTCGACATTGTTAAAATTTTCTTTAATGTTATCGAAACAATTTTTTTTTGATATTAAAAGAAAACTTCTTAAAATATTAAAAAGGTTGGTGAGATAATGGATGGAAAGCTAAAAAAGAATTTGTCATACCAGAGTATTTATCAATTATTGACTGTTATTACTCCTCTAATTGTAACTCCGTATATTTCAAGAATACTTGGACCCGATAATATCGGAATTTACAGTTATACTTATTCAATTGCGTACTATTTTGTCATGTTTGCATTGATGGGAGTGGCAAACTATGGAAATAGAACTATTTCAGCTAATAATACTACTCGTGAAAATAGAAGTAGAGTTTTTTGGGAAATATACAGTTTTCAATTTATTATGTCAATAGTAATGACTATTGCTTACTTGTTTTATATTATTTGGTTTTGTAGGTATGAAAAAGTAATATCAATAATTCAAATGATATATGTGATGACTTCGGTTATAGATATTTCTTGGTTATTCTTTGGAGTTGAAGATGTGAGACCCGTTGTCATAAGAAATACGATAGTAAAGATTATGTCATTGATGGGAATATTTATATTTGTAAAAAATTCAGATGATTTATGGATATATACGCTATTATTAACAGGTGGACAATTTATTGGTGGTGCCACAATGTGGCTTTCCTTAAAAAAATATATTTTTTTTGTGAAACCTCATTTCAGTGGAATTAAGAAACATATTATCCCTAACATAACGCTTTTTATACCAGTAATAGCTATTAGTTTATATAAAACCATGGATAAAATAATGCTGGGGATACTTTCATCAGATTCTCAAGTTGGTTTTTATACAAATGCAGAGAGCTTAATCAATGCACCGATGGGATTTATTGTTGCAGTTGGCACGGTTATGTTGCCGAGAATTACCCATTTGTTAATGAATGGAGAAATTGAACAAAGTATAACCTATTTTGAAAAGTCATTAAAGTTAACAATGTGCTTTAGCTGTGCCGTAGCCTTTGGTTTGGTTGCCGTTGCACCTACTTTTGTTCCTTTATACTACGGAAATGGTTTTGATGATTGTGTGTTTCTGATTCAAGGACAGGCTTTTGTGATGCTTTTTTTAGCTTGGGCAAATGTAGTAAGAACACAGTTTTTATTACCTCATAAACATGACAAGCAGTATATTCTTTCAATTATTACTGGAGCGTGTGTGAATGTACTTTTGAATCTTCTTATGATTCCAAAGTATCAGGCAGCTGGAGCGTTAATAGCTACTATTTTTGCCGAAGGGGTAGTTTGTATTATTCAGAGTTTAGATGCAGCGAGACATATTAATATAGTAAAATGTTTGAATGAGAATTTATATTTCATGTTATCAGGGATAACAATGTTAATAATTATCCGCGTAGTAAATATTTTTGTGAGTATTAACAATAGTTTGCTATATCTTTTGCTTCAAATTTTATGCGGAGCATTTGTATATTTACTTATGCTGATAATTTATTATTTTTTTATGACGAAAATTTTGAAAAGAACAATTTCAATAAAATAAAAAGGAGAAAAACAAGATGTCTTTATTTGAAGGAAAAACACTTATGATTACCGGAGGTACGGGTTCATTTGGAAATGCAGTACTTAATCGCTTTCTGAAAACAGATATCGGAGAGATTAGAGTATTCTCTCGTGATGAAAAAAAGCAGGACGATATGCGTCATGATTTTCAGGTGCGTATGCCAGAAGTAGCAGATAAAATTAAATTCTATATAGGCGATGTTAGAGATCTTCAGTCTTGTAAGAATACAATGCATGGTGTAGATTATATTTTCCATGCAGCTGCTCTCAAGCAGGTGCCGTCGTGTGAATTCTTTCCAATGGAAGCAGTAAAGACAAATGTAATTGGTACGGATAATGTACTTACTGCAGCGATTGAAGAAGAGGTAGAAGCCGTTATTTGTCTTTCAACAGATAAAGCAGCATATCCAATCAATGCAATGGGTAAAACAAAAGCGCTTGAAGAGTCTGTAGCTATCGCAAAGAGCCGTTATAGTGGAAAAACAAAAATCTGCTGTACTCGTTATGGAAATGTAATGTGTTCTCGTGGGTCTGTTATTCCTCTTTGGATTGATCAGATTAAAGCTGGAAATCCAATTACAGTTACAGAACCAAGTATGACACGTTTTATTATGTCTCTTGAAGAGGCTGTTGATCTTGTGTTGTATGCTTTTGAACATGGCGAAAATGGAGATCTTCTTATTATGAAGGCACCAGCATGTTCTATTGGACTTCAGGCAGAAGCTGTTTGCGAAATGTTCGGCGGTAATAAAGATGATATCAAGGTTATTGGTATTCGTCATGGCGAAAAAATGTACGAGACATTACTTACGAATGAAGAGTGTGCGAAAGCAATTGATCTTGGAGGCTTCTATAGAGTACCAGCAGATAACCGTGGTTTAAATTATGACAAGTATTTCAAAGAGGGAGACGCTAAAAGAAATATTCTGACAGAGTTTAACTCTAATAATACAAAACTTTTTAACAAGGAAGAAATAAAAGCTAAAATGCTGGAACTTGCATATATTCAAGCAAGATTAGCAGAGGAATAATGAAGATTCTAATTATAGGAGCTGGCTCTTTTTTAACAGAAATTGAAGAATTAGCCCCCGTTTACTTGAATATGATGATATAGCTTTCTTAGACGATAATATAGAAAAGACATTATCTTTGGCGTTGATGCAGGTGGTTATGCTAGTACTGTCAGAAATGTAGTGGAACAATTTGGATACGAAATAACTGCTATATTGGATGATAAGTTATTAGATTTCTAGATTTCAAAATATGAACTGTATTTGGTTGATGAGGTGGAGTTTGTTCCTGTTTTTGGTAATAATGAGTTCCGCTTGGCCTAGTGTGATAGAATTACTGCATCTGGTGGAAAATTTGCTAAATAAATTGATTCATCATACAGCTTATGTAAGCCATAAAACCGAGGTCTATCTGGAAACGGTGGTAAATACAGGAGTACGGATCGAACGTGGATGTATTATC
Source organism: uncultured Lachnospiraceae bacterium (assembly GCA_905199445.1). Taxonomy (GTDB): domain Bacteria; phylum Bacillota; class Clostridia; order Lachnospirales; family Lachnospiraceae; genus Catenibacillus. The sequence goes on along the minus strand of CAJKGK010000016.1, from coordinate 16,378 downwards.
AATTTGGCGATGATAATTAATCATGATTGTATTATCGAAAAAGGTGTCCATATCTGTCTTGGTTCGATTATAAAAGGTGGAAATCGGATAAGAAGATGTGAGGAGGTAGAAGCCGGAGAAGTGGTGGGAGAGCCACAAGAAAGTAAGATTATCTATATGAGGAGAATGACAAATGGCAGAACATAATTTTAAATGGAAGAATAACGGTAAAACAAAGGTGATGATTGGTTGTGGTACACGCCCTGAGATTATTAGACTGGCTGCCGTAATCAAGAGATGCAGAGAATATTTTGACTGCTGCGTGGTTTATTACAATCAGAACTGGGACAGAAACCTTTCGACGATCTTTTGGGAGGATTTTGAGCTTACAAATACTTTAGGAGAATATGGTCCAGATATCCTCGTTCCGGTTGTTGGTGAGAATCTTGGTGTAACATGTGGCAATATTTTAGGACGAAGTTTTGAACTGCTATCAGAGCTTCAGCCGGATGGATATCTCGTTCTTGGTGATACGAATAGTTGCTTATCGGCTATTTCTGCTAAACGCCTTCATATTCCTTTGTTCCATATGGAAGCAGGAAATCGCTGCAAAGATGAGTGCCTTCCAGAGGAAACAAATCGTCGTATTGTAGATGTTATTTCAGATGTAAATCTTTGTTACAGTGAATTTGCTCGTAAATATCTTGCAGATGCAGGGCTTCCAAAGGAGAGGACTTATATGACTGGTTCTCCTATGGCAGAAGTTCTCCGTGGAAATCTTGACAAGATTCAGACATCTGATGTATTAGAGCGTTTAGGGCTAGAGAAAGACAAATATATTCTATTGTCTGCTCACCGTGAAGAGAATATTGATACAGAGAAGAACTTTACAAGTCTTTTCACAGCAGTTAATGCGCTAGCAGAAAAATATGATATGCCCATTCTGTATTCTTGCCATCCGAGAAGTAAACAAAGATTGGAAAAGAGTGGATTTAAACTTGATCCAAGAGTACGTGTCAATGAACCCCTTGGATTCAATGATTACAACAAGCTTCAGATGAATGCACTTGCAATCGTATCTGATTCTGGCACACTTCCAGAAGAATCTAGCTTCTATCTTAGTATCGGACATCCAATTGCTGCAGTATGTATCCGTACTTCCACGGAGAGACCAGAGGCTCTGGAAGCTGGTGATTTTATTCTTGCTGGTATTACAACAAAAGAACTTCTTAATGCCACAGACATGGCAGTTAAGATGAAGCAAGACGGCGTTTTTGGTAATCCATGTCTAGACTATGTAGATGAAACTGTGTCTATGAAGGTAGTTAGAATCATCCAGGGATATGTGAACGTGGTAAACAAGATGGTATGGAGAAAGGACCAGTAAAAGATTTTCTCTAAGAAGAATAACATATAAATATATAATGAAATGATGAGCAGGTATCAGGTATTTGCACCATGCTCATTGTTTAACTTGATGGAGGAAAATGGAAATGAATATCTTGGTAACAGGTGCAAAGGGTATGGTCGGAACTGCCCTTTGCAATAATTTGAAGAATATCAGGGATGGAAAAAACAGGACGAGACAGGGTATTCAGATTGATAAAATTTATGAATATGATCTTAACAGCACTGAGACAGAGTTAGATGAGTATTGTGCAAAAGCAGATTTTATATTTAACCTTGCCGGCGTAAATCGTCCAGAGAATCCTGAAGATTTTATGAATGGAAATTTTGGTTTTGCTTCTCAGCTCCTTGATATTTTAAAAAAACATAATAATAAAGCAGGAATCATGCTTTCTTCTTCTGTTCAGGCTACTTTAGCCGGAAGATTTGGTGATTCTGAATATGGAAGAAGTAAGAAAGCAGGAGAAGAACTTTTCTTTCAGTATGGAGAAGAAACTGGAGTACCTGTTTATGTTTACCGATTTGTGAATCTTATGGGACATTCCAGACCAAAGTATAACAGTGCTATTTCTACTTTTTGCTGGGCAGTTGCCAATGGTGAGCAATTTACTGTAAATGACAGGAGTACAGAGCTAGAAGTTCTTTATATTGATGACCTTGTAGAAGGTATGTTTGATTTACTGGAAGGAAAGGAACAGCGTTGTGAGTTTGATGGTGTGGAGACAGTGTTGCAAACAGATGGAAGATATTGCTGTGTGCCGGTGACACATAAGGTGACGCTTGGTGAGATTGTTGATCTGTTGGAAGAATTTAAAAATCAGCCAATCAATCTGATGATGCCAAAATGCCCGGAAGGATCTTTTGCTAAGAAATTGTTCAGTCTTTATCTGACCTACCTCCCAAAAGAGAAGTTTAAATATGCCATGAAGATGAATTGTGATGATCGCGGTTCATTTACAGAACTGGTACATACAGTTGACTGCGGTCAGGTAAGCATTAACATCAGTAAACCGGGTATTACAAAAGGACAGCACTGGCATAACAGTAAATGGGAACAGTTTATTGTTGTTCATGGTCATGGTCTGATTCAGGAACGTAATATCAATACAGGCGGGATTGTGGAATTTGAAGTTTCAGGAGATAATATCGAAGCAATTTATATGATTCCGGGATGGACACATAATATCATTAATTTATCCGAGACAGATGACTTGGTAACAGTAATGACTTGTAATGAGATATTTAATCCAGAGCATCCTGACACATTTTTCGAGCCAGTATAAAAATAATTGTGGGAGAGCATTTGCCCTCCCACAAACGGTTTAATCTCGCTTAAAAATATCGCGAGTATATACCTTATCAATGACATCATCCAGACAAGAATCATATCTGTTTGCGATAATTGCCTGACTTTTCTTTTTGAATTTTTTTAGGTCATTTACAACAACTGAGCCGAAGAAGGTTTCACCGTTTTTTAAGGTTGGCTCGTAGATGATAACGGTGGCACCTTTTGCTTTAATACGTTTCATAACTCCCTGAATAGAGGATTGCCTGAAATTATCTGAATTAGATTTCATGGTTAAGCGGTATACACCAATAATACATTCTTTCTCCTGATCAGGAGCATAATCCCCACGATTATAGTAATTATAATATCCGGCCATACTTAATACCTGGTCGGCAATAAAATCTTTTCTTGTTCTATTACTCTCCACAATAGCAGAGATCATGTTCTGGGGCACATCATTGAAGTTTGCCAGAAGCTGCTTGGTATCCTTTGGCAGACAGTATCCGCCGTATCCAAAGCTTGGGTTGTTGTAGTGGGCCCCGATACGTGGATCAAGACATACGCCATCAATAATCTGCTGTGTATTCAGGCCTTTTGTCTCTGCGTAGGTATCAAGTTCGTTGAAATAGGAGACACGAAGCGCCAGATAAGTGTTGGCAAACAGCTTAACAGCCTCTGCTTCTGTGAATCCCATGAATAACGTATCAATATTTCCTTTGATGGCGCCCTGCTGAAGAAGTTGGGCAAAGATTTCAGCTTTTTCTCTGGAACCTTCATCACAGGATACGATGATTCTGGATGGATAAAGGTTATCATACAGCGCCTTGGACTCACGAAGAAATTCCGGACTAAAGATAATATTCTTTGTATTGTATTTTTCCCTGACAGATGCAGTATATCCAACTGGAATCGTAGATTTAATAATCATAGTTGCATTTGGATTTACCTTTAATACAAGTTCAATCACAGCTTCTACAGCGGAACAGTCAAAGAAGTTCTTTTTACTGTCATAATTGGTTGGAGCTGCAATAACAATAAAGTCAGCATTTTTGTATGCTTCTTCTCCGTCAAGTGTAGCAGTCAGATCAAGTTCTTTTTCAGAAAGATATCTTTCGATGTAATCATCCTGGATAGGAGATTTTCTGTTGTTGATGAGTTCTACTTTTTCTGGAATAATATCAACAGCTGTTACATGATTATGCTGTGCAAGAAGAGTAGCAATGGAAAGACCAACATAGCCGGTACCGGCAACTGCAATGTTATATTTTTTATTAAAAACCGGTTTATGATCTGATGGTTTGCTGTCTTCAAATAAGTCTACAACTTCAAAGTTAAGTGCCTCTGCAATCGCATGAAGCTGATCAATGGAAGGAATGTAATCAAGGCTTTCAATACGACTGATCATCCCTCTGTGGATTCCGGTCATTTCTGCCAGCTGCGCCTGGGTGAGTTTCTGTTCTTTTCTTTTGGCGATAATCGTATCGGCCATTTTCATATAAGATAGTTTTTTCATAGTATCATATCTCCAAATACTGTTATCTGCTACATTGAACGTGTATTTCTGTATTTATGTTAACGACATTATATTATCAGAAATATACAGAGAGGTCAATAATAATAACTTAAAAATAATAAAATGACAATATATGGTTAAAAATGTCATTAATAATAGAAAAGTTTTATTCGAACTCAATTTCTCTCCTTGACTTGGCATATATATCCAGCCGATTTTCGATGTCAATCCTATTAACCGGCTGTCCTCATGCAAGACACTTATATATCCTGCCATATGAGACGATGAAAACCGCATTTTCCCGGCTGAAAACACCGATTTTATTTTCACCGGCCTGAAGCCCTATAATTTTTGACAAAAATTTATGGAGAAAACACTTTTTCTTGCAGTCTGGCATATTTTTGCATATAATAAATAAGAAATCAGATGCGGCGGATGGCCGTAGATGAGGATAACGCTGAAAACAGGCGAATCAACTGGCCGCTGTCAGGCGGTGATGATTGAGAAATAAGTAAGGAGTTACAGTTATGGCAAAATACTTTGGAACTGATGGTTTCCGTGGGGAGGCTAATGTGACGCTGACCGCAGACCATGCTTATAAAATTGGCCGTTTCTTAGGCTGGTATTATGGGCGGAATGCCAGAAAAGGAAAAAAGTGCAGGATTTTAATTGGAAAGGATACCAGGCTTTCTTCATATATGTTTGAGTTTTCACTTGTATCAGGGATTACGGCTTCCGGTGCGGATGCTTATCTGATGCATGTCACCACCACACCATCGGTGGCCTATATTGTGCGTACTCAGAATATTGACTGCGGAATTATGATTTCCGCAAGCCACAATCCTTATTATGACAATGGGATCAAGCTGATCAATGCCGCCGGGGAAAAGATGGAGGAAGATACTCTGCTTAAAATCGAAGCCTATATTGACGGCATGGCAGGAGAAATTCCTTTGGCTACAAGAGATGAGATTGGCTGCACCGTTGATTATACAGAGGGCCGCGATCGGTACATGAATTTTTTGGAATCCCTTGCACTTAGATCTTATGAAGGTAAAAAGATCGGTCTGGACTGTGCCAACGGAAGTGCCTGGATGATTGCTAAAAGAGTATTTGACAATCTGGGGGCTAAAACCTTTGTGATTAATGATCAGCCGGATGGCAGTAATATTAATACCAACTGTGGTTCCACACATATTGAAGTGCTTCAGAAATTTGTTGTGGAGCATCAACTGGATGCTGGCTTTGCCTTTGATGGTGATGCTGACCGTTGTCTGGCTGTGGATGAAAAAGGACAGCTGATTGACGGTGATGCCATTATTTATATTTACGGACGATATTTAAAAGAGCGGGGCAAGCTGGTAGGCAATAAGGTTGTGACTACAGTAATGTCCAATTTCGGGCTGTATAAGGCGTTGGATGCGGCTGATATCGAATATGAGAAAACGGCTGTGGGTGACAAATATGTTTATGAGAATATGTCAACCAATGGTTATCGAATCGGCGGTGAGCAGTCCGGTCACATTATTTTCCGGAAATATGCCACAACCGGTGATGGTATTTTGACGGCCATCAAACTGATGGAAGTCATGCTGGCTAAAAACCAGACATTGTCGGAACTGGCCGCACCTTTGACTGTTTATCCTCAGGTGCTTAAAAATATTCGTGTGACCGATAAAAAGGCGGCACAGAATGATGCCATGGTTCAGGCGGCCGTTCGCAGTGTAGCGCAGCGGCTTGGCGATAATGGCCGTATTCTTGTCCGTGAAAGCGGTACAGAACCGGTTGTGCGTGTGATGGTCGAGGCTGGTGATGAAAAGACCTGCCAGGAATATGTAAACGAAGTGATTCAGGTAATTTGTGAAAGAGGTTATGAGGTGAAGTAATATGTGTGGTATTGTTGGTTATACAGGAAATGAAAATGCAGCGCCTATTCTGATTGAAGGGCTGTCCAGGCTGGAATACAGAGGTTATGATTCCGCAGGAATTGCGGTGTCTCATTCAGGAGCGAAGGCCGCAGCAGAGAGCGGTATCAGTGAAATCGAAGTTATTAAGGCTAAAGGCCGTCTGCAGGCACTTCGGGAAATGACAGATAACGGCAAGGCAGTGAAAGGCTGCTGCGGCATCGGTCATACCCGCTGGGCAACCCATGGCGAACCGTCGGTGACCAATGCGCATCCCCATTATTCCAAAGACAGAAAGATTGCGGTTGTGCATAACGGGATTATTGAAAATTACAAGGATTTAAGGGACTGGCTTCAGAAAAAAGGCTTTGAATTTATTTCTCAGACAGATACAGAGGTCGTGGCCCATCTGTTGGATTACTATTATAAAGGAAATCCTCTGGAGGCTATTTCCAAAATGCTTGGCAGAGTGCGGGGATCTTATGCACTGGGGATTTTATTTCAGGATTTTCCGGGAACAATTTATGCTGTGCGTAAAGACAGTCCGTTAATTGTGGGAAAATCCGAAACTGGAAATTTTATTGCGTCTGACGTTCCGGCGATTCTGAAATATACACGAAATGTATGTTATATTGATGATCAGGACATTGTGGAACTGACCAATGACGGCATCCGGTTTTTTAATCTGGATCAGGAAGAAATCGAGAAAACTTTTAAGACTGTGGAATGGGATGCCAAAGCTGCTGAAAAAGAAGGGTTTGAGCATTTTATGCTTAAAGAAATCTATGAGCAGCCCAAAGCCGTGGCAGATACGATTCATCCTAGAATTAAGGATGGCCAGGTTGTGATTGAGGAGCTTCAGATGTCTGATGAGGATATTCAAAAGATCAGCCGGATTCAGATGGTGGCCTGTGGTTCTGCCTATCATGTATGTGTATGTGCCAAATATGTGCTTGAACAGATGGCTCAGATTCCTGTGGATGTGGATTTGGCTTCTGAGTTCAGATACAGAAAACCGCTGATGACGGAAAATACGCTTGTGGTTGTTGTCAGCCAGTCCGGAGAAACGGCAGATTCTCTGGCAGCGCTGAGAGAGTCCAAAAACCGGGGCTACAAGGTACTGGGTATTGTCAATGTGGTAGGCAGCTCCATTGCCAGAGAGGCTGATAGTGTATTTTATACATGGGCTGGCCCGGAAATTTCCGTGGCCACAACAAAGGCTTACAGTACGCAGCTGGCTGCCATATATCTTATTGGCCTGCTTTTTGGAAAAGTAAGAAATGTGATTTCCGATGAGGACTACAGAAAATATATTGATGAACTGTTAAGACTTCCGGAGAAGATTCAGCGGATTCTGGATGAAAAGGAGCGGATTCAGTGGCTGGCCAATAAGTTTTCCCATACAAAGGATGTGTTCTTTATCGGCCGTGGTCTGGATTATGCAATTTCCATGGAAGGTTCCCTGAAGCTTAAAGAAATTTCCTATATTCACTCCGAGGCTTATGCCGCTGGAGAATTAAAGCATGGAACCATCTCACTGATCGAGGATGGTGTGCTGGTCATCGGCGTGGCTACCCAGCCGGAGCTGTTTGAAAAGGAAATCAGCAACCTGGTGGAAGTGCGCAGCCGGGGGGCTTCTGTTTTGGGAATGACACTTTATGGTAATTATGGCATGGAGGACATTGCAGACTTTACGATTTATGTGCCGAAAACAGAGGACTTCTTTACGACAAGTCTGGCCGTCATCCCTCTGCAGCTGTTGGCTTATTACATTTCTGTGTCCAAAGGACTTGATGTGGATAAACCAAGAAATCTGGCAAAGAGTGTGACTGTGGAGTAAAATTTTAACCCATGAAATATAAGGTGACGATATTGAAAGCCTGAAATACAGGAAAGATCATTGAAAGTCTGAGGCGCAGAAAAATATTTTTTGTGTCTTAGGCTTTTCTTGTCTTTTTAATGAATATCGTTTAAAATACTGTTAGATATAGTTAATTATGTGGCATCAGGGAGATAAAACATTTATTATATACATCAGTGTCATGCAAATAAGCACAGAAAGGATTGACGGGAGCGGTGAATACTGGATTTTTTGATATGCATTCGCATGTTTTACCGGGAATTGACGATGGGGCGCAGTCGTTTAAGGAGAGTTGTGCAATGATTGAGATGGCCTGGCAGCAGGGGGTACGGGGAATCTGTGCAACGCCCCACTATGTTCTTGGGGATCGGGGATACTGCATGGATAGATCGGTGATCCGGCAGCGGGAGGAAGAGCTTCGGCAGTGGATGGGTACAGCCTATCCCCAGATGCGTCTGTATTCAGGTAATGAGCTGCTTTATGAACCTGGAGCCGGGGAGGAACTGACGGCAGGAAAGGTTCGTTCCTATAATGGCAGCCGGTATGTCCTGGTGGAATTTATGCCGGATATTTCTTATAAGGGGCTCTATGGAGCAGTTCAGGAAATTTTCCAGTCCTGCCACATACCGGTGATTGCCCATGTGGAACGATTTCGGTGTTTGTGGAACCATGACGCATATATTCAGGAGCTTAAGCAGGCTTCGGTACTTTTTCAGATGAATGTGTCCAGCCTTTTGGGAAATTTTATGAGTACTTCCGTACGATATTGCCGCAGGCTGGTTAAAGACGGATTGATTGATCTGTTGGGAACGGATATGCATAACTGTACCACAAGGCCGCCGGTTTACGGACAGGCCGCGGCATGGATTGAAAAAAATTGCGGGGAGGCTGCACTGATTCGGATGGCCAGGGAAAATCCCATGAAGGTGCTTTCAGATCAGCTCCTGGAATGATGATGAAGACATTGGAGATGAGCAGCAGGTGGGATTTTTTTCGTGGATTTTTGTGTGATTATGTGTTATCATATAAAATGGTACACCATCAGCAGATGGTCTATTGGCTTTTGTTTTGAGCCAGTTGAATTAAGTATTGAGAAGGAGTATTATACAGATGAAAACAACCTTGGTAATTATGGCGGCAGGTATTGGCTCTCGTTTTGGCGGCGGTATTAAACAGCTGGAACCTGTAGGGCCCAATGGTGAAATTATTATGGATTATTCCATTCATGATGCCATTGAAGCGGGTTTTAATAAGATTATTTTTATTATTCGTAAAGACATTGAAGATGCATTTAAAGAGGCCATTGGCAACCGCATTGAGAAGATTTGCGGTAAGCTTCATGTGGAAATTGATTATGCATATCAGGATCTTAAAAATATTCCTGAGGGTTTTGATTTCCCGCAAAATCGTACAAAACCATGGGGAACCGGGCAGGCCGTGCTTTCATGTGAAGGTAAGCTTCATGAGCCTTTTGTTGTAATTAACGCAGATGATTATTACGGCAAGGAAGCTTTCGTAAAGATTCATGAATTTCTTGTAAACAGTAGCGATCCGTCTGAATTTTGTATGGCCGGATTTATTTTAAAGAACACGCTCAGCGAAAATGGCGGTGTCACAAGAGGCGTATGCCGTGTGGATGAAAACAGCTACCTGATGGGCGTGGATGAGACTTCCAATATTATTAAAACTTCTGAAGGTGCAGCCGTGGACTGTGATGGACAAAAGCGCACGATTGATGCCGCATCCTACGTTTCCATGAATATGTGGGGCTTAAAGCCGGAGTTTGTGGATACACTCAAAACCGGATTCACGGCGTTTTTTGAAAGACTGGAAGGTAATGAATTAAAGGCAGAATATTTGCTTCCGATTTTCATTGATGAATTGCTGCACAAAGGACAGGTTGCAGTGAAGGTTCTTGATACAGCGGATAAGTGGTTTGGCGTAACCTATAAGGAAGATAAGGATTATGTGGTCAGCTCCTTTAAAAAGCTGATTGCAGATGGTGTTTATAAAACCGATTTATTTGCGGATCTTCAGAAATGAGTTCTTAAAATCGAATTTTAAATTGAATTTTTATAAGCTGACAGCCCGCCCTGGGGCCGGATTTTTCCGGTATCATGGGGCGGGCTGTGATGATTTTTGTTTACCATCTGAGCAATATTTTTACAAGGAAATATTGCTGATCATCCGAAATTTCAAGTTTTCCCTGATATTTTTCTGTAACCCGGTGAACCGAATCCAGGCCAATACCCGGTGCTTTGTGTTTCGTAGAAATGAATTTTCCGTTGCGGTGTATGAGGGTTCCCTCATAGGGATTACCGATTTGTATGGCAATCAGATGCGGTGCTGTCTGAGCTGCTTTTAGGGTGATACAGGGAGCGGCGGTACCGGTACAGCCATGGACTGCGTTTTCCAGCAGATTACCCAGCAGTGTGCAAAGATCAATATCTGTGATCGGCAGGTTTTGGGGCAGCTGCAGTTTGAAATCCGTATGGATTTCTTTGGCATTACAAAGGTTGGCATAATGAGATAACAAAGCATTCATGGCGGCGGAGTCGGTGTAGCGAATGAGCTTTCGGGAGAGCAGTCCGCTGTAGGCGTTTAAGTATTCTCTGGCCCCTTGATAATTTTCGTGATTTAAAAGCTCTGAAATAACCGTGAGCTGATGACGGAAATCATGGCGCTGGCGGCTTGTTTCCTGTATGTGATCCAACAGCTGTATATACTGGCTTTCATAGAGGGAAAGCATTTGATTGGTGTCATTGAGCTGCTCATTGGCAGCGATTAATTGGCTGATCCAATAGACCATGGCATAAATCAGCAGATTCACAAAAAACAGGATGAAGACCACAGCAACGCTTTCTGGTAAGGCAGACTTAAACCATTGGTGTTGGGAACCTAAATATTCATAGAAGACAGTAAAAATGACGGGAATACTCCATATGTATTTCCATAGTCTTTTTCCATGGAGGGTTTTAAATAGACCGCTTATGTATCTGTGCACAGGAATGTAAAGCAGGCCATCGGCCAGAAGCAGCAAAAGTGTTTGGCATACCCGGACTGTGATGGGTTCCGGGAATGCACAAAGGATGCTTAAGGCGGGATGCTGGATATAAGGGTAAATAAATACATAAGTCATGGAGGAAAGCAGACAGGTAAAGGTTTCAAGCATGAGCGAGGAACAGAACCAGAACAGTTTTTGATATGTGGGCAGGTTGATTTCACTATGGTAAAATATATAAAAATATACAGCTGTGGGCAGTGTGAGTATTTGCGGTGTTTTTCCAGGAAAACCTATTGCTGTGCACAGGGTCACTGTGATAAACAGAGACAGGGATACAATGATTTGTATTGTCAGTGTAGGTTTATTCCGAGTCGGGAAATCCCGAACCGGAATATAACAAAAAGGGATAAGGGCAAGTATAACGAAATAATCCCCAAGTAACTCAAAGATATTGTTCATATTTATAATCCTATTTCTATTTTTAAGCCCAATTTTAGTCCTGCGCGCGTTGGATTTTTGTCAGAGACGCTCCAGTTTACTAAATTGGTAATGCTCATATGTTTCGATAATCTGTTTTCTTCCGTTTCTTCGGATCGGAAATTTCCTTCCGTCGTTCATTTCAAATGTGGCCTGTTCCTGCCGAATGACATAATCCATATTTACGGCAACACCCCGTGTGCAGATCAGAAAACGTTCATCTGCCAGCAGCTGGGCAGCCTGAGAGAAGAAAATCCGATAGCGCTCTTCTCCGCTGAATGTGGTAAATACGGTATAGTTATTGTTGGCAACAATATAAAGGATATCTGAAAGTTTCATCACCACATGATGTCGGCCGCATGTAAAACTTATGGTTCGTGAATGCTGGGGCAAAGTTTTTCCTATTTCCTCAAACACGCCAAACAGGCGTTTTTTGTTCAGCGGTTTTTTTACATAATCAAAAATATGCAGCTGTGTGGCTTTATATATATGTTCATCGCTGGTTGTTAAAAATACAATTAACACCATAAGATCTTTTTGCCTGACCTTTTGAGCTGTTTCTATGCCGTCAATTCCGTCCATGAAGATGTCCATGAAAATCACATCAAAGTTTTCCTGATTGAATTTTTCCAGAAATGCTTCTCCACTTGTATAAGTGTGTAAATCCAAAGGCCAATCATTTTTTTTGTTCCATTCTCCTGCGATTTGTGCAAGCTTCACTGCATCATCGTTATTATCATCTACGATAGCGATCTTCATGCTGTTCACCTCTGTCATTTGTTTCTTCTTATTATTGTAAGGATTTAAATAAAGAGAAACAAGAATACGGCTTAACAACTCACACCACAAAACTGCCTTTCACACCAAAAATAGGATTTTTTTGGAAAAATTATTATAATTAAAGGTGTTAATAGCATTTTTTTCCTTATATGGGAAAAGTAGGAGGAGATCGAGATGTATAGAAAAAAATGGATGACAGCGTGCTTAACAGGCGCTCTTGTGGTTTCCGTAAGTATGTCTGGTGTTCCGGCTTCATTTGCAGCTGAAACACAGGCGAATACACAGAGTACAGAAGCTACACAGAATGAGGTACCGGTTCATGTGATCTTTACAGACGGTACAAATGTTGTTGGTGCTGGAGATTATTTCTTTACTCCAGGTGTACACAGCTATTCTGATCTGGCTGGGATTATTCCGGCAGGATATGAACTGACAGGCAGCGGAGATTTTTTTGTCGCTGAAGATGGATCATCAAGCTATACTTTTAATGTGGCACCAATAAGCACAGAACCTGAAAATGCAGTTGTAAACATTCAGTTTACAGATGTAGAAACTGGTGAAGTTGTTAAAGGCGGCGACTTTACATTAACAGCCGGTGTACACAGCTATTCTGAACTGGCAAGCCTTGTACCGGAAGGCTATGAGATGACAGTCAGCGGTGACTTTAATACAGCCGATGGCGCAATCGTTGTTCACATCCGCAAAATTGCTCAGAATGCGATCGTGAATATTCAGTTTACAGATGTGGCAACAGGCGAAGTGATTAAAGGCGGCGACTTTACATTAACAGCTGGTGTTCACAATTATTCCGAACTTGCCGGACTGGTTCCTGCAGGCTACAGAATGACAAGCAGCGGTGACTTCCACACAAACAATGCGCCAATCATTGTGAACATCGAAAAGGTTTCTCAGGATGTCATTGTAAACATTCAGTTTAAAGACAGTGCAACAGGCGAAGTTGTTAAAGGCGGCGACTTTACATTAAAGGCTGGCGTACATAACTATTCTGAACTTGCGGATATGGTTCCAGAAGGTTATAAAATGACAACAAGCGGTGACTTCTTTGTAAAAGAAGGTACATCCGTTGTTGTAAACATGGTTAAGATTCAGGAAGATGTTACAATGAACGTTCGTTTCATGGATGGCGAAGTGTTTGTTGCTGGCGGTGACTACAGCATTCCTGCAGGAACAAATAACTATTCTGTACTTGAACAGTACGTGCCGGAAGGCTATGTAATGACAGTATCCGGTGACTTCTATGCTTCTGAAGGCGGAGAACTTACTGTAAATGTACAGAAAGTCAACAAGGCAGTAACAATGAACATCCGTTTCATGGACGGGGATACATTTGTAGCCGGCGGTGACTATACATTAACAGAAGGTACAAATAACTATTCTGTACTTGAACAGTATGTACCGGAAGGCTACATGATGACAGTCAGCGGTGACTTTATGGCCACAGAAGGCGGAAATCTTAATGTAAGCGTTCAGAAGATTGACAGAGATGTCATTATGAACATTCGTTTCATGGATGGTGAAGCGTTTATTGCCGGCGGCGATTACAAAGTCCCTGAAGGTGTAAACAACTATTCCGTACTTGAACAGTATGTACCAGAAGGCTATGTAATGACAGTCAGCGGTGACTTTACTGCTTCTGAAGGCGGCGTTCTTGAAGTAAATGTTGAAAAGATCCAGAAAGACGTTATCATGAACGTAAGATTCATGGATGGCGAAGAATTTATTGCCGGTGGCGATTATACATTACCTGAAGGTGTAAACAACTATTCAATCCTTGAACAGTACGTACCAGAAGGCTATGTAATGACAGTATTCGGTGATTTCTATGCTCAGGAAGGTGCAAGCCTCAATGTTAATGTCCGTAAAGTTAAAACAGAAGTTATTATGAATGTTCGTTTCATGGACGGCGAAACATTTGTGGCTGGTGGCGATTATACATTACCTGAAGGCGTAAATAACTACGCTATCCTTAAACAGTATGTGCCGGAAGGTTATGAAATGACAGTATCCGGTGACTTCTTTGCCACAGAAGGCGGAAAACTGGATGTAAATATCCAGAAAATCAGCACAGACGTTATTATGAACATCCGTTTCATGGACGGGGATACATTTGTAGCCGGCGGTGACTACTTTGTTCCAAAGGGTGTAAATAATTACGCCATTCTTGAACAGTATGTACCGGAAGGCTATGAAATGACAGTATCCGGTGACTTCTTTGCTGAAAATGGCGGAAAACTGGATGTAAATATTCAGAAGATTCAGGAAGATACAGAAACTGAAACAGAAACTGAAACTGAAACAGAAACAACAGCGCCTGTAGAGACAGAGACAGAAACTCAGGCTCCGACAGAAACTGAAACAGAAACAGCAACTGAGACAGAGACAGAAAAAGCAACTGAGAAAGAAACAGAAACAAAAGCTCCTGAAACAAAGGCTCCGGAGAAAGATGCTCCTAAGACAGGAGACAACACGCCTCTTGGCGCAGTAGCTGGTGTTATGTCTATTGCCGGTATTGTAGCCGGTGCCGTTCTGACGATTCTGAAGAGAAAATAATCTCTTTACTTAATGGACTAATTGTGCTAAAATGATATAGAATTTTGCAGGGGGACTTCCCGTTAGGAAAGTTGAGAAGGTAAAACCTGACCCTTAGAACCTGTTGGTTAAGACCAGTGAAGGAAGCAGAAAGATATATCAGCGTATATTCAGGGCTTCCGGATTCCGGAAGCCCTTTTTTATGTGGTACAGGTCGTTTGAGGCTATACGTCGTTTGGGGCTGGCTTTGGCGGTTTTTTGCTTCATGATCTGGCAGGTTTGATCAAAATCACCTTCTGCATGGGGTTTTGCCGGGCGGGGAGCGCCGTTCGGATTTTTACGGTACATTGTTTATATGTACACTGTACGAAAATATTCTGCGAGGGAATCCGTGTTCCGGAGTGAGAGGATACCAGGAAGTATCGACCGAAGTACAGGAGGAAAAAATGAAAAATATCAACGTAAAGAAACTGGCACTTGCAGGCATTTTAATCGCCGTGGGGATTGTGTGTTCACCGCTGTCTATTCCGGTAGGCGCATCTAAATGTGCACCCATGCAGCATTTTATCAATATCCTGGGTGGCGTGTTTTTAGGACCGGGCTATGCTGTGGGAATGGCTTTTATTACAAGTCTGATCCGCAACCTGATGGGAACAGGTACACTGCTGGCCTTCCCGGGTTCGATGTGCGGTGCGCTGCTGTGCGGTCTGCTTTATAAATATGGCAGGCATCTGCCATGGGCTTATCTGGGTGAGCTGTTTGGCACATCCGTGATCGGTGGACTGTTAAGTTATCCGATTGCTGTTTTGCTCATGGGAAACACATCAGCTGCTTTGTTTGCTTATGTTGTACCGTTTTTTGTATCCAGCTTTGGCGGAACCATACTTGCTGCTATACTGGTAACAGCCATGAAAAAAGCAAAAATATTTGACGTTTATCTTGGAAATCTTCCTTGATTATGATATGATTATATCACATGGCTGAGATAAAAGCCCTTTTAGAAGAATAGTGAGCAGCTTTATGCTGCGTATTACGGACACTAGCTGGTATGGAAACAGAAAAGTGCGGTCTGATTTAAAGGATCGCACTTTTTTTATGTGCGCCTTGCGGCGCACGTCTCCAAAGCGATGTCGGTGACTGTCAAAGTTTTTGAGGCACTATTGGCGAAAAGGCTTAAAATGAAGGAGGTTTTTTGATGGAGAAAAATAACAAAGGAGACATGACATCAGGCAGCCCTGCTCGCCTGATGATCGCTTTTGCCATACCGATGATTCTTGGAAATATTTTCCAGCAGGTATACAGTATGGTAGATTCCATTGTGGTGGGACGTTTTGTAGGGAAAAATGCCCTGGCGGCTATTGGCGCCACCCAGTCGGTGCTGTTTTTGATTGTGTGTCTGATTATCGGGCTCACCATGGGAACATGTATTCTTGTTTCCCAAAGTTTTGGCGGCGGGGACTTTGAAAAAATACAAAAGATTGCCGGAATGGCTGTTTATGTATCTGTTGGAGCATGGATTTTTATATCCGTTGTCAGTATGATATTTTCGGGGCCAGTGCTTCGTCTCATGCATACCCCGGATGAGATTTTTTCGGATGCCAGAGCTTATTTACTT